>NZ_DF820489.1 GCF_000691805.2 Weissella oryzae SG25 | reverse complement strand
CGAAGATTTATATGAACTTATCTCGCCAGAGAATGGTACTGTTTTGGCGAGAAAACAAACAGCTGATGAGATTCGCCATGACTTGCAAGAGTATAATGCCATTCCTGTTGAGTATGACATTATTGTTCGCGAAATATCGGAGGATGAGTAATGTTAGCGATGATTATTGTGGCGTTGGTTTCAGCTCTTTCTGCTTACACGATTGGTGTAGGAGTTGGCGAATCAAGAGAACGTGAACGCATTATAAAAGTAGCCGAAGAAGAAGCTGGAATTTATGATCCGGCTAATTATTGGACTAACAGTGGAAACGTGAATGATGGCGGCAATCATTTTATCTACGTCAAACTACATTGTGCTGAGCATGGCGAACCACCTAAGTCCGATGCATTAAATTGATAATGGGTTTATTTAAATAATTAGTTAGGAGTTAAATAATGACAGATCATAATGATTTAGTGAATCATCCGTCACACTACAAGAAATTCAATTTTGAAGCTATTGAAGTGATTGATGAAGTAGCTCCAGCATTTGAGCCTAAGTTGTCGTTCAGTATTGGAAATGCTTTGAAGTATATCTTACGAGCACCATTCAAGGGAACAACTAGTCAAGACCTCGAAAAGGCAGTGTGGTATTTGAAACATGCTATCAAATTATTGGATGTGAAGTAATGAAAATGAATGGGCTAAAAAGAGTGATTGGCTGGTTAAATAGATATGACATTCTGATAAACACATTGTTTATATGGGTATGCGTGGCATTTATTGGTAATTCTGAAGCAAAATGGATGCAGATGTTTGCGGTTATTGTTGTCTTTGTATATTCGCTGGTACTTGCCTTAATGGATACGGTTAATAGCCATATTATCGAGCTTCAATCTGAATTGATTGAACTCAAAGAATAAAAGAGTGTTCATTGAATTTGCAGGAAATGAATTTGAATCCGTTGTTTACAAATAAAAAAGCGCCAACCGAAGTCAGCGCCATGAGGATATATCTAGTAACTTTATTTTATCATGGAGGGCGTAGGTTGTGGCTGACAAAGTAGACAAACTGTTACAGAGGTTCTTTAAGGGTGATTTAGAACTGGCTATTAGGTCAAGGAAGAAGTTGCTGGCTGTCCGCCATGATGTAGATGAAAACATAGGTGGAGGCCGAGCGCAGTATAAATACAACAACGCAGTTGAATCAATGCTGATTACGCAGGAGTTAGACCCAGAATTACGTGTAATGGAACATCAACTTGAAATTTGTATCATGTGGACTCAGGGAATGGATGAGACCAGGTACGCTACTCTGAAAAGTATTTATACAAAAGAAATGACTTGGACTAAAGCTACATTTGAATACAAAGTTTCTATATCAACTATTAGAGATTGGCGTAATGAATTAAAGCGCTCCGTTGCTGAATATGCGTTTGCGGGGCAATAAATAAATATTATTAGAATATTTTCACCTGTATTTGGGTGTTAAATTAATAGTATCAAATAATTAAAAACGGCAGTGGCGGAATAGGTAGACGTGAAATCCGGATTTTTGTAAGGGGATAGCACAGGATTAACTAACTCGAGATTACAATAATCATGTAAGGTGCAAATCCTTACCTGCTGTATATGGACACAGGTTGTCCAGAAAGCCCACGGTAACTCGTGGCATGTAGCGTTTGCCTTTATCTGCTTTATGCGGATAGCATACTAGTTTAGGTGAACGTGGCCATAGAGCTGATAGAAATATCGGCTCTTTTATTTTGCAATTATATTATAAAGTTTTAGAATGATTGGAGTTTTTTATGGATACAATTTTTTGGAAAATTTTAGCAACGTTATCTGCAATTATGGCTATTATTTCTTTTTGTTATGGAAAGAATGATTCAATGATTTATTTTAGTAGCACTTTCATGTTTTCAATCCTATTTATTTATCAAAAAAAATGATATTCTCGACTTAGAGGTACCATTATGAAAGTTAAGTTTCTTGACAAGAATCTTTTAAAAAATATTTCAAGTTATTTGATAGTTGTAGTTGGGTTTACAAGCGGATTGTTGACTTTTGTAGATTTGACGGCGAAAGAGCGCTTTTTTATATTCAAAATTTTGATAATAGGATTGATTTTTGTTTATTTTATTTTGCTAATTATAGCCAATAGAAAGACGAAAATTACGTTAGAACACGACGGTAGCACAATAGAAATAAAACAAGGCGATATATTATCTGATGACTATAAAAAAGAGAATATAATTAGAGTTTTTAATTTCAATGAATTCTTTGATACTAAGATAGATCAGGAACTTGTTTCCGCTAAAACTTTAAATGGTCAAATTCTCAATAAGGAGTTTAGAGATGAGATTACAACTTTAGATAAAAAAATAGATGAAAGCGACCATTTATCTAGGAATATCCTTGAGAAGGATGTACAAAGAATTAAAGGTAAGACTACAAGATATAGCTTGGGAACTATCTTTTCCGCAAATAAAAATACTTTCTTTACAGCATTAACTCACTTTGATGAGGAAAACAAAGCTAGGTTGTTAATGCCAGACTACATTAAATTTTTGATGAAGTTTTGGGATGAAATTGATAATCTTTATGACGGAAATACTGTGGTTATTACTCTGTTTGGTAATGGAAGAACAAGACTTGACAACGGAACTAAGTACGAGCCGCAAGAACTTCTTAAAATAATCCTCTGGACTTTTAAATTGAGAAAATTAAAATTTGAAATGCCAGATAAGTTAGTTATACTCTTAGATAGTAGAACAAATTCACAAATAGATTATTTTCATTTGAAAGAGGATTTTAATGGCTTATAGAAATAAAGTTTATGTTGCGTTTGACGGTGATGAAGATATGGCGGCTTATCGAACACTTCAAATGTGGTCTGCGAATGAGAACATTGATTTTGATTTAAATAATGCTCATGATTTGAAGAGTTCAAGAGATAGTAGTAGTGAGGAAACTATCAAGCGAAGTTTAAGAGAGCGTATGAATAATTCTAAAACGTTTGTTCTCTTAGTTGGTGAAAAAACAAAAAATTTGTATAAATTTGTTAGATGGGAAATTGAAACAGCTATTAAGTTAGGTTTACCAATCATTGTTGTTAACCTAAACGGGAATAGAAAGACCGATCAATTACTACCGCCTATTCTTAGGGATGAGCTTCTAATTGCTACCACTTTTCAATCAAAGATTTTAAATTATGCGCTGAACAATTGGCCTGAATCCGATAAAAAGTATAGAAAAAATAATCAAAGTGGGCACTATTACTACTCAGATTCTGTTTACGAGGATTTTGGGCTTTAAAAATACATACAGGTAGCAATCACTAGATTGTTGCCTTTTTATTTTGTGATGAAAGGTGGTGAGAGTGGTGTAGTTATGGTTGAGAAATGGGAACAAGCAGAATCAGATTATTTAGCTGGGATGAAGTATAAAGAGATTGCAGATAAATATGATGTGACTCTTAATACTGTTAAATCTTGGAAACAACGTTATGGGTGGGCCCGTAATGGTGCACCTCCAAAGCAAAAAAGTGTGCACACAAAAACAAAAGGTGTGCACACAAATATAGAAGTCAATGAAGCCATTGATGGGCTAGATGATTCAAGCTTGGCAGATAAGCAGAAAGCCTTTGTTGTTGAGTATTTGAAGTCTTTCAACGCAACACAGGCTTATTTAAATGTATTCGATTCTACCTATAATACAGCTCGAACAGAAGGGTCGAAACTCCTTGCAAAACCTAACGTTCAAAAAGCAGTTTCAGAACTACGTAAGGCTCGTTTAAAGGACTTAGCCGTGACTGAACAAGATATCATTGGGATGTGGGCTAAACAAGCTTTTGCAGATATTGGTGACTATGTGAAGTTTGGTGGCTATGATGTGATGAATACTGATTCAGAAGGTACACCTCTTTTAGATGTTAATGATAATCCAATCATCTTGCATCAATCATTTGTTCAATTGAAAAGCAATAAACAAGTTGATACCTCTCTTATTAAGAAAGTTACCCTTGGTAAAGACGGGCCAGTGATTGAATTGCATGACCAAGTAAGGGCCCAGGAACGATTGCTTGAAGTCTTACAAGGTATTACCACTGATGACAATGTTGAAGATAGTAGCTTAATTAGGGCTTTAGACAGCGCAACGGAGAGTGCTTTTGATGACGAAGACGAGACAGAAACTTAACTTTAATTTTGAATTTCATCCTTTCTCAAAAAAACAATTACAAGTTTTAACATGGTGGGCTCATCAATCACCATACGCAAATAAAGATGCGATTATTGCTGATGGGTCTGTTCGTGCGGGTAAAACAGTTGTTATGTCGTTATCCTATGTAATTTGGGCAATGACTGATTTTAATGGTCAAAACTTTGGTTTAGCTGGTAAAACAATAGGATCGTTAAGACGAAACGTGTTAAGCCCGCTGATACAAATGCTAAAGTCAGAAGGTTTTCAGGTTTTTGATCGACGTAGTGAAAGTTATGTGGAGATAACCAGAAATGGAAAGACTAATTATTTTTATTTATTTGGTGGCAAGGATGAGAGTTCGTATCAACTGGTTCAAGGTCTAACCGCAGCAGGCTTCTTCTTTGATGAGGTTGTGTTACAACCGGAAAGTTTTGTTAACCAAGCGACCACTCGTGTATCTGTTAAAGGTGGAAAGTTTTGGTTTAACGGCAATCCAGAAGGGCCATACCATTGGTTTAAACGTGAATGGATCGATAAGTTGACTGAGAAGAATGCTATAAGAATTCATTTTATGATGGACGATAATCCATCGCTGGATCAGTCCACGAGAGATAGGTATGAGCGTTTGTACTCTGGTGTGTTTTATCAACGATATATTTTGGGCCTTTGGGTTATGTCCGAAGGCGTTATATATGCGAACTTTGATAAATCAAAAATGGTTGTTGATTTGCCTGCTGATACTCAGTTTGAGAAGAGCTGGGTATCAGCTGACTATGGGACACAAAATGCAACGGTATTTAAACTTTGGCGTCTATTTGAAGGTGTATGGTACAACACAGATGAGTATTACTATTCAGGACGTGAGAAGAGCATACAACGAACTGATAAGCAATTCAGAGAGGACTTGGAGCAGTTCTATGAACGGAACGATGTGGATAGGCGTTACACGAGAATAATCTTAGACCCAGCCGCAGCGTCATTTAAAGCGGAACTAATCCAACATGGGTTTAGTGTTAAGAAGGCTAATAATGATGTGGTCAATGGTATTCGCTCTATGATGTCTGCAATGGATAACGGTTTGGTTAAGTGGACATCAAAGGCAACTAATACATTTAAAGAGTTCCAAGCGTATATTTGGGACGCTAAGGCGGCAGATAAAGGCGAAGATAAACCCGTGAAAGAGCACGACCACGCAATGGATGCTGATAGATACTTTGTTTACTCGGTAGTTAGTTCTGGTGCGGCAAAGGTTAAAACTTACAACGTATCAATTTAAAAGGAGGTTAGCTTATGGTAGACAATGTTAGGGGGAGAGGAACAATTAATGAAAATGATATGTTCATATTTCCAACGGGTGTCGACATAAATGCGGATGATTTAAAAGGGATGGTTGAGTACAACAAAGATACATTAAATAAGTCGTATGACGAAAACATCAAGATGTATAAAGGGCACTATCCTATACTGGACCAAGAAGATAAGCCTTTGAATAAGCCTGACAATCGTATAGTAATTAACTTTGCTAAGTACATTGTCGACATATTCAACGGCTTTTTTATTGGAATCCCGCCCCAGATTACTCTTGATGATGAGGCTTATAACGATAATTTACAGGGGTTTAATAATATGAATTCATTTGTAGATAAGCTTAGTGAAGTCTCAAAACAGACAAGTATTTATGGGCGCAGCTACATGTTTTTATACCAGAATGAAGATTCAGAGACGCGAATAGCTGTTTCAAGTCCTACAAAGTCCTTCATGATTTATGACGATACCGTGGCATGCGAGCCACTTTATTTTGTTAGATACGCATTTGATGATAATAATGCTGTCTCTGGCGATATCTATACAGAAAATGAGATTATTTCATTCGGCAATGGGTATAAATTTGGAGATACAGTATCGCATTTATTCGGTAGTGTGCCAGCCGTCGAGTTTGTAGAAAATGAAGAACGGCAAGGAGCATTCGATTCAGTTAAATCAATTATGAACTCTATTAATAGTGCTCTATCTCAAAAGGCTAATGATGTCGAAGCAATAGCTGATGCGTATTTCTTTATGAGTGGTGCAGATTTAAGCGATGATGACCTCACAGGTTTGGCAGATAATCGTGTTCTTTCAGTAGATGCACCTGACGCCAAAGCTTCGTTTTTGGAACGTCCCAACGGAGATGGTACACAGGAGAATTTAATAGATAGGCTAGAAGAAAAGTTGTTTTTAACTGCCATGGTTACTAATCTGAATGATTTGAGTTCAGGAGCAAGCTCGGCTGCAAGTGGATATTCTATTGAATTGCGTATGCAAGCTATGCGTGGGCTAGCAGCAAACAAAGAGCGCAAGTATACGAGCTCGATACGTGAATTATTTAAAATTGTCTTCGATATGACAGGACTAGCAAAACCAAAACCTTTAAAAAAGGTAGTGAACAGTATTTTAGGTAAGCAATCTACTAACCCAGCTAATGACTTGAAGTTCCAATTCACGCGTAACTTACCCAAAAACGTTGCTGATGAAGCTAATACTGCAAGCACTCTTGAAGGTATTGTTTCAAAGGAAACACAACTTAGTGTGTTATCTATTGTTGATGATCCTAAGAAGGAATTGGATCGAATGGCTAATGAAGAGGCTGATTCAATTGATAGGGCGGTGAATACAAATCCAGCTAATCATGACTTTGAAAAAGAAAAAGACAATCAGCAAAGTGAGACTGGTGATGTAGATGAAAAGGAACAATGATTATTGGTTTAATCGCGAGCAGACATGGATAAAACAAAGAATACATGATGATTTGCGATACTCTGCTGACCTAGAGCGAGCGTTTAATGATTCGCTTAATAGTGCAATAGCAAAAATAGAAAGCTTTTATGTACGCTATGCAGATAAATCTGGAATAACGCTCGATGAAGCACGCAGGCGTGTTTCAAGTTTCGATGTAAAGAATTTTAGTGCCACAGCTAAAGAAATGGTCGATATTGAAGATTTTAGTGCTTATGCCAATGAAAGATTACGAATTTATAATGCCACGATGAGGATTAACAGATTAGAGTTACTAAAGTCTCAAATTGGATTAGAGTTAATCAGCCTAAACGCTAATGAAGAAGCAAGATTTCGGCAATATCTATCTGATAAGTATATTGAAGAGGTTAAGAGGCAAGCCGGCATATTATCTAAGAACCAATCAAGACAACTGATGAGAGCTGTTGATGCAGTTGTTAATAGTAGTTTTCACAGCGCTACTTGGTCTGCGCGTATCTGGGCTAACTCAGACACATTGAAATCAAAATTAGATACTTTGCTTACACGTTCTATGGTGCAGGGACTTAACCCTAAAGCACTGGCTAATGAGTTACGCGACCAGTTCACGAAAGAGTTCAAGAATAGCAGGTATATGGCTGAACGATTAATGAGGACAGAGACTGCAAGAGTTCAAGATGTCGCTCAAATGAGGAGTTTTAGAAAAGCGGGTATTGAGTATGTAGTCTGGGTAGCCGAGCCAACAGCTTGTGAGGAATGTCAGGATATTGCTGGAAATAATGATGGTATCTATCCATTACAAAAAGCTCCAGGAATTCCAGTGCATGCTTCATGTAGATGTTCTAAGGCAGCATACGTACCAAATGAAAAAGCGCCTTTGAGTTAATCAATGGCGCTTTTTGTTTTTGACCGAGCATTGATGTCATTAAAAGCCATGGATAAAGTGCAAGCATTGATTCACTAAAAAGCTATGGAAGGAGTTTTAAATATGGCAGAGCAAGAGGCAACACAAACAGAGACGGTCGAGGCTCAGAATCAGCAAACAGAAGTTGAAGATCAACAAGTAGCACCCACACAATCAGAAGCTAAATATACTGATGATGATGTTAATAAGATCGTCCAGGAAAAGTTGGTAAAGGCTAAGCAAAAGGAACGGGAGGCAGTTGAAGAAGCTAAGAAATTGGCTAAGATGAACGCCGATCAAAAGCAGCAATATGAGTTAGAACAAGCACAAAAAGCTCAACACGACGCTGAGGCTCGACTGGCTCGTTATGAAATGCGAAGTGAGGCACGTAAAATGCTTGCTGAAACTGGAATCACGTTTACTGATGAGGATTTGGCGTTGGTAGTTGCAACTGATGCTGAAACAACAAAGGCTAATGTATCTCAGTTAGCAGGCATTATTGACCGAATACGTGAAGGTGTAAAGACAGAGCTACTAAAGGGAAAGACACCCACTGCAACAGGTAGTTCAATCACTCAAGTAACAGAAAGTGATTTTGTACGTATGACTTTAGCTGAAAAGGCGAAGTTAGCAAAAGACAATCCAGATCTATTTAAAAAAATTACAGGAGCATAAAACATGGCAGAAAATACAGTAACAAAGATTGAAAATATGGTTAATCCTGAGGTGCTTGCACCTATTGTGTCTTATGAACTAAAGAAAGCGATGCGTTTATCGCCTTTGGCTCAAATTGATACAACGTTGCAAGGGCAACCAGGAACTACACTGACGTTCCCGGCATTTAGTTATATTGGTGATGCAGCTGATATCGCCGAAGGTGAGGCTATTCCTTTGGATAAACTAGGTACGACCAGCAAGGAAGTTAAGATCAAGAAGGCAGCCAAGGGAACGCAAATTACAGATGAAGCGGTTTTGAGTGGCTTAGGAGATCCGGTAGGTGAATCAACTAAGCAATTAGGTTTGTCGCTTGCTAACAAGCTTGATGATGATCTTTTAGCTGCTGCGAAGACTGGAACCCAAAAAGCTTCCATTACTGCGGATGTGGAAGGCATTCAAAAAGGTTTGGATGTATTTAATGATGAGGATGATTCAACCGTTGTACTGCTAGTTAGTCCCGCAACGGCATCTAAAATGCGAGCAGACGCCATTAAAAATAACGCTGGTTCGGAAGTAGGTGCGAACCAATTAATCACGGGAACATATTTGGATGTACTTGGAGCACAAATTGTTCGTTCTAAGAAGCTAAAGGATGAGGAAGCATTGTTTATCAAGGTAAATGAAGTTTCTCCGGCCTTAAAGATTGTTATGAAGCGACAAGCTCAAGTCGAGTCACAACGGGATATCGTTAAGAAGATTACGGTTATGACTGGTGACCAACATTATGCGCCATACCTATATGATGATACTAAGGTAGTTGTTGCGACGGTTGGTGCAGAGTCAAAATAACGGCCCCACAAGCAGTCAATGCGGTTGCAACTGCCGATGGGGCAAGAATAACAGCTGAATAATCTAGGAGGGTAATAATGGCAGAAGATCGTAGCAAGCAAAAGCTTGTAATTTATAAAAATGGTACAAAGATTTCAGAAGGCGATATGGGTACGAAATTCTCTGATATTGTCGGTATTGCGGCGGGAACGGAAGTGGCAGCCGGTGAATATCAAGCGGCATACTCTGATGGTATGACTGAATCTGAAAAGACAGACGTGCCCGCTTTCAAGGTCAACGAAGCGAACGTTCCTGTTGTTGGAGTGATTATGTCACAACAAACAGGAACCATGAAAGTAGGCGATACAAAGTCGATCACTGGTACGGTAACACCAGACAACGCCACAAACAAGAGTGTGTCATATTCTAGCTCTGATACGGCGATTGCGTCTGTAGATTCTAAAGGTCTTATTACAGCAATTGCAGAAGGCTCAGCTGATATTATCGCAACTTCCACTGATGGCGGATTTACCGGTAAGGCATCATTGACAGTTAATGCAGCTGTTTAGTGGGTGGTTGTATGGCTGAGCAAACTTTAAGTGCAATTAAGACTGTTTTAGGTATTGATGGCAATGAACAAGATGATGTTATTGATCAGGTAACGCAACTAATAACTTCACGATTAAAGGGCAAGATATGTCAAAAAGAAGTTCCTGATGATCTGAACTACATTGTCATAGAGGCAAGCATTAGCCGATTTAATCGCATCAATGATGAGGGCAAACAGTCAGCTACTGAAAGTGACGTCAGCGCTACTTATCAGATTGACGACTTGGAACCATTTGCGAAAGATATTGCTGATTGGATAGAGACCAACGATGCTGATTCTAATGCAGGAAAGTTTAGGTTTCGTTGATGAAATACACTGACCAGGTAATATTTGTTAATGAATCTGGGAACCATTATGACCCCGATTTAGGTAGGAATGTGCACAATAAAATTTTGGAATACAAGCAGGTAGCGCACGTTGTTGTTCCGTCAATTGAAAAATCAACTGTTGTATTTGGCGATATACGGACCGATGTTATTTCGCTCCATCTTAAACAACCATTTTTAAATACTTACGATTTCTGTCTGGTAGCATTGCCAGGACGAGAAATACGTAAGTATTTTTTTGTTACCGAAAAGAGAGTTGGTAATCGACAAGTAATTACAATGCGAGGTGGCGAAAATGGGGCTAGTTCTTAGCGGAGGTGATGGGTTAAGCCAGTTCCTAGAAGTAAAAACCAAAATAGGTACAGAGGTTATTGCAGCTGTGAAACGAAACGGCGCTTCTATGCAAGAGCAAGCGCAAAGGAACGCACCAGTTGATACAGGTTTCTTGAAACGGCAAATATTCCTTAATTTAATCAACGCTGGTACTGATTTTAGTGCTGAAGTAAGTGGTGATGCAAGTTACGATCCGTATCAAGAATATGGGACAAGATTTATGCCTGGGAAACCCCATATAAGGCCGGCTTATTACTCGCAGAGAGACCAGTTTATTAAGGACATCAACTCAATAGCGGAGCGTAAATAATGAAAGAAGTTAATCAAGCGATCTATGATGAGATTTTTAAATTGTCTCAGACTTTAGACTTCAACACCTTTAACTACTTACCAGAAGATACGGGATATCCATTTGTGTATGTAGGAGAACAATTTGCTAATCCAACACAGGTTAAGTCTAATATTGTATCCATTGGTTCATCGATTATTACTGTTCATTTATATGGTGAGAAGGATAATCGTAGGCTTATTACAGATATGATGGAGCAACTTTTGACAAAGGTCAAAGTATTACGCAAGGCGGACGTTTATAACGTTAGCTTTGCAAAAGAGAACATTCAAGTGATTTCAGATAATTCAGTATCGCCAATGTTATGGCATGGAATTTTGGAACTTGAAATAAATTATAGTAATTAGAAAAGAGGAATCGTTACATGGCAGAAGCTATTTATGGTAAGGATCACATTTTGGCGTTCCGTTTGTGGGAAGATCGAAATAAGAAAAATGCAATCAAGTTGGCATTGCAAACGCAACATAGCTGGAAGTATGAATCTAAATCAGACTCTACTGAAACAAAGGATGGTGCTATCAATTCTCCTGCTACTGCTACAGTCTCATTGGATATTGAAGCAGTAGCTAGTCTAGATGATGTCAATACATTCTTGCTAAATGCTGTTAAGCAATCGAAGAAGCTGGAGGTGTGGGACGTCAATCTTGCAGATTTGCGTGAGGATGGAAAGTACGGCGCACAATACGCACAAGGATATCTACAATCATGGGAAGTGCCTGCAGAAGTTGGTAAACTTACTCAAATTAAGACTTCCATGAATATTGATCAACTCCCCCAAGATGGAGCAGCGACATTTACGACTGATCAACAGGATGAAATTCAATATGCATTCACTGACACCACGCCTGTTGCTGGTGATGGTGGATCGTCAAAATAACAGCCCCCGTAAGTGTAACAGCGACACCTAACGATAATGGGGCAACTATTAAAGCTGATTAGTTTAAGAAAAGTGCGGTTCGATTCCGTGCTTTTTTATTTACATAACAATAACGAGGAGAATTACTATGAAGATTACTTTAAACGGTGAAGAGCACAAGTTGAATTTTGGTTTACGCTTTGTACGTGAATTGGATAAAGAATATTCAGTCGATATGGATGGTATTAAGTATGGTACTGGAGTAAATATGGTCTGGTTAAAGTTACAGAGTTCTGATCCTTATGTCATGTATCAAGCACTCCGCGCGGCCCTTGCTGGTGATATTGAGCTTACTGAAGACATGTTCGATTCTTGGGTGGATTCTTTGGAGGATGATAAAGCATATACAGCTTTTTTCGCAGAATTGATGAAAACATTAGAGACGCAACGGCAGACTGGGACTTTAGTCGCAACGTACAAAAAGAACCTAGCGAAGCTTCAAAAAATAGCGGACAAAGAGTCCAAGGAGTCGGTGAAAGTTCAGTAAAAACGTATGAAACAATGCTGATAAACTGTTTCAGGTTTCTAGGCATTTCATCACTTAGAGAAGCTGAAAATATGACAATAAGCGAGTACTCAATTAGGATGCTCGCTTTTAGTTTGTCTAGAGTTGATTTGTCAGCTCAATTAGCACAACAAGCATGGTTAACTCAGCAAGTAAGTGCGGTTGATAAAGACGGAATGTCGCCATTCAAAACGTTTAAAGATTTCTTTGATTATGAAGCCGAAGTAGAGAAAGTATATAAGCCCGAAATTCCTGAAGTAGAAATGAATCAAGAACTTGTTGAACGTGCAAAACGATTACAAGAATATCGAAAAATAAAGAAAGGAGGATAATAATTGGAAGAATATACTACTAAAGCAATTTTGACAGCATCAGTCGGTCAGTTTGTGGCGGCATTTAAAGAAGCAGGAGCAGCGTACCAAAAATTTAACAATGACATAAACCGTAGTTCTATGGCTTCAACTGATGCTGTGGCCAACTCATCTAAACTTGTAAGTAGTGCTATGAAAGTTAGCGCTGTAGCCGTAACTGCATTAGGTGTTGCAAGTATCAAGACAGGGGCTGATTTTGAACACCAAATGTCACGAGTTGGAGCGATTGCTGGTGCAAGTGGTAGCGATTTGAAGGCTATGAATGATCAGGCCATTAAATTAGGAGCCGACACTGCATTTAGTGCGAAAGAAGCGGCCGGCGGAATGGAAAACTTAGCATCTGCCGGCATGGATTCAAAGCAAATAATGGCCGCAATGCCTGGTGTATTGAATCTAGCAGCTGTTTCAGGTGGAGATGTTGCCCAATCAGCTGAGAATGCTGCAACGGCTCTGAATGGATTTGGCTTGCAGGCCAGTGATTCAGCACACGTTGCCGACGTGTTTGCCCGTGCTGCAGCTGATACAAATGCCGAAGCTAGTGATATGGGAGAAGCCCTTAAAATGGTTGCTCCACAAGCACACGCTGCTGGATTGAGCCTAGAAGAAACATCAGCTGCTATTGGGGTTCTTTCTGATGCTGGTATTAAGGGATCAATGGCTGGTTCTAATCTTGGTATGGCGTTGACAAAGCTTCAAAACCCATCAGATGAAGCTAGTGCAGCGATGTCAAAGATCGGATTCAATGCATACGATTCATCAGGGAAAATGAAGCCTTTAGCGTCACAAGTTAGCGAATTGAAGGATAAACTTTCTGGAATGACCGATCAACAAAAGCAATACTATACTTCGCAAATTTATGGTGTTCAAGGTGGTCGGGCAATGAATGTATTGCTGAGTGCCCAATCTGGTAAGCTGGAAAACTTGACTAGCAAGCTTCAAAATTCAAACGGTGCAGCAGACGAAATGGCTAAAACCATGCAGAATGATCTTTCCAGCTCTGTTGAACAATTCTTTGGAAGTTTGGAATCGTTGTCAATAATTGTTGAAGAGACGTTTAGTGGGACTTTAAAGGGTGCTGTGGATAAGGCAACTGGTTCAGTTAGTGACTTTAACAAGTACCTACAAGCTAATCAAGATAATATTCAGAAAACAACTAAAAACGTTTTAAATGCGGCTCAGGCTATGATGCAATTCTTGCCATCAATTCAACAAGTTGGTGCGGCACTTAAAGTTGCATTGCCAGTATTCATCGCTTTGGAGACCTTCAAGGGCATAGGTGTTGGTGGTGCTAGAACAGTTCAGGCACTTGAAACCATACAAGCTGACCTAAGTCTTGTACAACGTGGATTAATTATGACTGGAACCGCTACACAGACGATGGGTGGCTTTACAATAGGAGTTTTTGGAAAATTCACTTCTGTAGTTAAAGGCACAACGGTGGAATTGCTTAACTTTAATAAAGCGATGTTATCTGGAGAAGTTTCGGAAACGTACAGCGCTGGAATAAATACTATGCGTATGTCTATTAGTAATCTAGGTTCTGCTATTACTAGTATTCCTGAAAAGACCGTTAACATGTCTAAGTCGCTGTTTGCTGCCTTTACAAATCCTCAAGTAGCTGTAACGGGACTTAATACAAAGTTTTACGGACTGCTCCAAACGGTAGGTGCTTCTGATACTCAAATAGCGAAGCTTACTAATACGGCCATGAAGAACGGGGCAGCCATTGGAACAATAGGTGAAGCCGGAGCTGGAGCAAGTGAAGGCATGCTTTCGGGGGCCACAGCAGCGGGCGGATTAGGAATGTCATTAGGCGCACTTATTCCAATAGCATTAATTGTAGCTGCCGTTGCTGGTTCAATTGCTTTAGCATGGACTTCAAACTTTTTAAATATCCAAGGTGTCGTTAAAACGGCAATTGGGGGTATTAAGGATATTTTCGATGCTATGAAACCATCAATTGATGGGGTTAAAACGGCATTAGCTCCTATTGCTGGTATTTTAGGTGGAGTTCTAAAAGTAGTTGGAGCAATAGCAATTGGTGCGCTAGTTGTTTCTGCGATTGCATTAGCTACAGCTTTAAGATTAGTATTTGATGCGCTAAGCGCTATTGTTCAGGCAGCTATGGCCGCTGGGTATGCTATTGAAGGCGCTGTGCAGAAAATGATACCTGGTGGAAAAGACGGTTCTGAAGCGTTTGACAAAGCGAAAAATTCAATAAATGGTACTGGTGCTGCTGTTAAAGACATGGAATCAGCTTTTGTAGATGCCGGGAAAATCGGAGTTGAATCATTTAGCCAAATGGCCAAGTCTAGTGATGATTCGAAAGATAAATTTAAAGCTGCTAGTGTTTCTGTTAAGGATGTTGGTAACGCAGCAAAAAACATGAAGACAGCCTTCGACTCATCTAAGACTAAAATGTCTGATCTGATTAACACAGATGGTGTATCTGATAAATCAAAGCAGTTCTTGACTGATGTAAACAATACATTGGATCAATATCAAACTAGTGCAAATAAAGCTTCTGAGAATTATAAAAACGCCATGACTAAGGCCGAGAAGCAGACTGGTGAAGATAGAGTCGCAGCTGTGAATGACGCAAATACCAAGTTAGCGGATGCAACTCAGAAGAATGGTCAAAGCTTACTCAACATTACCCAAGATTTGGATAGGCAGTTAAAGGATAAGCGTTTCAGTGATGGGACTGAAATGACGGCAGACCAAGCTAATGTCCTAACTGATCAAAATAATGTAATTAAGCAAAAGTTGATAGAGCAAAATGAAATCTTTGTTCAAGCTCAATTATCACGCGTTCAAAATGGTCAAAAGCTTAATGAAACACAACGTCAGGCAACAATTACGACCCTTCAGGCAGATTACGAGTTGCAATCACAACAGGTCCAAGTTGGCGAAGATAAAATTAAGCAGTTGAAGGACCAAATCAGTCAAACAACTGATCAAACAACTAAGGCCCAATTGCAACAGCAACTTGTTCAACAACAACAACAGAATCAATCATTGTTGCAACAAGAACAGACTTTCGGAATGCAAATGAATCAGACTATCTCAAATGGTGGGCAACTTAACTTCCAAACGTGGTCTCAGAGTTTGCAAAACATGAATAACGTTACGGCTCCGCAGTTGCAATCGATGTATCTTTCATTTGTACAAATGAATAATGATACCGGTCAACAAATGCAGGCGTTTGCATTTATGCTCCAACAATCTGGAACACAAGGTGTAGCCAATTTAGTACAAGCATTATCGTCTGGTAGGGCGACGACTAAAGAAGTATCTGCTGCTTTGGCTAAAGATGGTACGGATGGATTGAATTCATTACCTCCAGAAATGTTCAATAAAGGAAATGATGGTAAGCAACAATTTATTAACGCTTTAAAGTCTGGTGATTTCAAAGGAGCAGGTAAATTTTTAGCTGAACAATCAGCTTCAGGCGCGCGAGATGATGGAAAGCATAATCAAGCCGGCAAAAAGAATGGTGATAGTTATAATGATGGTGTGAAGAGTAAAAAGGGCGAATCAAGTAGCTCTGGTGGTGAACTTTCAGACTCAAGTGCCAATGGTTCAAAGAAAAACTCTAATAAACATAATCAAGCTGGTAAAGATAGTGGTAGCGAATTTGTTAAAGGGGTCAAGTCAAAGAAAAGCGAATCCTCTGATGCTGGTAAATCATTGGCTGATGCTGCAAAAAGTGGTGCCAAAGGTGTTTCGTTCAATTCAGTAGGAAAACAAATGTCAGCCGGCGTGGCAGCGGGTATTAGATCTGGTACTGGTGATGCTGTCGCGGCAATGGCTAGTCTAGTTGCCCAAGTGAACAACGAAGCTAAGAAGAAGGCGAAAATTCACTCACCTTCACGATTGTTGCGTGATGAGGTTGGTAAATATTTGAGTCTTGGTGTGGCCACTGGAATTTCAGAGCATGCGTATCAAGCCAGTAATTCGATGGCACAGCTGATTAATAACGTGCGTGATGTAGCAAATGTTAAGCCATTAGATTTTAGTTTTAGAGATAGTATGCCAATATTTGCAGATGTTATGCCGGAAAATAACAATATTTTCATGAACGAGAGTACAAATAGTTTGTTGCGAAAATTGATAGACAAGAATCAAACGATCATTTTAGATACTGGAGTATTAGTGGGAGAAACAACTGATAGATATGATGATGCTTTAGGACAAAATGTACAAAATAGCACTCGATGGGGAGGTATATCTTAGTGGGACAATATAAATTTGTTGATACGGGGCCAGCAGATGTTGACCCTAATTCTCAATCAATAACTGAGGGGATTATATTCGGCTCCTTTGATAGTGGCAAGCAAGGTTGGTGGTTGGTAGATAGACAAGCGCCAAGTCCAAGTGAAAAAACCATTACTGAAAGTGTCCCATATACCCAGGGAATTTTTGACCTCTCTATGTTAGGTAATGACAGATTTTTTAATAATAGAGATGTTACTTTTCAGTTAAAAAGTGTAGGACATCAATATGAAGAGCGTAAGTACATTGAAAATAATCTTAAAGGTCAATTAATGCCTCTGGGAATTCAAAGTATCTTTGATACACATGAAAAAGGATTTCATTGGATTGGAAAATGCAAGTCGGTTACGGTTTCAGATAGCGCAAAAAATCTTGATTTAACGGCCACAGTTGTATTTGATTGCTTTCCGTTCGCCATCGGGAATGAGCCTGAGGGCAATGATGTTTGGGATGATGTATATTTCCCGAAGTGGATATGCCAAACGGTAGAATATTCGGTAGCAGGTAGAAAAGACATCGCTTTATTTAATATTGGTGATACATCTGTAGAGGTCAAAATAATCGTTACGGGAGAAGTTTCGATAAGTGGTGCTTTTGGAGAGCTATCATTACGGAGCGGTGTATATACGGACACTGATCTAATTTTAGAATGTGGGGAGAATGAATTTAATGTTTCGGGAAATGGAAAAATAGAGTTCGTTTTCTATAAAGAGGTGATGGTCTAGTGTATACAATTAGAGCTTATGAAAGCGCAACAGATAATATTGGTAAAACAGTATTTAATTTGAAAACAAACAAAACAATTTCAGCCGGGAAATTAACACTTAAAGATTCAGATGTTGATGATTTTCAAATTACCGTCAATCAAACAAATTTTTTGTTCGGTAATGTGCGCCCCTTAGTTACACATATTGACATAAAGCAAGATGGTGAATTGATATTTAGAGGAAGAGCACTCAAACCTAAAAGGGAAATGACTACAGCTGGGCAGCACACACAAACTTTTAGTTTTGAGTCAATTCTAGCGTATTTGATTGATTCGACACAGAGATTCAAAGAGGTGCATGACACAACTCCAGCAGACTTTTTTAGGATGCTTATTGATGTTCATAATTCTCAAGTTCCTGATTTCAAGAAGTTTAGAGTTGGAGTGATTGATGTAACTAACTCCACTGATAATGTTTATAGATTCGTTGACTATACGACAACTTATGCTGCCATTAAAGATAAGCTAATAAATCGTTTGGGTGGTTACTTAAGGTTGAGAGTAGAACCAGACGGTAATTATATTGATTACATCAATAATCTTGGTACAGAACATACAAATGATAACCCTTTCAAAATTGGTAAAAATTTAAAGTCGGCAAGTTTAGAAATTGATCCGACGAGCATCATTACACGTTTGATCCCACTCGGTGCAAACATAGAGCAAGATGTAACAAATTCGAGCAATAATACGACGGCTGTATCAACGCCTAGAGTAGATATAGCAACTGTGAACAATGGTCTAGACTATATCGACATTCCGGAATTACAGACGGAATTTGGTATTATCAATGGAGCTCAGACTTGGGATGATGTACATGATCCTGCTATTTTACTGACTAGAGCGAATGATTGGATTAAGTCGCAAACTGCTGCGACTGAGACATGGACCATTGGTGCATTGGAGTATGGATTGTCAAAATTCTCTACTTTTAAAGTGGGTGATAGTTATCAGTTTATTAATTCATTAGTCGCAGACAAACAAATGATACAAGTTATTCAAAAAGACATTGATATATTGAAGCCTTTTAGTTCAACTTTTACTATTGGTCAAAAAAAGAAAAGTCTAGCAAGCTATCAAATAGACTATCGAGCCTCGGCAAAAAAGTATGATCAATTAAAAGCGCTAACGAATCAACAGAGTAATGCGATTGAGAAAGTAGCGAGCGATTTTAACCAATGGCAAACTAGTATTCAAGCGGAAATTGATAACTTAAAGTCTTTGATTAGTGATGGTTATCTTGATGGGAAAATCATTGATGTATCAGAATTTCAAGGTGATATAGATTGGCAAGCTGCTAAAAATGATGGTGTGGTTTTGGCCATTATTCGAATCCAGTATGGTGGAAGCAGAGAAGACTTGAAGTACAAGCAAAATATTGCTGGCGTTCAAGCTGCTGGCATTCGTTACGCTGTATATGGATATGGACTATATGCCAATCAAGCAGAGGCAAAAGAAGAAGCAGAATCACTATTTAATCGGGCTAATACCGCAGCAGGCAGTGGTGTTAAGCCTATTTTTTATGCCATTGATTTAGAAGAGTCTACTATGACTGATGTTAAAGCAAATACTCTTGCTTGGAATCAGAGATTGACGGAACTGGGCGTTGATAGCGAACATCAAGTTGCTTACATCGCTAACCAGTTGTACGACCAATTTAATGTCGATGTCTCAAAGTTTGGTTCGATATGGATTCCTTCATACGGTAATGAGCCAACACATTCATATGATTTGTGGCAATACACTTCAAAAGGACAAGTTGCAGGAATAACAGCTAACACAGTTGATATGAATCAAAGCCCATCACAGCGCTTTAAAGACAACTATTTAAGGAGGTAATAAATGACAGTAGATTATAGAGATGACACTCATATTGTCAATGGTGAGATCAATATTAATCAAAATAAGCTATCACCAGAAATCATTAAGCTAGCGAATTATATCCGTACCAAAATGTACGGTGTTGATGTGCGTGAGTCTATGGCACTAGCTGTGGAACTTGCCGGCAATATATTTGCTGATGACCAGGATAGTTATAAACAGCTGGAACATAAAGTAGACCAGTTAGCACAAGATTGGCAAGATGACACTGATAATATTAAGCGCCAATATGATGGCGATATTAATAAATACGTTGACGAATTCCATAAGGCAATTGCGGGAGTTACCGCTGATTCAGAAGTAATTGATGCAAGAAAATCGCTTGATGGGACAGAGCATACAGTTTTAAAAGAACGTTTAGATGCAATCGAGTTAGCTAATATTCAACATCGACCAATGAACAAAAAATTTGCGTACGATTATTTATTGCAAGTAGTTGACTTAACAACAGGCGGTAAAGATATTAGTTACAAAGTTTTAGGACAAACAATTGATACAGATGAAATTAAATTGGCTTATCGCACATTAAGAACTACGGATATTTCAATCGAAAGGAAGGTACAGTAAATGTCACTTGAATTCGATGGGACACGCTTACTACAACAAGATAAAGACGGTAATTTTCGGCAGGTTTTTCCAGCAACAACTGTTGATCAAGTTCTTGGTTTAGACAAAATCAGAGGCGTTCCGGGCCCTAGAGGCCCTGCTGGACCGGCTGGGCCTGCTGGAGAAGCAGGTAAGGATGGAAAGGATGCTACTGGGACTGGTAGCACCACCAATGAATATGGCATTATCATTCGAAAGAGTGGACCAATGGCATGTTTTATTGACCGTGAAGCTGACCCATGGCGAATCGTATTTGATAACGGTTCTTACATGACATTAGATGATTATCCGGCTCATCCAGGTGAAAAGGCTAATACGGTTTATGGTTGGGGCTTTGCTGGAGGCTGGAGTAATTCGCTTGATGATTATCCTATTACCGGTAATCTTTTAAAAATGGCTTGGGGCATGATTTCTATTGAAACGTGGAAAAAGGCAGCTCCGGGTAAGTTAGGCTATTGGGGACGAGCAACAATAACCAATCCAGTTAATAGTTTAGACAACTACGACTGGAGTAAAGCAACTCTTGGTATTTCAGGCGGCCCATATGATGCCAAGCAAATCAGCGTTATTAAGATTGCTTATCAGCTTGGTATTTGGTCAGGTAAAGATGTAGAAGGTTTGGGAGCTGTAAAGAAATAATAAGGAGAAACAATATGGGACAAAAAGCAGTATTAGCTGATAAAGACGGAAATCAAATTTACCCAGTAGCAAGCAACGTTTTGGTACAACCAGCTTTGTTTACTGATTTAGCGGACGTAGCTAAAAATCTAGATATGTATGCCGGAACTTGGTCGGTAGAAGATATCGATATGACAAATGCACCTTTTAAGGGGAAAGCAGTGGTTACAGTCAAACCAATGTCTGATGATAAGGCAGGATATATCGCAATGCACGATTTAAAGGCAAACACTGAATGGCATGCTAGTATTCAGGAAGGCTTAATTAGTGATTGGAAGCGTACATCTGGTGAAATGATTGCTACACTCATTCCCGCTAAGGCTAACTTGAACAACTACACAACACCGGGCATCTATGATAGTGGTGATAACGCAGCAACTGTTTTGAACGGGATTACTAATCCTAGTATTGAAACTGGTCATGCTTTTATTTTGACTGTAACGGCCGATGCTAAAGGAACGATGATTCAGCAAGACTTAAAGACTTATACAGGATGGGCGTTTACTCGGACTATTCATGCAGGTAGAGCAACCATTTGGACTGCATACTCAGGGACAATGAATGTAACTGTTGAGGGACCATTTAAAAGTGCAATTAACCTCGTAAGAACCGGTAATAATGTAATTGCTCGTATCGTTAATGTCACACAAGGATTAGGCGGCGGGCAACAATCTACTGAATCAATACCATCTGATTATGTGCCAACCTATGTTATTAATAAAGTTCCAAATATGACAGAAGCAATTATCCGTTCTTATTACGAAAATCGAGTGTTGACGGTACAAAGTGACGGAACGATAAAGAATTTTGGTTCTGAGGAGTTTAAAGGGACGGGCTATGGTGAGTGGCCAATAATTGCTTAGGAGGTGCATGCAATGAATTATTTATATGACCAAAAGACAAAAAAATATATTGGCATGTCGATTGATAAGCCAATTGATAATTGTTTTACAGAGGTTGAGCCCAGTGAAGCAAATATTCAAGATGTTTGGTATTTACGTATTTACCAACCTGAAACTAATACTTGGCGGGATTGGGACCCATTTGAGTATGAAAAGTGGTTAGAAAGCCAAAAACCACAAGCAGACGACTTATTTAAAATGGATTTATTAGCTCAAGTTGCAACGTTAAATGACAAGATTAACAAGATAGAGGGAGGTACTCCAGATGTTTCAACAAATTAAAGAATGGTATGAAAAGAACTGGATTACTACTGATAAGGTTGCCTTCTATCATCAGGCAGGCTTGCTGACAGATGAACAATATAAATCAATTATTGAATAGTAAGAAAGGAAAATAAATGGGGGATTTTTGGCCGCATGATGCAATCGGGTGGATTGGCATAATCGGACCTAGCTTGGGAGCGTTAGCTTGGATTTTAAAAACGTATGTGAAAGACCCGATGGATAGATTAGGCAATAATTTTAATCGGCTTGAACATACTACTGACGAACGATTAGATAATCACGAGAAACGCATTTATGTATTAGAACTTAAGGAGACTGAAAGTGAAAAATAATCTAACTGATATATTATTCTTTCTATATAATAGTGGAATGCTAACGGCTGTTGCTTTATTTGCAATTAAGGCAATTAAAGCACATACCAAGAATCAGAATTTGTTAATGCTAGCAACATGGGCCCAACAAGCAATTACTTGGGCTGATAATCAAACTGGCGAAAATATTGGTTTAGCAACGACATTCATTCAAAAGCGCCTCGCAGCAAATAATTTGCAGGGGCGCTTTTCTGATGAACAAATTAAAGCAGTATTGCTAAAGGCAAACAAGACTATTAAGGAGGAAGCATAATGTTAAATGGTATTGATATTTCAAATTATCAAGCAGACTTAAACGCAGGTTTAATTGGTGCAGATTTTGTTATTGTAAAAGCAACTGAGGGACTTGATTACATTAACCCAGTAGCTGACCAACATTATCAACAAGCAAAGACGGCCGGCAAGCTGTTAGGCGTCTATCACTTTATGACAGCAGATGACCCACGAGCACAAGCAGAGTTCTTTGTTAATAACGTTGATGGTTATGTTGGTGAAGCAGTGCTAGTGTTAGACTTCGAAGCTGGTGGATTAGCGTTAGGTTCAAACGGGGCTAAGGTATTCTTAGACCGTGTTAAGGAGCTAACGGGTGTTGCACCATTGATTTACATGTCAAAGTGCACGATTAATCAAATGGATTGGTCGGCTGTAGCGCCAGAGTATGGCTTGTGGGCTGCTCAATACGCTAATTATGCCCGGACAGGCTATCTTAGCGACCCATGGACTGACGACACCGGTTGGGGAGTTTGGGGCCAACCAGCGTTGTTCCAATACAGTTCAAGCGGTGCTTTGAATGGTTACGCTGGCAATCTGGACTTAGATATTGCCTACATGGATGCTGATGCCTGGCATAAGTTCGCCGGTAAGGACACAGCTAACCCAGATATTAATAACGGCCCTCAACCACAACCAAATAAGGTTGTAGACCAGGTATTAAACGTCGGTGATAATTTTAGTTTCGCTGACCAAATTTATCGGGTTGACGAACTGTCCGCAAGTCGTGATGAGTTCATTTCTAATGAGTTAGCTGGTGGAACTGACGGAATTTGGGAAAATAACGGAGTGCCAGCAGCATTGGTTGATGAAGTAACTGTTGGGACTTTATCCGCTGAAGGACAAGACCAAGTCTTACAAGTGGGCTCATATGCTAAATTCAAGAAGACAGAGCCGTGGACGGTCTTAGAAGTCAATGCTGAATCAAATGGCGTTAAGGTTGATACAGACGGATATGGTACACTTTGGTTAGATGCTACAACGCTTACTAAGATTTAAACTTGAGTTAAGCAACTAGGAATATCATGTGTTTTAGTAGCAACCCAACTACTTAACATTCACAGCATACTCCTAAGTGCAATTGAATAAACGACAATTGATTATTACACCCATTTTAATCAACAAGAAAAGCCTCACTAGGTAGATTAATTTCTACTTGGTGAGGCTTTTTTTATTTGGATATAATCATGAATTTCATTGTATTTATATAATAGTCGTGTTATAATTATTATATTGATTAGGAAAGGAGAAGATATGAGTAAGCGGAAAAAGAAAAAGCCCCTAAGCGCAGAAGCTAAGATAACTATCGCATTCGGAATTATCCAAGTCCTCGAATGGTTAGTAGACAAGCATTGGCATTAGAAAGCTTTTGAACCAGATTTAGGCGACTGAGAGCGCCTTGTTTGGTGTACTCATATCATAACATATAGATGAATAAAATTATTGATTGGATAATTGCTAGTTTATTTATTTTGGGACTGGTTATGACATTGTTTAGAATTAATAACCCATGGTTCATGATTGTTGTAGACATTGCTGGAATCACATGGTCTGTTATAAGATATAGACAAAGTCACAGAGGGATATTAATTGCTTTGGGAGTAGTTTTACTTATACAGTTAGTATTCCAAATTATCACAATATTAGAGGCGGTTTAATTATGGCTGACGGAGAAAAGAAATCTGTTGGTCGCCCTAGAAAGTATACTGATGGGACGACCAACGCACAGAATGAAGCAAATAAGCGGTATCGTGAAAAAAACAGAGAACGTACTAGACGGACTAATTATAAAAGTCACGGCAAAACGTTCATTTCTGAATATGCTACTGTTGAGGAATTAGCTGAAATTATTGAACAAGCTGAAAAACGGTTAGATGATTTAAATGAAAAATAAAAGCCACTCAGAAGAGCGGCTGAAAAACTTGCTACAAATTTGCTGCAAATTTGCTACAAAGGACTTTTAAATCGCATATATATAGGTAAGAAAAATCCTATAGTCGGCATCAAAAAAGTCCTTGAACCGTAATGGTCAAGGACTTTTATTTTGCAATTTTTTGTTTACAAGTAATTAACATCGTTATAATGGTAGTACATTTATAAAGTGAAAAGGTAGATAGGAACTAAAATTATGGTTAAGCAGGGCAATTTTGCTGGAAGTAGTAAATTAAAAAAAATCAGCCAGTTTCATCAAAAGGCGGGTAAACAAGTTAATGGTCAGCTAACCCTTGATAAGTTGGCGGATTTTATGCAAGTTCGCTATTATTTAACGCAAGGAAATCGGCAACCGGCAGTTGTTCAAACAACTATGCAGCGTTGGCTAGCAGTCTGGCTAGATCAAGGAACTGGTAACCTTTGGGATGGAAATCAAAATAACTTGCAGGCCCTTAGTGCAATTGCTAACCAAGTCCCTTGGCAGTTTTTTTTACTGGTTGATCGTAACCATAGTGCTTTTGAAAAATTTCTTAAAAAAGAACTACCGTTAGTTCCGCTTACTACTAGAATTAAATTAGTGACAGCTAACCAAGCTAATTGGGTTGATGCTTTGGCTAAACAGCTTAGTTTAAATTGGTTTTTAAGTTCTTTTGCGAGTGATGCAAAGCGTCTAGCACAGATTACAACCGATCAAGTTGAGCAGTTGGCTCGTAGTTTTAAAAAAGCTGGGACAATCAATTGGGATAATGTGGCAGTGGTTTACCAAACGGTACCACAAGTGAGTTCTTTGGATGAAGTGCCAGAGAACGCCCTTTGGTTGGCACAGCTGACAAATATCAGTTTGAACTAATTGGGTTGCTAGCTAAGTGAAGCATGAAGTCATTAATCATGTTTTTCAAAGGAGTGTATAATTAAAATATAAGAGGATGGAGGTTAATATTATGACAGATGCTTCGGCAGATTTTGGTGTTGTTGGATTAGCAGTTATGGGTCGAAATTTGGCACTTAACGTAGAATCACGTGGTTATAAGGTAGCGGTTTATAATCGTTCTGAAGGACGAACAAAGGATTTGATTGAGAAACATGCTGACAAGCAGTTTGTACCAAGCTATACGGTTGAGGAATTTGTAGCAAGTATTAAAAAGCCTCGTCGAATCATGCTAATGGTTAAGGCCGGTGCTGGAACTGATGCAGTTATTGAGGAATTATTGCCCTTCCTAGAAAAAGGCGACATTCTAATCGATGGTGGTAATACTTTCTATGAGGATACTGTACGCCGTTCAAAGTATTTAGCTGATTCAGGCATCAACTTTATTGGTATGGGTGTGTCTGGTGGCGAATTGGGTGCCTTGGAAGGCCCTTCTTTGATGCCAGGTGGACAAAAGGCCGCTTATGACCTAGTTGAGCCAATCTTAAAGCAAATTGCAGCTAAGGCACCAGAAGATGGTAAGCCAACAGTTACTTATATTGGCCCAGATGGAGCCGGACATTATGTGAAGATGGTTCACAATGGAATTGAGTATGGTGATATGCAGTTAATTGCTGAGTCATATGATATTTTGAAGCGTGTTTTGGGCTTAGATGCGGAGCAATTAGCAGCTACCTTTGCTGATTGGAATAAAGGTGAGTTGAATTCGTACCTAATTGAAATCACTGCTGATATTTTGACACGTAAGGATGATCACGGGTCAAATAAGCCAATCGTTGACATGATTTTGGATCGAGCTGGTAACAAGGGAACTGGTAAGTGGTCTTCTCAATCAGCCTTAAATGTTGGTGCACCACAGTCATTGATTACAGAATCTGTTTATGCACGTTATATTTCAGCCATGAAGGATGATCGTTTGGCAGCTAGTCAAGTTTTGAGTGGCCCAGACTTTAACTTTACTGGAGATTCTGCTCAGACCATTGAAGATATTCGTAAGGCCCTTTATTTTGGTAAGGTGATGTCGTATGCCCAAGGATTCGATCAATTGCGGATGGCTTCTGATGAATATGACTGGAATTTGCCATTTGGTGAGCTAGCTCAACTATGGCGTGCCGGCGCAATCATCCGAGCTCAATTCTTGCAACGGATTACCGATGCTTACAATGAAGACACTGATTTGCATAATTTGCTTTTGAACAGCTACTTTAGCAATATTGCAATGGAGTATCAAGCAGCAGCTCGTCGAGTTGTTGCCTTGGGTGTTGCGGCTGGTATACCAACACCATCATTGTCAGCGGCAATTGCTTACTATGACTCATACCGCTCAGAAGTATTGCCTGCTAACTTGATTCAAGCACAACGTGACTACTTCGGTGCACACACTTATGAGCGTGTTGATGCACCACGTGGTGAGGCCTTCCATTATACTTGGTATACTGAGGCTTAATGCGATAATTTAAAGTTATGGTATTAGTTAATAAATTAATGTAAAAGAAAGCCACCCTAAGGTTACAACTTTAGGGTGGCTTTTTAGTTATTCACGGGTGCGCTCGATTGCGGTCCGCATTTCATCAACGACATTTTGCGTTTTCTCACCCATCTGTACTCCAACAAGGGTGAAGAGACTATCAATGATGGTCATTTGAGCAATTAAGGATGACATTGATTCACTCCGAATATTGACTTCCTCAGCGGCAGAAGGTAAAACAACATCAGCAATCTTGGCTAATTCAGACTGTAGATAGGCTGTAATCGCAATGATTTTGACATGATTATTTTTCAACTGCCGTGCAATTGTGAGGGTATCATGATTACGGCCTGAGTGGGAAATTACAATTGCGACATCATCAGAGCGCATACGCACTGCCTGCATGAGCTGAACATCATAATCGGGGTGTTGTTCAACAACAAGGGGAGTTCGTAAGAATTTATGGTAACCATTAAAGGCGACCAGAGCTGAACCACCAATACCAAAAAGAGCAACCCGATGAGCATTGATAAGCCAATTAGTGGCAAGTTCAAAATCGCTAGCTTTGAGTAAGGATTCAGTTGCAGTTAAAGCGTTTTGCGCGCCACTAAAAACCTTTTTAACCATGGCCGCAGTATCATCATCTTTATTAATCTCACCAAAAAAGGTTACATCACTAGGATTGTTAATCACTAAGCTTAGTGAAAATTCACGAAAAGATGTGTAACCAATTCGTTTTACAAAACGAGAAACTGTTGCTGTTGAAAGGCCAATTGCATCAGCCATTTCCTGGATGGTGTGACCGCGGGCTTCAGTTGGATACTTTAAAATGTATGCGGCAATTTTATCATCAGATCCGCTAAGCTGTTCTTTCATGGAACGGATACGGTTAAATCCAGATTGTGGCATGAGTCAATTACTCCTTATTGGCAAGTTCTTAATTACTAATATATAATGATTACCGAAAAATGCAATCAAAGCTAATTAAACCCTGTGAAAATATTTTACAGCATTAGGGCTTGCAAATGAAAAATATTTGCATTATACTAATCTTGGCTAAAAAAAGATAATAAAAAAAGAGGTATAAACCATGAAGTTTGCAATGATCGGCCTTGGTAAGATGGGTCTTAACTTAGTAAAGAATGCCACTGACAATGGTCACGAAGTTGTTGCTTTTGATTTGAACAAGGACTTTGTCAAAGAAGCTGGTGAGTATTCAGATAAGGTTTCAACTGCTACTGATATTGATGATATGTTGGCTCAATTGCCATCACCTAAGGTAGTTTGGGTAATGGTACCAGCTGGTGTCCCAACTAACTCAACAATTGATAACTTAATTGAAAAGATGACTGCTGGTGATATTATCATCGATGGTGGAAATTCAAACTTCAAGGATAACCTTGAGCAAAACAAGCGGACAACTGCTGCTGGTATCAAATTCTTTGATGCTGGTACTTCAGGTGGATGGTCAGGTGCCCGTAACGGTGGAAACTTCATGATTGGTGGAGATGATGCTGAAGCTTGGAAGATTATCGAACCATTGTTTGCATCAATCGCCCAAGAAGGTGGTTACTTGTACACTGGTCGCTTGGGTTCAGGTCACTACTTGAAGATGGTTCACAACGGTATCGAGTATGGAATGATGCAAGCAATTGGTGAAGGTTTCGAAATTTTGGAAGCCTCACAATTCGATTATGATTTCGAAAAGGTTGCTTCTTTGTGGAACCACGGTTCAGTTGTACGTTCATGGTTGATGGAATTGGCTGAGGAACAATTTGCCAAGGATCCTAACTTGGAAGAAATCACTGGTCGTGTAGTTGCTACTGGTGAAGGAAAGTGGACTGTAGAACAAGCTTTGGACCTACAAGTACCAGCTCCTGTAATTGCAATGTCATTGATGATGCGTAACCGTTCATTGCAAGCAGATACCTTTACTGGTAAGGTTGTTTCAGCACTACGTAATGGCTTTGGTGGCCACGCAATGCAAAAGAAGTAATCTATAAATATAGTATTAAGCCATAATTGACATCGTGAAAGAGTGTTGTATTTTGGTTTGAATTATAAAGGCTACCTAGTCCTCGGATTAGGTGGCCTTTTTGCTCGCTATAAGGTAAAAATAATTCATTAAAATTAAGTGAAGCTACTTTTCTACTAAGTCCCTATGCTAAAATGAAAGACAGAACAATGAGTGAGGGTTAGGTCATGAATTACAAACTGAATTTTGAAGTTACAAATACGGTCTATCAAGCAACTTTGTCAGATGAACAACAAAGGATTAAAGAATGGACAGTTAGCTTAGTAACTAACAATACTGCAGAAATCTTTGCTCGTTTAATTGAAGAACTTGTAGTAGTTAAACAAGAACATCTTTTACCTGATGATCAAATTGATTCGGTTGAATTTCATTTGTTTAAACATTGGTTAGCGCTGAATCAACAGGATGCTTTGTTAGCAACGAACTTCTATGGTAAGCCAGTAGCTACAAAATATTTATCAGCTTTAAAGATGAACGGTATTGGGGGGCAACTAGAGCGTAAGGATGGAATTGAATTTGACGACTTAACGCCTTTGATTTTGACCTTACAATATAAGAACGAACAGCCAGCATTATATGCACAAACAACACAATATGTAAGTTTAGCTGGTTATTTTGCGCTAAAATTATTGAAACAAACCGTGATTAGTCGGGATGAAGCCAAGTGGACAGGTTTTTACAATCAGGCAACTGGCACTTGGGATCGGCAAGCTCTGGCTGTCTCAGGTTTGCAAGCAGAACAGTTGCCAATGATTACTGATGCTCCTCTAATCGGCAGTGTGGATACTGATTTTGCTAAAGAATATGGACTTAACCCAGCAATGGAAATTAAAGTCATCCTTAATTAATTTATGGTACAATAAATCTGATTGTTGGGGATGCAGTTAGTCAAGGAGTGGTGTCCTAGGATTGCCTTTATGGAGGGTGCAATGCCCTGCTGTCCAACAATCGCGAGTTAGTTTTTATGATTAACTCGCTTGGAGGAAAAAGCTAGGAGCCAAGTGGCTTTTAGTGAATATATCAGGAATTGGATGGTCCTGATATATGGGATGATTGGTTAGGGTGGTGCCTAACTAATTTATGGTGAAAAATTGCTGTGCACTTGGTGGAGTACGGTAATACAAAAGGCCTACGCTCATTTAGTGAGACAGGCCTTTTTTTAACTTATTCAGCAAAAATTCATGTAAAACCTATAATAACTGGCTAGAATTAAAATATATAAAGAGATTAGAGGGCTTAAAATGAAACGACAAGGGTTTTATATAGTTGGTAGCCTAATGCTAGGTTTATTTCTGATTTTAGCAGTATTAGTTAAATTGAATTATACGCATGGACCAATTCCCGGCATTGATCCGGGAATTCAAAAGTTTGCGGCTGCTTTGCAAAATCAAGCTTGGTTAGTTAGTATCGCAACCATAATCGCTAAGTTTTTAGGTGATGCAGGCGGCTTAATTGTTGGTGTGTTAATCATTGGCGGTTTATATTTTGGCTTTAAGCAGCGAGCAGCTGCCATCTGGCTGGCTATTAATATCTTCATTGCGGTTGTAGGTAATACCCTTATTAAGTTGATTGTTGGCCGGATCCGACCAGAAACTTATCGGCTAGCAAGCTTTGCACATGAGCCGGGGAATAGTTTTGCCAGCGGTCATTCAGTTTTTGCAACTGTTTTGTTCTTAGCCTTGTTAATGATTGCTTGGCCTTATTTAAAGACCAGTACACAGCGTGTATTAGCCAGTGGCTTAACAGCGGGTCTAATTTTGCTAACGATGTTTTCACGGGTCTTATTGGGTGTCCATTACCCAAGCGATACGATTGGGGGCTTTATCTTAGCAGTGGGCGTACTTATGCTAACTTATCCAACTTTTATTCGCTATCAGGCGCGCTTAAAATAAATGCTTTATAGCAAGTTCAACTGTTATTGCGGTTGAACTTTTTTATTTAATTTTACAAGAAAGCTAGCGTGAGCTAAGGTTTTTTGGTAGACTTACTAGTCATAATGAAAATAATTTAAATAGATGAGGATGATTCTATGACGGAACGATTAGTTTTGAATGGTTTACAAATAATTTTAATAATAGCCATCATTGGGATGCTAGCTTTGTATATTCGCGAGATTCGTAAGGCCAAAGTTAGCACCACTACTCGTTTCGTCCCGGGATTCTTGATTGGGTTAATTACAGATTTTGGTGACACACTTGGAATTGGTTCTTTTGCAACAACAACGGCGCTCTTTAAAGTGTCACATTTTTTAGATGATGATCGTAAATTGCCAGGTACGATGAATGCCGCCCATGCGATTCCGGTCTTTGTGGAGGCACTACTTTTTCTGACCGCTGTCAAAATTGAATTAACAACGTTGATTCCGATGACTTTAGCCGCAATGACTGGCGCAGCTTTTGGGGCAAGGATTACAGCTAACTGGCCAGTTCGTAAGATGCAGCGCTGGTTGTCGATTGCTCTAACCTTAGCGGCCATTTTCATGTTTCTAAAATTAATTAGCAATCCAGGTCAGGGTGATTCAATGGCCGTACATGGACTGCATGGTTGGTGGTTATTATTAGGGGTAACGGTTAATTTTGGGTTGGGTGTATTAATGACGATTGGTTTGGGAAATTACACGCCTGAATTAATTTTCTTCTCGCTAATGGGGGTTAATCCATTGATCGCCTTTCCAGTTATGATGATGGACGCAGCCATGATTATGATGACCTCAGCCATTAATTTTGTGAAGACTGGTCGGATTGAATGGCGGGGCTTACCTGGTATGGTTATTGGTGGGGTCATTGGGGTAGTGATTGCGGCAAAATTAGTTACCTTTGTGGATGTAACGATTTTATCGTACTTCATTGTCGGCATCGCCTTATTAACAGCTTTTAATCTATTTCGTGATTCACGTAAAGCTGAGCCCAAGGCAGTGATTGAAAAAATTGAGACCATTGACTAGTTAAATGATTTTTTATTATAAATAAAAACTTTCAAACTTGGCGGACTATGGTAAACTTACATTATTAAATACAGTTTTGGATTAGTAGGACTTTGTTTGGACAGGCAGAGAGTTAGCGGTTGTTGTGAGCTAGCCAAAGACAAAGTGTGAATTACAACCAAGTAGCTGACTGTACGTGGGTTTCGCGATAAGAAACGATAAGTGGCTGACTCGCAGAGCGGCAATTTAGGTGGTACCGCGTTGAACGAACGTCCTAATCAGTGATGATTGGGACGTTTTTTATTTTGATGGAGGATTTTAGAATGACTAAAGATATTTTGGCAGAATTGGCCTGGCGTGGTGCGATTAACCAGACGACAGATGCCGATGGACTAAAAGAACAAATGACTAAAGAACAGATTGGTGTTTACGTTGGTATCGACCCAACTGGCGACTCAATGCATATTGGGCATTTAATTCCCTTCATGATTCTTAAGCGTTTCCAATTAGCTGGTCAAAAGCCCGTGATTGTTGTGGGTGGTGGAACTGGTTCAATTGGTGACCCTTCTGGTAAAAAGGATGAGCGTAAACTATTGTCGCGCGAGCAAATCATGGCAAACCAAGAAAAAATTCGCCAACAAATGGTAAAGCTTTTTGGTGAAGATGGTTTTGCGATTGTTAATAACTATGACTGGCTTGGCTCAATGGGCTTGTTAGAGGTCTTGCGTGATTATGGAAAGCTCTTTTCTGTTAATACGATGTTGGCTAAAGATGTCGTTGCTTCACGTTTGGAAGCTGGAATTTCCTTTACAGAGTTTACGTATCAAATTTTGCAGGCGATTGATTTCCATGAACTTTGGCAACGTGAAAATGTCCGGCTACAAGTTGGTGGTTCAGATCAGTGGGGAAATATCACTAGTGGAATCGATTTGATTCATAAATTAGAAGGCGCTGATGCACCAGCCTTTGGTTTGACAGTACCTTTGTTGTTGAAGGCTGACGGAACAAAGTTTGGTAAGACCGAAGGTGGCGCAGTTTGGCTTGATCCAGCAAAGACGACACCATTTGAATTTTATCAATTCTGGTTGAACACAGCTGATAGTGATGTCGAGAAGATGTTGAAATACTTTACCTTCTTATCACAAGACGAAATTGCTGATTTGATGGCTGATTTGGCCGAAAATGCGGCTGAGCGTCGGGCGCAAAAGCGGCTAGCAGAAGAGGTGACTACTTTTGTGCATGGTAAGGCGGCTTTGCAACTAGCACAAACAATTACAAATGTCTTATTCGGTAATGCCGATGTAGCTGAATTAACGACGGCCGAAGTTGCTAGTCTAGCTGGAAATGTACCAACTTTTACCTTAGCAGCAAGTGAGCTTGGCTTACTTGATTTAGTGGTGGCAGCTGGTCTAGAAAGCTCTAAGACACGAGCACGCGAAGCGGTAACTAGTGGCGCAATTCGGGTTAATGGTGAACAAATTAAGGACGAAAGCGCGCAGATTAACCCAGCAGATAAGTTCGATGGTGAATATGTCATTGTAAAGCGTGGAAAAAAGAAGTGGGCAATCGGTGTGATTGCAAAATAGTAAGACAGAGTAATCTGAAAAATGGTGCTGGGATGTTTAGTAATCTCAGCACCATTTTTGATTTAATCAAATAATTATGCATATTATATGAATTAAATGTATAGTAGTTTGGTCGTGGGCGATTAATTTGGCACATGTTTCGTCAAATGTAACAAAGTTCATATCAGTTAACGCTTTTACAACGGCTATGAAAACGCTTTCTAAAAAGTAAAAATTGCTATAACCTGAAAAAGTAATAAATATTCAGGAGGAAATCACCATGACTAAGCGTGATTACATTGATACTAATAATTTTACTCAGGCAGAAATGCAATATATGATTGACCTTGCTTTAAAGCTAAAAGATTCAATCAAGCATGGTTATTATCCACAACTTTTGAAGAACAAGACATTAGGGATGGTTTTTGAACAATCATCAACTCGTACTCGGACATCAGCTGAGGCAGCAATGACAGAATTAGGTGGTCATGCCCAATATCTTGCACCTGGCCAAATTCAATTGGGTGGCCATGAGTCAATCGAAGATACATCTCAAGTTTTGGGACGGATTTTAGACATTGTTGGAGCGCGTGTTGAGCGTCATAAGACGGTCGCGGACGTGGCAAAGTATGCTAAGGTGCCAGTTGTCAACTTTATGAGTGATTACAACCACCCAACTCAAGAATTAGGTGACATTATCACCATGACGGAGCATCTACCTGCTGGTAAGAAGTTGAGCGACGCCAAGGTTGTTTTCGTTGGTGATGCAACTCAAGTCTGCGTTTCCTTGATGTTCATTGCAACTAAGATGGGCATGGATTTTGTGCAATTTGGACCTAAGGGCTTCCAAATTCCAGAAGAGTCACTTGAAATCGGGCGTAAAAACGCTGAGTTATCCGGTGGTAGCGTCTTAGTTACTGAAGATGCTGATGAAGCAATGAAGGATGCTGATTTCATCTATACTGATGTTTGGTATGGTTTGTATGAGGCTGAGCTTTCAGAAGAAGAGCGGATGGGTATTTTCTATCCAAAGTATCAGGTTAATGCAGAGCTTGTTGCTAAAGCCTCAGACCACGTTAAGTTTATGCACTGCTTGCCAGCAACCCGTAATGAAGAAGTTACCGATGAAGTTATTGATTCAGACTATTCAATTGTTTGGGATGAAGCTGAAAACCGTAAGACGGCAATGCGCGCAATCTTTGTTTATCTCTTAAATCCTTTGATGAAAGAAGCCGATGAAGAAACTGCTGCCAAGTATCAAAGTGAAATTGATACAATGTTAGCTAACCAAATCGGCTAAAACTTTTTGGGAGTAGATTGGAGAAAAACATGACAGGCAAGAAAAAGTTTCGCTTGTTCGACGCCGTATTAATGTCAGTTGTTGTCGTCATGGTTGTTGATTCTGTGGCCCCAGCAGCCGCAATCGGTGTCCAACAGTTCTTTTGGTGGATGTTCCTATTGTTGTTGTTCTTTATTCCGTATGGATTAATTTCTGCCGAATTAGGGACAACATACGCCGGTGATGGTGGTTTATATGATTGGGTTAAGCAGGCCTTTGGGTCCCGTTGGGGTGGTCGCTTGGCTTGGAGCTACTGGGTCAACTATCCAATCTGGGTAGCTTCCCTTGCAGTACTATTCGTCCAAGTGGGCGAACAAATTTTTGGTTTACATCTTACAACCCTGGAAAATGTCCTAATTCAACTACTGTTCGTCTGGTTTACCGTTTTGGTTGGTAACCGGCCTGTTTCTGAGAGTAAGTGGATTATGAATCTGGCGGCCTTTAGTAAGATTTTGATGATTGTTGCCTTAGCGGTGCTAGGAATCTATACCGCTATAACTAAGGGGGTTGCTAATAGCTTTGCACCACATAATTTGTTGCCATCAATGAATTTGAGTTCAATGAGTAATTTGTCAGTCATTATCTTTAACTTCTTAGGCTTTGAAGTTGTCGCCACGATGGCAGATGATATGGATGACCCCAAGCGGCAGATACCAAAAGCAATTGTTTATGGTGGTTTGTTAATTACCGTCTTCTATTTAATTGCTTCCTTTGGTATGAGTGTGGCAATTCCAACAGCTAAATTGCAGGCTTCAAGTGGTTTGATTGATAGCTTTATAATGTTAGTTGGTCGGATGAATTGGTTTGTAATTTTGATTGGAATTTTGTTTATGTACGCTTTAGCTTCAGAATTGATCTCTTGGGCTTTGGGGGTCAACTATGTTGCCAATTATGCAGCAAAGGATCATGCACTACCAGCAATCTATGGTCATGAGGACAAAAATGGGATGCCAGTCGGTACGGGGATTTTGAACGGAATTGTCGCAACCGTATTAGTAATTGTGGCACCGTTTATTCCAAATCCTGATATTTTCTGGGCCTTTTTCTCATTGAACGTTATTGCCCTTTTGGTATCATATACGATGATGTTTCCAGCCTTTTGGAAGCTTCGCCAAAGTGATGCCACCACTGAGCGACCTTTTAAAGTACCAGGTGGTAAGGTAATGATTAACTTAATGACTTGGGTGCCAGAAGTACTCTTGATATTTACGATTATCTTAACAGCAGTACCATTCAGCACTGCACCAGCAGAATTATCAACAAAGTTACCAATTTTAGTTGGCGCAATTATCACATTTGGCATTGGTGAAGTTGTTGTTAGAATGGCTGAAAAAAAGAAGTGAGGAAAGAAAAATGAAGACGTTACATTCAACTCCTAAAAAAGATGGTTTTCGGATGCCAGGTGAGTTTGAAGCTCACAAGGGTGTTTACATTTTATGGCCCGAGCGGACTGACAATTGGCGTAATGGAGCCAAGCCTGCCCAAAAAGTTTTTGTAAATGTTGCCAAGGCAATCAGTGAATTTGAACATGTTACGGTTGGCGTTAGCGACGAGCAGTATCAAAATGCACGTAACATGCTTCCAGCTGAGGTTAGTGTCGTTGAAATTTCAAATAATGATTCTTGGGTGCGTGATTCAGGGGCAACATTTGTGAAAAATGATGCGGGTGACTTACGGGCGGTTGATTGGACCTTTAATGCTTGGGGTGGCTTAGTTGACGGACTATACTTCCCTTGGGATAAAGACGATCGAGTTGCTGCAAAGATGAGTGAATTGGAGCAGGTAGACCGTTATCGTTTAGATGATTTTATTCTTGAAGGTGGTTCGATTCATGTTGACGGTGAGGGAACCTTGATTACAACTGAAGAGTGTTTACTATCAGATGGTCGTAATGCTCAGCTTTCTAAGGAACAGATCGAAGAGGTTTTGAAAGAACACCTTAACCTTGAAAAGATTATCTGGTTGAAGCGGGGGATTTACTTGGATGAAACCAATGGGCATGTGGATAATATTGCTAACTTCGTTAAGCCAGGGGTTGTTGCATTAGCCTGGACTGATGATGAGAATGATCCACAATACGAAATTTCACAAGAGAATCTAGAGATTCTTGAGCATGCGACCGATGCTAAGGGACGTAAGATTCAAGTTGAAAAGATCTATCTGCCCAAGCCAGTTTTGATTAACAAAGAAGAGAGTGAGGGTGTTGATGTAATTGAAGGCAGTCAGCCACGAACAGAGGATGAGCGTTTGGCCGCTTCGTACGTTAATTACTACACTGCTAATGGTGGTATTATCTATCCAACCTTTGGCGACCCTATGGATCAAAAGGCTGCAGAAAAGCTACAAACTTTGTATCCAGATCGTAAGATTGTTGGTGTACCGGCGCGTGAAATTCTACTTGGTGGTGGAAATATTCACTGCATTACGCAACAAGTACCACAGAATTAAGTTGTAAAATAATTGGGAGTGCGATCACTAGTTGGTCACCTCCCTTTTGCTGTATAAAAATTAATGTTGAGAGTAGGATAAATATGCAACTTACAGATAAGCCACAAGACGCAGGGTATCGTTTAGTGGCGGAATTTGAACCAACCAAGGAAAGTTACATTGCTTGGCCTGAGCGCCGTGATAATTGGCGGAATGCAGGGAAACCAGCGCAAAAGATGTTCCGCCAACTGGCTGAATTAATTGCTCGTTATCAGCCAGTTACGATGTTAGTTTCACGCGGACAATATCAAAATGCGCAGGCTCAATTAGCCCAAAAGATGCGGGTAGTTGAAATGAGTTTTGATGACATCTGGCTCAAAGATATTGGCCCATTTTACGTTGAAAATAATCAGACTTTATATGGCGTTGATTTTGCTTTTAATGCCTGGGGAGGGCTACTAGATGGCCTTTATTTCCCTTGGGACCAAGATGCTTTAGTTGCTCAAAAGTTGCTTGATTTGCAGCGACTGGATTACCTTAGAAATAAATTTATCCTTGAAGGCTGTGCCATTGTGACTGATGGCGAGGGGACTTTAATTACAACCGAAGAAGTTGTGTTATCTGAAGGACGCAACCTTAATGCCAGCAAAGAACAAGTTGAGGCCCTTTTTGCAAAATACTTTGGCATTAAACGGGTAATTTGGCTACCAGAAGGTTACTTTATGGATGAAACCGGTGGTGATGTTGATAATATGCTTAATTATGTAGCACCGGGGAAAATTGTGCTCACTTGGACCGATGATCCAGCTGACCCACAGTATGCCATTAGTCACCAAGCCTACGAAATTTTAAGGAAGGCTGTAGATGCTAAAGGACGTAAATTAGAAATTCATAAAATGCAAATCCCTAGCCCGCAATACTTAACCGTTGAGGAGGCCAATGGAGTTGATCCAATTAATGGTCGTCTGCCCAGGATTGCAGGTCAACGGCTAACGGCAACCTATGTTAATTACCTGACCTTTACTAAGGTAATTATTATGCCAAGTTTTGATGATCCACAAGATGACATTGCTAAGACACAGCTACAAGCTTTATATCCTGAACGTGAGGTGTTGACGCTACCAGCTCGTGAATTCTTGAGTGGTGGTGGTGGACTGCATACCGTTATAAGCACTGTTCCCGCTTTATAAGGATGGGTAAGATATGATGAATTTTTTTGAGATTGTAACGGACCACCTAAGTTCTTTAACAACTAACGAGCAGGACTTATTTGATTATGTAGTAAAAAATATGAATCTCATTCAGGGGATGACAATTCGTGAGGCATCTACGGCAACCTTTACATCTACGGCAACGTTTTTGCGTTTTGTGAAAAAGATTGGTTTTACCGGCTATAGTGAATTTGTGACGGTAATTAAGTACACAACGCTAAACCAAGAAGATGATGAACATGCAAATTTTGTTGATGAACAGATTGACTATCGCGAAGAGTATCTTAAAAACGTCTATGAGAGTGTCCGGGTGATTCCCATTGAGAAGCTAAAGGAACTAACTGCTAAATTAGCCAAACATCCAGACATTTATCTATTTGCTAAGGGGACAAGTAAACATGCCGCTGAGTATATTAACTATATTTATAGTATGGCGGGATTTAATGTGGTCTTTCCAACGGATTATGACTACCGCACGTTAGCTGCTAAGCAGGTGCGGACAGATTCCCTAGTTTTTATTTTGACTTACGATGGTAACGACTCTGAATGGTTGCAAATGCTTAATAAATTTGACCAAGCATTAATCAAACCAACAATTGTTTCGATTACCGAAGCAAATAAAAATGTCTTACAGAGTTTGAGTACTTATAATTTTTATATCTTTACAGATTCGCTGAGTTTAAACGAACACAATATCTCATCACGAATTTCTAGCATTGCCTTATTAGAGTTATTGCTATATCAATATATTGAGAATTTTGAGCAAGCAAAGCAAAAATAAACTGTGTTCGTTTAATATGATTTGTGGATTATTAGAAGCTAGACAAGACGTTTGACATAAATAATTGGGAGCGTTACCATGAAAATTATATTAGAGTTTAGGCTTGAGCTTAGATTGTCAGCGCTTATTACTAATATAGCTTAATTTTTACTAGCTTCACTTACGGTCAATTGGCAACACCCAATAAGTGACTTGATTTAACATAATCAAGCTAGCAGGAAAATTGGATGACCCAGTTAATTAACAACCACTAGTTCGAAGTTTTTTGGACTAGTGGTTTTTGTTTACAAAGATGAGGAGAATGCAGATGGATGTGGATGAAACGCAAGCAGAGGTTGGGTTGCCATTGTTGAGTCAACTGTTATTAGAATGGATTCGCGGTGAAGAAAGTGAAGGCATGGCGCAAGCTAATTATGCGAATGCAGCGGCGATTATTGCCGAGAATTTGACAGCAATTAACTGGGCGGGCTTCTATTTTTATGACGCTAAATTAGACGAGTTAATCTTGGGGCCTTTTGTTGGTAAGGCGGCCACGGTACGGATAAAAAATGGTAATGGGGTCGTTGGGACAGCTTTCAAAAAGGGTACGACTATTCGGGTTGCAGACGTACATGAGTTTGTTGGTCACATTGCTTGTGATTCGGATTCTAACGCCGAAATTGTGTTGCCTTTGGTTACCGCAACCGGGGCCAAAATAGGTGTATTGGACATTGATTCAACGATGCTTAATCGGTTTAGTGAGCAAGATGAGCAAGATTTAACGAACTTTGCCCAAGTATTGCTCAGGTATGTTTAGGGGGAATGTATGATGGAGAGTCTGAAATTTGATGTCGCTGTAATTGGTGCTGGACCAACGGGTTTGGCAGCTGCAAACGGTTTAAAAGCTGCTGGGAAAAAGGTTGTGGTGATTGAACAGTATCTTTGGGGTGGTACTTGTCCTAACTACGGTTGTGATCCAAAGAAGCTATTATTGGCTGGTGTCGAGGCTAGAGAGGCAGCCTTAGCATTTCAAGATGATGGGTTGCAAGCAACGGTTGAAATTGACTGGCCTAAATTGATGGAACGAAAAAATCGCTATACACAGACTGTACCTACCAGGACGGTGGCTTCTTTAGATGCAAGCGGTATTGCACATTTATATGGGAAAGCTGAATTTATTGATGCAAAGCAATTAAAAGTAACCGATGGCGATACTGAAACACTTGTACAGGCAAGTGATTATGTTTTGGCAGTTGGTCAACGCCCCAATGCAATGACGATACCAGGAGCAGAGCTAACGATTGATTCAGAACGCTTCCTTTCTTTGGCCGAAATGCCTGATGAGATGGTAATTATTGGGGGTGGTTACATTGCCTTAGAGTTTGCTTCAATTGCCGCCGCCGCTGGTAGCAAGGTCCATGTCTTGGTTCGTGGTTCACAAGTATTGAAAGGCTTCGATGCTGATTTTGCAGAAGAGTTAGTTGAACAATTAAGTGATCGCGGCGTACATTTTTACTTTGATACAGAGGCCACAGCAATCACTAAGGCTGGTACAAACTTAAAGGTGGAATTGAGCTTTGGTACTGTCTTAGAGGTTGGAGTTGTTGTGCGTGCAGTTGGTCGGCAGGCTAATAGTGATCGCTTGGCGCTTGAAAAGGCGGGTGTGGACTACAATCAACATGGGGTCAATGTTAATGAATACTTGCAGACTACTAATTCGCATATTTTTGCGGCCGGGGATGTTGCTAACACGCCAGTCGCTCGTCTGACTAGTACCGGTGGGTTTGAAGGCCGTTATGTGGCACAATTTATTAATGGGCAGACCAAAGCAGCAATTGCATACCCACCAGTTCCAATAACGGTTTTTGGTACACCAAAAATTGCGGCCGTTGGTATTCCAGCTGATCAAGCAGAAGCCAAAGGTTATACAGTAAAGAATTTTGATATGACTAACTGGTATAGTTATTACCGCTTAGCTGAGCGTAAAGTCTTGGCAAAAGTTGTTTTAAATGCAGCCGGTGAAATTGTTGGTGCGACTGTGTTAGGTAGTCATGCTGATGAATTAGTTAATTACTTTATTGATTTAATTAACCGACATGAAAGTGATGTGACAATTCAAAAGCATCTCTATATATACCCATCACTAGCATCTGATTTAGGATATTTGCTGTAATTCTTAATAGCAAATTTATTTTAAGCTTGAACAATCTTTTTGCCCTTACTTTTACATAGGCGTAAAATTGATAGTGTAATGAATGTGATTAACGGATGGAGGAATCATAATGGTAAAGCATGTTGAACTTGGTAAGACAGGGTTACAAGTACCAGATGTTGCCTTGGGTGTGATGCGCATTGCGGATAAGACCGCGGCGGAAGCTGATGCAGTCATTCAAACTGCGTTAGATCATCAGATTAATTTTTTTGATACGGCTGATATTTATGCAGGTGGTAGGTCATCAACGACCCTTGGTGATAGTTTGGCGCGTTTAAACGTTAAGCGTGAAGATATCATCTTGCAGAGTAAGGGTGGCATCATTATTGAAAAAGGCCAGATTAATGGCGATGGTCTTAAGGGGCCAAGGTATGATTTTTCAAAGGAACACCTGATTGCAGCCGCTGAAATCGAGCTAAAGCGTTTGCGAACGGATTATCTGGATGTTTTCCTTTTGCACCGTCCAGACACATTGTTAGATCCAGAAGGAGTGGCGGAGGCTTTTGCCAGCTTAAAAGCAGCTGGTAAGGTTCGCCACTTTGGAGTATCAAATATGAATCCTTGGCAAGTTGAACTAGTGCAATCAGCAATTGATGAGCCACTAGTGGCTAACCAACTACAGTTTGGTATTATGCACACGGGCATGATTGATAGTGAATTCCACGTTAATATGTCAGATGAGCGTTCAATTGACCATGATGGTGGTATCCTAGCGTACTCACGGTTAAAGAAGATGACGATTCAAGCTTGGTCACCATTCCAATATGGTTTCTTTGAGGGACCATTTATTGATAATCCTAAGTTTGCAACGTTGAATGATAAACTTGCTGAGCTAGCAGATAAGTATGGTGTAAGTAAGAATGCAATTGCAGTTGCCTTTATTACTTACCACCCAGCAAAGATGCAAGCAATTTTGGGCTCAATGAATCCAGAACGTTTGGCTGAGATGATGGCGGCAGACCAAGTTAGCTTAACTAATCAAGAGTGGTATGACATTTATTTTGCAGCAGGCAATGATTTGCCATAAGCGGCAGGATATTACTAGTAGCAAGTAACTTAGATTGTGAGGGCATGCAGATGAAGATCGGTTTTGTGGGTACTGGCGTAATGGGTCGGGGGATTATTGATAATTTCTTAAAGGCCGGTTATGAAATGATTGTCTACAATCGGCATCAAACAGGTGCGATGGCGGTAATTCAACATGGTGCCGTTTGGGCTGCGACTCCAGCGGCAGTGGCTAAGCAAGCTGAAATTGTATTTACAATGGTTGGCTACCCACAAGATGTCGAGGAAGTTTACTATGGTACGGCTGGCTTGTTTTCACAGGCACAACCTGGACAAATCTTTGTTGATATGACCACTTCAACTCCTAGTCTGGCACAAAAATTAGCTCAAGACGGGGAAAAGTATGGAGTTGCGGTAGTTGATGCGCCGGTATCTGGTGGTGATATCGGGGCAATTGACGGTACGCTATCAATTATGGTTGGTGCCGATATTAACGTGTATAGTAAAATTCGTCCGCTCTTAGAGGTTATTGGTAAAAATATTAACCTCTTTGGTGGTCCAGGTAGTGGTCAACATACGAAAATGGCAAATCAGATTATGATTGCTAGCACGATGTTGGGGATGGCTGAGAGTTTAACCTATGCTAAAGCGGCCGGCCTTGACCTACGAGATGTAATTGATACGTTAAATGCTGGTGGTGCTCAAAATTGGTCTTTGGGCCATTTAGCGCCGCGGATTTTACAACAAGACTTTGAACCTGGTTTTTATGCAAAGCACTTACTAAAGGATTTACGGATTGCTTTGGATGAAGCTAAGCATTTGGGAATTGATTTACCAGCGACTACTTTAGCTGAAAAGTTATATGCTAAGCTTTCTGAAGAGATGGGACTTGGTAGTGAAGGAACCCAGGCAATTGTAAAGCTATGGTCACAATTTAATTAAGCGATATTTGGACGCGGTTCACTTTAATAGTGGGCGCGCCCTTTTTTGTGAATTAATTTAATAAAAAAGGGTAAATCGCTTTGTTTAAGCTTGAGGTACAGTATAATTTAGATAAAAGTAACTTGGCGGGAGGTGATATGATGAACTTTTTCATAAATGCAACAATGCCGAAACAAAAATCCGGGATTGAACATGCGCAATTAAAGCGTTTGGCCCTTTTTAAACAGCATCAAGTTGCAAGCCGGATTGTATTGCGTGATTGGGACCCAGTAGCGCATGTAAATACACAGGCAGCTGGCATCGCTGATGCGGACTTAATTAATATGTTTGACTATTTTCAAGGAACAATGACGGTTCCAGCAAAGCATTTGCAGGTGACTGATTTAGATTTTGGGCAGAGCAATTTAAAATTAGAGTTAGATGCTGAAAATAATCGCTATTTAGTAACGAGTCTAGCTGGTAAGTTAATGGCTCGGGCAAATTTTGATGCGACTGACAAGCAACGAATTCGTTCAACCGAACTATTCGATATCTTTGGTAACTTGTATCGCGTGAACCACTATGATTCACGGGGCTTCTTATCAATGGTTCAGTGGTATACACCTGATAATAAAATTGGTACCGAAACTTGGTTAGCCCTTGATGGGCGAGTAGTCTTGGAAAGCTTTAATAAAAAAAATATCCATGGTGACTTAGAAAAAGCTGCATGGCGGTTGACTGATAAAATGGGCAAGATTTATCTGTTCGATACGATTGAAGAGCTAACCTTACATTTCTTTGATTGTCTAAATACTGATTTTTGGTCAACCAAACAACCAAACGTCTTTATTCTGGACCGGTCACACTTAGGAGATTGGGGGTTATTGCAACTCAAAAAGCCAGCATATACAGTCTTGCATCTACATAATTCACATATTAGTGACCCGCAGGATCCACTGCATGCCTTAGTGAATAATCACTATGAGTTTGCATTAGCTAATATTAATCGGTATGATGCTGTAATTTCGGCCACCTACCGGCAAACGGCTGATTTAAAAGCGCGCTTTAAACCAAGTACAGAGCTATTTACAATTCCCGTGGGGGTTGCCGCAGATCGTTTACTTGAGGCTACTCCAGTACCGGTAAAAGAACGGGAATTTGGTAAAATGGTTGTCTTTGCCCGTTTAGCGTGGGAAAAGAATTTAGCTGATTTGGTTCGTGCGATTGCCTTAGTGCATGCAGAAGTGCCGGCAGTATCGCTAGACTTATATGGCTATGCTGATCCGACTAATGACTATCAAGCTCGTCGAGAGATTGAAAAAGTAATTGCTGAAAATGGTTTAGAGTCAGTGGTGACATTAAAAGGGTATACGACTGACCTTGACCAGGTTGAAAATACTGCTATGCTTTATGGGCTAACCTCTAAGATGGAAGGTTTCAATTTAGCAATTTTAGAAGCGATTTCGCATGGTTTAATTGCATTTTCTTATGATGTTAATTATGGGCCAAATGAAATTGTGCAAGATGGTATTAACGGTGCAGTTGTGCCTTATGGTGACTATCAGGCGCTAGCAGAACGGATAATTACCGTATTGAAAAATCCACAGTTGGCGCAAAGTTACTCAGATGGCGCATATGAATCTGCCAAACGTTATTCTGCTGAGAATGTCTGGCAAGCTTGGCAGAGCTTGTTAGATGCGGCACAGACTCAGTGGCCGGCAAAATTAGCAGCAATGGCCGGACAGCATTAAAGGAGCGTTTATGTATTTTTTTGTTAGTGAAAATATTTTTACCTTCAATTCAGGAACTGAACATGCGCAGGCTAAACGGACCAAATTATTTAATGCGTTTGGCTATGGTGCGCTTTATGTAACGCGTAATTATAATCGCTTTTTAGAACGTGACCGTCAGGCAATCGGTTTGACCGCCAGTGATGTCTTAAATATGTATGATTTTTATCAGGAAACAACGGACGTTGAGCGGCAAGATCAACCATTGCGGACGTTAGATAGCTTACCTCTAGATGAGTATCACCTGATTAGCAAAGGGGCTAACTATTCAACCATTAATCATGCAGGTCGTGAAATTGGTCGAATTGATGTGTTACCAGGGACAGTAGGCCTAGTAAATATGGTGACCTGGTATGACCGGTTTGGTAATACGACGGTGCGTGAAAATTATGATTGGCGGGGCTTTAAGTCATCAGTAGAATACTTTAATCCAGACGGTAGCTTGGCTGTACAGAAGTTTCTAAATCTGCAAGGTGTACCAGTCTTGGAAGTTAGTTATATGGCAATTCAAGGGCAGATGTACCCAACAACTTATACTTTGTTGCGGCATCAGGGGGCTGATTACCGTTTCAATAGTGAGGATGAATTATTTCGCTTCTTTTTGAATGAATTGACCCTGCTTAGTCCAAATTCAACGCTTATTTCTGATCGTCGTAGTTTGGACGGCGTCGTTGCAGATATTAAAAATGCAGCTGATAAATGGGCGTATTTGCATGATATTCATACGGCACAGGCGAAAAATCCGGTTAAGGGTAAGTTGTTTGATGTATATAAAATGGTGTTGCTTGAGCGAAATGCTGAATTTACTGGGATATTGGTTGCAACGCCAGAGCAACAGCGTGATTTACAAAGCCGCTTTCCTAATATGAATGTGCAGGTTGCGCCAGATACCTATGTTGCACCTGAATTACTGGCACAAGAACCTAAGCCATTAGCGGAACGAACTGCGGGACGGGTGATTTTTGTTGGTCGGCTATCAGCGGAAAAAAGGCCCGACCAAGCAATTCGTGCTTTTGCTAAAGTAGTTGCTGCAATGCCGAAGGCAACCTTAGAGTTTCGTGGATATCCGGCTAATCAAGCAATGCTAACGGATTTACAAGGATTAGCTCAACGTGAGGGGATTGCGGATAACGTTATTTTTGGTGATTATGTAGCGGCAGATGAGTTAGCGACCATTTATAGCAATGCCCGTGTTATCGTGAATACATCCCGAAGTGAGGGCTTTGGCCTGACACTGGTTGAGGCACAGGCTTATGGTTTGCCAAGTGTGGCTTATGATGTAAACTATGGCCCAGCAGATATTATCCAAGATGGGAAGAACGGTTATCTAGTTAAGCCCGATGCCACAAAAGACTTAGCTGATAAAATCTTGTTATTGCTAAGTGATGATAATCTCTGGCTTGATATGAGTCGGGCTGCTTGGCAGCATGCAAAAATCTATTCAAATGAAAATATGATTAAAGTATGGGAAAATACAATCTAAAAGAAAAAGAGCTCGTTGATTGATTCAACGAGCTCTTTTCTTTAATTAAGGTGGTAACGGGAATCGAACCCGCGATGACGGTTTTGCAGACCGTTGCCTTACCACTTGGCTACACCACCAAATCAAATACAGAACAAGATTAATTATAGCGGAAAAGTTAGTCGCTGGCAAACTGTTAAAAGAAGTTAGCTAAAAGGGTTGCAAAAAAGCTGGGCCTCCTGTATTATAAATCTTGTTGTTGCGATACAATCAATACAATAACATGGACGTTTAGCTCAGCTGGGAGAGCACCTGCCTTACAAGCAGGGGGTCACAGGTTCGATCCCTGTAACGTCCATTGGTCGCATGGTCTAGTTGGTTAGGACGCCTGCCTGTCACGCAGGAGATCACGGGTTCGAACCCCGTTGTGACCGTTTATGGCTCGGTAGCTCAGTCGGTAGAGCAATGCATTGAAGCTGCATGTGTCGGCGGTTCGATTCCGTCCCGCGCCATTGGATGATAACAAAATATCCAATCCATAGGGGTATAGTTTAACGGTAGAACGACGGTCTCCAAAACCGTTGGTGGGGGTTCGATTCCCTCTACCCCTGCTTTTTGATAATGGCGGTAGTGGTGAAGTGGTTAACACATCGGTTTGTGGTACCGACACGCGTGGGTTCGATTCCCATCTACCGCCCTCGAGGTCAGTATTTGACTTCACGATTAATTAGGTAATGCCGTTGTGGCGGAATAGGCAGACGCGCTGGACTCAAAATCCAGTTCCCGCAAGGGAGTGTGGGTTCGACCCCCACCGACGGCATTGCTTAGTCGCTAGACTGAGTAACGTCAAGGCATGGCCTTTACCTAAATTAATCATTTGCCGTTGTGGCGGAATAGGCAGACGCGCTGGACTCAAAATCCAGTTCCCGCAAGGGAGTGTGGGTTCGACCCCCACCGACGGCATTATTTAGTCCCTAACTTAGGTTAGGGACTTTTTGTTTGGCTTTGCCTGCTTATTTGTATTTGTTAAAATTAAAATAATGTGTATAATACCTGGCAATATCATATTAAAAGAAATTAAAAGTATTCAAAGGTAACTAGCGCACGATTATGAATGGCTTTTACGGAAATCAAAAATATAAATATTGATCCGGATGATAAAGTTGGAGATTTTAGAGTTAAATTACAAATATTGATAGATTATATTTAGGGGAGTAGGACTTATGCTAGTGACGGATATTAAATATAATATTCCAAATCCAATTATCGATACTAAAGAGCAAAAATTATTGGATTCATTAACTAAACAATATGAAAAAATGCTTGAACCTAGTAAAACCAGGCAATTTATTAACAAAACTGGTACTACAGTTGCTGGTGTTTTACCATCGGTTGTTAAAGGTTCAGTCTCAAAAGCCAGTAAAGCTGTGCAAAGTGGTGTCAAACAAATATCTGAGCAGGAGATATTCAATCAAACGGTTAAATATATTTCAGAAGGCTACTCAACACTGCAAGATAAAGCAGCTAAAGTTACAATCAACGAGAAATTTATTTTAGATAGTATCAACAAGCAGAATAGTCAAAATCCACTAAATTCGCTTGAAGAATTACCTTTGATGCGGAGCTATGAGATTTCATCAGCCGTTAGAACGTCAAAAATCAGAAACGTGTTAAGTGCGACTTTGGAAGGTTTTGGAACAGGATTTTTTGGTTTCGCAGGGATTCCAGCTAATTTAGCATTAAGTAATTTTTTGTATTTTAGAGCTGTGCAAAATGTGGCGATGTTCTATGGCTACGATGTTAAGCAAGATAATGCTGAGATGGTAATTGCCGGTGAGATATTTACTCAAGCAATGAACCCAAGTGCACGAGGTGGTAATAGTGAATTGAGTTCTGATATCATCAAGATTTTAAGCCAAGCACAGTTAACTGGAGCAAAACAAGCGGCAGCTAAAGGTTGGGCAGCAATGATTGAAAAAGGTGGACTGCCACTTGCGTTAGCGAATATTCGGGCTGTAGCAAACAAAGCAGCTCAAAAAGCGCTCACTAAGGCGGGGCAAAAAAGTGTCGAACTTGGTGTTTTCAAAGAAGCCTTTAATCAAATCGGGCGAAAATTAACTTTGAAATTTATACAGCGAGGCGTGCCGGTCGTTAGTGCTGGCGTTAGTGCTCTTATCGATACCGGAGAAATGAAAAAGGTAATCGAATACGCGGATGTGTTTTATAACAAACGCTTTATCTTGGAAAAAGAACAAAGAATCAATGATTTGATTAGCGGTGTCACTGAGTATGGGCTTGCTGTTGAACATGTTGGTGAATAAAAGCGTTGTGTGTATGAAATATTAGTTTTGCTGGTGAGTTAAGGTTGTTTAGCTTCGACGGTCTTTTTAGTCCCTAACTTAGGTTAGGGACTTTTTGTTTGGGTATAACTCTTTTTAAAAGTGTTGGTTAAAAAGGAGTTATAAATTCTTCATTATATAGTAGGCGTTATTGGGTTGTATTTAGTGTTATAATTCAGTAACTAAATACGAAAAGAGCTTTTTTATGTTAATAGATGAAATTGCAAAAGAACATAATTTAACTTTAAAACAATTATCGGCTGATTCTAATATTGCATATACTACTCTAATGTCAATGAAGGATAGCTCTATACTGGATTGGAAAAGCCAATATATAGATGCTGTATCAAAAGCTTTAGCTACAGACATAAAAAAACTTGCTGAAAAAGAAGTGTTAACTCCTTTTATTAAATGGGTAGGTGGGAAACGACAATTACTTAATGAATTGAAGAAATATGTGCCTGATGATTTTGGAACGTATTATGAACCATTTATAGGCGGTGGAGCCTTATTTTTAAATCTTCAGCCCGACAAGGCTGTAATCAATGATTTTAATCCAGAACTCACAAACCTTTGGCGCGTGGTTAAATCACAACCCGAAGAATTAGTTGAGTTACTTAGAACTCATCAAATAAATAATAGTAAGGAATATTATTTAGATTTGCGATTAATGGATCGTGACGGAAGAATAGTGTCGATGAGTGAGGTTGAACGAGCTGCTCGTTTTATGTATATGAATAAGACTGGTTTTAATGGACTTTGGCGTGTTAACTCTAAAGGACAAAATAATGTTCCTTATGGAAAGTATGCTAACCCAACAATTGTTTCACCGATGATTATTCCGATTAATAAGTACTTGTCTGAAAAAAATGTGAAAATAAAGACAGGAGATTACCAAGAAGTAGTGACTACTGCTGAAACGGGGGACTTCGTTTATTTTGATCCGCCATATATCCCCGCAAGTTCAACATCAGTATTTACAAGTTATACAGCTAATGGTTTTGGCCTTGTGCAACAGGAACAATTAAGAGATACGGCACTTAAATTAGCAAAACGAGGCGTGAGAGTTATGTTATCAAATGCAGATGTACCGTTAATTGAAGAATTATACTCAGACTCATTATTTGAGATACATCATGTTCAGGCAACGAGAGCTATAAACTCAAAAAGCTCAGCACGAGGTAAGGTGGGTGAAGTTATAATAACTGCTGGACTACGTAAGAGAGACTAATAATAGAATGAACGCGGAGGACTATGATGTCTAAATTTTTTGAAGATAAGCGAGTTCGTCTTTTGAAAGGAAATTCTTTAAAGTTAATGGCAACGTTACCGGATGAATCCGTTGATGTCATAATGACCGATCCGCCTTTTTTTCTATCTAATGGAGGTATAAGTGTTCATGCTGGCAAACAAGTGAAGGTGGATAAAGGCGAGTGGGATAAGATAAATGATGGTACACCAGAAGAGTTTTACACGACCTTTATTAAGCATGCCAGACGTATCCTCAAACCAAATGGAACAATATGGATATTCGGGACGATGCACAATATATTTTTAGTGGGTTATTTACTTCAAAAAAATGATTGGAAGATTCTTAATAATGTAACCTGGCAGAAGTCAAATCCCGCCCCAAATTTAAGCGGAAGAATGTTTACACATTCTACTGAAAATATTATTTGGGCTAGGAAAAATGCCAAAAAAGGTAAACATTTTTACAATTATGAGTTAATGAAAGAATATAATAACGGTAAACAAATGAAAGATGTTTGGACCTCATCAACTGTTAAGAAATCTGAGAAAAAATTTGGTAAGCATCCAACACAAAAACCGCTTTGGATTATGGAACGATTAATCGAAGCTAGTACCCAAGTTGGGGATGTTATATTGGATCCTTTTGTCGGTAGTGGTACGACAGCAGTCGCAGGAATAAAACTTGATCGCTTTGTCATTGGTATGGATTTATCGGATGAATACTTGGAAATCGCAAGGGCTCGGATATTAGATGTGGAAAGTGATATTAAATTGTTTTGAGAATGAGAGATGGGTATTATGAATTTTAGTGAGTATATGTCATTACCTTTGGATGATAAATTAAATGAATTTATGAATACAAGATTGGCTACTAATCGGACTGCTAGTTATTATGTTAATTGGCATAAGGCACAGGAAAATGTTGCAAAATATGAGTTAGAGCTCAATACGCTTAATTATTTGATTGGTAAGCCTCATATTAAGTCTGAAATGGTTAAGTTATTTACTGCTCAACCAGATTTGTTAAAGGCTATTCCAACATTAATTGCAGCGCGCGATAAAGTTTTAGATGTTCTGAGTATTGATGAAGATAAAAATTTTAAATTTTATAATTTGAATTTTGAAGAAATCGAAATTGAAAAACTTGAACAGTATATTGATTTTATTGAAGAAACTGGATTGATGAACTTTTTACAAAATGATATTCATCAGTCGCTTGTTGATTTTAGTTATGGTGTTGAAGTAGGTCTGGATTCTAATGGTCGTAAGAATCGTTCCGGGCAGCAAAATGAAAGTATTTTGGAGATTGATTTAATTAAGTTAACGGAGGGTACAGATTTAGAGTTTTCAACACAAACTTATGTGAAAGATATTAAGCTGAAATGGGGAATTGACGTTCCAACAGATAAATCTTCACGACGGTTCGATGGAGTAGTGTTCAATCCAAAAACGAACAAAGTAACGATAATTGAAACTAATTTTTATGGTGGCGGTGGTTCAAAACTAAAAGCTGTTTCTGGTGAATTTCGGGATTTAAATACATATATATCGGGGGAAAATGTAAATTTTGTCTGGATCTCTGATGGCCCTGGATGGAATACGGCGCGTTTGCCTTTGACCGAGGCGTTTGAAGTAATTCCGTATATAATTAATTTAACGATGGTTAATTTAGGTTATTTGAAAGAAATTGTGGATCTGTAATTAAAACGATGAGATTTTATTGAAAGGTATGAAGGATATACTTTGTAGCTTGAATTTATAGTGATAATTTTTTTAAATGAAAAAATTAATAACATCGATTATTAGTAATCATCGAGGGAATACATTATTGAGGTACTGCTTTATTTGATTGTTTATTTCGAAAGCTAGCAACCTTTTTTAAAGGTGCTTAGCTATCAATTATAGTTAACCCCATATGATTATTTTGAATTGTATAGGTCGTTAATTAAAATACAGAGGTAAGAATTTAGAAAGGTTTTAAGAATGAATCGCAAAATTAAATGGATTCCTAAGGATAGGACGTTAAAATTACCAGATGATTCTGAAATTTTTTATGAAAAAGGAAAATTTGATTCATGGCGAGTTACATATAAATCAAATGGTATGAAAAATTATTTTCAAGATGGAGCACCACTGGATAAAGATTATTTGTCAGATTTGGCATCATTTTCTCAAAATACTGATTCCAAAAAAATTGTCAAAAGAGATTTTGATGAGATTTTTGACAAAGTTCTTGAACGAGCAAGGAGCACCAGTGGTAATCCGGTACCAGTACAGGAGGATTTTGATGATATTATTATAATTGCTAGGAAATATAAGAGTAACCCCTGGCATGCATTAAAAACATTTTGCATTCTCTACATGACTATGATTTCAGAGTGGCATTATGTGCTCAAAAATGGAGATAGAACTAAATATAAGCATTTATTAAAAAAATTGGCTGTTTATCAAGTCTTATGTGACATTAATCCAGTTGCGGCAGCAAATACATCAAAAGGATTATCACCTAAAGGCATGCATGATAAGTTTGATGAATATAATATTGATTATCGTTATATAGAAGAATTTAAGATTGATTTAAGTAAAGAACAATATCCGTTAGCTTAATGTTTATGAAATTCAAACGGTTTAGTTAGAATGTTGAGCACTCACTATCTTAGTCCCTAACTTAGGTTAGGGACTTTTTGTTTGGGTATAAATACAACCCACCAACTCGTATAATAGTAAAAAACAATTAGAATGAAGGCTTAAACATGAACAAACAAGTAGCATTAGTAACGGGTGCTTCGTCAGGTATTGGTAAAGCAACTGCATTGGCTTTAAATTCAGCTGGCTATACCGTGTATGGTTTAGCACGGCGGGTAAATCTAATGGATGATTTAGCCCTTGCTGGAGTTAAGGTTTTAGCTATGGATGTAACTGACCATGCTGCAATGGTTACGGTTGTAACTAAGGTTTTAGCAGATGAGGGTCGGATTGATGTTTTAATTAATAATGCTGGTTATGGTTCCTATGGTGCAGTTGAAGATGTGCCAATCGAAGAAGCGCGCCGCCAGCTCGATGTTAATCTTTTCGGCTTAGCAGATTTAACTAAGTTGGTTTTGCCGACTATGCGAGCACAACACACTGGTAAAATTATCAATCTTTCATCAATGGCTGGCCGGGTTTGGACTCCTTTTGGTGCTTGGTATCATGCCAGTAAGTTTGCTTTAGAAGGTTTTTCAAATGCCCTACGTTTAGAACTGGCGCCCTTCGGGATTAAGGTCGTATTGATTGAACCTGGTGCAATTAAAACGCAGTGGGGAATTATAGCAGCTGATAATTTTGAAAAAGCGTCTGCAAAAGGCCCTTACGCCCAAGCGGCGCAACAAAAAGCAACTAATTTGCGGAGCTTGTATCAAAATAAAGCTTTGACGGCACCGACGGTAATTGCTAGGATCATCCTCAAAGCAGTTAGCGCTAAGCGACCAAGAACACGTTATTTAATTGGTTATGGTGCCTGGCCAGCAGTGTTGATTCAGAAGTTTTTGGGTGATCGAATTTTTGATTGGTTAATCCAACGTATAATGTAGGTTTGATTGAATTTAAAAGCTAGGATAAAAAATCAGGGGATAACTCTGATTTTTTATTTAGTTTGTTGTTGACAAAGCTAAATAAAGGTTTAGAATATATTTCGTTAGTTAATAATAAAGAAAACTAAATACTTTAAAAGAGGTAATTTAAAATGTCAGAACAAACAAATAACTTAGTTCAACTATTCTCAAAATTTCTACGGAATCCAAAGGTTTTAGCAGCTTTGCGTAATGAATTAGTTAGCGCACGTTTGCAACAACGCCAAGGACGTAACGGAGCACAAGGTTTATTAGTCCAGCTATGGAAGCAGGATGGGTTAACCAACACAGAAATTTCTGAATTGTTGGATATTAAGCCTTCTAGTGTAACCAATCAAGTTAAAAATTTGGAATCACGTGGTTTAGTTGAACGCAAGACTGATGAAGCTGATAAGCGAGTAAGTCGAGTCTTCTTAACAGAAGCTGGTAAAGAACTTAAGAGCCAACGCAGTGAACAACATGATGAGAAATCAGAAGAACTGTTTGCAACCTTAGATCAGGCAGAACAAGCTGAATTGCTAGTCTTGATGCAAAAATTAGTCGCTAATAGTGATGATGAAGATGTCTTTAACATATTTGATGGTGACCTTGATGGGATGTGGAAGTTTAATCCACAAAAGCATCATGAACACCAAATTATGCGGCATGAGATGCAAGAAATGGGCCGCGAGATGCGCCGTGAAGCTTGGCAAAATCGTAAGGATTTTGGTTGGGGCTTTGGTAAGCGTTCAGGCAAGCGTGACGATACAAAAACGGAAGATTAGATTTTAGGATTGAGGAATAGCATGATGGAGCAACGGCAAAATATGAAGCGACCAACAGGGAAGCTATCATTTAGCGGATTTTTTAAATTAATTGGATTAACTAAGCCAAAGTATAGTTTATTTGTTATCGGACTTACGGCGGGAATTATTGGTACAATCTTACAATTAATTGTGCCTAAGATGATTCGCCCTTTGATTGATGGATTTAGTAAGGGCATTAACTACGGTATTTTAGGTAAAGTAGTTGGAGTTTACATTATTGCCATGTTGCTTGGTGCAGTTGGTGCTGCAATTTTAGGCTTCTTTGGTGAAAGTGTTGTTAAAAACTTACGGCAAAATATCTGGGATAAATTAGTTCATCTCTATGTTAAATATTTTGACCAAATTAAAATTGGTGAGATTAATAGTCGGCTAGTTAATGACACTTCTCAGGTAAAGGACTTCTTAGCTAAGACGGTGCCACAGACCCTTTCGAGCTTACTGCTTTTGCTAGGTTCAATTGTAATGATGTGGCGGATGGACTGGCATATGACTGTCGCAATGGTCGTAGTTGTCCCAGTGGCCGCCGTACTAATTACGCCTTTGGCAATTTTTGGAAGTCGAATTGGTCGGATGCGCCAAGACGCTTTGGCTGATTTTTCAGGAAATGCGAACGAAGTTCTATCTGAAATCCGTTTGGTCAAGTCATCTAATGGTGAGAAGCAAGCTAGTATGACGGCAAGCACAAATATTCAAAAGCTTTACCGGATTGGTCTAAAAGAGGCCATTTTTGATGGTTCAATGCAGCCAATTATGATGTTATTGATGATGACAACCATCTTTGGCTTGTTGGCTTATGGAATTCATCGTGTCGCAGTTGGTGCGATGGCAATCGGAACTTTGATGAGTTTCTTGATGTACTTGATGAATTTGATTGGTTCAGTACCAGTTTTGGGTATGTTCTTTACTGATTTGTCTAAGGCTGCTGGTTCAACCGAGCGCCTTAATGAATTATTAGTTGAGGACCAAGAGCACTTGAACGACGGTCGAAAGTTTGACGTTGAAGGTCAAAGCCTTACCGCTGAACATGTTGATTTTAGTTATGATACTGGTGACCAAATTTTGCATGATGTCAGTTTTAAGGCCGAGCCTAACACCATCGTTGCCTTTGCTGGTCCTTCAGGTGGTGGTAAGTCAACCATCTTTAGTCTACTAGAACGTTTCTATGAGCCAACCGCTGGCCAGATAACGATTGGTGACTTACCAATCGAGGCAGTCTCATTACATGACTGGCGTTCGCAAATTGGTTTCGTTTCACAAGATTCAGCCATTATGGCCGGAACGATTCGTGATAATCTAACCTATGGATTAGATGGTGAATTTAGTGACGACCAACTTTGGCACGTTTTGGAATTGGCCTTTGCCCGTAACTTCGTCGAGCAGATGCCAGCTAAGCTAAATACGCAAGTTGGTGAGCGTGGAGTAAAAATTTCTGGTGGTCAACGTCAGCGAATCGCAATTGCGCGGGCCTTCTTACGTGATCCAAAGATTTTGATGCTTGATGAAGCAACGGCTAGCTTGGATTCAGAGAGTGAAGCAATGGTCCAAAAGGCCTTAGATACTTTGATGCAAGGCCGGACAACCTTAGTAATTGCACACCGTCTATCAACAATCGTGGATGCAGACAATATCTACTTTATTGAAAATGGCCAAGTGACCGGTTCAGGAAAGCATAGTGACCTCGTTGCTAGCCATCCATTGTACGCACAATATGTGGCAGAGCAATTAACAGTGGGAAACTAAAATCTTAGACGTACCAAGTAGGTTGCTTTTGTCAAAATAAAAAGCTTGTCAGTAATTTAGAATATGATAGAATTGTTTAGGTACTTTAAATTACGCAATTAAAAAATTAATATAGATTTCCTATCCAGAGTTCAGCGAGGGACTAGACCCGATGATCTGACACCAACTTACCTTAAGTTATTAAGGCGATGTGGTACTTTCTAGCAGATAGGCATATTAGGCAAAACCAATATGTCACCAGGGATGGAGATATATTGGTTTTTTATTTGCTTAATTCAATAGAAATGAGGAGTTTAGATATACTATGGTAGAGAAACGTTTGTTTACATCAGAATCAGTTTCCGAGGGGCACCCAGATAAGGTTTCTGATCAGATTTCCGATGCAATTTTAGACGCAATTTTGGCTAAGGACCCAATGGCCCATACAGCAATTGAGACCTCAGTGACAACTGGTTACGTAAATGTTTTTGGTGAAATTTCAACCAGCGCTTATGTTAATATGGATGAAATTATCCGTAAGACCTTGGCAAGAATTGGTTACGATGATCCAGATGCTGGTTTCCTAGCTTCTGATGTGCACGTTGGTTTGACGATTGATGAACAGTCACCTGATATTGCGCAGGGAGTTAATTCAGCGATTGAACAACGTGAAGAAGGTGGCGTTGATCCACTAGATGAGATTGGGGCTGGGGATCAAGGTTTGATGTTCGGTTTTGCCACCAACGAAACTGACGAATACTTGCCATTATCAGTTGTTTTGTCACACAAATTGGTTAAAAAGCAAGCTGAGTTACGTCGGACAGGTGAATTGGCTTACCTATTGCCTGATGCGAAGGCGCAGGTAACGGTTGAATTGGACGAGCATGACGAGCCAAAGCGGATTGATGCAGTTGTTTTATCAACCCAACACCGCGACAATGTAACGCTTGAACAATTACGTAAAGATGTACGTGCCCATATTTTGGATGAAATCTTGCCAGCTGAAATGGTAGATGCTGATACAAAGTATTACATTAACCCAACTGGTCGCTTCGTTATCGGTGGTCCAAAGGGTGATGCTGGAATGACTGGTCGTAAGATTATCGTTGATACTTATGGTGGTTATGCCCGTCATGGTGGTGGTGCCTTTTCAGGTAAGGACGCAACTAAGGTTGACCGTTCGGCTGCCTACGCTACTCGTCACATCGCTAAGAACATTGTGGCAGCTGGTTTGGCTGACAAGGCTGAAATCCAAGTTGCTTATGCAATTGGTGTGGCCCACCCAGTTTCAGTTAACGTAAACACATTTGGTACTGGTCGGGTGTCTGATGACCAACTAACTGAAGCAATTCGTGATTTGTTTGAATTACGACCAGCTGGAATTATCGAAGACTTAGATTTACGTAAGCCTCGCTATGAAGCAACTGCTGCCTACGGTCACTTTGGTCGCCCTGAATTAGACTTGCCATGGGAGCGTTTGGACAAGGTTGATGAGTTGAAAGCTTATTTTGGTAAATTAGGATAGATTAAAACATTTAAGCACCTTTTGGCTAGTGAGCTGAAAGGTGTTTTTTTATAGACGTGATTAGTATCTGCCACAACAATGTCTGCCAATGAATTTTACCTTTTAATGGAAAAGTTGCTTTCAATGACTTGACTTCTCGGGTACTCTGTCTTACTATATAGTCAACGGCTACTAATTAACACAAAGTAGCTAATGATGGAGGTCGTTAGTAATGCAAGGAACTACGGAAATGCTAAAGGGCATCTTAGAAGGTATGATTTTAGAGATTATCAACCGCCATGAAACTTATGGTTATGAAATAACACAGACATTACAAGCATCAGGTTTTGATGATATTGTTGAAGGGACGGTTTACACTATTTTAGTTCGCCTTGAAAAGAAGGCACTGGTAGACGTTGTTAAACGTAAGTCGGCAGTTGGTCCGATGCGTAAGTTTTACAGCTTGAATCAAGCTGGGCAGGCGGAATTATCAATATTTTGGCAGCGTTGGGAATTTATTGCACAACAAATGGCAAAGCTTAAAGGGGAAAAGTAAGATGGCAAGAGGAATTATTGATCGAGTAATTGGCTTAGAAGAAAAGGAAACTTGGCGGATTATGACTGCCCGAGTAGAAAAGTTACCGGCAGATTATCAACAAGACTTCAAGGTATTGAAAAAATATCTTTTTACAGTTGGACCTAGTGATTGGGCTAGCCAAAAATTCATCTTTGAAAATTTAATTGATTTATTAGAGGAGTTAGCAGCAGAGAAGCGGTTAGTAACCGATGTTGCTGGCAAAGACGTTGCAGCCTTTTTAGATGACTTAATTGCTAGTGGGGACAGCGGTAAATCTTGGGAGCATAAGTACCGGGAGCGTTTGAATCGTAAAATTAAATCAGGAGATAAAAAATGAATTTGATGAATACATTTACTAAGCAGTTAAATGAGAAAAAAGAGTACCGAGCAATGGTAAAGCGAGCCGAAAAGTTGCCGGCTGATTATTTTCATGCTTTTAAGGCAATTCAGTCATACGCTTTTACAATGGGAACGATAGATTGGCACCTTTTTGATGATGTAATTGATTTATTAGAGCTTGGTGCAGCTGAGCAAAAACCAGTAAAGATGATTGTTGGGGACGATGTTGCAGCCTTTGTTGATGAGTTAATTGGTGAGGACCGCTATGATTGGCAGGCTAAGTATCGCCAACGTTTAAATGATTATTTTAAAAATCGTTAGAAATTAAACCACCTAGTAGCAATGTTTACTAGGTGGTTTAATTATAATTAGATGTGTTAAATTAAATAATGATAAGCTTTATTACGAGGATTGTTCAAAGTTAATTGATTCTAAATATTTAAAACTGCATTATCTTATTAATATAAGTATGATTATAGCCTATAGATTGCTATAAAACAGCATTTCATTAAAATAGTTGTTTTTAATATCCTTGAAATAATATTAAAAAAAGATAAGAAAAAGATAAGAAAAAGATTGTATTTTTCTTATTATGATGATAATATAAGTACATGGTAATTCATTGCTCAGTAGTTCAGTGGTAGAGCGCCGCACTGTTAATGCGAATGTCGTAGGTTCGAATCCTACCTGGGCAGTCAGTAGTTTTATCAAACCCCGTCAGATTAGCGTTTTCACTAGTCTGGCGGGGTTTTCTGATGTTTTCAAGATTTTCAAAAGGTCATAGAAAGTTATGAAAAGTCACCGAAAATCAAGTAACTGTTTATTTTAGTGTGTATTTTTTGCTATATTTTTGTGAGTGCTAGAAGTTTACTAATGAAGTGAATACATTGGCTGTTTTTGGTTGAATAGACCCCAGCATATAATTATAGATAGTTGCACACAAAAGGTTATAGGGTTTGCAAGGGTATAACTGTAAGTACATTTGTATATACATATACAGATGATAAATTGAGTGTTATAATTTGAGCATGAAGTTGTGCATGCTGGAATACCTGCATGTCTAAGCTATTCTTGGTTTCGCCGCCGAGGATAGCTTTTTTTGTGTTTAATTTGTGGTGTGATTCAGTTTGTACCACGGCGAAAAATAGGTACAGACTGGAGGTTTCCAGTATATGCATAACTTCATAATCGCAGTGTTAGCTGGTTTAGCAGTAAACCTAATAAGCTACATTGCCAAGTGTTGGATAGATAAGGACTAGTCCTAATTTATTGAACGAGCTCTATCAGTCATATTTGAACTGATAGGGCTTTTTGTTTACGACTTTATAGAATTAAGAGTAATAAAACTGCAGAAACTTTTATATCGCTAATCCGACATATTATTAATAGGAGAGTAACATAACAGCTTTGAACTTTTACGAAGCTTTTATGACAGATTGTTTGATAAAGTCAGCCTATATTTAGCGAATTATATTTTACCTTGTAAATGTTCGTAACAAATGTAGCCTAGATATTGCGTGTTTTTATTGACTAAGGACTTTTATATTTATTAGCAAGAAGTTATTAGTTAAGGATGGGTTATAAAGAATGACTAAACTTATAAAAAAATCATGGGGATATTATAGCTTTATTTTAGCTATGCACGGCCTTTTTTTAGGGCTGATTTTAATGGAAATAAAAGGTAACCATACAATTGTGGGCTTAACAATTCTAGCCTATACTTTAGGCTTGCGCCACGCTTTTGATGCAGATCATATTGCAGCAATTGATAATACTGTTAGGAAATTAGTGCACCAGGATAAAGCCCCCATGGGAACCGGTTTTTATTTCTCGCTAGGGCATTCAACAATTGTTTTACTGATGTCAATTTTGATTGCTGTTTCGGTTAAATGGGCGAGTCAAAAGTTGCCTTTTTTTGAACGTACTGGAAGTATTATCGGTACGATTGTATCGGGTGGTTTTTTAATTGGAATTGCGATTTTTAACTTGGTCGTATTGATTAATTTACTTAAGCGCATGCGACAAAAAAAGCCAGGTACAAGTCCACTACCGACAATGAATGGACCGCTGACTTTTATTTTTAGTTCAGTTTTTAAATTTGTTGAGCATGCTCGGCAAATGTATTTTGTTGGTTTATTATTTGGCTTGGGCTTTGATACAGCAACAGAAATTGCTTTATTAACCCTTTCAACCAATGCAGTTGCAGCTAACACCAATTTTCTCTCAGTATTGGTCTTACCAATTTCTTTTGCAGCCGGAATGTGTTTGATGGATACCACCGATTCAGTTATGATGTCAGGTGCTTATCGCTGGGCTTTCTCCAGTGAACATAGCAAATTGTATTACAATCTGATTGTGACAACGGTTTCGGTACTTTCGGCTTTGATGATTGGCCTGACTGAGTTAATTCATTTCTTACCGGATAAACTTAAAACAAGTATTTCGATTTTAAACGTACTACAAAATATTGACTATAGTTCATTTGGCTATATCTTAGTGGGTACTTTTATTGTCTTATGGTTGCTAGCTTATGTTATTACTAAAAGCGTACAAACAGCTAAGTTAAATTAAAGAATTTTATTGACATTACAAAAACCGCTGTAAGCATAATTAATACTTACAGCGGTTTTTTGTGGTTATTATTGCCAGCGATTTGGCTTGGAAGGTAGGACCATTAGTATGAAAAACCAAATTGTACCAACAACTGGAATTAGGTCTAGTAGAACCCACCAACCAGTCCGGTTAGTGTCATGTAGCCGACGGAAACGAACCGATAAAGTTGCAATCCAGACGATTAAAACAATTAGATTACGTTCCCAAGCGATTGATAGGTCACCAATGGTGTAAATGTTATCAATTGAATGGCCAATACTTGCCTGTACGATAGCGATTATTACACCGCCGATAATGTAGTTGATGATAATCGGCCACCAATAGTCAGCCCGATTAGATACACCAGAAAAGTTAAAAATATTAATCCAAAAACGTTTATACGATGCAAACATTATTTGCCTCCACAAAAGTAACCCACAACATAAAAATGGGCTAACAGTTAATTTAATGCTCTATTTCAATATAAGAAGCATTACTACTTTTTAAAAATAAGAGTAGAGCTAAGAATAACATGATAACCATCGTAATGGCCATAATAAAACTGTAGTTAATACTATATGCATCCCCAGAAGATAGTATCGAGAGGACGCCGGCAATGTTAGATAACATGATAAAAAAATAGCCAAAGATGCTCCATTTACTCATTGCTAACTCCTTTTAGACTAAGAAAGTAATGGTGGTTGTATTTTTAAAGCCTAATTTTAACTTAGCACATAAATGTGATTTTAATGTGAATAAGCGCTTACATTAGTCTCTTGGGCGTCAAAATTGGCAGATGAAAAGATTTTATCAATAAAAAACTAATCATTAATATTCAATAATTCCAAGTCACTATTATGAGCTTCATTGTATAGTCTGATTAATTCTTCAATATCTTCTAAGTGAGCATGTTTACGAACAAAAGTGTGTGATTGTTGTTTAGTACGGTCATAAGCCGTTAGCTTACGATAATAATTATTGACAGCACGACGGACAGTCGCGTCAGTTTTTAGTTCTTTTACCATGTCATTCTCCCCGGGTAACGTAAAATATTACTGTATATTTAGATGGCCTGGCAACTATTTATAATAGCCATATCTATGTTGTAAAACGTTTTACATTAAATTTCAAGTTTTTGATACTATATGATAGATTAAAATAAAATGTGTATATTTAGAAAGTAAAGGCTTTGCCTGATTAAACTCAAAACCAATCGTGATTTAAGTCAGGTAAAATCATTGTTTTAACTGGTTAAATCTGCAAGATTATGTCAACGCTAAACACTTTAGTGACTTTGCTATAATAACTATGTGGTAGGATAGTACGAGACTAATTAACTAATGAAATAAAAACATAGCATACTGCTTAGTAGGTCAGTAAAATAATCAAGCAGTGAGGAGTAAAAGCCTAGTGAAAAAAGTAATGATACCGGTGAAGTTACATCAACAGTATGTGGGCACCGTAGAAGAAGTTAGGTATTCGGGTCAGGGAGTAATTAATTTAAATGACTACGAAGTTTTGGTACCCAATGCCTTTGAAGGTGAAGAAATTCGCTATGAAATAACACAAGTGAATCGCTATTTTAGCCGAGCAACGTTAATTGAGGTAATTAAGGCTTCAAAAAATCGGATTGATTCTGATCATGCCTATCTGTTAGAGGTTGGGATCGCACCCTACATTAATATGAGTTATGCCGGGCAATTAGCCTTAAAGCGCCAGCAAATTAAACGGCTTTATGCCAAAGAACAGATTGAAGTTGAAGTTGCGCCAACCATTGGGATGGATGAACCGCACCACTACCGTAATAAAACGATTGTGCCCTTGCAATACATTGAAGGACATTTATTAACTGGCTTTATTCGGCGACGGACGCGGGGCGAGATTGTGCCATTAAACGATTATTATGTAAATGATCCAGAGATTGATCGCACGATTGGTTTGGTGCGAGAGGTCTTAGATAAACATCATATTAGTGTTTATATGGATGATGAGCATAAGGGTGAGTTCCGATATATCATGGTACGTCGTGGCTATTATAGTGGTGAAATTATGGTGGTTTTGGTAACTCAAAGCCCTAGTTTTACCAATGAAGCCGGGGTTGTGGCTGATATTGTAAAAAATGTACCTGGCTTAAAGAGCTTGATTTTGAATCATAATCCACGTAAATTACATGCGCAGCTATCTGGAGATAACCGAACGTTGTGGGGAAAGAATTCAATTAGTGATACTTTGCTAGGAATTGAGTTTAATATTGGGCCTAATTCTTTCTATCAAGTTAATCCACAGACCACAGAAGTTTTGTATGAGCTAGCGGCCCAAAAAGCAGAGTTGAAGCCAAGCGACACAGTGATCGATGCTTATTCTGGTATTGGTACAATTGGTTTGACGGTTGCCAGTAAGGTGAAAGCGGTCTTAGGTGTTGAAATTGTTGAACGTGCCGTCGCGGATGCACAAGAAAACAAAGCGCAAAACCATATTACCAATGCTAATTTTGAAGTTGGCGATGCCCCAGCTAAAATGCAAGAATGGGCCAAAGCCGGAATGCCTGCCGATGTGATTTTTGTTGATCCGCCACGCAAGGGCTTAACAATTGAACTAATGGATGCAGTGATTATGATGCGGCCGAGTCGGTTTGTTTACGTTTCTTGTAATCCGGAAAGCGCAGCTCGCGATGCCCGCTATCTATTAGATCATGGGTACCACTTAAAAGGTGATATTTTGCCGGTTGATCAGTTTCCACAAACAGCACACGTTGAGTCAATTGCTGTGTTTGAACCAAATAAATAATAAAAAAGGACGGACAAACTTGTCCGTCCTTTTATTATTTAGCGTCTTTGAATGATTAGAGTTGTTTCATCGCTTTGTAGGGATTGATAAATTTGGGCATCAAAACTTTCACTAGGCAGTTTGGCGGCAAAAGTTTTGAGCGAAGCGAACTTTGCCGGCTGATAACCAATAATTACCAATAAACCATTCTTTTTCAGTGCCAATAAGGCTGTACGCATTGTTTGAGCTAATTGGTCAAAATCAGTATGCTCATCGGTTTGGGTCATGATAAGGCCAATCGGTTCAGTTGGATCAAGATATTCAGCCAAGGCGCTAATGTCACGATGGATTAATTCGACCCGTGCGGTTAAACCACTCAAAAAGAGTGAACTTGCAACTGCATCAATGGCTGCTTTATCAGGTGAAAAGCTGATAACGTGACCGTCATCGCCAACCCGCGCCGCAAGGAAACGGGTAATATCACCAGCTTTGATATTACTATCAATGGCCAAATCACCGGCCTGTAAATACTCACCAATAATCATCTGGATTAAGTCTTGTGGGCTACGCATGTTCAAAAACCTCCCGAGTACGATATTTAAAAATGAATTCTTTAGACATAATTAGTAAGAAACCACTAAGCCCCATGCCGGCAAGAATGTCACTTAGGTAGTGTACACCTAAGTAAACACGACTAATTGGAATAATGATAATTAAGATTGCAAAGAACCAGATTAAAACTAAGCGAATTGGTCGTTTCTCCATATAGTAGTGGAGCAAAATGATAATTGAACCATATAATAGGATAGCGTTCATTGAATGGCCAGATGGAAAAGAGGGGCCATGAGCTGGAACTAACTGAAAGAGAGCTGGTCGCGCACGCTCAAAAAGAATCTTTAATAGGGCCATAACGCCAAGACCGAAAACACCAACGTTTAAAACGATAAAGGCGGTAACATCATATTTTTTGATGATGATGGAAATTACCGTTGTAACAATCATTACCAGACTAGTCCACTTAGGATTGCCAGCACGGGTAGCATTGTAAAAAAACCAAGTAGCCTCTGGACTATGGTGCTGGTAGATTAAGTGGAAGCCTAATTGGTCTATGTAATTGACGTAGGGAAGTTGCAAGTAAAGGCCAGCGGCTAGTGTAATAAAGACTAACAAGCCAGTTAACGCAAGGCCCAACTGAAAGTAGTCAAATCTTCGCATAATAAGAAACCTATATTCCTAAAAATAAACTTAACTTATTGTAGCATAAAACACTAATTTGCCCGGCTTTGTACAGGCTAAATCGGCTTGAAAGTATCAAATAATTTTGTTAGCATTAAATAATTAAAGTGAGGTAACTAGGTATGGCTTATCAACACAAAGAACTGGAAAAAAAGTGGCAACATTACTGGGAAGAAAATCAGACATTTAAGACATCAACAGCAACGGATAAAGAAAAATTTTTCGTGATGGATATGTTTCCCTTCCCATCAGGTCAAGGGCTACACGTTGGTCATCCGGAGGGTTACACCGCAACGGATATTGTCGCTCGAATGAAGCGAATGCAAGGCTTTAATGTTTTGCATCCCATGGGTTTTGATGCTTTTGGTTTGCCAACCGAAGAATACGCAATCAAGACTGGTTCAGATCCACGAGAAGTTACTGGCGAGAATGTTAAAAATTTCCGTCGTCAAATGAAAACATTAGGCTTGTCGTATGACTGGTCGAGAGAAGTAAACACAACTGATCCAAGGTACTATAAGTGGACCCAATGGATTTTTGAACAACTTTATAAGCGCGGTTTAGCTTATGAAGATGAAATTATGGTTAACTGGGCACCAGATTACAATGGTGGTGTCGTGGTTGCTAATGAAGAAATTATTGATGGTAAGACTGAGCGTGGCGGATTCCCGGTTTATCGAGTTCCAATGCGTCAATGGGCTTTAAAAATTACCGAATATGCAGACCGTTTATTAGACGATTTGGATGATTTGGATTGGCCAGATGCGATTAAAGAACAACAACGTAACTGGATTGGTCGTTCAGTGGGGGCAGCAATTAACTTTAAGGTAGAAGGACAAGCTGACCAAGCAGTTGAGGTCTTTACGACGCGTGCAGATACTTTATTTGGGGTTACTTACCTAGTCTTGGCACCAGAACATGAATTAGTTGAAAAGATTGTTACAGCTGAGCAAAAGCCAGCCGTTGAAGCTTTCAAGCAAGCAATTGCCTCAAAGTCAGATCTTGAACGGACTGATTTAAATAAAGACAAGTCTGGAGCCTTTACTGGGGCTTATGCAATTAACCCAATTAATGGCGAAAAGCTACCAATCTGGGTAGCTGATTATGTTTTGGCTTCATATGGTACTGGTGCAGTTATGGCAGTACCAGCGCATGATTCACGTGATTATGAATTTGCCACAAAGTACGATTTGCCAATGCGTCAAGTAGTGGCTGGTGGTGATATTAGTAAGGAAGTCTACACGGGAGACGGCTTGCATATCAATTCAGACTTCCTTGATGGCTTGGATAAGGCCGATGCACTAACTAAGGCTCTTGATTGGGTTGAAAAGGCGGGCGTTGGTCACAAAAAGGTCAATTACCGACTTCGTGATTGGATTTTCTCACGACAACGATACTGGGGTGAACCAATTCCAGTTATTCACTGGGAAGATGGTACTAAATCATTAGTTCCAGAGGATGAATTACCATTGCGTCTACCACATGTTGATAACATCTTGCCTTCAGGAACCGGTGAATCACCATTGGTTAATGTTGACGACTGGGTGAATGTTGTTGATGAAAACGGTCGTAAGGGTAAGCGCGAAACCAATACGATGCCACAGTGGGCTGGTTCATCTTGGTACTATCTACGTTACATGGATCCACACAACGAAGATAATTTAGTTAGTCCTGAGGCAGAAGCTTACTGGAAGAATGTTGATCTATATGTTGGTGGTGCGGAACATGCGGTTTTGCATTTGCTATATGCTCGTTTCTGGCATAAAGTCTTGTATGATTTGGGCATTGTTCACACGAAGGAACCATTCCAAAAGCTTGCCAACCAAGGTATGATTTTGGGTGAAAACCATGAGAAGATGTCAAAGTCTAAGGGTAATGTTGTTAATCCAGATGACGTTGTTGAAGAGTATGGGGCAGATACTTTGCGCCTTTACGAAATGTTTATGGGGCCTTTAGAACAATCAATTGCTTGGTCAGTTGATGGCCTATCTGGATCACGTCGTTGGTTGGATCGTGTTTGGCGAGCCTTTGTTGACGATGAAGGTAAGCTTCGTGATCATATTACGACGGTCAATGACGGTAAGTTAACCAAGAGCTATAACGAAACGGTTAAGAAAGTTACTGATGATTATGAGAACTTGCGCTTTAACACCGCAATTTCACAAATGATGATTTTCATCAATGATTTGTACAAGGTTGATGCCGTACCAGTTGAATACATGGAAGGCTTTATCAAGCTATTGAATCCAATTGCGCCACATATGACCGAAGAATTGTGGAGTCTATTGCATAAGGATGTAGTGCTTGCTTATGCTGCTTGGCCAGAATATGATGAAGCTGCTTTGGTTTCCGATGAGTTGGAAATTATTTTGCAGGTCAACGGTAAGCTACGCGGTAAGATGGTAGTTGCAGCAGATACTGACCGTTCAGAAATGATTCGTTTGGCGTTAGAACAAGAAGCAATTATCAAACAACTAGCTGGGGCAGAACCTAAAAAGGTAATCGCCGTACCAGGTAAACTAGTCAATGTAGTTATCTAAATATTTAAAGGCGTTGGTTAATTTAATCAACGCCTTTTTTGTGTTGTGGGTACTTTCTGTTAGAGATTAAAGTTATAAAGGAAGGCTAAGTTTTTAAGGGGAGCCCTTGCAGTTTATTCACATATAATAGATAATTACAAGATATGATTATCGGCGCTATAGTTCAACAGGATAGAACAAGGACCTCCTAAGTCTTAGATCACAGTTCGAGTCTGTGTAGCGTCATTTAAGGTTATGTTTTAGTAAAGGAGAGCGGAAAATGGCAGATGATGAACACCAACCGCAATCGGAACAAGCCCCTTTTCGCCGTGATTTAACGTATCAAGAGTTACGTGCTTTGCTTGATGGGGTGCCGGTAAATGAAATTATTGGTGCGAAGCCGGATGGAATCGTTGACCATGCAATTAAAAGTGATAGGACAGCAGTTCCTCAGACAGATGATGCAAAAATTGAGGTTGTCGAAGTACCAGACCCATTTGCTAAGCCAATTCCCCATTTGACTAATCCAACAAATAAAGTAGGACTTGCTGAACACTCAGCTCAAATACCTAGTGAGCAAGAAGCGACAAGCTTAGAGGAACAAGCACAATTGCTTGCCCAGGCTTCTCTTGCAACTTATGCGCCGGATGAAGTGGGTACTGAGCAGGGGACAATTCGGAGGCAAGAAGAACGGCATGAGTTAAAAAAGCAACAATCAGCAAGCAGTCGGATGTTGCGCGGGTCGCTTTGGATGACGATTGGTGGAATTGCATCACGAATCTTAGGTGCGCTCTATATTATTCCTTGGGTAGCAATGATTGGTGCTACCTATTCAACTAGTGCGAATTCACTTTATGCACAAGGATATCAAATTTATAGCGTCTTTCTAATTATTGCAACGGCTGGTTTACCAAATGTATTATCTAGGTTGGTTGCTGAATACCATGCTAAAAAGCAATTGCGTATGGTGCGCAAGGTGTACCATTCTTCCTTAGTTTTAGGTGCTATTTTAGGGTTAGTGGTTGGTGGGCTGCTCTATGTATTAGCGCCCCTGCTTTCACAAGGACATACCAATGTTGTGCCGGTCTTGCATGCTCTAGCAGCGGCTGTCTTGATTATTCCAATTCTGTCAATGCTTCGTGGTTATGTTCAAGGCTTTGAGTTTATGGGAATTTCGGCATTATCACAGTTTATTGAACAATTGATTCGCGTGGCTTACATGCTTGGTATGACCTATTGGATTATGGTTGTGGGTCATGGAAATTGGGTTGATGCTACGGTCCAGTCAACCTTGGCAGCTTTCTGGGGAGCTTTGGCTGGGATTATCGTTTTGTTAGTTGGGATTGTTTTACGTCGTAAGAGTTTAAGGACTATTGATAATGCTGATGATACTGTTGTACCAAGTGCCAATATTTTGGCTCGCATGGCACGTCAGTCCCTACCGATTGTTTTGGCCGGTTCGGCAATTTCATTGGTGCAGGTAATTGATCAATATACTTTCTTTCATATCATGCGCTCGTTTACCTCAATTAGTTATGATTTGATTGATAATATGTTTGCGCAGTTCTCTTTCAATTCAAACAAGTTAGTAATGCTAGTGGTATCATTAGCTGTGGCAATGTCTGAAACAGCTTTACCGATGCTTGCACGGGCTCGGACGGCTGGAAATAAACAAGTGATTGCCGAACAAATTGAATACGCATTAAAGTTATTGGCATTTGTCATGTTGCCGGCAACTTTAGGTATGGCAGCTGTCGCACGACCACTTTATATCTTATTTTACGGAGCCAGTGATGTGACTAACGGCGTATTGATTTTACAATATGCTTCTTATACAGCGATATTTTTGGGGATGTACATGGTTATCTTGGCAATTTTACAAGGTGTTGGTGATTTACGGTATACGTTACGTTTGTTAGCAATTATTATAGTTGTAAAATTAGTCTTGCAAGTTCCGTTAACCATCTGGTTGGCTGGAATTGGCCCCTTGATGGCGACAATTTTTGCCTTTGCAGTCGGTCTGTTCTTTGCTGTACGGCGCTTAGTTAAAAAGTACCCAATTTCTTGGCAAGAATTTAGTTATCCTTTGATGACGATGCTAACCTGGAGTTTGGTTCTATACTTAGTTGTTTGGCCGGTTGTAGGTACATTAGCTTATTTTGTGGCTGATACAGATCGTCTAGGCAACTTGTTGATTACCTTGTTTGGTGGTTTTATTGGATTGTTAATCTATGGAATCGCAACATTAAAAACAAAGTTAGGCTATGAAATGTTTGGTGCACGAGCAACTGCTTTAGCGCAACGCTTGCATCTTAAATAGAAAAATTCTTGAGTGGTAAGGCCAATGTAAAAGTAAGGGGCTTTACTGCTCAAGAATTTTTTTATGGTATAAGTTAGTCAAGGTGCTTATTAGGTGGTTTGTGCTAGAATTAGACTAGCTTAATTAATAATAAGAGGGCAGAAACAAAAAATGGATAATTATGAATTTTTAGAACTATCAGCAGAAGAATTTGATGCCTTCGCTTTGCAACACGTTGAAGGAAATTTTACTTTGACCAGTGCTTACGTCAAATTATTATCAGGGCGTGATTGGGAAGTTAAGATGATTGGACTGCGTTTAGACGATGAAGTGGTTGCAGCAGCAATTGTGACTTCAATCCCAGTCCGTTTTGGGAAATTAATGCAATTGGACGGTGGACCGTTACTTGATTTTGGTAAGCCGGAGCTGGTTACAGCCTTTTTCACTGAATTAAAGCAATACGCCCACCAAAAAGGTGCGCTTTATCTATCGGTAATGCCTAATAATATTTGGCAAACCTACACAAGTGATGGTGAAATGTTGACTGACTATGAGCAAGAAACTCATTTGTTAGGACAACTTAAAAGTCTAGGTTATCAACACCAAGCCGTCGAACAGGGTTGGTCAACGGCAACAGCGCCAATGTGGCAGTTTGCAAAAGATTTACGGCCAATTGAACATGCGGAAGATCCAGTTGCTGCGCTACGCAAGAGCTATGAAAAAGATGGTAAGTATTATCTAAAGAAAACTGTGCAGTTTGGGATTACAATACGACCACTACAAAAAGCTGATTTGCCAGCTTTTAAGCAGTTGACCCAACATACGGCTGATCGATTAAATTACCATGATAAGAGTCTTGATTTTTATGAAAGGCTTTACGATGCTTTTGGCGATCAGGTTCATTTTTATTTTGTCGAAATGGATTTTTCTGCCTTTATTGCTGGGCAAGAGCAGCGTCGTGATGAGTTAGCAGAGAAGCTGGCACAGTTAGATGAACGTTTGGCACATAATCCAAATAATAAAAAAGCGGCAAATCAGAAGCGTGAGTTTACCGACCAAATGAACCAGCACATTAAACGAATTGATGAGGCGCAGATAATGCAAACTCAGGCAGCGGCCAACAAAGTGGTAGTTGCTGGGGCGGTCTTCCTAGAAACACCAAATGAAATGACCTATCTCTATTCAGGGACATATGATGAGTATAAGCAATATTATGGTCCTTATGCTTTGCAAGATCATATGATGCAGCTTGCCCTTGAACATAAAATCCCTCGCTATAATTTCTATGGAATTTCAGGGATTTTTGATGGTAGTGATGGGGTCTTGAACTTTAAGGTTGGCTTTGGTGGACGAGTTGAAAAGCGTTATGGTCAATTCATCTTACCAGTTAAACCATTTAGTTATGCTTTATATACTGGCCTTAAGCGTATTTTAGGTCGTTAAAATAAAACCGCTTGTCTTAAAAGACAAGCGGTTTTTTATATGCAATTAGTATTTTACTTACGCAAGAAGCCAGTTAGCCAAAGAATGAACGTGGTCAGGCCCATTAAGAGCAGCGTAATAATAATTGAGAAAATCCAACCAAAGTCGCCATTTACATTATACAGGGGGAAAGGGACATTCTGGCCTAGGAAACCAGAAACGATAGTTGGAACGGTTAGGATAATTGACCAAACCGTCAAAATTTTCATCGTCCAGTTTAGGTTAGAATTAGCAACGTTTTCATAGGCATTCGAAACTGAATCAGTAACTTGATGTGAAAGGTCTACAACATCAAGTGCTTGTTTTAGCTCGATTTGTAGATCATTAAGATGTTTTTGTTGTTCAACGGTTAGATATTTTGCTTCGTGGTTACTTAAATTATTGATTAAGTCTAAATCGGTTGTTATAGAATTGCCCAGGTAGATTAGTGCAGTTTGCAGGTCCATTAGATTATCAATCATTCGTTGGGTATGCTTTACCCGGCGAATTTCACTTTGGATGGGATTGCGCCGACGATTAATATCTAAAACAGTCGTCATGAATTGCTTAGTGAGTTGATTAGCAATTTGCAAAATTACATCTAAAGGTTGGAGTTGGTCGATTGGGTGTTCACTATCACTGGCTAAATTTGTGATTAATGGATTAACAAAGGCGGTTTCTCGGCGGGTAAAAGTATAAAGATGTTTACCATCGTGGTTAAAAAGGAAACTAACTGGCTCAGTTGTCGCACGATTTGAGGTGGGGGTTACAACATCAAAAATCATTAAAGCTAGATTAGATTGCTCGGCATATTCCATTCGGGCGCTTTCATAGGGATCAATTGCATAATTTAAAATTGTATGTGGAATTTCTTGGTCAGTATGGAGCCATTTTCGATCAGCTTCATCCATTTCGTGGATTTGTGACCAAGTGAAGGCTGGAAAAATATTATTTGTTATTATCATAATGCTTCAAGTATAAATAAGTTATGATATTTTTACAAGATTACAAGTTGGGATAATCAAAAAGCGACTGCAAAAATTTGCAATCGCTTTGATTTAGGCACTAATTTAACCAATTACTTTGATTAGGATAATACCAACAATAAAGATGATGATGCCAATGACTTTTTGGCGAGAAATGCGGTTTTTCATGACCTGTAATAACCCTAGATGTTCAATGGCGGCGGACACAATCATTGTAGCGATTAGGGTGATTGATACAGTTAGACCAGGGCCAAGCAGCGGAGTGAGGATTGTCATACTTAAGACAAAGATTGCGCCTAAAGTGGCCGTAGTCCAACCCAGCGGTGAAGTAACCCCCATTAGCAAAGTTTTAGGTGTAACCTGGCGCATGATTAAGACGACTAGAATTAATAAAACAGTTCCGAAGAGAAAGGCAATAAAGGTTGCGCCAATTGGACTACCTAATTTAGCCCCTAGATTAGCATTAAAGATGCTTTGCAAGGTTGAAAGGATTCCGGCAATGAAAGCCCAAGCTGAGTATAGCCGGTCTTGAACCGGGTGATTACTTTGAGCTTGTTTTGGGCTGTAGGCTGAAAAAATCACACCAGCGACTAACAATAACAAACCAAAGAACTTGATTAAGTTCATGGGAGAAGTTGGCATTTTGAAGAGCCCAAAGGAATCAATTAATATTCCTGATAAAATCTGACCCAGGGTTGGATAGATAACCGCTTTGATGGGACCAAGTTTAGGAAATAATACGATAATGCTAGTGATATAGATGGCACCCAAAAGGCCACCGGTTGACCAAGGAAAGCCCTTAGTGAAGGCATTAGTAATTAGCTGTGGGATGTCAACGTGCATAAATAACAGTAAGATGACGAACTCAATAGTACCTAGAATATAGGTGATCAGGCTTGCCAAAACTGGTGAGCCCAACTTACGACCGAGGTTGACAGAAAGGGGGCTTTGGGCTGCTAAAAGAAGTCCAGCAAAAAGCGTTAGTAGATAAGACATAATGTGGGGGTTGCTCCTAGATTAGATATTTTTAAGCATTAATACTAGCCTGGGCTTTGCTTGCTATGGGGTTAGCAGGGATTGCAACAGGTTAAGATATCACAATTGAATTTGCTGGGTTAGGCAATTTCTATTGTTGCTTTGATATTTAAATAATCAGTCACCAAATTGGCAATAGTTGTTTCGATAAAGGTGTCGCTTTGTCTGGGTAAATCCTTTTTTGAATTACATCAATGATAGAAGAACAAAATACTAAAGTTTTTCTCATGGTAGACCACCTTGTACATAAAACATGATAAAATAAATATCGTAAACCGCTTTCAATAGCATTATTACTATGTTATAGTATCAGAGTAAAACGTTTTAGTAAAGTTATGTTTAGGAGTAACGATATGTACATTGCAATTAATATACTTGGTATTTTTATATTTTTAGGTATTGCTTATCTATTTTCAAATGATAAGAAAAACATCAATTGGCGTTCTGTTGGTGTGGTGGTTGTTTTACAACTAGTACTAGCTTGGTTCTTTACCCATTTCTCAGCTGGTCAAGCGATTGTTAAGGGAGCCGCTGATGGTTTTACATGGTTAGTCGCAGTTGCTAATCAAGGTATTGCTTTTGCTCTACCAGATTGGTTGACAGCTAATCATGGTGGACCTAACTTTGTTACGTCTGCTTTGCTACCAATCTTGTTGATTGTTCCTTTGTTTGATATTTTGACTTATATCGGAGTATTGCCTTGGATCATCAAGTGGATTGGTCGTGGTTTGTCATTTATTACTGGACAACCTAAGTATGAGTCTTTCTTCGCAATTGAAATGATGTTCTTGGGAAACACCGAAGTTTTGGCCGTATCTAAGCACCAATTGGACACAATGTCAGATCGTCGTAATTATACTTTGGCTATGATGTCAATGAGCTGTGTTACGGCTGCTATCATTGGTGCCTATGTTCAGATGATTCCTGGGGATTATGTTTTGATGGCGGTACCTTTGAATGTTTTGGGTGCAGTTGTTATTACTTCAATTTTGAACCCAGTTAAGGTTAGTGCAGAAGAAGATGTAATTGCCTCAATTGGTAGCGAAAATGGTGAAAAAGAGCCTTTCTTCTCATTCTTGGGTGATTCAATCCTTGGTGGTGGAAAGCTAATTCTAATCATCGCCGCAACTGTTATGTCATTCGTCGCTTTGGCTGCTTTGATTAACCAATTGTTCTCACTAACTGGTCTAGACTGGTTGACTTTGCAAAATATCTTCGGAGTTATCATGTTCCCATTTGCTTGGTTGCTTGGGTTCAATGTACATGATGCCTTCCAACTTGCTCAATTCATGGGAACAAAGCTTGTTACGAATGAATTCGTTGTTATGGGTGAGATTTCAAAGGATATTATGGCAAGTAAGGGATTGTTTGCTAATCATCACGCCGCAGTTGTTTTGTCAGTCTTTTTGACATCATTTGCTAACTTCTCAACTGTTGGAATGATTATCGGAACCTTTAAGGGTCTTGTTACCAAGGAAAAGAGTGACTTTATCTCAAAGCGCGTACCATTTATGCTTTTGTCAGGTATTTTGGTATCACTTTTGTCAGCTGCCGCTGCTGGATTATTTGTTTGGTAAGCTGAACAAGCTAATTGAAGGAGTCGAAAATGAAGTCGATTATTTTGGATATGGATCCAGGAATTGATGATGCTGCTGCAATTGCAGTCGCCGTTAATAACCCGGATTTGGATGTAAAGTTGATCACGACAGTTGCTGGAAATGTTTCTGTAGATAAGACAACCAACAACACTCTGAAGTTGTTAGAGTTTTTTGGTAAGGACATTCCAGTCGCTGCTGGAGCGAAGGCACCTCTGAAGAAACAATTCGAAGATGCTTCTTATATTCATGGTGCTTCTGGAATGCCTGGTTATGATTTCCCACCAGTTACGACAAAGCCAATTGAGCAAGATGCGGTCGAAGCAATTCACACGGTGCTACAAGCTGCCGATGAAGCGGTCACTTTGATTGCAACTGGTTCATATACGAATATTGCCCAATTTATTCAAAAATACCCTGAGGATTTTGCTAAAATCGAACAGCTAATTATGATGGGTGGTACGGTCTCAGCTGGTAATACTAGCTCAGTTTCTGAATTTAATGTATTTACAGATCCAGATGCCGCTAAAATTGTCTTTGAGAGTTCATTGCCTAAGGTAATGATTGGCTTGGACGTGACATTGAAGGCGCTAATTACGCCGGCAACCTTGGACACAATTGCTAAGATGGGCCGTTCTGGTGCAATGTTAAAAGCGATTATTGGTGAGTATTCAGATCAAGCTGCTGGCGGTAAGCCAATGCACGATGTCAATACGATTTTGTATGCGTTGAATCCAGCTGCAATTAAGACTGAGGCCGGTAATATCGATGTTGTGGTTGACGGTCCAGCTATTGGCGCAACTGTTTGGGATTTTCAGAATCGTTGGCATGATGAAAATACAAGCAATGTAGCAATTGGACTTGATATTGATGCTGAATTCTTTAATAAGTGGTTCATTGAGCAAGTTGGCAATATGCCAGTTTAATAGGAGACAGATAATGGCTGTTAAAAAAATGATCTTGGATTTGGATACGGGAGTTGATGATGCCTTGGCCTTAGCTTATGCCTTGGCAACCCCAGATGCAGATTTAATTGGTATTGTTTCTTCTTATGGAAATACTTTGGTGGATACTGCCGCTGAGAATAGTTTGAAATTGCTTGAGCTATTGGATGCTAGCGATGTGCCAGTTTTCTTGGGTGAGAGTCATTCTAGTACAACAGATGACTTTGCAACCATGGAAATTTCAATGGCAATTCATGGTCGTAACGGAATTGGTGAAGTTGAATTACCAAAGGCGGCGCGACCAGTTGAAGCAAAACATGCAGTTGATTTTATCATTGAGGCCGCACATGAATATGGTGAAGATTTAATCATCGTACCAACAGGTCCTTTGACTAACTTAGCTTTGGCGATGCAAAAAGATCCAAGCATTGCTGACTTGATTGGTAATATTACCTTGATGGGTGGTGCTTTAGTTGTTCCAGGGAATGTTACAGCATATACGGAAGCAAATATTAATCAAGATCCACAAGCAGCTGACTATGTCTTCAAACATGCTAAGCACTTAGTCATGGTTGGATTGGACGTAACCTTGCAGACCCTTTTGACAAAGAAGGAGACACAAGTTTGGCGTGATTTAGGAAGCAAGAAGGGGCAAATTTTTGCCGATATCTTTGATTACTATATCGATGCTTACGATCGTTTGGATATTAATCATGATGGGGCAGCTTTGCATGACCCACTTGCGGTTGGTGTTGCCGTTGATCCAAAGTTAGTGACCTTACTTGGAATCAATATGCAAGTAACGCACGAAGATGGTCGTACGATTGGTGACCCAGAGCGTTTGCGTGATACACACAAGACGAACTTTGCCGCCGTTGAGGTTGATGTTCCTGGTTATCTGGAACGCTTCATGAATTATATGAACATCGTTTTAAGCGATTAAGCTAATTAGAATAATAGCCCCCTAAATTGGATATAATTTAGGGGGCTATTATTTTATAGATTTAATTAAATTAATTTGTTGGAATAAAATTTGAGTAAAACGTTTTAGTGGAGTGCTAGTTTGTGATAAAATTTAAAATATAAGGACAGAAAGTTAAATTAGTTAAGCGAAAATCTAAAGTTGGAGTGAATAATATGGATATTGTTGAGCAAAAAAAGCAAGTTGGTAAGTATGCGGCTAGTTTAGTCGAGGACAAAATGACAGTTGGCCTAGGAACTGGTTCAACGGTTAAATTCTTCGTTGATGCACTTGCAGAACGCGTTAAGAATGAAGGTCTTGATATTATCGGGGTAACGACTTCAAACCGTACTGCTGAGCAAGCAACTAGCTTAGGAATTAAGATTGTTGACCTTGATGCGGTTGAGAATATTGATTTAACAATTGATGGTGCCGATCGAGTTAACCAACAGCTTGATGGTATTAAGGGTGGTGGTGCAGCCTTACTCTTTGAAAAAATTGTTGCAATTAATTCTAAGCAAAACATCTGGATTGTTGACGAAACAAAGTTGGCCGATCCACTTGGTGGTTTCCCGCTACCAGTTGAAGTGGTAACTTATGGTGTGGGTCATTTGATTGAACTTTTTGCCAAGGCCGATTTGCACCCAGTTTTGCGTAAGGATGCAGCTGGTGAAACCGTTGTTACTGATAATGGTAACTATATTATTGATTTGCACTTGGATCAGATTGAAAATCCAGTTGAGCTAGCAGATTGGTTAGCGCAACAAGTTGGCGTAATTGAGCATGGTCTATTTATTAATATTGCTAACCACGTAATTGTTGCTGGCGAAGAAATTAAGGTTTTGGACCGTAAAAATTAATTTTTAACTAGGCAAATTTGACGTGGGGTAGGATTGCCGGTATACTATTACAGTTATCGATAACATAATGGAGGTAAATGACATGGCTGTTAAGTCACCATACAATTCATGGGCTAAGAAGCGTCCTGTATCTTACGATTCAGCACGTGCAGCTCGTACGGCAGAAGTTGTTAACATTCAACAATGGGCCAAGGGTAAGGCAGAGTTGGAAGCTAAGTAATTAGCATCCTAGTCTTACAAAAACGATAAATTAGCAGATGCTAATTTATCGTTATTTTTTTACAATCCAATTTTGGGACTTTAAATTACCTTTAAATAAAAATGTTAGTATAATGTAGAAGGATATATATTTTTAACCGATAATAGATATTTTTATTTGATTTTGGAGGGAATATGAGTAGCGATAAGAATAAACAAAAAAAGCATCGCCATTTTTGGAGTGGCTTTGGAGTCTTTGTTGTAGTATTGGCTTTGGTAGCCTTTGCAGGGGTACAGCTTGAGCGACATATCATTGCTAATAAGGCTGCTTCGATTGTTGCCAAAGCAGCTCCAGTGACTAAGGCAGGTAAGTTAGCTGATGTTAAACTAGCACCAAGTACACCAAATGAGATTGCTGACCGCTTGAACAGTGGAAAAGAAACTTTGATTAGTGCTAGTAATGGTTTAATTGATGATGCAACAGCTAATGTGAATGGATCAACGGTAACCTATGATGTTAGTTCATCAAAATTGAGCCCTTTGTTGGTTAGCACGGCAATGACGACTAATGGTGACCAGGTACAACAAATGGCCGATAAGTTATTAACATCAATGAAAGATGCAGGAACAAGTAATCCTAAAGTGGTTATTAATGTAACTGATACCAATGGCAATGTGATTAAAAGTTTAACTTACACGAATTAAACAATTTGAGCCTGAGGCGCACATAACCGAGTATGGTTATGTACGTCTTTTTCTTTGCCAATAAGTTGTCACTTGGTATAATTGCTTATATATAGTAAGGGAAGGTGAACTGTTTTATGTTAATCTTTATGAGTATGGCGATGATTGCGGGGTTCTTATTAGCAAATCAAAGCCCAATTAATGCTGACTTACGGGGGATTGTTCATTCACCTTTTATTGCTGCTGCAATTTCCTTTATTGTTGGTACAGTTTTTTTAGCGGTGATTGCTTGGATACAGACTGGACAGCTTCTCCCAAGCTGGACGGTTTTAGCTAAGTTACCATGGTGGCTTTGGCTGGGTGGTGTATTAGGGCTTATTTACTTAACATCAAATATTCTTTTGTTTTCAAAAATTGGGGCGATTCAAACTGTTATCTTGCCTATGCTAGGCCAGATTGTTATGGGAATTTTTATTGATACTTTTGGTTGGTTTAACAGTCCAGTCTTAGCATTGAGCTTTTGGCGGTTAGCCGGAATAGTAACTCTATTTTTAGGCGTTATCATTGCGGTAGTTGTACCAAACCTAGGGAATAGAGTAGTAGTTTTGAATGATGAAGCAAAAGATGTTAAAATTTGGCTTTGGCAGGTATGGGCGGTTATCATTGGTGGTTTTGGTGCGATACAGCAAGCGATTAATGGACACTTAGGAGTGGTTTTGGCGTCACCTGTCCAAGCAACTTTAATTTCATTTGGGTTAGGTTCGATTTTGATCGTAATACTTGCCTATCTAGTTGAACGTCGTATGGTAAGTTGGCAGGAGTTAAAGCAGACACGACCTTGGAATTGGTTAGGCGGGTTTTTAGGTGCTCTATTTGTGCTAACGGCAGTTATTGCGTTACCGCACATTGGAGCTGGTATGACGATAATGATGGGGTTGTTAGGGCAAATCACAGGCTCAATTTTAGTTCAACAATTTGGTTGGTGGCATTCAATTAAGAAACGAGTAGTACCAGCTCAAATTATTGGAATAATTATTATGTTGGTGGGCGTTGGCTTGATTAAATTTTTGTAAGGAAGTTAGATAATGGTTGATAAATATAAAACGGCTAGCTTGGTTGGTCTTGTTGTACAACAAGATAACACTGGAAACTTTGTACCAAGTAAGACGGAATTGATGGCAAGTGATTTTCACACTTGGCGAATAGGTAAACATACTAAGGGACGTTTATCTGGTCCAGGACAATTATTTCTAACCGAAAATAATCTTACGGTTGTCTTGCTGGCAAGTCAGGATTTACCCTTCAAACAACGGCATGATTTTGTGCCCATGGGGCGGTTTTTGCCCCATAAAGTGCAAACTGAAGTCTTAGAAAATATTTTAGAAAACTATGAGAAAATTATAAAAAATAGTAAGTGATTTGTTTCAACTGACTATTTGACGAACTTTTATGACACATTACAGGTTAATGTTCGATAATTAATCGAGCTATTAATAAATACCCCTTGTAATGAGCGGATAAATATGATAAATTCTAATCATGTTATAATTAATTACACGAAAAAGGAGCGCGATTATGATTTTTGAATATGCAATTTTAGTCGATACCAATGATGATAATCGTTCATACTCATTCACATGTTAGTGATTGGGCGTTTTCGTGTAACGCTTATCAGGAGTTGGTTCTCAACCACCCTAATCGCTAACAGCGGTAGGGTGGTTTTATTTTGTAGACATTATATATAGGAGTGTGTGATATGCAGGAAGAGATAGAATTGAAACGCTCAATGGGCATTTGGTCCGGGTTAGCGTTGGTAATTGGGACAGTAATTGGCTCGGGAATCTTCTTTAAGCAGGCTGGAGTATTACAGGATGCTGGAAACTCAACAACTGCCTTACTAGCTTGGTTAGCAGGTGGAGTGATTACCTTAGCTGCTGCGCTATCAATTGCTGAAGTGGGGGCACGTTTGCCTAAAACAGGTGGACTTTATTCCTATATTGAATCACTTTATGGACCAACTGCTGGCTTTTTGACAGGTTGGATGCAAGTAATTGTTTATGCACCAGCCGTTATTGCGGCAATTGCCGGCTACGCGGCTTTTCTAACGGCTAATTTTTTTGGCTTATCTACTGGCGATGCGAGTTGGATTGCCGTAATTTATATTGCCTTCATTGTTGGGATTAATACCTTGGAAAACCGAGTGTCAGCCGCTTTCCAAGTTTTGACAACCTCAATCAAGTTAATCCCAATCGCTGTTTTGATTGGTTACGGCCTCTTTTTTGGTAAAGTTGATGCTTTAGGTCAAACAATTCATCAAGTTTCAGCTAGTACAAATGGTGGTTTTGGTGTAGCTATCTTGGCGACATTGTTTGCTTATGATGGTTGGATCTTGCTAGCAAATATTGCTGGTGAAATGAAGAATCCACGCCGTGATTTACCACGGTCACTAATTTTTGGAGTATCAATTGTCGTAGTTGCCTATGTTGGTGTTACTTATGGGGTATTCCACGCACTACCAGCCAATCAAATTGTAAAATTGCAAAACAACACAACCTTTGCAGTTGCTCAAGCTGCCTTTGGTGACTTTGGTGGTCGAGCATTGAGTTTGGGAATAATTATCTCAATGTTGGGTACATTAAATGGTAAGATGTTAGCCTTTCCTCGAATGGCTTATGCTATGGCACAAGATGGTCTTTTTCCAAAGTATTTAGGACGTTTAACAAAGCGGACGCAAGTGCCAACAAATTCAATTGTTTCCGTTGGCCTTTTAGCTATTCTATTAGCAATTTTCTATACTGACGGCGTTGATCGACTATCTGATTTGGCAATTTTTGCAATTTGGATTTTTTATACAGCTGCTTTCTTTGGGGTGTTTATTTTGCGGAAGAAGTCGGAAAAGGATCCGTTGGCAACTAACGATACCTTGTTTAAGGTACCTTTATTTCCACTAACACCATTGATTGCAATCTTTGGAGCAATTTTTGTTTTATATTCAACAATTGTTAGTGACTTTTTAGGAGTCTCAATTTCTTTGGTCATGGTTTTGCTAGGATTACCGGTCTTTTACTACTATAAAAAGAAAAATAATGTTTTGCGCTAATTAAATATTGGCAAGAAAAATCGTTAGCAAGTGATACAGTTTGGTATTTTACTTACCAGGCTGTTTTTTTGTGGATTTAAAATTTAAAGTTTGCAGTAAATTATTCGCTTTGTAAAAGTATATTTCGGGTTATCAGGTCTAAAATCATAATAAATTGAACGATTGTGCTATAATATTCTCATTATTATAAAAATTTACGAACGTTCGAGGATTAAGGTATGAAAACAAGGCGAAGTGATCGATTAGTGGACATGACGCGTTACCTATTAGAGCGACCACGGACTTTAGTGTCGCTGACGCAATTTGCTGAATTATATGAAAGTGCAAAGTCATCAATTTCGGAAGATTTAACGATTTTGAAGCGGACTTTTCAGGAGCGGGGAATTGGCTTGCTCGAAACAATCCCCGGTGCTACAGGGGGAACACGATTTACACCATATATGACAGAGGAGCATGCTCGAGAGTTTGTGGCTTCTTTGGTTAATGCGATTGATGATGAGACACGGGTTTTGCCTGGTGGATATGTATATCTATCTGATTTGTTGGGGCAACCTTGGTTTTTGCAACGGATTGGTCGACTAATTGCGACCCAATACCTGCATGAACCAATTGATGCAGTAATGACAGCTGCTACAAAGGGTGTACCGGTAGCGCAAGCAGTCGCTGAACAGCTAAATGTTCCCTTTGTGATTGTCAGAAATGATACTAAGGTGACTGAAGGACCAACAATGTCTGTGAACTACGTTACAGGCCAATCACAACGGTTAGAAAAGATGGAGTTATCACGACGCTCTTTGCCAATGGGCTCAAGGGTATTAATTGTCGATGACTTTATGAAGGCCGGTGGTACAATTCGTGGAATGGCTTCTTTGGTCAAGGAATTTGAAGGAACCACGGTCGGTGTAGCGGTTGTAGCTGAGGGACGTGTGGATCAACGAGTAATCGATAAATATACTTCGTTAATCCATGTTGATACGAATACCGATGAAGGTGTCATTAAGGTTCAAGCTGGTAATTACCACACCGAGATTTTCCAAGGTAATTCAATCAATTAGTTAGTGGGAGAGAAGCATGAACAGAAATGTGATTATTTTAGCAGCTGGCAAGGGGACTCGGATGAAGTCAGACTTACCAAAGGTCTTACATCAAGTTGGTGGTAAGGCAATGGTTGAGCTTGTCTTAGATACATCAGTGGCTGCTGGTGCTAATCGAATTGTGACTGTGGTTGGCCATGGTGGGGCCGCCGTTGCTGAGCTATTGGCTGGTCGTTCAGAATTTGCTGAACAAAAAGAACAATTAGGAACTGCTCATGCAATCCGGATGACTGAGCCAATTCTTGGTGATAGCACTGGAACAACGATTATTATGTCTGGGGATGCACCATTATTCACAGTTGATACGATTAACAGTTTATTTGATTACCATGCGCAGAGCGGTAATGCTGTAACTGTTTTAACAGCCTTAGCGCCTAATCCAAAGGGCTATGGGCGAATTGTTCGGACAGCTGATGGTAGTGATGTGCTCAGAATCGTTGAACAAAAAGATGCAAATGTAGCAGAACAAGCGATTAATGAAGTTAATACTGGGGTATATGCTTTTGATAATCAGCTATTATTTACAGCATTAAGAGAAGTTAAAAATGATAACGCTCAAGGCGAGTATTATTTACCAGATACCTTAGAAATTTTACGTAATGCTGGGCATACTGTTGGTGCCTTTACGATGGCTGACTTTGATGAGTCGATGGGAGTAAACGATCGGGTTGCTTTGGCACAAGCAAACGCTGTTATTCGCAAACGCATTAATGAACAGCATATGCGAAATGGTGTAACAATGATTGATCCTACCAATACCTACATTGATGTTGACGTAAAGATTGGCTCAGATACAATAATTGAACCCAACGTCTACATTAAAGGTAAGAGTGTCATTGGCAAGCACGTAACGATTACAACTGGGTCACGAATTGTTGATTCAGTCATTGAGGATAATGTTGTGATTGACGCTAGCCGTTTAGATCAAGCACAGATGCAAACTAATAGTGATGCTGGACCATTTGCTCATTTGCGGCCAAAGGCAATTTTGGAAGCTGGGGCACATGTTGGTAATTTTGTTGAGTTGAAAAATGCTCGCTTAGGAAAAGATTCAAAAATGGGTCATTTGTCATATGCGGGGGATGCAGAAATTGGCCGTGAGGTAAATATTGGCGCTGGGACGATTTTTGTCAATTATGATGGTATTCATAAGCATGCAACAACAGTTGGCGATCGTGCCTTTATTGGCTCAAACACGAAGTTGATTGCTCCTGTACATCTTGCAGATGAAACAATCACAGCAGCTGGATCAACGATTACTGACGATTTGCCGCTGCATGCAATGGGGATTGCTCGTGCTCGACAGACAACCAAACCTGATTTTTGGCAAAGAACACCATTATTTGAGAAGTTTGGTGCCATTGATGAAAGAAAACATTAATTACCACAATTAAATAGTTGGATTGTAAGTTGAAATAGAGATTCTATTTCAACTTTTTTCTAAAGTTAGGATTTATGTATTAAGCAAAAAACGCCTAGCAAATTACTGCTAGGCGCTTTAGCATTCTACTTGGGAGAGTAGAATTAGGAGTAGGTTAGGGGTTGGTTAGACCCAACAGATAGCTGGTTAGACTATCTGTTTTAGAAGATTAAGTTTATACAATGTGTTTACGAAAGTTAAACCAAAGCTTCCATACGATTATAACACAAAAACATAATGATAAAGGGGAAAAATCCGATGAACAGGAAAAACGAGAATTTTTATCAAGCAATTAATGCCAATTGGGCGAGTCAAGCTGTTATTCCAGATGATAAGCCAAGGACTGGTGGCTTTTCTGATCTAGCTGATGCCATTGAAGACTTAATGTTGACGACAACAGACCAATGGCAAGCTGGTACCTTGGTTAACCAAGATCCATACATTGAGAATTTTATTAAACTGCATAAACTAGCTAGTGATTATCCAAAACGTAATGCCGAGGGTGTTAAGCCGATATTACCCTTAATCAAACGTTATCAGGCCTATAATTCATTTGCTGATTTTGCTGCTGATATGGTTGAACTTGAACAAGCTGCTTTGCCAAATGCTTTGCCTCTTGGAATTGCACCAGATTTTAAGGATGCACGGACCAATGTTCTTTGGGCTGAGGGCTTAGGAACAATTTTGCCAGATACTAGCTATTACGGTACTGCTGATGGTGATGCTTTATTGGAGCAATGGCGTGAGAGTCAACGCCAGATTCTTGAACACTATGAGCTAACGGCTGGTGAAATTGCAGACCTCTTGGATAAAACGCTAGCTTTTGATGCGCGGATTGCAACAGTTGTTTTGAGTAATGAAGAGAGTTCTGAATACGCAAAGCTATATCATCCATATCAATGGGATGAATTTACCGCTTTGGCTCCCATGTTACCCTTTGAAGAAATAGTTGCTAGCTTATTGGGTTCGACACCAGATATGATTGTGGTACCAGAGGAACGTTTTTGGCAAGCAGCCGAAGAGTTTTACTCAGAAGCAGCTTGGCCATTATTGAAAGCTTACTTGCTAGTTAGCGTGATGACCGGTTTTACCAGTTTACTTTCCGATGAATTGCGGGTCTTAGGCGGTGCTTATGGTCGTGCTTTGAGTGGTACACCAGTGGCAATGAGCTCACGTAAAGCAGCTTATTATCTAGCAGCCGGGCCATATAAGCAGGCATTGGGACTTTGGTACGCAAAGCAGTATTTCTCATCTACAGCTAAAGAAGATGTTGAAGCCAAGGTTGAAACAATGATTGATGTTTACAAGCAACGCTTAGCAGCAACAGACTGGTTGGCACCTGAGACCCGGCAAAAAGCGATTGTTAAATTGGATGCGATTGTCCCTCACATTGGGTATCCTGATAAATTACCTGCTCGGTATGCAAATAAGGTCATTAATTTAGAACTAGGATTGTTTGACAATATCATGCAGTTGCGTCAAAAGGAACTAGCCTATCATTGGTCGCAATGGCATCAGCCAGTTGACCGTAGTGAATGGCATATGGCAGCACATACAGTTAATGCTTATTATGACCCACAACAGAATCAGATTGTTTTCCCAGCTGCAATTTTGCAAGCGCCTTTTTATAGCTTAGATCAGTCATCCTCAGCCAATTACGGTGGAATTGGGGCAGTGATAGCCCATGAAATTTCACATGCTTTTGATACAAATGGTGCTTCCTTTGATGAGAATGGTTCATTAAATAATTGGTGGACAGAAGCTGATTATGCTGCGTTTAAAGAGCGGACTCAGCTGATGGTTGAACAGTTTGATGGACAAGATTCTTATGGGGCAAAAGTTAATGGGAAACTAACGGTTTCTGAAAATGTTGCTGATCTTGGTGGGTTGGCAGCAGCTTTAGCGGCGGCCAAACAGGATGCCGACTTTTCTGCCGTAGCATTTTTTGAAAGTTGGGCAAAGATTTGGCGGATGAAGGCGCGACCAGAATATATGCAGCTATTGGCTAAATCAGATGTCCATGGACCGGCTGAGCTCCGGGTTAATCTGCAAGTGCAGAATTTTGATGACTTTTTCGCTGCTTTTGATGTAAAAGCAGGAGATGGTATGTGGTTAGCACCAGAAAAGCGGCTTCAAATTTGGTAAATAGCTAGCTTTTTTTGAAAAAGGTAACCGATTCTTTCATTTCTTTAAAATATATTTGATATTGTGATTGTTATCACTCTTATGGAAACGCATTCATATGCTTTTTATTGGTGTTTGAAAGAGATTTAATCTCTTTTATAAGAGGTATTGACAAGATGTTGTGAAATGTTATACTAATCATGTTAATAAATGAGCAAACAAATATAGTGAAAATCGAAGGAGAAATTTTCATGGCAGAAGCTACCGCACCTAAGAAGAAAGTTTTAACAGCAGAAGAGAAGGCCGCTCGCTTTGAAGCAGCCAAGGAAATGACTTCAGCTTTGGTCGACAAGGCTGAAATTGCATTGAAAGAATTCTCAACTTATAGTCAAGCACAAGTTGATAAGATTGTCGCAGCAATGGCTCTAGCAGGTTCAGAGAACTCTTTGCTATTGGCCCATGAGGCTTACGCCGAAACAGGCCGTGGGGTTGTTGAAGATAAGGATACAAAGAATCGTTTTGCTTCTGAATCAGTTTACAATGCAATCAAAAAAGATAAGACAGTTGGCGTTATCAATGAAGATCGTGTAACTGGTAAGGTTGAATTAGCCGCACCACTTGGAATTTTAGCTGGTATTGTACCAACAACTAATCCAACTTCAACGGCAATTTTTAAGTCAATGCTTACAGCTAAGACACGAAACGTAATTGTTTTTGCCTTCCACCCACAAGCACAAAAGTCATCATCACATGCTGCAAAGATTGTGTATGAAGCAGCCGTTGCAGCTGGTGCACCTAAGAACTTTATCCAATGGATTGAGACACCATCACTTGATGGAACTAGTGCTTTGATTCAAAACCCAAAGATTGCCTCAATTTTGGCAACTGGTGGTCCTTCAATGGTTAATGCCGCCCTACGTTCTGGTAACCCTTCAATGGGTGTCGGAGCTGGAAACGGAGCTGTTTACATTGATAAGACTGCCAATATTAACCGGGCTGTTGAAGATTTATTGTTATCAAAGCGTTTTGATAATGGTATGATCTGTGCGACTGAAAACTCAGTTGTAATCGATGCTTCTGTTTATGATGAATTTATGGCTAAATTACAAGCCCAAGGTGCTTATCTAACACCAAAGCGCGACTATGATAAGATTGCTAACTTTGTCTTTAAGCCAAACGCCGAAGGTTTCGGTGTCGCTGGACCAGTTGCTGGAATGTCAGGTCAATGGATTGCTAAGAATGCTGGCGTAAAGATTCCAGCTGACAAAGATGTTTTGCTTTTTGAGTTGGATAAGAAGAACATCGGTGAAGCTTTGTCATCTGAAAAGTTGAGTCCTTTGTTGTCAGTTTATAAAGCAGCTGATCGACAAGAAGGTATCGAAATTGTTCAAAGTTTGTTGAACTATCAAGGTGCTGGGCACAATGCAGCAATTCAAATCGGTGCTCAAGACGATCCATTTGTCAAAGAGTATGCAGATGCAATTGGTGTTGCTCGTATTTTGGTTAACCAACCAGACTCAATTGGTGGTGTTGGTGATATTTACACGGATGCTTTGCGCCCATCATTGACGCTTGGAACAGGATCATGGGGGAAGAATTCATTGTCACATAATCTATCTACTTACGATTTGCTAAATATTAAGACTGTTGCCCGTCGTCGTAACCGACCACAGTGGGTTCGGATTCCTAACAATATTTACTACGAAAGTAATGCAATTACTTACCTACAAGAATTACCAGGTGTTGATCGTGCCTTTATCGTTGCCGACCCTGGTATGGTTAAGTTTGGCTTCGTTGACAAGGTCTTGGATCAATTTGCCTTGCACGAGACAGTGATTAAGACGTCATTGTATGGTACGGTTCAACCAGATCCAACTTTGAAGCAAGCAATCGATATTGCCCGTCAAATGGCTCAATTCCAACCTGATACTGTGATTACTATCGGTGGTGGATCAGCCCTTGATGCTGGTAAGGTTGGTCGCTTTATCTATGAATATGCACAACAACCTGGTCATGAAGGTATCTTGGATGATGACCGTGCTTTGAAGGAATTGTTCCAACAAATGGCCCAAAAGTTTATGGATATTCGTAAGCGAATCGTTAAGTTTGACCACCAAGTTTTGACGCAGTTGGTTGCGATTCCAACGACTTCAGGAACTGGTTCAGAAGTAACACCATTTGCGGTTATTACTGATGACGAAACTCACGTTAAGTACCCATTGGCTGACTATGAGTTGACACCACAAGTTGCGATTGTTGACCCTGAATTTGTAATGACGGTGCCTAAGCGTACTGTGGCCTTCTCCGGTCTAGATGCTTTGTCACACGCCTTAGAGTCATATGTTTCAGTGATGTCATCACAATTCACTCGTCCATGGGCACTCCAAGCAATCAAGTGCATCTTTGATAACTTGGAGACGTCATATCACTACGATCCAGCACATCCAACTAAGGAAGGTCAGATTGCCCGAGCAAAGGTTCACTATGCAGCAACTTTGGCAGGTATGTCATTTGCTAACGCCTTCTTGGGCTTGAATCACTCATTAGCCCACAAAATTGGTGGTGAGTTCGGTTTGCCACACGGTTTGGCGATTACAATTGCCATGTCACATGTCATTAAGTTTAATGCGGTAACTGGTAATGTTAAGCGTACGCCATTCCCACGTTATGAGACATACACAGCTCAAAAGGATTATGCAGATATTGCCCGCCATATTGGCTTAGAGGGTAAGGATGATGCAGCTTTGGTTGATGCTTTGTTGAAAAAGATTAAGGATTTGGCCGCTGCGCTTGATGTTAATACTACATTGTCAGGTAACGGTGTTACTAAGGATGCTTTGACTAACTCAATCGATAAGCTAACTGACTTGGTTTACGATGATCAATGCACGCCTGGTAACCCACGCCAACCACGTTTGAGCGAAATTAAGGAACTTTTGAACGACTTATATTAAGCTCTGATGATTTGTTTCAAAATATCCAACAGAAAGCTACCGCTTGCGGTGGCTTTTTGTTTGCTTTTTTTGTTACAATGGGTAGTAAGAATAGAAATGGCCGGACAAGCCTGGCATAAATTGGAGGACACTATGGCGACCTACGCGGATCCACATTTGAAGCTCTTTTCACTAAGTAGTAATATCCCTTTGGCAGAAAAGATTGCAGCTTCAATTGGCGTTGAACTTTCGAAGATAAATATTGCTCGTTTTGCTGATGGTGAAATTCAGATTAATATTGAAGAGTCAGTACGTGGTGACAATGTGTATATCATTCAACCAACGTCAGCACCGGTAAATGATAATTTGATGGAATTAATGATTATGATTGATGCTTTACGTCGTGCTAGTGCGGCAACAATCAATGTTGTTATGCCTTATTATGGTTACGCACGACAAGACCGTAAAGCACGGTCACGTGAGCCAATTACGGCTAAGTTAGTGGCAAATATGCTAGAGCATGCTGGCGTAACTCGGGTCTTAGTTTTGGATATGCATGCCGCGCAAATTCAAGGTTTCTTTGATATTCCAGTTGATCACATGCTAGGCGCACCTTTATTGGCGGATTATCTATTAACGAGTGGTATTGCCAATGAAAATACGGTGGTTGTATCACCTGATCATGGCGGTGTAACACGGGCACGTGCTTTAGCAGAGTTACTGGGTTCACGCGAACCAATTGCAATCATCGATAAGCGTCGTCCAAAAGCTAATGTCGCACAAATTATGAATATCATTGGAAATGTGCAAGGTAAACGAGCTATTATGATTGATGATATGATTGATACAGGTGGAACGATTAGTAAAGGGGCACAAAAGCTTAAAGATGAAGGGGCTGCTGAAGTTTATGTTGTTGCAACTCATGCAGTGTTCTCAGGGCATGCTAAGGAAGTCTTGCAAGAATCAGCTTTCGAACAAGTTATTGTAACTGATTCAATCAACCTACCTGAGGAGAAGAAGTTTCCTAAGCTAGTGCAGGTTACAACGGCTGATTTAATTGGTGAAGCAATTAAGCGCATCAATGAAAATAAAGCAGTTTCAACCCTATTTAAGACCCGTTTCCATAGTCCTAAGTAAAAGATGTGTGAAGGCCACAGAGCGATTAGTCGCTTGTGGCTTTCTTTGTATCATATTATAGCAAGGGGACCAATATGGTTTAGTTTAATTTCTTGCTAATTCGATGCTAGACGTGTAAAATATTTAATTGTGAGTAATATCGAGTTTTGGCTCGGTGATACTTCTTGCCGAAATTTTCGGCCATAGACCAAAAGGAGGAAAATACAATGGAGCCTACACAATACGAATTAACGTACATTATTCGCCCTGACATGGATTCTGATGCTAAAAAGGCATTGGTTGAGCGTTTCGACACTATCTTGGCGGACAACGGTGCAACGGTGGCTGAGTCAAAAGACTGGTCATCACGTCGTTTTGCATACGAAATTGCTGGTTACCGTGAGGGTACTTACCATTTGGTAAACTTCACAGCAACTGACGATGCTGCTATTAACGAATTTGATCGTTTGGCAAAGATTTCAGCTGATATCTTGCGTCACATGATCGTTAAGCGCGATTTTGCATCAGCTAAGTAAGTTTAAATCACTGGAAATTAGTGGTTTTTATCATTAGAAAGGAGTACCTCAATGATTAATCGAGTTGTTTTGACTGGACGTTTAACACGTGATGTTGAATTGCGTTATACACAATCAGGCGCAGCTGTAGCATCTTTTACGTTAGCTGTTGATCGTTCTTATACGAACGCCAATGGAGAGCGTGAGGCCGATTTCATAAATGCCGTTATCTGGCGTAAACCAGCAGAAAATTTTGCTAATTTCTTTAGTAAAGGTTCTTTAGTTGGAATTGAGGGACGTCTTCAAACCCGTTCATATGATGATCAGAGTGGTCAACGTCGATATATTACGGAAGTGGTAGTGGATAACTTCACCTTCCTTGAGAGTCGTGCTGATCGTGAAGCTCGTCGTGGTAGCCAAGGAACAAGCAATAATTTTGCTGGTAACAATGGTGGTTATAATTCTCAGACGGATAGCAATCCATTTGGTGCACCAGCATCAAATGGTGGCAATTCGTTTGGTGGTAACGCTAACCAACAAGCCCCAGTAAATAATGATCCATTTGGTGGCGGTCAAGAAGTTGATATTTCTGATGACGATTTACCATTCTAATTAACAGATCGTTCAATAAAAGTCTATCAGGAGGAATATATCATGGCACAACAACGTCGTGGTGGCGGCCCTCGCCGTCGTCGTAAGGTTGATTTCATCGCAGCCAACCACATTGAATATGTGGACTACAAGGACACTGAATTGTTGGAGCGTTTCATCTCAGAACGCGGTAAGATTTTGCCTCGTCGTGTTACGGGTACATCTGCTAAGAACCAACGTAAAGTTACGACAGCTATCAAGCGCTCTCGTATCATGGGTCTTTTGCCTTTCGTTGCGGAAGACTAAGATCTTTAAAATGATTAAAGCCGAATTTTTATTCGGCTTTTTTTGTACGCATTATTAAAATGACTTGCTCCTTTTGGTTCAATATGCTATATTTATATTCGTTGTTTAAAAGATAACGCATGGGCAGTTAGCTCAGTTGGTAGAGCAACGGACTCTTAATCCGTGGGTCCAGGGTTCGAGCCCCTGACTGCCCATAAGTAAGTGCTTGGTAGTTTTTAACTACTAAGCACTTTTTATTTGTTTAATGCTTGCAATGCCTGGTGATTTGCAGTATATTATTATCTGTTGTTGAGAAATAACATATGGGCAGTTAGCTCAGTTGGTAGAGCAACGGACTCTTAATCCGTGGGTCCAGGGTTCGAGCCCCTGACTGCCCATCTATAAAAGCGCTTGGTTAGTTTTATAGCCAGGTGCTTTTTTTAATCTTTAGAAATGTATGCTTAGCCAGCGGAATACACTCTGGTGATAAAAACGCATTTTAAGTTTATTAGGCTGGTAGAAGCGCGGTATTTATTCAAGAAAAGTAGGGCCACTTGTTTTTATTCCCCTTTAATGTATCATTAATTTAGAGTGACCCGGATTCATGATATAATTTAACATACTAGTTTATTTACGAGAGGATATGAAATATGAGTAAAATTCTCGTTGTTGACGATGAAAAGCCGATTTCGGATATCATAAAATTTAATTTAACTAAAGAAGGGTATGACGTCGTAGTTGCAATGGACGGTCGTGCCGCATTAGAAATGTTTGAAGAAACTGAACCTGATTTGATTCTTTTGGATCAGATGTTGCCAGAAATTGAAGGGACTGAGGTTTTGCGTCAGATTCGTGCAGTTTCTCAGGTTCCTGTAATTATGGTTACTGCTAAGGATTCAGAAATTGATAAAGTCTTGGGTTTGGAGATGGGTGCAGATGACTATGTCACTAAGCCATTTTCAAATCGGGAGCTTCTAGCACGGATTAAGGCTAATTTACGCCGGCAAAGCTCCACAAATAGTTCGCAAACGACAATCGATGATAGTAGTGACATTAAAGTTGGTTCTTTAGTTATTCATCCAGATGCATACATTGTATCTAAAGATGGTGAAGATATTGAATTAACCCATCGAGAGTTCGAATTGTTACACCATTTGGCTAAACATATCGGACAAGTAATGACGCGCGATGATTTGTTGCAAACTGTTTGGGGTTATGATTACTTCGGTGATGTTCGGACAGTTGATGTAACGGTTCGACGAATTCGTGAAAAGATTGAAGAAACGCCTAGCCATCCACAAATTTTAATGACTCGACGTGGGGTGGGTTATTACTTAAAGGTTTCGGATGATTAGTATGTATTAAAAAATATAAATAAAAATTCGGCCCAGGGGCTGGGGATAGTGCTTCTGTCCCCAGCCTTTATTTTTGGAAAGTAGACTATGAAGAAATTTAGTTTAAGAAGATTGTTAACATCAATTCATTTTAAAATTGCCGTTGTTTTCGTACTCACACTTTTAGCGACTTTGGAATTGGTGGGAGCGTTTTTTGTTAAGCAACTTGAACGACAAAATTTAGCAGCGTTCCGAGATCAAATTGCCTTACCGGCATATGTTAGTGACTCGTTAACGCAAACTTTACTTGGGGATAGTAATACTGATCAAGCGAATAGTACGATTCACACTGTTTTATCAAATTTAAATAATAACAGTATTTCTGATGCTGAGGTAATTGATGCAAGTGGTATCATTCGTGGTACGACAGATATTAATACACAAAATACAATTGGACAAAAAACAACGGATCAAAATGTTAAGGACGCTTTAGCTGGTCAAAAGTACGCTAAAAACCCAATTGAAAGTAGTGGTAAAACACGCTATCAGATTGTCGTAAAACCATTAGTTACAGAAGTTAATGGTACAAATAAGACAGTGGGAGTAGTGGTTGTTAGGGCCAGTTTAGAGACGATTTATGAGAACCTAGACAATATCTCACGGATTTATTTTGTTGCGTCATTGTTAGCTATTATTTTAGGTGCGTTGATGGCGGTGGTGATTTCACGTGCATTAACTAAGCCGATTGCTGCAATTAAGGATCGTACAGTCCGTATCGCTCAAGGTGATTATTCTGGTGAAATTCAAATTCAAAGTCGCGATGAAATTGGACAATTAGCAGAAAATGTTAATGCTTTGGCTAACCGGATTGAAGAAACGACGAATTCAACTGAATTTGAACGGCGACGGTTGGATTCGGTTTTGGAGCATATGACTGATGGCGTGATTGCAACTGATCGCCGTGGCCGGATTAATTTGATTAATTCGATGGCCTTACAGTTTACAGGGCAAGAAGATGCTGAAAAAGCACAAGGGCGCTCGATTTTGGATGTTTTAAATATTCGGGGAGATTATAGTCTACGTGAGCTGCTTGATGGACATGAAGAGTTAATGCTTGATTTTAGCCATGGCAATGAGCAGTTGATTATTATGGCATATTTTAGTTTGATTCAACGAGCATCAGGGTTCATTTCAGGGTTGGTAATTGTTTTGCATGATATTACGGAGCAACAACAGATTGAACAGGAACGGCGCGACTTCGTATCCAATGTTTCTCACGAATTACGTACGCCTTTAACATCAGTTAAATCATATGTTGATGCACTACAAGATGGAGCGATTAATGATCCTGAGATAGCTCCTAATTTTTTGCGGGTAGCACAGGATGAAACTGGTCGGATGATTCGGATGATTAACGACCTCTTAGAGCTATCTCGTATGGATTCTGGAACAATGCGTTTGGATGCTGAATTTGTCGATTTGACTGAATTGGTCAATTATATATTAAATCGGTTTGATATGATTATTGCCAATGATGAGCAACCTAAGAAGCATTATACAATCGAGCGCGACATTGTTAAAACGCCAGCGTGGGTTGAGGTTGATCCATCAAAGTTTACGCAAGTTATTGATAATATTATGAATAATGCAATTAAGTACTCACCTGATGGTGGGATTATTCATGTGGCAATGCACGAACAGGAAGCCGAATTGGTTTTGAGTATTCGTGATCAAGGTTTGGGGATTCCACAAAAGGATGTTGCTCATATCTTTGATCGCTTTTTCCGGGTGGATAAGGCGCGCTCACGGGCGCAAGGCGGTACCGGCTTAGGATTGGCAATTTCACGCGAAATTGTCCGACAATCAGGCGGTCGAATTTGGGTGGAATCAAAGGAAGGTAAAGGCTCAACCTTCTACGTTGCTTTCCCATTTACAGCATTTGATGATGAGGATGAATGGGATGATTAGGGATTTTTGGGTGCGTAGTTGGCGTATCGTTAGACAGTTGGGGTTGTATTTACTTTTGAGCCTTGCAATCTTGATGTCCTTAATCTTTTCGTTAGCGCTTTGGCAGTCACCACAAAGGGTCTTAGATGCTAAACCAACAAATTCAAAGCAACAAACATTAACAAACCGGTCGACTGGCGATATTTATGATTTTTCAGCTTTAGTTTTAAATCAAAAGAATGGTATGGAAAGTGTTGGTGATTTCAGGCCATTAACGGATGAAATTGTTAAACAAGTTAATGACCATAAGGTGAAAGCTTTGCATAAGCAAAACTTGGCAGAGAGTGATTACTTAAATAACTTACAGAGAGAGGGAACCGTGGTCTTGGCTTTTCCAGATCAAGTTGCTGGGGGGATTGTAAACGATATTTTAGGGAAACAATATCGTTTACCCAATAACGTAGGTATTAACTATGTTCAACTTGACCATAAGCAAGACCAAATTACTTTTTATAGTACTGAGCAACATGCAATTTATCCATATAAAGTCCTCGAAAAGAGCGTTGCTTTGCCAACTATAGAGAAGCAAACGCATTTAACACCTGTAAAATGGACAAAACTAGCCGGAAAAATTAATTTATCCTATGAACAGGCGGTTCCGATGCAAAGATACCGTTATTTGATTAGTAACGCAAATATGCAAGCCTATGCAAGTAGCCTTTTCTCAGATAGTAAACAAGTTGATAGTTCACAAGACGCTAGTGGTGATACAGTTTATGCTGATGGTGAAAATAAGCGTTTGGTAATTAATCCAACTGCTAAGATGGCAACTTTTGATGTTTTTAACGGTCAAAAAGCGACTCCTAGCTTAACAAAGATGATGACAACTGGCTACAATACACTAAATGAAATTCAGCAAACTGGTGATAATATGAATTATTTTGCTAGTGAGGATGATGGAAAAACTTTGTTATATCGACTAAACGTTGATGGTTTACCAATCTTTAACTCAGATAATTTAGGTACTGTTAAAGTTCAGATGGTAAATAGTGGGCATCTTGAGGTAGCCTTTTCTGGTACAACTCTGCAAGTTCCTTTGCCGGTTAATGACGATGATGTTGTGACGATACCTAGTACGGCGGGGGCCTTAGAGTGGGCTGGGCAGATTGGCGTTGACACCACTAAAATAGAAGGACTACAAATTGGTTATTATTGGCAAACCACAGATACTGATACGGTTATTTTGCAACCTGAGTGGTTTTATAAGTATGCTGGAAGTTGGCAGATTTTAGGGACGAATCCAGCTAACCGGACGGGGGGCAAGTGATGGATTTCCGCAAGATTATTCTGATTTTTTTAGGGATATTTATTACCTTAGACATTTTTTTGGCCTATGCTTGGTTGCAAACCCAACAAACAGTGACGAAACCAGCTTCAGCGTTAGATGTTGTCAATGAGATGCAAAATGATAATATTACACTACCTTCTTTAACTGATGTTAGAGGAAGTGGTAGTTATGTTTCAGCACAGACGAATAATAATGTACTCTTAGATAAACGGACGCAATTACAAAGTGATTTTAGTGTCCGTATTAATAACGGATTATTACGAGTGAATCTATCAAAGCCACTTAAGCTTGGTCAAACAACGGATGAACAAGTTGCAAGTTTACAAAAGTTGCTTAAGCATAAATCAATGGTAATTAATGGCCAAGAGTACAGTTATAATCAGGTGGCTAGCCGCTATGCGGCAAAAGCTAATGGTAAAAATAATGTACTCGTCTTTTCGCAAAAGGCAGTTGATAATCAACTATTTAATACCACTGCTGGACAGCTACGATTTAATCTTAATGATGATAATGAGCTGATAGGTTATAGTCAGCGTTATTTAGCGCAAAAGACTAGGTTAAGGGATGCTGATAACTTAATCTCGCAAGCTCGAGCAGTAGGAGTTGCGTATCAATACAATCAAATTGAAAATAACCAAAAAGTTCTAGATGTGAACTTGGTTTATAGTGAATTAACGCAAGTCGATGGCGATGTAATTTATGTACCGAGTTGGCAGCTCAGCATCGAAGATATTAATAGCAATATTAGTGAAGAGTATGTAAATGCTTTTAATGGAACCTTGCTAAAATAAGAACAGTTCGTTCTTATTTTAGGCTAAGACCTCGTGTTATGATATATATTAGGAAAGCTAGTCAGCTGACTAGCTTTTTATTTTAGATGCAAAAGAGTGTGAAAAAATGGCAAGTGATTTTAAGGTCTCAATGTTGGCTTCGGGTAGTGCTGGAAATGTAACCTATGTTGAAACACCAGAACATAAGGTTTTAATTGATGCAGGTTTATCAGGTAAAAAAATTGAAGGTTTGATGCAACAAATTGGGCGTTCATTGAAGGATGTTGATGGTTTATTTGTTACACATGAACATAGTGACCATATTGCTGGGGTTGGTGTTTTAGCACGTAAATATGGTATGAATGTTTACGCAAATGAAAAGACTTGGGCGGCAATGGATGGCAAGATTGGCAAGGTCAAGCCAGAGCAAATTCAACTTTTTGCTCCGGGAGAAACTAAACTCATGGGTGATTTAGATATCGAGAGTTTTACAGTTTCGCACGATGCAGCTGATCCACAATTTTATGCTTTTCATCATGATAATAAAACTTTTGCAATGTTGACTGACACAGGTTATGCTTCGGACCGCATTAAAGGTTTGATTCGTGATGCTGATGTTTTATTAATGGAAGCAAATCATGATTATGAGATGTTACGCATGGGTAGTTATGCTTGGCCATTGAAGCAACGGATTTTGGGCGATCAAGGCCATTTATCGAACGAAGATGGTGCCTTAGCTTTAGCGAATGTTTTAGGAAATCACACTAAACACGTCTATTTGGGTCATTTGAGTCAAGAAAATAATCAAAAAGCATTAGCGCATTTAACGGTTGCTTCGATTTTAGCAGAGCATGATTTTGCTGTTGATCATGATTTTTTCTTGCATGATACGGATCCACAAGAAGCAACGTCGTTACAGATAATCTAAAGAACTTAATTTGAAGCTATTTTTTATCTTTTTAGTGTATAAGTGAAGTTAAGAACTTAAGAAGGGATGCTGAAATATGACAGAAGGCAAAAATAAAAATCTAAAAATTATATCAATTGCTTTTGCTGCCGGCTTGGTTGGTGGTGGGGTGACTTTGGGTGGTAACTATTTGCTCAATGAATATACTAATTTTGGTACAACAGTTGTGGGTACTGGTCAAAAAGTGAGTGTTAATAACTCTAAAGTTGAAGGCCAATCCTTAGCAACTAAGGCTTTTAATCATGTATCTGGTGCAGTTGTATCGGTTATTAACTTGCAAAAATCGTCCAATACAACGCTTTTTGGTGGACAAACGACTAATGATACAAGTGATACAAGTGGCTTATCAACTGCTTCTGAAGGTTCAGGTGTTATTTATAAGAAAAATAATGGTGAGGCCTATATTGTGACGAATAATCACGTGGTGGCTGGTGCAAATGGGTTGCAGGTACTGCTAGCAGATGGGAAGAAAGTTACGGCTAAATTAGTAGGTAAAGATGCCTACACCGACTTGGCGGTCTTATCAATTAGCGCTGATAAAGTTGATACAGTAGCCTCTTTTGTTAATTCTGATAAGCTCGAACCTGGACAAAGTGTGTTGGCAATTGGTTCGCCTTTAGGTACGCAATATGCAACCTCAGTAACAGAAGGAATTATCTCGGCAACTAATCGGACAGTTAAAGCAACTGACGAACAAGGTAATTCATTGGGAAATGAAACCGTAATTCAAACTGATGCGGCAATTAACCCGGGAAATTCAGGTGGTCCGCTGGTTAATTTAGCTGGTCAAATTGTGGGAATAAATTCTATGAAATTAGCATCGTCACAGGATGGAACGTCAGTTGAAGGCATGGGCTTTGCAATTCCTGCTAATACGGTTGTAAAAATTATCAATGAGCTTGAGAAGAACGGTTCAATCACACGACCAGGTATGGGTGTTAGCATGCTAGACCTTGCGTCAGTTTCGGCAAATGATCAGAAAAACATTTTGAAATTACCAACTGATATTTCTAAAGGGGCAGTTGTGATGACTATCAGTGACGGTTCGCCAGCTGCTCGCGCTGGCTTGAAGCAGTATGATGTAATCACTAAGTTTGGTGATGCTGATATTACTAATGCGTCCGATTTACGGAGCGCAATTTACAGTCATCGAGTAGGAGATACAGTTGAGATAACTTATTATCGTGGAGGCAAGGTACAAACTGCTTCAATTAAACTGGACCAAACGAGTCAACAGGCTGAAACCAAAGAGAATTAAGGTATTTAATAATATATATAATTATATTTTGTAAACAAAATGAAACCTTTTGTTTACAAAAATGTCAAATAATATATGTATATTAATAGTTGTCCACTATTCCTAGTGGATTTCATTACTCCCCAAAGTACATGAAATGTTATTTAGTTCCCTAAATTAAATAACACCCCCCGTTACCGGTTGCGTTAGTAGCCGGTGGCAGACCACCATCGCGTTCCCCCTCTTGCGTGGTGGTCTTTTTTTGTGTAAAAAATATTGGTTAAGTATATGTAGTTCTTGGAGGTATTTGCGCTTTCTTAGCTGTGTGGTTGGTTGATTATCAATATAATTATCTTGAATTTATCTAAAAATAACTTTGAAATAATAAAAGCAGACCATTGCCCCTTGGAGCGCTGGTCTGCTTTTGTTTATATTCTAATTGTTTTCTACAAAGGTCAGGTTGACCTCGTAGTTACCAATGAGAACATCATCATCACTGGCGAGAGTATATTTAATGTGAATCTCACCAGTTTGCGGATTGTTGGTTAAGACTTGCTTAATGGCAGTGGTATTAACTTTGAGGATGATATTACCGGCGGGTGAAGGATAGCGGGTAAGTGTTTCATCGGTTAGTACAAAATTGATGTGAACATCACTGCTACTATGGCGACTTAGTTGAATATTGCCATTAGGTGAGATTTTGAAAGTTACCGGGGTGGCAGTGCCATCTTGGCCGTGTTCAACATAGCGCAGGTATTGGACGTTGCCAATTTTAACGATTTTACCATTCTCGGTAAACGAAAAGCTTTCGAATTCATCAGCTTGGTTGATGCTAGTTTTAATATTTACGGTCACGGGGACACTTATTTCAGGCTTGCTCATGATTCTTCCTTTTCAAGTGGATTTTTAACTAATATTATAACGCATCTTTTAACTGAGCAGGGAGGGTCTATTTATACAACCGATTATATAAGGTATAATTGACCTTAAAATTGATTCTTAACAAATTCAGAGGAGGCAAATCATGTCAACACAAAAGCTAAAAAATGAAAAAGTTTTTCGTGACCCTGTACATGACGTTATTCGGGTTCAAGACCAGGTTATTTTGGACTTGATTGATACTAGTGAATTTCAGCGTTTGCGCCGGATTAAACAGTTAGGAATCACTTCGGAAGTCTACCATGGTGCAGAACATTCACGATTTGCGCATTCTTTGGGAGTCTATGAGATTGCGCGGCGGTTTGCTGAGCATCTTGAAAATTATTACGCAACTAAAGTCCCAGGCGATGGTTTATGGGATCCGAGTGAGCGGTTAGTTTTACTAGCCGCAGCGCTCTTACATGATTTGGGGCATGGTCCATATTCACATACTTTTGAACATATCTTTGGGACTGATCATGAAGCTTACACTCAGGCGATTATCTTATCAGAAGATACAGAAATTCATCAGGTTCTGTTGCAGGTTGCACCAGACTTTCCAGCTAAAGTAGCAGCTGTGATTGCCAAAACTTATGATAATCAGCAAGTTGTTCAGCTAATATCAAGTCAGATTGATGTAGATCGAATGGACTATCTTCTGCGCGATGCCTACTATTCAGGAGCTACCTACGGGCGCTTTGATCTGTCTAGATTAATGCAGATGATGCGTCCCTATCAAGATGGAATCGCCTTTGACGTGCGTTCGATGAATGCAGTGGAAGATTATATTATTTCGCGCTATCAGATGTATGTTCAAGTGTACTTCCACCCAGTTTCACGGGCGATGGAAGTTATGTTAACAGCGCTCCTAGCTCGCGTAAAGCATCTCTATGCTTTGAGTCAAAAGGATACTATGCGTTCAAGTGCATTTATCCCTGAAGCACTAAAGCCCCTCTTTGCCGGGGGAATCGATGTTAATTACTATTTGACCTTAGATGATGCAGTCTTGTTGGCGGCGATTAATACCTGGCGCTATGCCGATGATTCAATTTTAGCTGATTTGGCAAACCGTTTTTTGGATCGACGCCAATTCAAGTCGATTGTTATCACGGCGGGAATGGAAGATCTTTTGCCTAAGTTAAGAGAGCTTATCGCAATGGCTGGCTTTAGCCCAGAATATTATACGGCTGAAAATGATAGTTATGATTTATCGTATGATATTTATCGGCCACGTTCAAAGAAACCGCAGACGCAGATTGAATTGGTCCGACCTGATTGCAGTTTAGTTGAGCTTTCTGCTGAAAGTTCTTTGGTTGAAGCGATGTCGGGACGCTACTATGGGGATGCTCGGTTCTTTTTCCCACGAGAGATGTTAGCAGAGCAAGCAATTGATGATGTGATGGCACCAGTTTATGGCGACTTTCAGCGGTATGTGCATAATATGGAGTTGGTCCGGCCGACAGAAGATTAGGAGTGTGAAGATGACAATTAAGCTAGTGACAATTGATATTGATGATACTTTGGTAAATTCAGCACGGGAGATTACGCCACGAGTTAAGGCGGCAATTCAAGCAGCAACGGCTGCGGGGGTGAAAATTGTTTTAGCCACTGGGCGACCATTAACCGGAGTTGTTGATTATCTAGATGAGTTAGGCCTAAATAACCAGGATGACCAATTTGTTATTAACTATAACGGTGGCATGATTCAAACAACAAGTGGTAAGGTGCTTGGTGGCGGAAAGCTCGATTTAGCCGCTTATCAAGAATTACGTCAGGTTGCTGATGATTTGAATGTTTATATGCAGGTAGAAGCCGATGATGCTGCCTATACTAGCGATAATGTTGTGCCTTACCATGCTAGTCGGGAGAACTTCATTGTTAAAATGCCCCTTAAGTTTGTACCGCTTGCAGAAATGCCAGCTGACTTGCCTTATATTAAGGTAATGATGATTGGTGATGCAGCAAAGATTGATGCTGATACAGCTGCATTACCTCAAGCAATTCAAGATAAATATTATGTGGTTCGCTCAACTGCCAATTTTTTGGAGTTTATGAATCCCAAGGCCAGCAAGGGGGCTGCCTTAGAGCTATTAGCCAAGCATTTAAACCTATCAATGGATGAAACGATGGCTTTAGGTGACCAAGAAAATGATTTGACCATGATAAAAGCAGCTGGTCTGGGTGTTGCAATGGGAAATGCAGTTGAAAAAGTTAAGAAAACTGCCAATATGCAAACAACTAGTCAAAATGCTGACGGGGTTGGCCTAGCAATTGAAAAATGGGTCTTGGGGAAAAACGTGCCAGAATTAAATTAGTTACCTTGTTTAACTGGACAAAATAGGCTAGAATATAGTATTGATTATAAGACCGCGAAAGGACGTGCGTGATTTGGCATTAACACAGTTTGACGGCCAGGATAAGGCTGAGCTTTCAATGATCGAGGTAGCTCGTGCAATTTTGAATGAGAACCACGAAACAATGGCGTTTAGTGATTTGTTGAATGAGGTGCAAACATTTACTGGCAAGACCGACGAAGAAATTCGTGCGCGCTTGGGACAGTTCTACACAGACCTAAATATTGATGGTTCATTCATCTCTTTAGGTGAAAACATGTGGGGACTTCGTTCATGGTATCCGTTTGACTCAATCGATGAGGCCGTCCATTTGGATCTCGAAGAAGAGGATGGAGCACCAAAGAAGAAGCGCCGTAAGAAGATCAATGCCTTCTTGGCCGATGTTGCTGACGATGACGATGTTATCGATTACAACGATGATGATCCCGAAGATGATGATTTCGATGAAGTTGAAGAGGATGAAACAGCTGCTACGAAGGACGTAGATGATGCTGATGATTCTGACGACGACGCTGACGATGATGATGACAATTATCAAGATGAAGTTTCAGCCGGAATTGGTGAAGATATTGGTGGAATTGCTACCAATGTTGATGATGACTATGGTAGCGGTGATATTGAACGCTAACATTATCAAGGGCTAAAAAGAGTGGTGGGTTAGCATCGCTCTTTTTTGTTTATAAGAACTTGGCTTATTACTGACTTTATTTTGAATATGAATGGTGCGCTGTAGGTTAGAGGTGCCTTGACAAACTCAGAAAAGTTATGTAATATATAGTTCCGGGCTCAATAAGTATTTATTGAACGGATACAAGTTTAAATTAAGCTCCCAAGGTCAGTACTGGCATTGGGAGTTCTTTTGTTTTTAAGTGTTTTAACCAACACTGTCCCCGCTTAACAATGGTTTTTCAAGCGCAAACATGGAGGAATTTATACATGGCAACAAAGTACATTTTCGTTACTGGTGGTGTAGTTTCATCATTAGGAAAAGGAATCGTCGCGGCATCACTTGGCCGACTACTAAAAGCACGGGGCTTTAAAATTGCGGTGCAAAAATTTGATCCATATATCAATGTCGACCCAGGTACCATGTCACCATATCAACACGGTGAAACCTTTGTTACTGATGATGGTTTGGAAACGGACCTTGATTTAGGCCATTATGAGCGGTTTATTGATATCAATTTGAATAAGTATTCAAATGTAACATCTGGTCGGATTTACTCAGAAGTAATTGCTAAAGAACGCCGTGGTGATTATGATGGGGCAACCGTTCAAGTGATTCCACATATTACAAATGCTTTAAAAGAGAAGATGATGTTGGCAGCTGAGACGAAGGGTGCTGATATTGTGATTACTGAAGTTGGTGGTACGGTGGGTGATATTGAATCATTGCCATTCATCGAAGCGCTTCGCCAAATGAAGCGTGAGGTGGGGGCTGAAAACGTTGCCTATATTCATACATCATTAATTCCATATTTGAAAGCAGCTGGTGAGATGAAGACAAAGCCTACGCAACACTCAGTTGCTGAGTTGCGTTCATATGGAATCCAGCCTGACATGTTGGTCGTACGGACAGAACAACCAATTACGCAAGAAATGCGTGAAAAGCTTGCTCTCTTTACAGATGTTCAACCTGAAGCGGTAATCGAGTCATTGGATGCAGATATCTTGTATCAAGTTCCATTAAATATGCAAGCACAAGGAATGGATGATGTTATTTTGAAGCGTCTAGGCCTAACCGCGCCTGAAGCTGATATGACAAGTTGGTCAGAAATGATTGAACACATTCGCACCTTAAAGAAGTCCTTAAAGGTGACTCTGGTTGGTAAGTATGCTGATTTGCAAGATGCTTATATTTCTGTGAATGAAGCTTTGCGTGCTGGTGGATATGCAGTTGATACTGATGTTGAAATTAACGCAATTAATTCAGAGCATGTCAATGAAGACAATGTAGCAGAGTTATTGGCTGATGCAGACGGAATTATCGTGCCAGGTGGCTTTGGTTCCCGTGGTACGGAGGGTAAGATTGCAGCAATTAAGTATGCTCGTGAGAACAACCGGCCATTCTTAGGAATTTGCTTGGGAATGCAATTAGCAACGGTCGAATTTGCGCGCAACGTTTTGCATTATGCTGATGCAAACTCAATTGAATTAGATCCAGAAACTTCAGCACCAGTGATTGCTTTGATGAATGATCAAAAGGAAGTTACTGATCGTGGTGGAACCCTACGCTTGGGTCTATATCCAGCTGATTTGAAAGATGGCACAAAGACGCTGGCAATTTATGGTAAAAAGGAAATTGAAGCACGTCACCGTCACCGCTATGAATTTAATACTGACTACCGAGCTCAATTTGAAGCTGCTGGGATGGTCTTTGCAGGAACTTCACCTGATGATCGCCTAATGGAGATTATCGAGTTGCCAGCTAATGATTTCTTCATTGCTGCTCAGTATCACCCAGAGTTCTTATCACGACCTGATCGACCAGAACCACTCTATGCGGCCTTTATTAAAGCTGCTTTGGAGCAAAAAGAAGCAAAATAAGTATCTGTATGAACTAAGTGACGCTTAGTAATGCAAATAGTTCTAAAAACTGCGCTAACCTTTTGGCGCAGTTTTTTTGTAGCTAAATTTGTTGAATTGATTAGCAGACTATGGTGGACAGCGTTAATTTATAAGTAATTGCAAAAGGTCAATAAAATTAACCGACATTTCTTGTTTAAATATGTCATTTCGGTTACACTCATAAATGGAAAAGCTAAATAGCTTGACGATGTCTGATGAATGGCATTGCTAATTTAAAATGTTAGAAAGAAAATGAAGCTGGTAAGCTACGGGGGTTTTACCGGCTTTAATTTGAGAAGGATAATTGTCATGAAAAAGTTGTTAATCCATGGCGGACGGCGACTGAGCGGTGAAGTAACAATCGGTGGTGCGAAAAATTCAACCGTTGCCTTGATACCAGCTTCGATTTTGGCTGATACCGCAGTTAAGTTTGATAGTGTGCCAGGTATTTTGGATGTGCAAAACTTACAATTGATTTTGCAATCAATGAACGTGTCGTCTGAATTTAAAGGCGGCGAATTAACGATTGACCCAACACAAATTATTGAGGCAGAGTTGCCAAGTACGGCGATTAAATCTTTGCGAGCGTCATACTATTTCATGGGTTCATTACTCGGCCGTTTTGGACGGGCTACAGTGACTTTCCCAGGTGGAGACAATATTGGACCGCGACCAATTGATCAACATATTAAAGGCTTCGAAGCTTTAGGGGCTCAAGTACACGAAGAAAACGATACAATTTTTATTGATGCTCCCGACGGATTAAAAGGGGCACGGATTTTCTTAGATATGGTATCAGTTGGTGCTACGATGAACATCATCTTAGCAGCAGTTAAAGCAACTGGTACTACCATTCTTGAGAATGCGGCTAAAGAGCCAGAAATTATCGATTTAGCAACATTTTTGAATAACATGGGGGCACAAGTACGTGGTGCGGGTACAGATGTTATTCGGATTACTGGAGTGGAGCGCTTAGAAGCACATAATACACATACCATTATTCCTGATCGCATTGAGGCTGGAACTTATTTGGCAATGGCAGCTGCACAAGGCGAGGGTGTTTTGGTGAAAAATATCATTCCTGAGCATATGGAGGCCTTCACAGCTAAGTTAATCGAAGCTGGAGTTGCCTTGGATGTTCGTGAAGATTCAATCTATGTGCCCAAAACCGACGTTTTAAAACCTATTTCGATTAAGACGGCGCCATTCCCAGGTTTTGCCACAGATTTGCAACAGCCAATTACACCATTATTGGCTAAGGCTAATGGTGCATCAAAGATTTTTGAGACAATTTATCCAGCCAGAACACGTCACATCCCAGAGTTAAATAAATTGGGGATGAATATTCAGGTAATTAGCGAAGGGACGATTGAAATTAACCCAACAATAGAGCACCATGGGGACACAGTTAAAGCTGCGGAAATCCGTGCTGGCGCTGCCTTAGTAATTGCTGGTTTGATGGCCGATGGCGTTACAGTAATTGAAGATGCTGAGCATATTTTGCGTGGTTATGATCGCTTAATCCACAAGCTGACCTTCCTTAATGGTGATATTCAAATTATTGATAGTGAAGACTAATGAAAAATGACATGGCGAGCCGTGTCATTTTTTTAATTGTTAGTAAACGATTACATTGATTACCTGGTCTTTTTATGACTTGCTAATTAGGATAATGCAAGGTATTATAGATAAGTTACAATTGAATGGTATTTAAATTGAACATGGGAGAGGGCGCCGGATTGTGCCCCGTTCAAGTATGATTAATAAAACTGTTCAAGACTTTTTGGTTCCTCGCCCGAGGGACGCAGTGGAGGAAATATTTTGAAGTTTTCAGAACTAGGTCTTAGTGAAGATCTTTTGACGGCCATTGAAAAGCATGGCTATGTAGAGGCAACCCCCATTCAGGAAAAAACAATTCCTTTGACAATGGCTGGGAAGGATGTGATTGGTCAAGCCCAAACAGGAACTGGTAAAACAGCTGCCTTTGGTTTACCAATTTTGGAGATGATTGACACAGATAACCGCGATGTACAAGCGCTGATTGTCTCACCAACACGTGAATTAGCAATTCAAACTCAAGAAGAGCTATTCAAGTTGGGACGCGATAAGCATGTACGAGTTCAAGCGGTCTTTGGTGGATCAGATATTCGTCGCCAAATTACAAACTTGAATCATGGAGCTCATATCGTTGTGGGAACTCCAGGACGTTTGATTGACCATATTAATCGCGGAACGATTAAGTTGGGTCATGTTAAGACATTGGTTTTGGATGAAGCCGATGAAATGTTGAACATGGGGTTCTTGGAAGACATTGAGTCTATCTTGAAGGCTGTGCCAGACAAGCGTCAAACATTGTTGTTCTCAGCAACAATGCCACCAGCAATTAAGCGGATTGGTGTTCAGTTTATGACTGACCCAGAGCATATCCAAATTGCTGCTAAAGAATTAACCACTGATTTGGTTGATCAATATTACGTTCGCGTTCGTGAGAATGAGAAGTTTGATACTTTGACACGGATTTTGGACGTACAACAACCTGAATTAGCAATTTTGTTTGGTCGCACTAAGCGCCGTGTTGATGAGTTGACACGCGGTTTGGAATTACGTGGCTTTAAGGCTGCTGGTATTCACGGTGATTTGACCCAACAAAAGCGGACACAAGTTTTGAAGCAATTCAAGGCTAAGGAAATTACCATTTTGGTGGCAACTGATGTTGCTGCTCGTGGCTTGGATATTTCTGGTGTTACTCATGTTTACAACTTTGATATTCCACAAGATCCAGAATCATATGTTCACCGTATCGGCCGGACAGGTCGTGCCGGTGCCCATGGTAATTCAGTAACATTTGTTACAAATGCCGAGATGGATTACTTGAAGGATATCGAAAAGTTGACTAAGAAGCGGATGCAACCACTTAAGCCAGCAACTCGCGAAGAAGCTATTGCAGGGCGTTTGTCAGTTGCAGCAGCTGATGTTGAAGCTGCGGTTAGTGCAGTTGATTCATCAATCTTTGCGGATGCAGCCGCAGAATTAGTTGAGAAGTATGATGCCAAGACATTGGCTGCTGCGCTATTGAGTGCTGTGGCAAATGTTGCGCTAATGGACGAGAGCTTTAGCTTGTCACATGAGCGTCCATTACCACGTAAGCGTTCAGGCTTTGGTGGTCGTCGTGAAGGCGGTAATGGTGGTGGCGGTCGCCGTAGTGGTGGCTACCGTGGCGGCGATCGTCGTGGCGGTGGTGATCGCGGTGGTCGTGAACGTCGTTCATACGATCGTGGTTCACGTACCGGTTCAGGTGATCGGTCACAACGCGGACGTTCAGGAGCTCCACGTCGTTCAGGACGTGACTTCGTAATCCGTAATAATGATTAAAATTTAAAACAAAGAGTCTCAAATCTAACGGTTTGAGGCTCTTTGTTTTATGAACTAACTTATTATAAGTTTAAGTTCTCAATAAAAGTTATCACCATCTTTACAGGGTTGTTATAATGAAAAGATAAATATCTTGAGGGAGCAAAGTTAAATTATGATTTTTGGGAATGGAATTGATGCACAGGAAATTGACGCAGTGGCCAAGATTGCTAAACGCCGCCCCCGATTTGTTGATGTAATTTTAACTCCTGGGGAGAAAGCCCTTTATTTAACAAAGCAAGGGAAACATCAGGACGAATTTTTGGCTGGTCGTTTTTCAGTTAAAGAGGCTTATTCAAAGGCATTAGGAACTGGAATTGGGGCAGCAGTTTCTTGGCAAGATTTAGAAATTATGACTAATGCGGCGGGACAACCCTTTTTAGCCAAACATCCTAAAGAAGGTGAGTTAGTTGCACACGTTTCAATCTCACATACTGGTAATGTAGTACATAGTTCGGTTATCTTAGAGCAACGAGAAAATTTTGATCAATTGGTTAGCTCACACCGACCAGCTTGGCTTGAAATATCAGCTAAAGCGCTGGCCCATAATGTTAAGTATGTACGCGACTTAACAAAAGCAAAACGCTTTTTTGCGGTTGTTAAAGCAAACGCCTACGGACATGGGATGAACCAAGTCGTTACAGCCGCCTTGGCCGCAAAGGTTGATGGATTCGCAGTTGCAACTTTGGATGAGGGTATTCGTCTTCGTAATTTAGATGTTACTTTACCAATTTTGGTGCTGGGAATTAGTCCCGCTGAGGATGCGAGCTTGTTGGCTAAGTATGCTTTGATTCCAGTTGTTGCAACAACGAGCTGGTTGACCGCTGCAAGTGAATTTTTGCAACCAGCTGATAAGCTATCAGTCTGGTTAGCGATTGATACAGGTATGGGTCGGATTGGTTTTCGAGAGACTGATGACTTAGAAGCGGCGATTAAATTAATTGATGCGAATGAACAACTGGACTTGCATAGTATTGGGATGCACTTTGCAACAGCGGATGGACCAAACAAAGCATATTTTGAAAAACAACTTACTCGTTGGCAAAATTTAATTACTGACTTGCAGTTAGATCAAAAAGTACTTTTGCACTTGGCTAACTCGGGAACAGCTCTATGGCACCAACAACCCAGCTTGGATTTGGTACGAGTTGGTGCAGCTATGTATGGGATTGATCCATCACAAGGGACATTGGAGCACCGAGCTTTGCAACCTGTTTTGAGTTTGAAAGCTCAACTAGTCCATGTTAAACAAGTTGCGGCTGGTGAATCAATTTCTTATGGGGCAACTTATACTACTCAATCGGCCGAATGGATTGGAACCTTGCCAATCGGTTATGCTGATGGGTATGCGCGTAGTTTACAAGGTATGACTGGCTTGTTGCCTGATGGCCGGAAAGTTGAGATTGTCGGTCGGATTGCAATGGATCAGATGATGGTACGCCTACCGGATGAAGTACCAGTTGGTACGGTCGTTACCTTAATTGGTCAAGTTGGTGATCAAGCGATTAGTTTAGAAGATTTAGCTGATAAAAGAGCAACAATTCCATATGAGATTGCAACCAGCCTAGCGGTACGCTTACCAAGACGGCTAGTTGATTGAGGATTAAGCATGACAAAAAAAACACATGAGCCAATCAAACGTGGTGATATTTATTTTGCAGATTTATCGCCAGTCAAAGGCTCAGAGCAAGGTGGACAACGACCAGTAATTATTATTCAAAATGATGTTGGCAATAATTTTTCGCCAACGGTAATCGTTGCCCCCATAACTGCTCAGCTAACAAAAAGTAAATTACCTACACATGTTGCAATGCCATCTACGATTAATGTTACTGGGGTTGCGCGCGATTCAGTTATTCTAGCCGAGCAGATTAGAACAATTGATAAAAGACGACTACAAGATAAGCTTGGGATATTACCCAAGTCATTAATGGATAAAGTTGACCAAGCCTTGATAATTAGTTTAGGTTTGGTTCGCGAGGAAGGCAGGTAGGAGTAACTCCACCATGATAAGTTCACTTACGGGCCGCTGGTCTGATTTATTATTAGCACTATGGCAGCATATTCAATTAACCGCTTGTGCGCTATTGTTGGCAGCACTTTTAGCAATTCCATTAGCAGTGTGGGCCTTAAGGCATAAAAAGTCTGCGGAAATAATCTTGCAAGTAACGGGGATTTTACAAACCATTCCTTCCCTAGCAGTTTTAGCAATTATGATTCCCCTAGTAGGGATTGGTTTTCCAGCAGCACTAACTGCTTTGGTTGTGTATGCGCTATTGCCAATTTTTCAAAACACTTATTTAGGGCTATCTCAGATTGAACCTGAATTGATTGATTCAGCGCAAGCATTAGGCTTACCAAGAAATAAAATTCTTTGGCATGTGCGATTCCCGCTAGCACAGGATAGTATTATTGCTGGTTTACGAACGGCTGCAGTAATGATTGTCGGAACTGGAACTTTGGCGGCCTTAATTGGTGCTGGTGGTTTAGGTTCATTTATTCTGTTAGGAATCAGTCGCAATGATAACAGTTTGTTAATTATTGGTGCCCTAACCTCAGCTTTATTAGCAATTGTTGTGACCCTTGGTATTCAATGGATTGGTAAATTACGAGCACTTTTTCGTTGGTCAATCTTGGCAGTCCTTTTAGGTGGTATAACAATTGGTACGGTTACGCCAATGCTAATTCATCGGACGAATAATACGGTTATTATTGCCGGAAAGTTGGGTTCTGAACCAGCAATTTTGATTGCCATGTATAAGGATTTGATTCAGGTAGAAGAACCCAATCTTAAGATTGTAACTAAGGATAATTTTGGGACAACATCCTTTTTGTATACAGCTTTAAAAAATAATGATATTAGTATCTACCCAGAATTTACTGGTACTGTATTATCGGATATAGCACCTAAACCAGTGACTTTACCGGCGGGTGCTTCAGCTAAAATGACCTATTATAAAGCACAACAGGTAGCCCAAAAATTAGACTTAACGTTAGGTAAACCAAGTCAATTTAATGATACCTATGCATTGGCGGTTAAAGAAAGTTTAGCTAAAAAATATGATTTAGTAACCATTGGTGATTTAGCTAAGGTACCAAGTATGCAAGGTGGGATGACAGCTGAGTTTTTGGATCGCCAGGATGGCTGGCCCGGGGTGGCTAAAGCCTATGGACTTACAAATATCAACACAACTAGTTTTGATCCTGATTTACGGTATCAAGCGATTGCGCAAGACAAGGTTGCTTTAGTTGATGCTTATAGTACAGATTCGCAATTAAGGCAATATCATTTGCAAATACTTCAGGATAATCAACATTTCTTCCCAGCTTACCAAGCAGTACCAATGATGAAAACGAGTTTTGCCAAGGACCACCCAGAGATTGTGCGAGCCTTGAATCGTTTAGCTGGAAAAATTACGGACCAAGAGATGCAGCAAATGAATTATTTGGTGAACGTTAAGCATCATTCCGCAAATCAAGTTGCCAAAACATATTTAACGCAGCATCATTTACTAAAGAACTAAGGGAGATTGAACGATGATGAATGAACACTTTGATGTAGGGATTATTGGTTCTGGTCCAGCCGGCTTATCAGCCGCTTTTGCATTAAAAGCAGCTGGTAAGTCAGTTGTTATCATTGAAGAGTATCTTTGGGGTGGTACTTGCCCTAATTATGGCTGCGATCCGAAAAAAATGTTATTAGGGGCCGTTGAAGCCAAACAACAGGCTGAACAATTAGTGCCCGCTGGCTTAACAGGTAGTTTAGACTTGGACTGGTCAGTTTTGATGCGCCATAAAATGGCTTTTACTGAACCAGTTGCAGCACGTAAAATTGTCGGTCTAGATGAAGCTGGCATAATTCACCGTTATGGTCATGCGAGCTTTATCGATAATCAAACTGTAAAATTATCCGAGCAGACAATTACGGCAAATAACTGGGTAATTGCTACTGGTACGCAGCCGGCTAGATTAGATGTGCCTGGGGATCAATACCTATTAGATAATGAAGACTTTTTAAATCTTACAACGATGCCAGCCGAAATTGTTTTGGTTGGTGGTGGCTTTATCGCAATCGAATTTGCTAATTTAGCGGCCGCAGTTGGGACAAAAGTGCATATTATTTTAAAAGGGACGGCAATCTTAACTGAGTTTGATCAAACTTTGACTCAAAAATTGAAGCAGGCCATGCAGGCTAAAGGTATCACGTTCCATGATAATTTTATGACGCAAGCCGTGCAAAAGCAGGGTCAGCGAATTGAGCTACTTGCCAATGATGGTCGGATTGTTAGTGCTGATAGTGGGTTTGTCGCGATTGGTCGTCGTGGAAATACTGATGCTCTAAATCTGGCAGCTGCTAATGTTGAGCTTACAGATAGTCTGGTTAAAGTTGATGGTTATTTAAAGACAACAGCTGACAATATTTACGCTGCGGGTGATGTAACTAATTTAGCAGTGCCAAAGTTGACGCCAACGGCTTCGACTCAAGGTCGCTATGTTGCCCAACATATTTTAGGCCTTAATACTGAGCAAATTCATTTCCCAGCGACACCAGTAGTCGTCTTTGGTGCACCAAAGCTAGCCCAAGTGGGGGTGAACCCAGATATAGCCATTGAACAAGGCTACCAAGTTACAGAATTTGATATGACTAGGTGGATGGGGTATTACCGAAATCTTGAACCATTAGCGCAAGCGCACATTGTGTTGAATGAGTCCGGCGTGATTGTTGGAGCAAGTGTCTTAGCTAGTCATGCAGATGAGTTAATTAATTATCTGACAGTCGCTATTAATCGGCGGCAAAATCAAAAAGATTTGCGTAGTGAAATGTATGCTTATCCCTCACTTGGTTCGGATATAACGACCTTTTTAGGGGCAGCAATGGACTAAGAATTTAAGCTGACTGTTGATATTAGGAATAATATTAGCGGTCACTTTTTTGTTTGAGTAAATCAGAGTTGAACCTGTACAATAGTGATGAAATATATCTTTAAAAAGGTGAAAGTCATTTAACGGGCGTAGTTTATTTTGACTATCCAAATTAAATTAGAAACTAGGAAAATAAGATGGATGAAGAAAAAGTAAAAGAACAGGCGCGCTTAGACAAGGTTGTAGCTGTAATTGATGATCAGCTAGAAACTGCCAAAGAGGTCTATGCTGATGCACATGCCGAAACCCGCGCTGTTGAGGGGAACTATTTAGATAATATTTCGATTAACACCATTGAACTTGATGATGCCATGGAAACCAACGCTGAAGTGCAGCAACAGCGTAATATTGTTGCTCGTGTGGTTGAAACAGAAACCATTATGCGAAAAAATGTCGAAACACTGACCAATTTGCGACCAAGTCCTTATTTTGGTCGAATCGATATTATGGAAGAGGATAGGGACACACTATACATTGGTTTGGCTTCCTTACAAGATGAAAAGCAGGGCTTTTTAATTTATGATTGGCGTGCACCAATTAGTGGGATTTATTATAACGGAACGCTGGGACCGGTCAACTATGAAACACCCGCCGGTGAAGAAACTGTGGAGCTTTTAAAGAAACGTCAATTTAATATTACAGATAGTCAGATTGTAAATATGTTTGATACCGATGAAACAGTTGGAGATGAGATGCTGCAATACGCTTTAGGTCAGGCTAGCGATAGCACAATGCGTAACATTGTTGCAACGATTCAACAAGAACAAAATATGATTATTCGTGACACCCATAGTGACTTATTAGTAGTTCAAGGAGTTGCAGGTTCAGGAAAAACATCGGCAATTTTGCAAAGAATTGCCTTTCTCCTTTTTCATGCCCGGGAAGAATTAAACAGTGATCAAATTGTCCTTTTCTCACCCAACCGGCTGTTCTCAAGTTATATTGCGGATGTCTTGCCATCTTTGGGCGAGCGCAATATGCGGCAAGTAACCTTAGCTGAATTCTTGTCGGCTCGTCTAGAAGGCTTAAAAGTACAAACCATCTTTGAACGTTATGAACAGGGCAATCATCAAGGTGGGCATGCCAGTCAGGCAATTCAAACTAAATTAGAGGCGGCAAGTATTTTAAAACACTTGGCTGCATATGTTGACCAATTAACGGCCGAAACCATTCATTTTACAGATATTAATTTTCAAGGCAATGTGTTTTTCGGGCGGGAAGCAATGGTTAAAATTTTCAGTGAACTACCACAGGCTTATTCAGTCCGTGAGCGAGTAGCGCAAACGCAAAAGCGATTAGATGAACGCTTATTACGGCGAATTAATCGCATGATTAATGATGATTGGGTCGTGGAAGCGTTGAATAATATGGATCGTTATCAATATAATGATTTATTGGCTGGTCAATTAGATGAAACGATTGCTGACGAAGAAAATATGCCAGCAACAATGGCAATTGCCAGCCACCATTTCTTAGAGCGTAGTCTGCAAAGTGTAGCTGATGCAATCTATAATGGCTTTTTCTTTGATATTTATGAACAATACAGTGATTTTCTTGCTTATATGGCAAAGCACAGTGAGTTACCAGCCGACTGGTGGTTAGCTAAGCAAGAGCGCTTTTTGCGAGAGTTAGAGTATCACCGAATTGATTTAGAGGATGCTAGCCCCTTGCTATACTTACGTGATTTATTAAGCGGTGCAGGAACAAACCAACAAATGCGTTATGTCTTTGTAGATGAGATGCAAGATTATTCAATGGCACAACTACTGTATCTACAACATGCCTTCCCGACAGCTAAATTCACGCTACTTGGTGACAGCGAACAAGCATTGTTTCGTGAGATTGAACAACCGCAGGCCTTATTAACTAAGTATAGCCGGGCTTTTGCTGCAAAAAATCCAGCCATGGTTGTGTTGAATAAAGCTTACCGGTCAACTCAGGAAATTATGGCTTTTGCAAAAGCACTCTTACCTGATGGACAGCAGATTACCGCCTTTACACGTTCAGGTAAGCAGCCAAGCATCTTAGTAACGAATCATGTAAATCAGGCGAGTGTGCTTGAAAGTGCAATTGATAGTGCTATGAATGATTGGGGTACAGTGGCAATTTTAACCAAGACCCAGGCTCAAGCAAACCAAGTTGCTACACTATTGGCTGATAGCAAGCTTGATTATCAATTGTTAAGTGCTGATGATCGGACGCGAACTGCACCAGTGTTGATTATGCCAATTTATCTAGCTAAGGGCTTAGAATTTGATGCCGTAATTGGCTTTGATGTTTCGCAAGCTAACTATCCAAATCAAATTGCGAATGGCCTGCTCTATACCTTAGCATCAAGAGCAATGCACGAATTAGTTTTGCTAAGTGTTGGTCCGGCTACCGAAGCAATTAACCGGGTTGCTGAAACCTTGGTTTGGAAATAGCGAAGAAGGTTGTTATAAAGGTCAAAAATGCTTACAATAATAATCGACAAATCAAATGCTAAAGGCATTAAACAAGAGCAGATGTGTTAGCTGCTAGAAAGAGTTAATTATGACAGATAAAGCGGTTCTTTTAACTGGTGATCGACCAACAGGTAAGTTACATATTGGTCACTATGTTGGTTCTTTGAAAAACCGGGTGGCAATGCAGAATTCTGGCGAATATGATCCTTTTATCATGATTGCCGACAAGCAAGCCTTTACGGATAATGCCCGTGACCCTCAAAAGATTCACAACTCCTTACTTGAAGTTGCATTGGACTATCTTGCGGTTGGCCTTGACCCAAGTAAGTCGACCATTTTTGTACAAACAGCCGTACCAGAACTATCAGAACTTACTGAGTATTTTTTGAATCTAGTTTCTGTTGCGCGCCTACAACGTAACCCTACGGTTAAGGCTGAGATTCAACAAAAGGGCTTTGGTGAGAGTATCCCAGCTGGCTTCTTTACTTACCCAGTATCGCAAGCGGCTGATATTGCAATCTTCAAAGGGCAGGTTGTGCCAGTTGGTGATGACCAAGAACCAATGTTGGAACAAACACGCGAAATTATTCGCACTTTTAATCGTTATTATGGGGATGATAAAGATATTTTAGTTGAGCCACAGGGCGTTTTCCCACCAAAGGGTCAGGGACGTATTCCAGGCCTTGATGGAAATTCTAAGATGTCAAAGTCACTTGGTAATGCAATTTATATTAGCGATGACGCTGATACGTTGTGGACTAAGGTAAAGTCAATGTATACTGATCCAACCCATATTAAATTAACTGATCCAGGCCACGTTGAAGGCAATATGGTATTTAGTTATTTGGATATTTTTGACCAGGATAAAGAGCAAGTTGCAGCCTTGAAGGCGCAGTATCAAGCTGGTGGCCTTGGTGACATGAAAATCAAGAAGTACCTTTTTGAAGTGCTTGACCAAGAATTTGCACCAATGCGAGAGCGTCGGGCTGAGTTTGCTACTGACCGTGATCAAGTTTTGCAAATGCTAGCCGATGGTTCTGCTAAGGCACGTCAGCGAGCACAAGCAACCATGGATGAAGTGCGTAATGCAATGGGCATTAATTACTGGCGTTAATTTGAGGGAAAATTATGAAGTATTTAGCAATTATTGATCTAGGCTCTAATTCAACTCGGATGGTAGTTGAAGAATTGCAAGCCGATGGTAGCTATCAAGAATTAAAGCGACGTAAATTAGATACTCGTTTGGCTGAGGGGATGGGACAAAATGATGGTGCTCTCACTGATGCTGCGATGAATCGAGTACTGGCTGCTTTAGTCGAATTTCAAGCTGATTATATTGAGTATGCTGATATTAAAGTCTTGGGAATTGCGACTGCGGCTGTGCGTGAAGCTAGTAATCAAATTGAGTTTTTAGATCGGATTTATCATACAGTTGGGGTTGAAATCCGGGTCTTAACTGGTGATCAAGAGGCTTATTACGATTATTTAGGAGCTCTTTCTGCACTAGAAATTAACGATGCTTGGCTACTGGATACTGGTGGCGCTTCAGTTGAATTAGTCGGTATCGAAGATTGTATGGCCGCTAACTTTATTTCTCTGCCAATTGGTGCGGTCAATTTGGCTGAGAAATTCAATTTAAATTGTGACGAACTCATCACACCAGCCAACATTATGCGAGCACAAAAGTGTGTCCGCCAGCAATTTGAGCGCTTGCCTTGGCTAGACGAGGCTTTAACCTTACCAATTATTGTTTTAGGTGGGGCTAACCGGTCTTTAGCACGTTTAAATCGGCAACAACATCAGCTTGATGCAACAAATAATTTTCATGGCTATGAAATGCAAGCAAGTGAAGTGTTAGCAACCTTTAATGAAATGGTCGAACTAACTAAGGCTGAGCGAGCTAAACTCTTGGGTGCCGAAGCTAATCGGGCTGATATTATCATCTCGGGACTACTACCATTGGTTGAATTAATCAAACAAACCGGAGCTAAACAAATTATTTTTTCAGCATCGGGTGTTCGTGAAGGTATTTTACGAGAATATCAGTTACAAAAGCATTAATGATATTAAAAAGGCTAAGCCAATGCTCATTTATAGATGAGTTTTGACTTAGCCTTTTTTTGTTAGTTTTTAAAGTGCAGAGTAATTTTTATTCCGCAAGTTTTTAATAGTCAACATTACTAAGAAACTTAGGATATACAATACAGAGATGAAAAGCATGACGGTCATGATATTGTAACGGTCTAGAATAAAGCCAATGATTAGTGATGAGAAACCGCCAATACAACGGCCAGTATTCATAATTACATTATTGGCCGTTGCACGAATCTCAGCAGGGTAGAGCCGGCTTACAATGGCACCAAAGCCAGTAAACATTCCATTTGAGAAGTAGCCAACTAGAGCACCCGCAAAGAGTAAAGCAACCATATTAGTTGGTAGTGTTAGCACATAAACTGAGATAGCAGAAGCTAATAAGAAAATTCCGTAGGCAACGCGTGGGCCAATGCGATCGAGAATCTGACCAAAGGTTAGCATTCCAGCACACATCCCGATGATTGTCGCAATCATCCAAGTTGAACTACCAGCTACAGTCAGATGAAGCTTGGTTTGCATAATAGTTGGTAGCCAGTTCATTAGGCCAAAGTAACCAGCAATTTGCACAATTGCCATCCACATCAAAGCAACAGTTTGATAGGCAAGCCCAGGGGTTTGGAACAAAGCGCTTAACTTACCAGGCTGTACCTTACTGGTTGTTTGAGTGGGGATGCTTTCTGTTAAATTCCGTTGAATAAAGAGGACCAAAATTACCGGAATAAAACCAAAGAGGAAGAGGTAATGCCAACCAAGTTTTGGTAGGATAATCATTGCTAACATTGCAGCAACCAAGGTACCAACTTGACCGGCAACGGCAACCCAAGAAGAAACCCGGCCGAGAGATTTTTTAGCGAAGCTTTCGGCTAGAATCGTCATGCCAATCCCATATTCACCACCACCACCAATGCCGGCAATGAAGCGGAAAACATAGATACTAGTTAAACTATGGGCAAAAAACATCATGCCAGTCGCAATACCGAAAATCAAGATTGACAAGGCAAAGGTTTTAACGCGGCCAACGCGGTCAGCTAAAATACCAAAACTTACACCACCCAAGAGCATCCCTAAGTTAGTAACGGTTGAAATTGAACCAGCTTGGGTCGCAGTTAAATGCAATTCAGCGATGATTGATGATAGGGCGAATGATAAAAACATCACGTCCATCATTTCTAAACCAAAGCCAGACGCGGTTAGCGACACCGCTTTGGTTTGGTAGCCACGCTGCTGAGCTAAGTTACTACTTGCTAAATCCATATTAAATTATCCTCCAAATGCCAGATCACAGGCTGGCTTAATTTACTGTTATTCACAATAGCATGTTAACAATTGCAAGGCAAGCATCAATATTATTCGGCTTTTACTGATGTATTTGCAAAATAACAGTTTGCTTTTTTGGTAAAAAAGCGTATTATGTTAACAACAACTAAAGCCCTTTAATTGAGTCCGAGAGACTTGAAAGGAACACCTGCTGATTTTCACCCGTTGGGGGTGCTAGAAATCAAAAAATACGTGTGACTTCCGGAGTACTCTTTTGGTATTCCGGATTTTTTTATGCGTAGGTAGTCCAAATATCGGCTTGCATCTGTAAGAGGAGATATATTCATGGAAAACTTTACTAACTTGAACCTACTATCAAATGAGGAACTCGCTGATTTAATTGATACGGCCTTGGCATACAAGCATGGCGAAATTGAACTACCAACGAAGGGGCATTATGTAACGAACCTCTTCTTTGAAAATTCAACGCGGACGCAGAGTTCATTCCAAATGGCCGAGCAACGTTTAGGTTGGAATACAATCCAGATTGATCCATCAACTTCATCAACTAGTAAGGGTGAAACCATTGCTGATACGCTTAAGACCTTAGGGGCAATTGGCGTTGAAGTGGTCGTAATGCGGCATTCACAAAATGACTGGTATGCACCACTCCTAGCCGAGCGTTCAGCATTGTTGCCAAAGTTAGTTAATGGTGGGGATGGTTCTGGACAGCATCCCTCACAATCACTATTAGACTTGATTACGATTTATGAAGAATTTGGTCACTTTGAAGGTTTGAATATCCGAATCGTTGGTGACTTGAGTCACTCACGAGTAGCTCATTCAAATGCCGAAATTCTACAACGTCTGGGGGCAAACTTAACTTTTGCCGGACCAGCCGAATGGTATCCAACGGAATTTAACCGTTTTGGTCACTGGGTTGATATGGACGAAGATATTGAACAACTTGATGTAATGATGATGCTACGGGTACAACATGAGCGGATGGCGCCCCGTGAAAATGGGCAATTTTCAAAGCAAGAGTATCACGAAACTTTTGGGTTAAGTGAGGCTCGTTATAGCCGCTTGAATGACCATGCAATCATTATGCACCCAGCACCAGTAAATCGTGATGTAGAAATTGCCGATCGTTTGGTTGAAGCAGCTAAGTCACGGATTTTCAAACAGATGACAAACGGGGTTTATGCGCGGATGGCGATTTTGACAAAGCTTTATGACGATGCAATGGAAGAAGTTGATACAGCTGAGGTGCATTATGGCCGTGCTTATTAAGAATGCGCGTATTTTAATCAGGGACAATCAAACACAATTAGTTGATGTCTTGATTGAAGGAGGCCGTGTAGTTGCCTTGGCTGAAACGCTACAAGAAACTGCGGACACAGTAATCAATGCGGATGGCGCTTTGCTCACACCGGGATTAGTCGATGTGCATGTGCACTTCCGTGAGCCCGGTTTTGCCTATAAAGAAACAATTTTAACTGGGTCACAAGCGGCTGCCCGGGGTGGTTTTACCACCGTGTTAGCAATGCCCAATTTAAATCCAGTACCGGCGACTGTTGAAGCTTTTAAATTTGTGCAGGCTAAGAATTTGGAAGATGGGCAGGTACACATCGAACAATATGGGGCAATTTCAGCTGAATTAACTTCAGTTGAAGTTAGCGACTTAACTGCACTAGCTGAAGCGGGGGCAATTGCTTTTTCAAATGACGGTAAAGGGGTACAAAAGGCTAGTACGATGTTGCTAGCAATGCAAACGGCCGCAAAATTAGGCAAACCGTTGGTTGCTCATTTGGAAGATGAAAGTCTGGTCAAGGGCGGGGTGATGAATGCGGGGACGCAAGCACAAAAATTGGGACTACCTGGCATTGAGCCTTTAGCCGAGTCAGCACAATTAGCACGTGATTTAATGTTAGCCTATGCTACAGGTGTGCACTATCATGTGGCGCATTTATCAACTAAGGAATCGGTGGCTTTAGTTAGGCTTGCCAAAGCACAAGGCGTAAATGTGACGGCTGAAGTATCACCACACCATTTATTGCTTGATGAATCAATGATTACGGCTGACAATGCCTTGTTTAAGATGAATCCACCATTGCGTACGGCCACAGACCGAGCAGCTGTTTTGGCCGGTCTATTAGACGGGACAATTGATATGATTGCAACCGACCATGCGCCACATAGTGAAAGCGAGAAGCAAGGTGGTTTTGTGGGAGCAGCTTTTGGAATTACAGGAATTGAAACCAGTTTTCAATTGATGTACACCAAATTTGTTAAGACCGGTATCGCGACCTTAGAACAATTGTTAAATTGGATGAATCGCAATGCCATTGATAGTTTTAATTTGAATGCACCTAGTCAAATCATGGTCGGGATGATTGCCGATTTGGCCCTCTTTGACTTAGAACATGCGCATGAAATAAAGGCTGATGAATTTTTATCAAAAGGTAAGAATACTCCCTTTATCGGTAGTGAAGTCTACGGGATGACCAAAGCTACCTTTGTCAACGGACAACTTGTCTACCAAGCTAAAAAATAGTAGGAGAATAACAAAAATGGATGCAACATTAGCAGTACAACTGCCTGGATTAGCCTTGAAAAACCCAATTATGCCTTCATCAGGGGCTTTCTATTATGGTTTAGACCACCTAGATGATTTTGATTTGAACAAATTAGGTGCCTTGGTCCTAAAAACCACGACGGTAGAAGCACGGCAAGGCAATCCGGCACCAACGATTCTAACGGTTGAAGGCGATTCAGTATTTAATTCAGTTGGGCTAGCCAATCCAGGCGTTGTAAATGTTGTAAATGATTTTATGCCAGCTTTGGCAAGTGCATTGCCAGACCTACCGCAGATGATTTCAATTGCTGGTACAACCGTGGCTGAATATCAAAGTTTAGCGGCTGCCTTTGATAAGGTGCCAAATATTAGTGCGATTGAAGTTAATCTATCTTGTCCTAATGTTGAACATGGCGGACTAGAATTCGGGACTGAACCAAGCCAAGTAGCTGCTGTGCTTAGTGCCGTCAGAAGCGTCACAGATAAGGCAATTTATGCTAAGTTGACGCCAAATGTCACGGCGATTGCACCAATTGCGCAAGCAGCACAAGCAGCAGGGGCGGATGGAATTGTCTTGATTAATACAGTCAAAGGACTTGCCATTGACCGTAATAGTCGCCGTCCACTCTTGTATCGTGGGATTGGTGGGTTGTCTGGTGCAGCGATGAAGCCAATTGCACTACGTTTTACCTATGAAGCTAGTCAAGCAGTCGACATTCCTGTAATTGGGGTTGGTGGAATTGAAAACGTTGATGATGTGATTGATTTCTTAATTTGTGGGGCCAGTGCCATTCAGGTTGGTCGGATGAACCATGTTAATCCAAAGATTATGGAAGAATTGGTTGATGAACTTCCAGCCGCGCTAAAACGGTATGGTTTTGATTCAGTTCAGGCCGCCACAGGTAGTTTGGAGTGGAACTTCTAATGAAAGCACCAATATTTATTGCACTAGATTTTGCAAATGCAAACTTAATGACGCAATTCTTAAATCAATTTGCAAATGTTGATGAACAACCGGCGGTTAAGGTTGGTATGGAATTGTTTTATCAAGCCGGGCCGGTCTTAATTGACCAGTTGCACGCTCAGGGAATCACGGATATTTTCTTAGATTTAAAGCTATATGATATTCCTAATACAGTTGAAGCTGCCGCCCGTGATATGGGGCGTTTAGGGGTGACATACTTTACAGTCCATGCGGCGGGTGGTCAAAAAATGTTAGAGGCTGCTCAACGTGGTGCCCAGGCTGGTGCCCAAGAGGCCGGGCATCCAACGCCACATGTTTTAGCTGTGACCCAGTTAACCTCTTTTGGGGAAGCCGAATTAATTGCAACCCAACAACTGGCAGTTTCCTTGTTGGATTCAGTTAAACATTTGGCTCAATTAGCGGATGTTGCTGGCGTGGCTGGCACCATTAGTTCAGCACATGAAGCCCAAGCAATTCAAACATTGACGCGAGAAGGGTTTGAAACGATTACACCAGGAATACGTTTGGCTGGCGATGATGCGAATGACCAAGCCCGGGTAATGACGCCGGGTAAAGCTGCGCAAATGGGTGCAACCGGTTTGGTTGTTGGTCGTTCAATTACGCAAGCGCTAGACCCGGTTGCTGCTTATGAGCGGGTGATTCAAGAATTTAGTGAGGGAATATGATGACAGTTGCAAGTGAAATTGCTGAAAATTTATTAGCCATCAAGGCGGTGAAACTACAACCAAAGATGCCCTTTACATGGGCCTCAGGGATCAAGAGCCCAATTTATACTGATAATCGTCAAACCATTGGCTACCCAAAAGTCCGGCAAGCAATTGCCAAGGGACTAAGCGAATTAATTAATCAGCATTTTCCAACGGTTGATATAATTGGTGGCGTGGCTACAGCTGGGATTCCGCATGCAGCTTGGGTGGCTGATGTAATGGTCAAGCCAATGATTTATGTTCGTTCGAAACCTAAAGATCATGGTGCTGGTAAGCAAATTGAAGGGCTTGATGTAGCTGGCAAGGCTGTGGTTTTAATTGATGACCTGATTTCAACTGGTGGTTCAGTTTTGGGTGCCGTTGAGGCGGTACGTGCCGCTGGTGGAACAGTCTTGGGTGTCGTTGCAATCTTTTCATATGAGTTAGCAGCAGCAGAAATCAACTTTGCCAGTGCGCAAGTACCATTTTATGTGGTAACAAACTATTCGACTTTGATTGAAGTTGCCAAGAAAAACGGTGATATTAACGCTGAAGAGTTGGCATTATTGCATCGTTGGCGTGAAAATCCACAAGCTTGGTAAAAATCTTACGCGAACTAAATTGTTGGTAAGCCTGAGCTAGATAAATGGTAGTTAGCACATTTTGAACATTGAGGTGCCATTTATTGGTCATAAACGGTTTTAGGTATAAGTGATTCATATATTTTCAAAAAAGGTAGGCAAACATTTCCAAAGAAGTGTTGACCTACCTTTTTTATAATATTAATTTTTAAAAGCTGTGGTTCAGTTATTAGTCAAAAAGTTGGCCTTCATATGTGGTAACTTCTTTACCATCAAATTCAACGATATGACCGTTATGATTTTTACCATCAAATAAGAAACTAACAATATTTTCAGCAGCTTCACCAGGAGTTTTGATTGCCAACTTATTATAATCATTGGTAGCTGTCATACCATTTAAGCTAGTTGCAACGGCACCAGGCATTACACCGAAAATTTGACGCTGACTACCTTGTTTTTCAAATTCACGACCAAACGCCATCGTCATTACGTTTTGGGCCGCCTTTGAAGTTACATAAGCCAGTGGCTGCCAGTAAGTAGCAGTAACTGGGACGGTTACATTTAAAATTTTTGCGGTTGGAGTCAACTTAGGCAAAAAGCTTTTAATTACCTCATGCGTACCTAAAAAGTTTGTCTCAATCGTTTGTTGTAAATCAGCGGTTGTGTAGTCAAAAGGTGATTTTTCCATATCTAATGGCCCACGTTCTGTTGCAAGATTACCAGCTATGCCAGCATTGTTAATCAAGTAATCTAAATCACTAATCTGATCAGCTGCCTGATGAATACTTGTAAAATCATTTAGATCAATTTTGATAAATGAAGCAGTGATGCCAGTCTTTTCTAGCTCTGTCACGGCCTGATTACCTAATTGTTCGTTCCGTGCACCAACTAAAATTTCAATTCCACGCTTACCAAGTGCTTCGGCGATACCAAAGCCGATACCTTTATTTGCACCTGTAATTAATGCTTTCATGTTTATACCTCCATTATTTACTTATTTGAAAAAATCAGCCCGCTAACTTTAATTAGTTGGGTTTTCAGGTTCTACAAGATTATTTTTAATCCGTGCCATATAATTTGGTAGGAAATCTGCGATAATACTTGGTTTGACAATGTAAGAGTGCTGGGCCATTTGATCGGCAATTGCCGAATGGACATAGACAGCGGCTTCAGTTGCTTTAATTGCATTTGGAAATTGAGCGATGAAGGCGGCGATGATACCAGCTAGAGTGTCACCCATACCGCCAACTGCCATATAAGGTCCACCAATGCCTAAGTGAAATTCACCAAGTTCAGACATAATTAAAGTGTGATGTTGTTTTAATACAAGCACATTGATATTTAAAATTGAACGTTGAACATTATTGAGTGATAGGTTGTCTTGATAAGATAACTTAATGCCAGAAAGCACTTCCCACTCCCCTTGGTGCGGGGTGGCCACGCTGAAGATATTTAGGGGGAAAACTAGATTGTTCTCGGCCATAACTTTTAAGGCTGAACCATCAACAACTAGCTTTTGAGCGGTTTTAATTGTCGTAAAGGTTTTTTTAACTAAATGAACGGCCAATTCGTCAGTTCCTAGGCCAGGCCCAATTAGAATTACATCGGCTTGTTCAATTGCTAAAGCTAGTTGAGCATCATCATGCCAATCAATAACCATAGCTTCTGGTGTACGACTATGTAAAGCGGTGAAGTTAATTGGATCAGTGGCTAAAGTAACTAAGCCAGCACCCGCATTAATTGCCGCGGTTGCTGCCATGATGCCGGCGCCCCCAAATTGGGGGTTCCCAGCGATTACCAAAACTCGACCAAAGTTTCCCTTATGGGCCGCTACTGGCCTTTTTTGAATAATTTCATGGACAATGGTTGATGTAAGTTCTTCAGTCATATTTGGTGTCTCCCTATTTTGCTAGATACTTCTATTATAAGCCTAAAAGGCACTTTGGTAAGCATAACAAATTTAATCAATAATCGATTAAGTATCAACTAAGCAAATTTTCGATACCTTTATCTTGTAAGCGATTACAATTGGTGTTAGTATAATGGTGTACCAAAGGAAAGGTGGTAATGAGCTTGGTAGAAAATTCATTCTCAACTTCAGCTATTACATTGCACACTTTAACCTACATGGGCGTGTCACAGTAATGACCCAAGATCTACGAAAGTATCTGAATTTTATTCGATAAACATATGTCTTGATGTTGACAACTCTTGGTGTTATTAGCAATTAGTGTAAGTACAAGATTTGATAGTCACGGTAATTCAGTGATGAAAGCAGAAATCTTAGCTATTTACCTAACCCGACACGATTCGCTTTTTCAGGGCTTAGTGATAAGCGCGGTGACTTTCAGTCATGAACGGATAATGTGGGTAACGTTTGTTAATGTTTAATATAGATGATTTGGTCGGATTTATCAGTGACAGACGTTTAGGCCTGCAGACTAAACTTCTGATAAATTCTTTAACAATTGAATATTAGGGAGGCCATCTGGTAGCCCTAGCTGAGTCGTAGTGGCTTAGTGAAAACCAACCGCGGAGGATTTAATTGACTCGGCGGTTTTTAATTATTAAATTAATCAGGCAAATTCAATAAAGCAGTAGTTTTAAAAGATTATGAGAAAAAGTGCGTTACTAATAAACAAAGAGTTACTTGATTGTAAGACCTTACAAGTCGGCTGATAGCCTAAACAATTATGAGAAAACAAGAAATCTTTGCTTGTAGTGTGATTAGAGTTGTATAATAGTGATAATTTTTAATTAATCGGAGGCCGTGAATATGACACAATGGCGTTTACAAGCATTAAAGTATGAGGATGCTTTGCTAACGGATTTAAAGGAAATGTTGGCAATTAAGTCTGTGCGTGACGATGCAGCAGCAACAACTGACGCGCCCTTGGGTCCTGGACCAAAGGAAGCTTTGCTAAAATTTGAAGAGTTTGCAAAGCGTGATGGTTTCCGTACAGGAAATTACAAAAACTTAGTCGCTTATGCTGAGATTGGACCAGAAGATGCAGCTGAATCAGTTGCAATTATTGGTCATTTGGATGTAATGCCAGCGGGTGATCTTACAAAGTGGGATACTGATCCTTTCACACCAACTATTAAAGATGGTCGTCTATATGCACGTGGTGCATCTGATGATAAGGGACCTTCATTTGCGGGTTACTATGCAATGAAGATGCTCAAGGAATTAAATATTCCTTTGAAGCGTAAGTTGATCTTTGTAATGGGAATTGATGAAGAGTCTGACTGGACTGGAATGGATGACTTCTTTGCTGAAATGGGTGAGCCAACAATGGGCTTCTCACCAGATGCAGAGTTCCCAATCATTAACGGTGAAAAGGGTAATGTTTCAACGGTTGTACGTTTTGCCGGAACTAATGGTGGAACTTACAAGTTGGTCAACTTTGAAGCCGGTGAGCGACCAAACATGGTACCTGGTGTTGCAACCGCAGTTGTTGAAACTGAAGCTGCAGCTGATTTAGTGGAAGCATTTAATGCATACTTATCTGAAAATCCACAAATCAGTGGAAGTGCTACAATTTCAGCCAACCAAGTAACGTTCACTTTGAATGGTAAGCAAGTTCACGGTGCTTTCCCAGAAAGCGGTCTAAATGCTGGAACGTATTTGGCTAACTTCTTGATGGGCTTTGATTTTGCTGCTAATGCTAAGGGTTACTTGGCATTCTTAGGTGATGCTGCTCATGATGATACAAAGGCTACAAAGATTGGGGCAGCTAAGCACGATGATTTGATGGGTGATCTATCAATGAACGTTGGTATTCAACGCTTCACAGCTGGCGAAGACGGCTTCATTAATTTGAACTTCCGTTACCCACAAAATACAACTGCTGAGGCAATTGAGGGCTTTGTTAAGGCCGCTTTGCCAGCTGGCTTTGATGCCCAAGCAGTCAACGAAGGCCATGCAATGGGACCTCACTATGTGTCAGGTGATGATCCACTAGTACAAACGCTTTTGCAAACTTACCGTGATCACACTGGCTTGCCAGCTTCTGAGCAAGTTATCGGTGGTGGTACTTTTGGTCGTTTGTTGAAGCGTGGAGTAGCCTTTGGCGCAATGTTTGAGGGTGTACCTGATACAATGCACCAAGTTAACGAGTTCTACCCAGTTGCTGATTTGACTCGTTCAATGGCAATCTTTGCGGATGCAATGGAACGTTTAGCAAACAATTAAAGTAAACAGTAATTAATGATAATCAATTTACTTGTTAGGCTACTTGCCGCAGGTAAATTGATTTTTTTATTTACTGGGAATTAGTATGGTTTTGTTCGGATATTACGAACAAAAAAAGATAATTCTGTGAATAATAACCCAAACTAGACCAATTCTGCACTTTTTCAGATAATTTAGGGTATAATCGCTTAAGTAAATTACACAGTTAATGAAATAAGTGGAGAGAAATATGGTTAAATTTAAAGGAATAAGCTTATTATTCTTTAGCTTGGCGCTAGGCTTACTGAGTTTGAGTCCTAGTTATGCTAATAACCTTGCTAGCGTGGCTAGTGCACCAGTAGCAAGCACTAATTTACCAGAAATGGCGCAACCATCAGAAAATCAAGACGCTACTATTCAAAATGCAAGTCTTAGTACAGCAGAAATAAACCCAGCGATTAGCAGTGCTAGCTCATCAGCTAGTCAAACATCCGGGGATACTACACCAATATCAGACCCGAATGAAGCAACTAGTGCTGATAGTTCATCAGCAGAGCAAGCATCTGGAAACATTGCTCCAATTCCTGATCCAGCCGACAATGCAAGCAGTAGTAATCAAGTTGCCACTAGTGAATCAAGTACAGTTAATACGACTTCAGCCACTAAGCAAGCTGATAATGTAATTGCAACTACACCTAGTTTGGCTAGTAATTCAGTGGGTTCAGGCGTACAAACGGCCGGGATTGAGTCGGTCATTGCTAGTCCAGACACAACAGTCACGAATCCCGAAACACAAACCAACTTATTGCGGACACCAAGTAGCACTATAAGTGGTGAGAATCAGTCGGCAATAATCTATAAGACGGAAAATAAAAGGTATGTGAAGGCGAAGAATTTAGCTGAAATGCTACCTAATTCGGACATCTATCATATCAATTGGAATCCCGCAATGCTTTTGATTGCAGGGTTGGCACTAAGTAGTTGGATAGTTATTATGTTTGTAATTACTTATCGACAAAATAGGCTTGAAGCACAAATTTAATTGCGAGGGAGTTAGGGTTCGTTTATGGTAACCTGAGCTCCCTTTCTTTATAATGAAGGCATAGCGGAGGAAGCTTAAAATGAAAAGTAAAAATTTAATTGCGAGTATCTTAGTTATAGGTACAGTAACGACTGCAGTTACAACAGTCGTAACCATTAGTGAGCCAACGCTAACAAGCGCTTGGGCAGACACAAATACGACCACGCAAGACACAGGTAGCGCCACGAGTGCCACAAGTAGTCAGGTGCATACGCTATCGAAATCTTATGTAGTATATGGAGCAGGCGCATCACAACAAAGTACGTTGAGTACGATTTTAGGTGTGACTAATAATTATCAACAATTGACAACGACTGGTGCTGATGCGGCCCAATACTTAGGTTTAAGTGGTGTTGCTGATTCTGCAATGATTTCATCCGTAGCGGTTGCCCCGGCTGAACCTGGTACGGGAATTTTAGTTAATATCAAAGATTTTAACGGTCAAAATAATATTACACAGGTAACATCACAGCAATATTCAATGGCTGCAACAATGGCCGGTGTAAAAGATGTCATTATTACGGTGTCAGCTAATCAACCAGTTTCAGGTGAGGCAGCCTTAGCTGGTGTGTATAAAGCGTTATCAACTGATGGGGCTACCATCGATCCAACTAATACGACAGCTGCAAATAATGTAATGAGTGCAACCCAATCAGCTATTAACGCAAATCCTAACGATAAGAGTTATGCAGGAAAGTTGACTTCAGCGGTTACACAAACTGCGGGGCAGGTTGCTCAAAAGAAACAAGACGGACAAACAATCAATGTAAACATTATTATCAATCAATTAAATATCAATCTGCAAAAGCAAGGGATTGCGAATAAAACTTCAGATGCTCAGGTGCAAAGCATTGCAACCGCGCTACAAGGAGTTGCTGATGCACCAATTTCAAATTCATCAGCGTTCGTATCACAGGCTAAAAACTTGGCTGGGCGTTTAAGCGGATCAGTTGGTAATATCATGGCCCAAGCAAAGGACTTTGCAAATTCAGCAGACGTAAAACAAGCTGCAAACTGGTTTATTGCTAATGTATGGAACCCGGTTGTAAGTTGGTTCCAGAGTATCTTTGGCCAAAGTAGTAATTAAGACGCAGAAAAAGCTATTAGCAAAGAATTAAAACTTAAGAGGAGCGGCTTGGCTTAATGTTAGTTAATCGATAATAATATTTAGGTATCTTTAGCCGATATGACCTAGTAAAATGAATGCAAAAGAAATTACAGCATATCTAACAACACCAGCCATTGAAGTATTAACTTTTGATACAATTGATTCTACAAATACCGCAGCTAAACGTTTGATTGCAAATGGTGAAATTACCGGTACTAATGCATTAATTGCTAATGAGCAAAGTGCTGGCTATGGCCGGCATGGGCGTTCTTTTTATTCACCAGATGCGACTGGTTTGTATTTAACGGTTATTCAGCCATTAAAGCAAATAAAAGCTAGCCCTGGATTAATTACGACCGGGATTGCCACAGTTGCGGCTGAAACATTGAGCAATCAATTAGCAGTTGAAGTTGGAATCAAGTGGGTCAATGATTTATATTATCAAGAACGAAAAGTTGCTGGAATTTTAGTTGAACAAGTTGAAGATGCAACAACTAGTTATTTGGTAATTGGTTTTGGCCTTAATTTATTAACTAATACCTTTCCTAAAGGCCTTGCTAATAAAGCTGGTGCTTTGCTGACAAATGTTGAAGTCAATCGGGCCAGTCTAACTGCGGCCTTGATTGAAGCTTTTATCGGTTATTTTGAAAGTGATTCAAGTGCTATTTTAGCTCGCTATAGAGCTCGCTCTTTAGTGATTGGGGAGTACGTTGAGCTATTATTGGGTCAGGAAAAATTAAAAGGTCGGGTCAAGGCAATTAATGATCAAGCCGGCTTAGTTATCGAAACGAGCACAGGTCAGGAAAAAACGCTTTATGCGGGTGAAATCACTAAATTATATATGACAGATTGGACGGTATCATGAGAGCAAAATCATTAGCCTTAGCAGCAGTTTTCGCGGCTATTATCGCTGTATTATCCCCAATATCAATTCCTTTAGGTCCAATCCCATTAACCCTACAAACGTTAATCATTCCATTGATTGCTAGTATTACCTTACCTAGAATTAGTTTATCTGCGGTCCTAGTTTACTTAGTATTAGGTTTACTTGGTTTACCCGTTTTTGCAGGCTGGCAAGGTGGTTTGACGCCTTTCTTGGGACCAACCGGCGGATATTTAGTGGGAATGCTAATTTTTCCTTTGGTAATATCTTTTGGAATGTTAAAAAATCAATCAATTATTTGGTTGACGCTTTTAAATTTTATTGCCGCAGGCTTACAATTATTTGTGGGAGCGCTATGGTTGGCTCACGTGGCCAATATGACACTAAGCGCTGGTCTTTTAGCTGGGTTTGTAGCCTTTCTAATTCCAGCCTTGATTAAGGTTGCTTTGGTAAGCTTATTAGTGATTTTAATCAAGCATCGCCTAGCACTCCCACTGGGGTTAAAAATATAAAAAGAACCGGTCGACAAAATGTGCCGGAACTGGGACGGTTTGATTATAATGAAGCGGAAAGTTTTTGTTTTAACAGGTAATACGGGAACTGGTAAGACGACAGTTGCCAATTACTTGCAGGATTTTTATGAGATGCCAAGAGTAATTACTCATACGACACGCCTACCGCGAGATGGCGAGATGGATCAAATTGATTATTATTTTGAAAATGCCGATAGTTTTAAAAATAATCATTATTTAGAGACAGTTCTTTATGATGGACAACAGTATGGTTCATCTTGGGAAGGTTTGGAGCGGGCTTGGGAGAAAAATCCGCTAATTACAATTGTTCTAGATACGGCAGGGGCAATTACTTACGCTGAAGAATTGGCCGATAAGGCAGTAGTGATTTATCTGACGGTTAGCCGACCTAATGAATTGTTAAATCGGCTGGAGCGCCGTGGGGATAATGTCACCATGATGAAGCAGCGCTTAGCCTCAAATGAATTTGAACGGGATAATGTTTTGCCAAAAGCTTTAGTAGGTAAAGCAGTTGTCGTTACAAATGATGACTGGGAGGAAACCCGTACAGCAATAAATCAAGTGGTACAGGCTGCAATTGAAGAATAGGAGGGGCTTTATGGCATATCGAACACCACCAATTATTACGCCAGTAGCATTAGTTTCATTAATTTTGGCCTTAAGTGCAACAAATGCAATTGTAAATGTTTCAACAGGGACTAATAATGGTAGGTCAAAAACGCAATCTTCATTAGTTAGCTCAGTAAGTAGTGAGGATAGGCCGGTAACAAATAAAACGAGTACGTCTGATAGCCAAGCTACCAGTACAACTAAAACTGATACGATGAGTTCAGCAGCAACAAGTGATAATACTACTAATACCAATGCACAAAGTAGTTCAGCAACCAATAATAATGATACGAACAAAACTAGTGGGGAAAACGACACGAATAATAACACGAATGCTTCCTCGGCAGCGACTACTACTAGCAGCTCAGCTGCTAGTTCAAGTGGTGCAAGTAGTGCTAATAATAATTAAGCTAGGAGGGAGTAATTATGTTAACAATTCTTGATATGTTAAATCATTATCTTGGCTTTTTTAATGTTAATACACGTTGGAAAGGCCGCGTCTATTCACTCTTAGCCTTGGTAGGTGATTTTTATCTATTATATTTGGCAACTCAATTTTTCAAAAACGCAGCTTATCTGCGTGGTAGTTCAATTGTATTAGCTTTCCTAGTGATTCTGTATTTTGCCATTTTAAATGTGATTTACTATTTTACCAATAAGACGGTCAAATGGGACATTTCACCAAAAATTGAAAAATATTTGGGTACACAGGAAGTCAAAGATAATAGTCGCCGTAATCAGCGCACTTTTATACCTGCAAATGGAATTTATAATCCAAAGGATGTTTTGCCGGCTAGCATTATTTCAGATGAAGATATGCAAGCCGAATTAGACTTGGTTGCACAGCAACTACAGGCTAATGGTTTAATGCAAAAAGATTTTGGTGGTTTAAGTGAAGCAGAGCAGCTGAACTATTTGACAAATGAACCAATTATTTATGCTAATCATCCTGGAACGGCCTTACCTTACTCACACTTACAAGCCGAACGTGGTGGTTTAGCTCTTTATGGTGGAGTTAATGAAATGTTTGCTAAGCGTTTGGGACGTATTGCAACAGTGGGCTTAATGCCGGTTAGCGAAGCACTAAAGGAAAATGAACTCTTTATTGCAACTGCGGTTTTGCAAGGTGGTTTAGGTCATGTTCGAGGAAGGGCAGGCCTAACGGAAGAAAGTAAACCATACAGCTTGCATGTTGAAATTGCATATAAACGTAAGTAAGTTTATTTAAAAACATAGGATTTGGGATCTGCCCAATTAGTCCTATGTTTTTTTCTTGCAGACGCGGGGATGTGACTTAATTCTTTATCAATCTTAGGAAGCGTTGAATTCATGGTATAATTTAGGCAGTGCATAAAATTATTGGAGAGTAGGTGACCACATGGAAGGTGAAAATTCCTTCTCCGCGGTTTTTCATAACAAACAATTAAGCGGCGTAGCCATTATCGTATCGCTAATGGCTGTGATTGGCACGGTTGTAGCCTTTTTAGTTCATTGGATTATTGGAATAATCTGGGTTTTATTGGTAATTGTTGCTTTGGTAGTTACTTTTAGAACTTTACGCGCAATTGGTGAGGAAACAACAACCTATATTCGGGGATTAACAACACGGATAAACCGAGCGGAGCAAGAAGCAGTCGTGCAAATGCCGATTGCAGTGATTTTATATAATAATGACAATAATGTAGTCGAATGGGTCAATCCTTTTATTCAAGGGATTTTGGCTGATGAAATCATTATTAATAAAGAGCTTAGTGAAGTAAATAAGAATTTAGCGGCCTTGGTTAAGAATTGGTATGATGAGGAGAGTCGGGTGACGCGCTTAAACTGGCTTCATCGCGTTTTTGATGTACAAGTTCAACCGGAACTTGGCGTAATTTATCTACAAGATGCGACCAAGAGTGCACAAATCCAGGCTAATTATGAAACTCATCGGCTATTCTTAGGTCAGGTTTCAATTGATAATTATGATGAAGTGACTGAAGGAATGTCTGATGCTGATACATCATCTTTGCGCTCTTACGTAACGCGAACTTTGTCTGATTGGATGCAAGAACGTGATATTTATGTGAGACGCTTAACTTCAGTGCGCTATCTTTTAATTGGTTACCGCAGTGGTTTGCGGGCAGCCGAAAATGATAAATTTAATATTTTAAATACAATCAGAGAGATGACCTCAGCGCAAAATACGCCACTATCACTATCAATTGGAATCGCATATGATGAGGCAAACATTACTGAGTTGGCTGGTAACGCTCAGATTAATTTGGACTTGGCCCTTGGACGTGGTGGCGACCAAGTAGTAGTACGTTCTGAACAAGGTCGGGCTCGCTTTTATGGTGGGAATACTAATCCAATGGTTAAGCGAACTCGAGTGCGGGCTCGTATGATTTCACAAGCCTTGGCTGAACTAGTTCGCCAGGCTGATCAAGTCTTCATTATTGGCCATGCTCGGCCAGATATGGATTCATTTGGTGCAGCTTTAGGTATCCGTCGTTTGGCAATGATGATGGATAAGCCAGCTTGGGTTGTCTATAAAGATACAGGTAAGGCACACACGGATATTAAGCTGTTACTAAATCAAATTGTTAATGAACAAGGTGATGGTGTGGTGTTGACGCCAAATGAAGCGATGTTGCGTGCAACAGATCATTCGCTCTTGGTAATGGTAGATCATTCCAAACCATCTTTGAGTGAGGACCGGGATTTTTATGACCGTCTGAAAGACCGGCTAATTATCATTGATCATCACCGGCGGGGTGAAGAGTTCCCAGAGAGTTCGCTGTTGACCTATATTGAACCTTATGCGTCGTCAACGTCGGAGTTGGTTACAGAACTATTTGAATACCAGCCAAGAAGAACTAAGGGATTGACACGCTTAGAAGCCTCAGCATTACTCGCTGGAATTCAAATTGATACTAAGTCATTTACGCTCAGAGCTGGGACTCGTACCTTTGATGCTGCATCGTATCTACGTTCAGTTGGTGCTGATGGCGATATGATTCAGGATTTCTTGAAAGAAACGGTTGAAGATTATCGTGATCGTTCACATTTAATTGAACAAGTACAGATTCATGATCGTTCAGCAATTGTGATTGGTGAAAACAATGTCAACTATGATAGTGTCGTAACCGCTCAGACGGCTGATGCACTATTACAGTTAATTGGTGTTGATGCTTCTTACGTAATTACTCGGCGTGATAACCATACGGTTGGTATTTCTGCACGGTCAACTGGCGCACAAAATGTTCAGCTGGTGATGGAAGCCATGGGCGGTGGTGGTCATTTGAGCAATGCGGCAACGCAGATAACTGATGCAACAACTGATGAGGTTTACCTACAGTTAGTTGAGGCCATCAGAGAAATTAAAGCAAAAAATAGTAATATAGAATAGTGGAGGTCTTGGAAAATGAAGGTGATTTTCTTAGAGGATGTTAAGGGTCGCGGTAAAAAAGGGGAAATAAAGAATGTTCCCGATGGATATGCAAATAATTTTTTGATTAAAAATCATAAAGCCGAGGTTGCAACTAACGCCAACATTTCCGCTCTAAACGGTCAAAAGAAGGCTGCTGAACGTGAGGCTGCTGAAGAATTGGCAGCAGCACAAGCTTTGAAAGAAAAAGTTGAAGCTGACGATACAGTAATCGAGTTGAAGGCTAAAGCTGGAACAGATGGTCGTTTATTTGGAGCAATTTCTTCTAAACAAGTGATTGAAGCTGCTGAAAAGCAGTATGGATTGAAACTTGATAAGCGTAAAATGGACATGAAAGAGCCGATCCGGGCCCTAGGTTACCGGACGGTTACGATTAAGCTTCATCGTCAGGTTGAAGCAAAATTACGTATCCATACGGATGAACAATAAGCACAAGCATTAAAAAAACAAGGTACCTGTGTTGTATGCAGGTCCTTTTTTGTTTACAATAGCTCCAGGAGCAATAAAGGGTAGGACTGACAGCAAAGCGGGTCGGTTCTAATTAAAGGGGAAGATTTAATATGGCAGACGATACGCAAACAATGAGTTTACAAGCTCCACAAGATAATGTTGCTGAACAGTCAGTCTTAGGTTCTGTTTTGATTTCGACCGACCCAACTGACACAATGGCAACAATTAGCCCAATTATTCAACCCAATGATTTCTTTAGAACGGCTCATCGGGTGATTTTTGCGGCGATGCTAGCCTTAGATGACCAACAACAGCCAATTGATCAGGTAACACTAGTCAATCAATTGAATGCAATGAATCAATTAGAGAATGCTGGTGGTGAGGCCTATTTAGTTGACTTAGCTTTGGCTGTACCAATCGCATCGAATGCAGAGTACTACGCAAAAATTGTTAAAGATAAGGCGCAAAGGCGCAGTATGATTGACCTTTTGCAGGGCGCAACGCAAGAAGCTTATGGTGAAACTGATGCAGTTGAAGATGCGCTAGCCAAGATTAGTCAAGGCTTAGATGGAATTACCACCAACCGTGCTGGTGGTGATTTTAAACGGATTGCCGATGTAGTAAACCGCTCTTTTGAACAGTTAGAGTTAAATGCGCGAACTGAGGGAAATATTACGGGATTAGCTTCCGGTTACCCGGCCTTGGATAATATGACAACCGGTTTTGGTGGCGGTGAAATGATTATTGTGGCTGCCAGACCAGCGGTTGGTAAGACGGCTTTCGTCTTAAATATTGCACGGAATGTAGCAATTAATAATCCCGCTTTGCCGGTTGTGATTTTTTCTTTAGAAATGGGTGATACTGATTTAGTTAATCGAATGTTAGCCTCAACCGGAAACATTAATTCACAACATATGCGAACTGGTGAATTAGACGATAATGAGTGGCAGCAATTGACCATTGCAATGGGGTCATTGGCTAATACCAAAATTTTTATTGATGACACTCCAGGAATTAAAGTAACAGAGATTCGTTCCAAATTGCGACGCTTAGAAAAACAAGAAGGTCAGTTAGGTATGGTCATTATTGATTACTTGCAACTAATTGAAGGTTCTGGTTCGGAGAGTCGCCAACAGGAAGTTTCAGCGATTTCACGAGCAATTAAAAAAATGGCAATGGAATTAAACACGCCAGTCATTGCACTGTCGCAACTATCGCGTGGCGTTGAGCAACGTCAAGATAAACGCCCCGTGATGTCAGATATTCGTGAATCTGGATCAATTGAGCAAGATGCGGATATTGTTGCCTTTTTGTACCGCGAAGACTACTACGAACGAGATAATGATGACACAGATAACCAAAGTGATCCTCGTGAAGGTGAGGATGCAGATGTCGGCGAAATCGAAATAATTTTAGAGAAAAACCGACGGGGAGCGCGGGGAACGGCGCGACTGCTATTTGTAAAATCATATAATAAGTTTTCTAGTATTGATTACCGGCCTGATATGACGGCTGGATTTGGGTAAAAACAAAAATAAGATGGCTGAAGGCAACCTTTCAGCTGTTTTTCTTTTAGGAGGGTTGGAATGCAAGCAAGACGAGTTGGGCTACCATTGAAGTGGCTCCTAACAGTTTCATTTATTAATAGTTTTGGATTTGATTTTCTTTGGCCATTGGCATCAGTATATATTCATGAGCAACTGGGTCAAGATATGGTGACCGTTGGTTGGGTATTGTTTGTAAATGCGCTTTTGCAAATGATTGGAGCCCTTTTGGCGGGAAGATTATTTGATAAATTTCAGCCCTATAAGCTTTTTCGCGCTGGCGCTTTAGCCATGATGGTCTTTTTATCATTATTGGTTGTTTGGCACGGTTGGCCAATTTTTCCAGTGCTTTTATCAGCAACTGGTTTCTTATTTGGTTGGCTGACAGCCCTAATAAATTCTTATGGTACAAGGGTCTACTCGCATGATGGTCGGTTTGTTTTTAACATGCTCTACTTTATTGCGAACTTTGGAATGGCCTTTGGTACGGCCTTAGTCGGCTTTATCTATGGTTGGGGTGTGCAATGGCTATTTATCTCAGCCTTAATCTTATATACAGTGATGTTAATTGTCGCCTGGCGTTTCTTAGGAATGGAGTTTCCACAGTTGGAACACGTTGAAGGGCGTAATCACAAGTTTAAGTCAATTATGCCAGCTTGGAACTTAATCATTATCTATACGCTGGTGGTCGCCTTGGTCGTTTTGCATACGGCTTATGTTCAGTGGCAAGGTAACTTATCAGTCTATATGTCTAGTATCTTACGACTACCACTCTGGCAGTATTCGATTCTGTGGACCATTAATGGCGTTTTGATTGGTGTATTTCAATTAATGATTAACGTTTTGAATGTGTCGGCTAGTCGGAAAATAATGATTATGCAGATTTTAGTCGGACTTGGCCTATTTGGCTTAGCTTTCTTAGTCTTACCTTTTGCAAAGACCTTTGCAGCTTTTGCAGTGGCAATGGCAATTACGACATTGGGTGAAACGATTGCCTTTCCAATGGTTCCCGTCTTAGTTAATGAGATTACCCCGATGGATTTAAAGGGGCGTTATCAAGGCGTATTGTCAGCAGCGCCTAGTTTAGGTCGGGCAATCGGACCTGTTGCCGGTGGGGCTTTAATTGAATTAGACGGGTATAAAGTACTGTTTGATACAGCCGCAGGAATGTCTTTTGTTGCGTTAATCGGTATTGCAATTGTTATGGCAGTGGGCTTTAGGAAAACCAGTAAGTTTGGTCAATAACAAATAGTATGGCTCAATGATGTCAATTTACTTTTGACATCATTGGGTCTTTTTATTTTGCTCGAAGATTTTAGTAGATAGATTATTATTCTTTAGCCTAACCTTGGTATAATATGACTTAAGATTATCATGAAAGGAAAAAGCCAATGGAAGTATTGGAACGTGCCTATGCAAAATTAAATATCAGTCTTGATACACCTTTTGTTCATCCGAATGGTGATCAAGAATGGGACATGTTAATGGTTGCAATTGATTTAGCGGATACCCTAACAATTCGTACCACGACTAAACACCATGATATTATTGTTGAGTCAACAAGCGGGATTCTACCATTGAATGAAAAAAATCTAGCCTTTCAAGCAGCCATGCTAATGCGGAATGAAGCGCAAGTAAGTGAAGGTGTCGAAATTCATATTGATAAGCGCATTCCAGTTGCTGCTGGAATGGGTGGCGGTTCCTCTGATGCGGCCGCTGTGTTACGCGGTTTAAACCGTTTATGGAAATTAAACCGATCTGAACAAGAGCTGGCACAGCTTGGCTTGCAAATTGATGCAGATGTTCCGTTTTGTGTATATTCGCGGCCAGCACGGGTTACTGGACGGGGGGAGCGCGTTGAACCGTTGACAGCAAAGCTTCCGCCCCTTTGGTTAGTTGTCTCCAAACCAGCAATTTCTGTATCAACACCGAAAATTTTAAGGTTGATTGATTACGAACAAGTTGAACATGGTGATATGGACAAACTAATGGAAGCAGTGAACACAAGCCACTTTAATCAAGCTTATAAAGCAATGTTTAATGTCTTAGAACCACTAACTGCAACGCGTTTTCCAGAGATTATTAAGCTAAAGGAAAAAATGTTGCAGTTTGGTGCAGATGCAGCACAAATGTCAGGAACTGGTCCAACGGTTTTTGGCATTACAGATAAGCATTCCCGCGCTAAACGGATTATGAATGGAATTAAAGGCTTTGTTTCTGAGACTTACCTTGCTAGACTGATTAATTAGATAGAACGTATAGAGGAGATAATATGAATCCAGAAGAATTTGAAAATAGTGCTCTTTTAAGCGCTTTAGAGCAATTTAGAATTGAAGAAAATCCTGAAAATGAAGCTAATTTTGTTGCTGAGTTAAAAGCGGCGACCTTTTTAGCACCAGTTAATTTTAGCCAAGCGCCAATTACTAATGATGACGGTTCAGTGGCTTTAGCTGAAAACACCGAAACACGCTTAGTAGCCTTGCAGACCGAAGAGGGGCAAAGCGTCTTCCCAATCTTTACTGATATGGAAGCCATGGCAGCCGGCGACATGGCGGCAGATGAGGATTTATATACTTGGCCAATGACTTTAGAAGAATATTTACCAGTTGTAAATCAAGCTGGTGATGAGTTAGCCGGCTTAGCCCTAAATCCCTTTACTAATGGAATGCCAATTTCACGTGAGAATCTCAACTATTTGTTTGCTGACCGTACGCATAGCCCACAGCCAGGTGGACAAACTGCAGCTCAAGGGTCTGAGGATGCCGAGTTAGATATTCAAGATACTGATGACAAGAGTCTGCCAACGCCACTAATGGCCGAGTTGATTGGTATTGCTGACGATAGTTATGGTGAAATTCAAACGATGTATTTGCTTTGGCTAACCAACAACAAAACCAAAGTGGCTAATTATTTATTGGTAATTGATGGTCCGGATGCAGAGAAGCTTAGAGCTTTCTTCCCTGAATTCGCACGGGCTTTTGGTAACTTCGCACCTGAAGGTAAATCAGCTGTTGATATGATTTTGCAAAGTGACCTGGGTCTTGATTTGACAGAATTTAGAGCTAAATACACTAGAAACCTTTAAAGTTTTAGAGATGGGGTAGAAAAATGAGCGAGCTAAAGGATACAGATTTAACGATTATAGGTGCTGGACCAATTGGCCTTTTTGCTGGTTTTTATGCTGGGTTAAGAGAGTTAGATACTGTGATAATTGAGTCTTTGGCCAGTGTTGGCGGTCAGGTCGCTAATTTGTACCCAGAAAAAAATATTCTCGATGTAGCTGGTTATGTGAAGACTTCTGGGCGGGATTTGGTTGGAAGTCTAAAAACGCAAATGGAGCAATTTCCACAGCATTTATATTTAAAAACAACCGTAACAAATGTTATCGCAAAAGAAACTGGATTTATTGTGCAAACAAACCGAGGGAGTTTCCATTCAGCTGCGATTTTGATTGCAACTGGCCGTGGGGCATTTGAGCCGCGCCGACTACCGGCTGAGATTGAACAAGATTTAGAGGGAAAAGGAATCCACTACTTTTTGGGTGATTTAAAGCAATATGCTAGCCGGCGAGTTTTAGTTGCTGGTGGTGGCGATTCAGCAGTAGATACAGCTTTAATGTTGAATGAGTTAGCTAGTGAAGTTCATTTAACTCACCGGCGTGAAACCTTTAGAGCCATGGAAAGTGCAGTAACGACTTTAGAGCAATCTGATATTATTTTACAAACTCCATATAATATAAAGGCGATTCAAAAGAATTTAGATGGCTCCTTGGCTGTTGATTTACTTAAGGTACGGACTGAGGAGCTTAAGACAATTATCGTTGATGATATTGTTGTTTCCTACGGCTTCATTTCAGAAAATAAGATTATTGATGGTTGGGAAGTTCAGCCATCAACTGAACGATTAAAGTTTGTTGTGAATGCTGAGCAGGAGACTTCGGAGCCAATGGTTTTTGCAGTGGGTGATGTAGCTGGTTATGGCGGTAAGGCCGAATTAATTGCAACGGGCTTTGGTGAAGTTCCTACGGCAATTAATGCTGTGATTCGTCGGCTCTATCCAGAACGGCAGACGGCACCAGAGCATTCTTCAAGCATTGTTATTGAAGAAGGTCAGGTTAAACGCTGATTTCTGTGTATGAAAGCGGATACAATCAAATAGAGGAAGTCCACTAAAGAAAAAAAGTGATACAATGAACTTACAATATTTATAAAAGAAGAGGTACTTTTTCAATGGCAAAGTTAGTTTTGATTCGTCATGGACAATCTGAATGGAATGCATTGAACTTATTCAACGGTTGGGTTGATACTAAGTTGAGCGAGCAAGGAATCCAACAAGCACGTAAAGCTGGTGAGATGTTAGCTGCTGAAGGAATCCAGTTTGACCAAGCTTATACATCTGTTTTGACTCGTGCAATCACAACATTGCACTTGGCCCTTGAAGAAGCTGGCCAACTATTCATCCCTGAAGCTAAGTCATGGCGTTTGAACGAACGGCATTATGGTGCTTTGCAAGGATTGAACAAGGCTGATGCTGCTGAAAAGTGGGGCGCTGATCAAGTTTTGCAATGGCGCCGTTCATATGATGTTTTGCCTCCATTGTTGACTGAGCAAACAGAAACAGTTGAAGTCTTAGGTAAGACTTATGCTGCCTTTGACCGTCGTTACGCAGATGTACCTGAAGGTGAGCTACCATTCGGTGAGAACCTAAAGGTTACTTTGGAGCGTGTCTTGCCTTTCTGGGCTTCAAATATTGAAGCTGATTTGAAGGCTGGTAAGAACGTAATTATTGCAGCCCATGGTAATTCATTGCGTGCTTTGGTAAAGCATATTGAAAATATTTCTGATGATGATATTTTGAAGGTTGAAATTGCCAATGGTCAACCTTGGATTTATGATTTTGATGCTGATATGAAAGTTGCTGATAAGAAGATTATTGGCGAATAATTAAAACTTAATAGAAAAGCCCCGTAAGTTGATTTAGCTTACGGGGCTTTTCTATTTTATAAATAATAAAATAATTTCAGTTAGGACTACTAAAAATTAATTCTTTTGGTAATTGGAGTATACCAAAGATATATAAATATTTTTAAATAATAAATTTGTACATTTTAATGGCTTGAATAGGACAAAAAAATATGTATGTATAAAGAATTGTGCATATTATGCAAATAGCTATTAAAAATAATAAAAATTAGTCAAATAAAAAGATTGTAAAGTATAGCCTGTATGATATAAAATATCATTGGCCTTGAGATAGCTGAGAAATAGTAAGTGAATACTTTAGCCAGTTTGAAAGAAATCGACTAATTGATTTTAATTGCTGCTTTGTGCAATTTAGTTAGATTAGTCATTCTAAGCTAAGAGAGAGTTTCAGTCTTATTTTACTCAATTAATCAAACGTCAAAAATACTGTTATGTAATCTCAAATACATGGGGGAAATAAGTGAATGAAAATCGCAACAATTTTAACGGGTAGTTTGGTAGTTTCAACAAGCTTTGCTATCTTGGCTAGTGGTTCAGTCTTTGCAGCAACAAGCACACAGGTGGGAACTTCAAATGTTTCGGCTAGTTTGACAGCACCAAAGCAGCCAGAAGATCAAACTCTTACCTTAAATAAGGTTCCTGATTTAGACTTTGGTACAAAAGAAATTACAGCATCTGCGCTTGATTTAGCTCAAACAACCAAGGTAGGTGATAGTAAGGTAGCCGTTTCTGATTCACGAGGAACTGGTGCTGGCTACACTGTCACAGTAGCCTTGACCGGTGCTTTTAAGGATGCAAGTTCACATACCTTAGCCGGTTCAACTTTAACATTGAATAATGTTGACGCAATGAGTGCTGATAGCGGTGCTGATATTGCGAATAAGACAAGTGCAACTTTGACTGATAGTTCAGCTCAAACAATCATTACAGCTGCTAAGGATCAAGGCTTGGGTAACTGGAATTATACAATTAGCGGTTCTAACTTGCATGTATTGCCAGGTATGTATGCGGGCAACTACAAAGGACAACTTACTTGGACTTTAGCTTCAACACCAAAGGCATAATTAGTTTAGCTTGGACAGCTCTTCAATGAGCTGTTACATTTGAAAATTTGTGCGAGTAAGTTTGTGAATGTAACAGCTTAATTATGAATGGATATACAAGGGGGGGATGAGGTTGAAAATTCGTAGCCTAGTAAAAAAGTGGCTAAGGCCAGTTATATCTATTGCGATTACTTTGGGAACAGTTACCCTTAGTGGACAAGTGGCCTTTGCGACAATTGATCCAGTGCCAGATCATATCGCTAATATTGACCATTTATTTGCTTTACCTAGCGGATCTGATAGTGTCCTACCGGATAAAGGTGTAACGGTGGTTAATAATGCTTTGCCAAATCAATCAGGAGCGATATGGTCTCAGGAGGCTAATAAAATTGATCTAACCAAGGATTTTACATCAACAATGCTTTTGAATTTTGGTGATTCAGCAGCTTCAGCAGCTGATGGGATGGCCTTTGTTATGCATAATGATAGTAGTAAAACCGGTGCAATTCAGCCCAGTAATACTCCGGGTAACCAATTAGGGGTATGGGCACCGCAATTAACTGATGCTAGTTCAAGTAATGTTGAGGTAAACAAAGCGATTCAAAACAGCTTTGCTGTTGAATTTGATACTTATCAAAATAATAACTGGGACGTCAGTGATTTTTCACAAGAACAGTCGTGGGGACGTTATAGTATTAATGAGACGCAGATTTCAGGACAAAGTCATATTGCCTATGGCTTTCCAAGCCAGACTTCATCTTATTATGTTGGCCAGACATCATCAGGGATTTTTGGTTTGACGACCAAATACTCCAGTGCTCTAAAGCATCAAGGCCTACAGACCTTTTCAAGTACCATATCTAATGGACGTTGGCATACGTTTAAAGTTTCCTGGTCAGCGGCAAATAAAACCTTAACTTACAGTTTCGATAATCAAGCCCAGCCAACGGTAGTTAGCATTAATCCAATGCAAACCTTTGGCTCAAATTCGGTATATTGGGGCTTTACGGGTAAAACAGGAACCTTTTTTGAACGTAATGCAGTAGCCTTTCAGTCAATTTCAAATATTCCAACCACGAAACAAGATTTCAAGACCTACCATAAAAATGCTGATGGTTCACAAGGTAATGAAGTTACGCAAGCTAATCCCGCAAAACCAAATGAAGACCTATTGGGTGTGATTAATGGTACGAATACATCAAATACGACGGATACAAGCTGGAAGTCTGTTGCAATTCGTGGAAAGAAGATGGGGACTGATAGTAATCAAGGTTATTTATATAATAGTGGTGCTGGGATAACAATCAATGGTAAGAAACTTGATGGTAGTAGTAATTACCAAACACCAGCAGTTGATTTAAATGGCAATGCACAAACAGTGCGTAATGCTAAGGATACAGATTTATTTAGTACGAAATTGGGTGATTATGGCACTGGTATTAATTTAGGTGACATTGCTATGGGCTCCACAATTACTACTAAAGTGAATTTCAAAGCGGGAAGTCCAACGCCAACGGATGGTAAGAGTAATTTAGGTTCAGAAATGGACATTAGATTGGACGGTACTACGGCGAGCGAAGAAACTATGCTAAAGGCTTATGTAACGAGTGTGCCAACAATGAGTCTTGACAGTCAAGCAACTGCAAATAGTCCCACAATTATAACTGGTGATAATACTTTAACACTTAGTGGTAAGTGGCAGCAGCCTAGTAATGATAGCAAGGCAGTTGGTACTTTGAACTATAGTATCGATGATGGACCAAATAAAACGGTGGCCTTGAATAGTATTGGAGGCGACTTTACGCAAAAAATAGACCTAAGTGGTGTTTCTATGAGTCAAGTCCATAAAGTATCAGCCTATATTTCAAATGCTGGTTATAATGAAAAATCTAATGTAGTAACGACTTATGTTACTGGTGGTAGTTTAAGTTTTAGTCAAATAAATTCAGATATTGGTTTTTCAGATGGGATAACTGGACAGAATCAGTTATTAGGCCGTAACAGTGATAATTGGGCACCAACAGTTCGCGACACTCGGGGGAAAGGTTCTAGCTGGACCTTAATGGCGCAGGCCAGTCCTTTAGTACGAACAAGTGATAATAAACAACTCGATGGTAATCTGGTTTACGTAGCAAATAAGCAAACAGCGAATATTACAAATACTGCGACAGTCGTTGCTAATAAAGTCACAACGACAGATTTTGATGAGACTGCGGTTAATTGGTCAAAGGATGCGGGTATTATGCTGCAATATAGCGGGGGTGCCTATTCAGGTGAATACACTGGGACAATTAAATGGACTTTGGCTAGCGTACCAAGTCCTTAATTAAAATGGGGTAATAATTAATGACAAAGAATTTGAAAAAGTATGTATTATTTGGAATATTGAGTTTGGTCACCTTTTTGGGATTACTTTTAAAAACGACCAGTCTGGTGCATGCTGAGGATGTAAAGTTTTCAGTTACGCCAATTTATCCTAGTAATCAGATTGATTCAGCCGCTGGTTACTATAAGCTCAAGGTTACGCCTGGAATGGAAGAACAAGTCCAACTAGCAATTCAAAATACGGATAATAAAAAAATCCGGTTGAAAATTACACCAAATGCGGCCATTACAAATGACAACGGTAATATTGATTATAGTAATAGTACCAAGAAGCCAGATAAGACTTTGCAATACCCTTTGAATAAACTTTTTTCAGGAGCACAAACAATTACGGTTGATGCAAATAGTAAAAAAATAGTTAGCTTCACCTTGAAAGCACCACAAGAAACGTTTAGCGGACAAATTCTTGGTGGCTTTTATGTTACTCAATTAGATAAGCAAACAAACACTCCTTTGCAAAAGGATAAAGCAGTTGGTATAACAAACCAAATTTCATACGTTACTGGGATTCAATTAACTAGCTCTGATACAATGCCAGCACCTGAATTAAAGTTAAACCAAGTCCAAGCAGGTTTGCGTAATGGTCATACAGCACTTTTAGCTAACTTACAAAATGTTAAAGCTAATACGATTGGTGAGGTAAAGATTAAGACAGAGGTTAGGCGCGCTGACCAAAAGAAAGTTTTGTTTAAAAGCTCAAATAGCGATATGTCAATTGCACCTAATTCAAATTTCAATTATTCAATTGGGTTACAGGATCAAGCGATTCAGGCTGGTAAATATCATCTAGATATGACTGTCGATTCAAATAAAGGTAAGTGGCATTTTAGTAAGGACTTTACAATCACAGCTAAGGATGCCAAGTACTACAATGGCAAGGCGGTTGGTCAAACTAATCCTAATTGGTTATTGTACTCACTAATTGCTCTTTTGATTTTAATTATAATTGGGTTAATCATCTTGCTTTTCAGGCGAAGAAATAAGGATAACAGCACAAATAACTAAACTCAATGGTGATAAAATACAAAAAACGCCAACCAGATAATGGTTGGCGTTTTTTGTTAGAGCAATAATTCAAACTCTAAATTATTGTATTGGTCACGCTCGCGAATTTGATGATAGCCAAACTCTTGGGTCTTACGAGCAAGTAAATCAGTTGACCAACTGATTTTTTTAGCTGAATCAGCAAACATTGCTTCTTTTAGTTGGTTGACTAAAGCTAAGATAGCAGTAGCTTGGTCAGCATTCATTGATGCATATAGGCGCTCATCATTACCATATTTTTTTGAAATTCGCTTCAAGGTTACATTCATTACTTGCCGAGTATAGGCTGGATTGCGATTGAGACGAACTGAGAAATTGATGTGATTGTAATGGAAGTCCCGGCTGTATTGTAATAGCATTGCTAGAAATGTTTCGCCGGCAACTTTTTCTGGTTTTGAACTCATAGTAACTTGCCTTCTTTAATTATATTCGTATAGATTAATTTTAGAATATCATGATAAGGCAGGCTTGTCATGATAAGTAGTTAAGAAATGGTAAAAGGAATTGCACATATTAGTAATCAAGTGTAATGTATATCAAGTCGTAACAAGCAAGATATTTGAATTTAAAGGCAAATAAATTACTTGTTGACAAATTGAGATAACTTCTGTAATATTAATTAAGTTGTTTCAAAGATATATACAAATACCTGGTAAAAAGATTTAATAAAACAGGTGTTGACAAGGTGATTTAATTACTATAGTATATATCAAGTCGTCAAACGACAAGTAGATCATT
>NZ_DF820488.1 GCF_000691805.2 Weissella oryzae SG25 | reverse complement strand
TTCACTAAGTGACTCAATCTCAGACAGTGATTCAACATCCGATTCAATGAGTGACTCAATTTCAGACAGTGACTCAACGTCCGATTCAATGAGTGACTCAATCTCAGACAGTGATTCGACGTCAGATTCAATGAGTGACTCAATCTCCGACAGTGATTCAACGTCCGATTCAATGAGTGACTCAATCTCGGATAGTGATTCAACGTCAGATTCAATGAGTGACTCAATTTCAGATAGCGATTCAACATCAGATTCAATGAGTGACTCAATTTCAGATAGCGATTCAACATCAGATTCAATGAGTGATTCAATTTCAGATAGTGATTCAACGTCCGATTCAATGAGTGATTCAATCTCAGACAGTGACTCAACATCAGATTCACTAAGTGACTCAACATCAGATAGCGATTCAACATCAGATTCACTAAGTGACTCAATTTCAGATAGTGATTCAACGTCAGATTCAATGAGTGACTCAATTTCAGACAGTGATTCAACGTCAGATTCAATCAGCGATTCAGACTCAATGTCAGATTCAATTTCAGATAGTGACTCAACATCAGATTCAATGAGTGACTCAATCTCAGATAGCGATTCAACATCAGATTCACTAAGTGATTCAATCTCAGATAGTGACTCAACGTCCGACTCATTAAGTGATTCAATTTCAGATAGTGACTCAACGTCCGATTCAACGAGTGACTCAATCTCAGACAGTGATTCTGAAAGTGGATCCGATTCAATGAGTGACTCAATTTCAGATAGTGAATCTACACCAGATTCAATCAGTGACTCAGAATCAGATAGTGTATCAGATTCAACATCAGATTCAATTTCAGATAGTGATTCAATTTCAGACAGCGATTCAACGTCCGATTCAATGAGTGACTCAATTTCAGACAGCGACTCAATTTCAGATTCAATGAGTGATTCAGAATCAGATAGCATATCAGATTCAACATCAGACTCGACAAGTGACTCAATTTCAGACAGCGATTCAACGTCCGACTCAATGAGTGATTCAATGTCAGATTCAACGAGCGACTCGATTTCAGATAGTGATTCAACATCAGACAGCAATTCAACGTCAGATACAAACAATGGTTCAAACAATTTGCCACATAATGATTCATTACCAGATACTGGTATGGTAAATGGTGAATCAGTGCAGATGTTTGGCGAGTTGATTCTATTGTTGGCATTATTAGGAATTAAGCGTAGAAAAAATAATAAGTAAGTCTTACTATTTGGGGAAAATACTAAAATATGTAATTATTTTTAGCGTTTAAGAAAGTAAAAAGGACGACACCTTATTTCAAAGATAAGGTGTCGCCCTTTTTATATGCATCATTGAAAGGGGGATAAGTTATTACTCATACTTAATGCTTGGCAGATAAGAATTTATATTACAGTGATTAAATAACTTAATTGATTAGAATCATAAAACTAAGGCATCTGGTATAGAATTTTTAAATCTCCATATGAAATTTAATTATTAATGTTAGATAGATGCTAAAACTAGTATATATATATTAAAAACATTGTTAGGCTTTTGATGAGAATTGTGGTAGAGTTTTAAGGTTAGTTTAATTTTTAAAGGAGATTAAGTATGCATAATGGCTTATGGACTAAAACATTCACATTAAATATGTTTATCAATTTTGTCTTATACGTAGTTTTTTATTTATTGACCGTAATTATGGGTTCTGTGGCCCTTAATCAGTATCATGTCAGTGCCGGTATTGCTGGTTTAATGTCAGGTATCTTTATTGTAGGTGGCTTTGCTGGTCGTTTATGGGCTGGAAATAAAGTTAGCCAAGTGGGCCAGAAAAAAATGTTAATAATAGCAGTAATTTATTATTTATTAACGACTATCTGTTACTTTGCATTACGTTTTATTCATGGAATCGGTTTTGGTGTTGCTGCCACTGCGTCAGGTACAATTGTTGGAAGCACTGTACCAATTGAAAGGCGTGGTGAGGGAATTGGCTATTATGCTTTATCATTGACCCTTGCTTCTGCAACTGGACCATTTTTAGCAATTTTGCTATATCAAACCCTGGGTTACTTCTATATTTTATACAGCGCAACAATATTGTTGTTGCTCGCAGTTTTCGCAGCTTTGGCCTTGCAGGTTGAACCAATTGTAGTTGAAAAAAAGTTGTCAGATACTTCATTTAAGTTGAGCAAATTATTTGAACGTACGGCTTTACCAATCACTTTTATTGGCCTATTAGTTGGTTTTGCGTATGCAACGATTGTGACATTCTTAGCGACTTATACTGCGCATCTAAACTTATTATTAGCAGGCTCGGTTTATTATATTATCTATGCAATATTTGCTTTAATTTCTAGGCCCTTTACTGGACGGATTTTTGATCGACGAGGAGCTAGTGCAATTATGTATCCAGCTTTCGTTTTGTTCGCCTTAGGATTAGTACTTACGGGCGCAGCAACTACAACTGTTACCCTGTTATTGGCAGCAGCTCTAGTTGGTTTAGGCTATGGTAGTTTTACCCCCTTCGGGCAAACGATTGCTATCAGTAACGTAACTGTGGATCGGATTGGGGCAGCTACCTCAACATTTTATGGTTTTATGGATGTTGGTGTAGGGATTGGACCATTAATTTTAGGCTTGTTAATTCCAGTATTAGGTTACCGCCATATTTATTATTTAGCAGCTGGGGTTATGCTAGCAGTTATTTTTGTTTACTTTTTACTGTTTCGTTCCAAAAAATTAGCATAGAGTATAAATAGCTTACTATGAAAAGAAGAAGGCATAAATAATAACTGTAGTAATAAGATTGCTTATTTTATTTTTACTTGCTATTTTATATCAGTGGGACTATTAATACAGTAGATAAATATACTTATTGTCCAGTAAATTATCAGAGCACTGGTTGTTTTTAATCGAATTAATGTTATTATTGTACCTAACTATTTTAAGAGATAGAGAAATGTGAGTTGATTGAATTTTAAGAAAGGTAGGTCTTTTCACATGGCGGAAAAATTAATTCAGTTAAGAGTTGAAAGTGAAATTAAGACAAAATCTGATGAAATTTTTGCAAAACAAGGACTAACGACGCAAAATGCAATTAAAATTTTTTTGACGCAAGTAGTTAATAATAATAATGGTCCATTTGCTGAGTTATTTACACGGTAATCGTAAAAAAAGAGTTGTTAATGCAACTCTTTTTTTATACAATTATGCGTAATTGAAGGCGTTCGACTGCTGTTCTTATAAGGAATTTACGTAAATACTATATTATTTCGAAAAAGCTTAGTAGACAGGTAGTGGCTAGTCTGTTAAACTATTTTTGCTTGGGAGTATATCCCGGCTAAATGAAAGTCATAAGCTTTTAACAGATAGCTGTTGAATGAAAATCTTTATGAAATTTATCTAGCTAATTTTAAATTGAATATTTACTTGGATATATCCCAGCAAAATTTTGCTTGGAGGGTTTGTCATGGATGAACAAAAAGTGACAAAAAGCAGTCTCGTACAAGGGACTGCGATGGATGATAGTCTAGGAGACGTGAATGGCTCAATTGAAGCGCCAGTTACAGGTTCTTTTTGGCGTAAACTACTAGCCTTTTCAGGGCCAGGGGCGCTAGTTGCAGTTGGGTATATGGATCCAGGTAATTGGGTCACTTCTGTAAAAGGAGGAGCAACTTATCAATACACCTTACTATCAGTTGTTTTGATTTCTTCGCTGATTGCGATGATGTTGCAGTATATGGCCGGTAAGCTTGGCATGGTTACACACCAAGATTTAGCACAGGCTACTCGGAAGCATACAAGTCGCTCAGGCGGGTTCATTCTTTGGATTATTACAGAATTGGCCCTAATGGCAACTGATATTGCTGAAGTTATTGGAGGAGCAATTGCTCTGCATCTATTGTTTGGTTGGTCGATGATTGCTTCGGTTTTGACGACAGCTTTTGATGTTGTCTTACTGTTGTTATTGATGAAATTTGGCTTTAGAAAGATTGAGGCGATTGTTATCACCTTAATCCTAACGATTTTAATGATTTTTAGTTATTTAGTAATTCTTTCGCAACCCAATATTGTTGGTATGTTGGGAGGCTATTTACCTCAACTACAAGCAGTAAGTTCAACTGGAATTCATGGTGCTGACTCGCCTTTAGTGATGAGTCTTGGAATTATTGGGGCTACGGTTATGCCACATAATTTATACTTACACTCATCAATTTCACAAACACGGAAAGTCAACCGTGAGAATAAAAAAGAACTCAAAGAAGCTGTACGTTTCATGACATGGGATTCAAATATTCAGTTGACAATGGCTTTTGTTATCAATTCAATGCTATTGATATTGGGAGCAGCAATGTTTTTTGGCCATGCTGATTCAGTGGGAACTTTTGGTGCAATGTATGACGCACTGAAGGATAATACGATTGCTGGAGCAATTGCCTCACCAGTTTTGTCGACACTTTTTGCTGTTGCTTTATTAGCATCTGGTCAAAATTCAACGATTACTGGTACATTGACTGGTGAAATTGTTATGGCGGGATTCTTACGCTTAAAAATTCCAATGTGGTTAAGACGTGTTATTACGCGTGGATTTGCTTTAATTCCCGTAGTTGCTTTTACACTTATTTATGGGGGAAATGAGACAAAGCTAGATCAGTTATTAGTTTATTCACAGGTATTCTTGTCAGTGGCCTTGCCATTCGCAATGGCGCCTTTGATTATCTTTACTTCATCGAAAAAGAAGATGGGTGAAACTTTTGCAAATCCAAAGTGGATGACTATTTTGGCTTGGGGCGTTTTTGCCGTATTGACTATTTTGAATATTCAATTAATTGGTGAAATTATTGGCATTTAGTTAAATGGGAGGAAGCTAAGATGAATGATTTATTAAAGTTTGTTTTTGAACCACGGCAATTTAAGTCAATTTTAGTAGGAGTTGATGAATCTGAACAAGGTCACGTTGCTTTAGCAAATGCGATTCATCAAGCTCAAGAAGATGGTGCGGAACTAACAATTGCAACTATTTTAGAGATCGGTGATTTATCAACGATTGATGCCTTAAACTTACCAGTAATCCGTGATAAACAGGCCGAGTTAGAGAGCAACCTTGCAAGGTATCGTAAGTATGCCCTTAGTAAGGGACTAACTGATGTAACTGTAAAACTTGGAACCGGTGGTAGCGCAGGCGAAGTTTTGTTACAAGAGATTGTCCCGGCGGTTAAAGCGGACCTAATTATCGTGGGGGCGCACTCACATGAAGGCTTCTGGGGGAAACTAGGTTCACAAGCTGTCTACATCGCACGGAATGCAACTATTTCTTCAATGATTGCGCGACAAGCATCAGAAGATTAGTTTATAATGTGGCAATCCAATTTTTCACTCATAGGTAAGGTTTCAACTTGGTACTTTAGTATCAAGTTGAAAGGCATTCAAAAGATTCCAGGTTAAGCTATAAAAATTGGGAATTATGGGTGAGACAGAGCCTTGTCCTCCATAGAAACTAGCAGAGTTAGCCATTTAAGCATCAGTCTGAGTTTATAAAATGACTGTAATTTGGATAATTGAGTTCCATTATGGAAAACACTAGCTAGTAATATCTTATTTTAAATATCTTGGTGGCTTAGAATTACTATTCAGCAATTAGAGTCGCCAAATCCAGTGACCTTAGTCACTGGAGGATTCAAAAATAAAAATGCTGGGTAGATGATTCAAATTCTACCTAGCATTTTTATTATTATGGTCTTTTAATATCGACAGCTGCCTATGTTTTTGACGATTATCGGGCACTTTGACGAATTAATTTTTCTAACTGAGCAATTCTAATTAATGAACACAGGATGCCATTAAATAGGGCAATCAGCATTAACAAGAACATAATTTTTTCGCTCGTTGGGTAATATAAAAAAGTGAACAAGCCTAAGATATCACTCAAAAAAAATGAGCACCAACTAAGGAGTGTATATATAGTCCAATTGTGCAAAATGAATACCCCCTCAAACAAATATTTTTGAATTAGATGTAATAGTAAGGTTAATGTACTAGTTTATTGAAGTTTTGTATCAATATTTTTTCAAAAAACGATTTGCAACATATAAGATGTACTATCATCAATAAAAACAACTTTGTTATATTATATATATATAAAGTGCCTAAAATATTCTACTATATTTTTAATATAGTGCATAGCCGTAGTTGGAAATAATCTAATAATACTAGCAAGTGGACATATTATATAGCTGTTTTAATAGCTAAGAACTTATTTATGGATTTAAAAATTAAATAGCATGATTCATAGATTATTTTTAACTTATGAAAAGTCCTACCGGCAGTTTAACTGCTGTTTAGTAGGACTTCTTAAGATTTAATATATTAAATTGGTTATTTCATCGCTCACACTTTTTGAAATGGAATTAATAAAATAACTTTTATTTTGAGTGGGTACTAATTTTATCATTTTATTATTTTCAAAATGGAAACCTTCAGCTTTAGGACCAGGATGTGAAAAAAGTAAAATTGGAATTACGATAATTAAAGCGCCCGCAAAAATATTAAAGGAAAAAAACTTAAACTTACTCATTAAATATAACCCCCAACAATCAACTCTCTCTAAATTGAATATTACAGTTAATTAATTTACTTTAAAATTATTGATATTATTTGATAGTAATATGAACTTTTTTAGCAATAACTTCATCAAAAGTTCATAAGTTATAGTAGTTATGTTGAGAAGGCTCTTAGAGTGTCATAGATTCTTCTGTAAGCTATTTGATAGCCTCTTACAGCTAAACTACTATTCAACGCTTAAAAGGCCTTTTATAGACTGCTCTGTGAGTTCAAAGTATTTAAATTTTGTACCTGTAACGTAACGATTATGAAAACTCGGTTACTGTTAATAATTTTTTTTACAGTGCTTTTTGCATATGTTATGATAACCAAAAAAGAATAGGTGGCGGTGAATAGTATGGTTATTGGAAATACTGATCATTATACAGACGTTGTTGATCAATTGTTGGAGCGGGGAGTTGAATTAAGTCAAATTGCTGAGTTAGTTATTTTTGGGCAACGTGATCGCCTGCCAGACTTGTCTCAAGAAACGGCTCTATATTCTGTCAATAAGGTGTTGCACAAGACAGAGGTGCAAGATGCAATAATGACGGGTCTAGCATTGGACGACTTAGCAGATGCTAAACAGTTACCAGAACCAATCCTTACACGAATCGTTGAAGACGCAAGTACTTATGGAATCGATGAACAATTGGTTATGTCAATTTTAGGGGTTTATGGTACTATTTCTTGGACTAATTTTGGTTATCTAGATAAGTTAAAGCCCGGAATAGTTGGTAAATTAAATGATGAGCAACGTTTAGGCGGAAGGGTTAATACTTTTATCGACGATATTGTTGCTGCAATTGCAGCCGCAGCCGAAGCTCGTATTGCACATGATTAGTAAAAAATAAATTATTAAGCTCCTAGAGCTAGTATATTATTGTTGGCTCTAGGGCTTAACATAGACAGAGATAAAAGAAATAACTGGCCAGATGACTTTTAGTTTTAATACTAAAAGTCATCTGGCCAGTTATTGTTTTACCAGCTTTGATTAATCAACCTGAATCATGTTGGCTGATGCATCCATTGTATCAATAAAGTAAATTGGCAACTTTAGCTTGTAAGCGCTGATGCCTAACTCGCTTAATGCTAGGATTTGTTCAGCTGGTAGTGTGAAATAATTTTTCCGAATGATTAGAATCTGCTTGTCACCCAAAGCTAACTCCTTGGTATAGTCTGCATTGATAACGTTTTTAGGGTTAGCCTTTGTGAGGATGTACTTAGCAGTTTGTTGATTAACCTGACCGGTAGCTTCCTTATAAGCGCGGTAGAGGTCTTGCATATTATTATGTTGATTACGAATTTGAAAATTATGATCGATATTACGACTAACTTGCTTGCTGACATCTTCATATTGACTAATATTATCTGGAGTACCAGCCAAGATGATTGGTAAATCAGCATGCTCTTCCTGAATTAAAGCATAAACTGCGGCATCGACATTGCGATAGAAACGTTCATGCTCAGCTGCTTTCTTTTCTCTTGAAGCATTATGACCATGCACAGCGAGTTGCTTATCACCCATACTACGACTGTTTGTCTCACCAGCTCGGAATTGGTCACCAAGAATTGTTGAAATATTAAGCGGCTCAGCTGCTTCTAATAATTCAATTGAGTTTTCGGTTACATGGTAGACATCAACTTGGTCATAAGCCAAGTTTACAATGATGCGCTCAGGAACTGATTGCTTTAGTTCCAATAAAGGTAGGAGTACAGGAAGGGTATCCTTAGCAACATAGGAATCAATGTCTAAGCGATCAAATTGATAAAAATAGTTATTTGAATCGGTGATAAAGATTGCGACTGTTACTTGGCGCAACTCATTAATCTTTTGTTCATTAATCACTTTATTCAATTGCGCTAAAATTGTTGGCTTGTCAGCCAAAGTCTTTTGGATTTTTTCCAAGTTGCTTGTATTTTGCTGATGATTATCACCAGCAGTATAGTAAATGGTTGTTACGTGTCCCTTTTCAGAAACCATGTCATTTAATAGGGTAGTTAAGATATTCTTTTGCATAAGCTGCCTCCTTAGCGTGTCCCGATATATATTTTTGTTAGTTAGTAATAAGTTCTGCCTATCACTACTTACATGATAAAAGGAATGTAAGGATTAATTATGTCGAAAGATTAATTTTTTTGCGGATGAATTTACGTGATTTTTATTGGTGACTAGCTATCTTTAATTAAGTGATCTAAGAAATTTTGATGTATTAATATAGAAATAAGTAAAAATTTCACATTTTTGCCAAATTTGTTCAGTAGTAAACGAGTTTGAACTAAATAAACTAAAAAAAATGGTGTCGTAATGGTAATGATGATGAAAATTTTGGGCAAAATAACCCTTGCATTAGCTAATATTGTTATATTTTAAATAAATATAATAACTAGGCAAAAAATATATAAATAACCAATTTCAAAAAAACGTTTTACCTTAAAACAAGAAAACGTTTTACATCTTTTTTTATCAATGTTTAGAAACTTTGTTTTACTATATTTACAAATGTTAGTTAGCATACTATACTATACAAGTTGCTAGATGGGTTTAAAGAAATTTGACCCACAAGTTTTGGGGAGTTCAAAACGCATAAAAATTTTAGATGAGGAATATTTTATTATGGCAAATGTTATTACAGTTTTAGGGTCAACCAATATTGATAAGGTAGTGGCTGTCCCTCGTTTTGGGAATAGTGGTGAAACTATTCACACGCCTAATCATTTAGTTGAAGCAATGGGTGGCAAGGGCTTGAACCAGGGGGTTGCCGTTGCTCGTTCAGGTGTGAAAACTAATATGATTACTAAAGTTGGTCAAGAATTTGACATTGCAAAGAACATGAATGTTGCAAATCTAATGACAGATCATGTAATGCGGTCTGCTACTGAAGAAACTGGTCAAGCATATATCACAGTATCAGCTGAGACTGGTGATAACTTGATTTATATTTATGGTGGTGCCAATGCGGATATGACAGCAGCTGATGTGCGTGAGCACACCTCAGCAATTGCTGAATCAGAATTTGTAATTGCCCAACTTGAAACATCAATGGAAACAGTAATTGAAGCCTTTAAAATTGCTCACGAAAATGGTGTTAAGACAATTTTGAATCCTGCTCCAATGCCAGAAGTTGGTGGTTTACCAGCAGAATTATTAGCTTTGACTGACATCATTGCACCAAATGAGCATGAAACTTTCCTATTAACTGAGATTGAAATTACTGATGAGCACTCAATGATTGAGAATGCTCAGTATTATTTCGAACGTGGTGTGGACACAGTAATCATTACTGTTGGTTCAGAGGGTGCTTTCTTCATGCGTAAGAATGGTGATGAGGGAATTGTACCAGCCTTTAAGACAAACGCTGTTGATACTACGGCTGCGGGTGATACATTTATTGGTGCTACATCAACTCGTTTGAATCCGGCTTTGGATAACTTGGCTGAAGCAATGCGCTATGGTGCAGCTGCATCATCATTGACTGTTTCACGTGCTGGAGCACAACCAAGTATTCCACTTGAAGCTGAAGTTTTGTCTGTCTTGAATGCACACAAGTAGTCTAGGAGGCTAATTATTATGCGGAAAACTAATTTGCTTAATACTAAGTTGTCAAATGTTATTTCAGAAATTGGACATACCCAATGGCTAACAATTGGTGATTCTGGTCTGCCAGTTAAAGATGACGGTCGGAAAATTGATTTGGCAGTTGTTCGTGGCTTGCCGCTATTTATTGATGTATTGGCAGCAACACTTTCAGAAATGAAAGTGCAAAAAGTTTATTTGGCCGAAGAAATCAAGACAGAGAATCCAAGTCAATTAGCCGCAATTGAGGCGCTATTAGATTCAGATGTTGAAATTGTTTGGATTTCACATAATGAACTAAAGGCAATGAGTCGTGATGAGAATAATATTGCGACAGTACGGACTGGTGAAACGACACCATTCTCAAACATTGTTTTGGAGTCAAATGTTGATTTTGTTGGGGAAGCAATCAAGTAAGTTAGGGTACAAGGGGAAAAATGAATATTGTAGGATTATTATTTGCAGCACTTGCAATTATTGGATGGAGTGCCTATCCAACACTAGTTTCAGTTTTTGGCGGTAAGCCAGTGCAAGGTATTTTTGGAGCCACTTGGGGAACCTTAATTGTTGCGATTGTTTTAGTTTTAGTTAATGGGATGTCAATTCCTGGTGGCAGCGATTTTTGGCTTTCATTTGCTTCTGGAGCTGCCTGGGCCTTTGGAAATGTTTTGACAATTGTTGCCTTTGGAATGAAGGATGCGGATGGAAATGTACTTGGTTCAGCTAAAGCGATGCCAATTTCAACTGCTTTCCAAATTACAGCCAATGTTCTTTGGGGTGTAATCATGCTAGGTAACTGGAGTACACCAACTTCAAAGATTTATGGTGGAATTGCAGTTATCGTTATCTTGCTAGGAGCTTACTTGACGACCTATCAAGAAAAGAAGACGGCTGGAAACAAGGAATTGTTGATTAAGGCAGTTGGCCTATTGCTAATTGCACAAATTGGTTATTCTTTGTATGGAATTTTGCCACAATATACCAGTAATGGGGTCGATGGTTTGCATATGTTCTTGCCACAAGCAATTGGTATGGCAACCTTTGGTTTGTTGTTGGGTATTTATGAAACAGTTAAAAACCATAACAACATCTTTAAGCAAGCTACAACTTATAAGCAAATCTTCTCTGGTTTCTTCTTTGCGATGGCCGCTCTAGGATACCTAGTGTCTGCACAACCAGAAATGCTTGGCTTGGCAACCGGCTTCGTACTTTCACAAGTATCAATCGTCGGTGCAACCGTTTCAGGAATCGTGGTTATGCGAATCTTCAAAACTAAGAAGGAATGGGCTGTTATCTCACTTGGCTTAGTTGCAATCGTGATTTCAGCTTCAGTAACGGCATTCTTGAAGTAAAATAAAATATTCTCGGCACATAAAAGTGCTTTAAGAATAAATAAAAACCGAAAGTGTGAACTTTCGGTTTTTTTGTCTAATAGATTACCTATTGAGCGGGTTCAGGCCGCATTGCGACAAAGAAAGCACCTTGTGGGTCACGAACCATCGCAAAATCACCATATGGAGTATCAAAACTTGTTGCTTCAACAGAACCGCCTAGTCGGGTGACTTCGGTAGCGAAGGTATGAACATCAGCAACGGCAAAGGTTACTGCCCATTGAGCAAAACCATTTAAGTAGGCTGGGAAGTCTTTACTACTATCAAAGAGGCCGCCAGCTTGTTTTTTAGCATCTGGGCCAAAAGTATAGTAGCGGAAATCATCAGTATCAGCTGATTTAGTATATTGAAAATCAAAGACGGTTGTATAAAAGTTGGCCACTTCTGAAAAGTTTTTATTTACTTCTAATTCAAACCAGCAAAGATCGCCAGGTAAATTACGATTGAGGGCTGCAAAAGTATTTTCGGTTTCTACGATTCCAAACGGTTCATCAGCTAGACCTGAAGCAAAGGTAAAGAAGCCACCAGGCATTTCAGTGGCCGGCATATAGATACGTCCACCAGCGCTCTGGACAGTTTCGATACTTTGCTCAATATCAGCAGTTTTGAAATAAGTTTGCCAAGCAGCTGGTTGATAAGGGTTCATTTTATGCATCAAGCCACCTAGACTAGCACCTTGGTTACTAATTAGATAAAAAGGTTCGTCTGAGTCAGAATTGGTTATGGCTTGGATTTTCCAGCCAAATAATTCTTCATAAAAGGTGCGAGCTTTATCAATATCATCAACAAATAGGTCAACCCAAGCAGGGAGGCCTTGGTTTTGTTCAACTGTCATCGTGTTATCTTCCTCTCAATATTGAAAATTAATGAAAACGTATTCAACAGCTAGATTGTACCATAAAATTACTGTTGGAATGCTGTTTAAGCAACTCATTAGTTAAAAAATTTATCGTCGGAATAATGTTGTATTTACATCATTATTGTGCAATAATCATTAGATAGTAATGTTAAGAGGGGGACAAATTTGGCAAATACTTTACGTATTATTGGCAATATCGGTCGGGCTTTAGACTCGATTGCAAATGTAGAATTCAAAAAATTTGATTTAGCTAAAGGGCAGTATTTATATTTAGTGCGAATTTTAGAAAACCCGGGGATAATCCAGGAACGTTTGGCTGAGATGATTGCGGTTGATCGAACAACAAGCAATCGCGCCATACAAAAATTGGTTAAAAACGGCTTAGTTACAAAAGTGGATGACTTAAATAATCAAAAAATAAAGCATCTTTATATCACAGCGGCCGGCGAAACATTTGCCCAAGTTATTTTACGGGAAAATGATTATTCAACGGCGGTTGCATTGACCGGCTTTTCAACCGAAGAAATCGCAACCCTGAATAGTTTGTTGGAACGTATGGATGCGAACGTTTATGCTGATTGGCGTGCGGTAAAAAAAGGCCAAGTACGTAAATATTAGGAGGTCGAGATGACAAGCGAGATTGTGCCAGTAGATGCAAGCATGGTTGCTCAATTACAAGCGATTAGTGTGAGGACGTTTACGGAAACGTTTGCCCCTTTTAACAGTGAATCTGATATACAAAAACACAATGAGGCACGGTATAATCAACCAAAATTGCTTCAAGAGTTGGCACAAGCTGATAGTGATTTCTTTTTTATCTACCATGAGCAAAATTTAGCTGGTTATCTAAAGTTAAACCGCGGGAAGGCGCAGTCAGAACCGATGTCAGCCGATTATTTAGAAGTTGAACGAATTTATATATTGGAGCGCTTTAAACGCTTGGGGCTTGGCAAAGCTTTAATGGACTATGCTTTTGCCTATGCCCGGGCCGCGCAACTCAAAAAATTATGGTTAGGTGTTTGGGAGCATAATAAGGGGGCATTGGCTTTTTATGCGTCAATGGGCTACCAGCCTATTTCTGAACATGTATTTACACTTGGTGGCTCACAACAACGTGACTTGATTATGGCCATCGAATTAGACGAAGGAGTAAAAACGTTATGAAAAATGTTACTGTTGATGATGAATTTTGGGCGCTGTTTCCAGAAGCAACGATTAATTTACTTGTATTAAAGGATATTAAAAATGAAGTTGATCCTAGCAAAGATGCACATTTTGCTGGCTTGTTAGCTGAGGCGCAAAAAACGGCTAAAACCTTTTTGACCGAAGATGTCTTTAGTCAAAACCAAGTGATTGCTGAGTGGCGGGCAGCCTATACTAAATTTAAGACTAAGAAGGGGGCACGCTCATCAATTGAAGCATTGTTGAAGCGAATTGACCAAGGCAAGCTCTTAGGAACAATTAACCCCCTAGTTGATATTTATAATAGTATTTCGTTATCTTTTGCCCTACCTGCCGGTGGAGAGGATATTGATAAGCTTGATGGTGACTTACATTTAGGAGTGGCTCAGGGTGGTGAGTCCTTCTTACCACTTGGGGCTGAAGCAGACGAGCCAGCATTGCCGGGTGAAGTGATTTACTATGACAATAGTGGCGCTGTATGCCGTTGCTTTAATTGGCGAGAGGCACAACGCACAATGTTGACGGAAGACACTAAGAATGTTGTGTTGGTTTTGGAAGCATTAAATGAAGAGCAACAAACGCGTGCTCAAGCAGCACTAGTAGCATTACAAGCAGCAGCACTGAGTGAATTTGGAACTACCGGGGATGCTCACCGTATAACGATTGAAGCAAAGACAACTACTTTATAAAACAAGAAAAAGGTCAGTTCACCAATTTTTATAATTAGTGGACTGACCTTTTTTAATTTATTTTTTAGTCGGGTTTAGCTATCCAAATCGTCCAGGCTAACCAAGTTATAGTAATGATTAGAATTACAAGACCAATTAGGTAGGGTAGAAAAAAAGAACCAGCGATTCCTAAAGCACCGAAGAGTAAAAAATATAAGCGAACGTGATTAGTTTTGTACATATGTTTTTGAATATCAATATCGCTAATGCGCTTAGTAATTATATGGCTTAACAAATAAAGGGCTAAAATAGTTGCCATATAAATTATGCCATAAATAATGCTTGGGGCGATTGCACTTGGAAACTCACCAAACCAGTCTGTAGCAAGTGGAATTAATGAAATTGGAAACAGAGCTAAGATATTGACCCAAAGAATTGTGCGATCGACCTTTTTTAACGGTAGGAGCATACTATGATGACTAATCCAAAAACTAGTTACTAGCAGGAAACTAATGCAGTAAGCTAACACTGGATGATAAAAGTTGGGCGCTAATAAAGCAGTCCAGTGGCCATTAGCTGGAATATGAATATCAAGAACCATTATTGTAATAATAATGGCAAAAATACCATCACTAAAGGCTTCTAGGCGTGCCTTTGACATAAAAAACTCCTTTCGATTGTTCAATCATTCAAATTAAAATGTAGTTTCATTTTCGCCGAAGCTAATTTGACCATTTTATTGAGTAAGTGGCGTGTATTTTTTAGATAGAGGGCAGCCATTGCAGTATTCGTATCAGCTAAAATTTGGTCTGAATTAGCACCGGCAGTTTGTATGATGGCCTGGTCACTTTCATTACGCAATTTCAAGCAAGCAGTTAAGGTTTCCATAGCAAACTGCTCAATCATATCATGATAGAGGGCATAATTACTGTCACCAATGACAGCAATGATTCTTACTAACCAGTAAACATCGTCAGTACTAAAGTCAGCTGAAGTATCACGATAAGGTAATGGAGTATCAGTAACGCTAGCATAAAATGGAACCAATTCATTGAAAGGATTTGGTCCATAAGCTAACCAGTGCACAGCTACCAGTGCAGGGATGGATAAGGGACGCAGTTGTAAGATATGCACCTCTTGATTACGATTTAAACCAATGGAACGATATTTATTTGCTTCAACCGCATCTTCATATGGGTCGTAAGGCGTATTTTGATAGTGTGAACTAAGTAAGTATTTAATATCAGCTGGTGAAATTTTACGCTGACTGTGGTTGATAAAAGGTAAATCTTGGTCTTCAGGAAGTTGTTTGATTTCAGGAGTTAGATATTTTTGAACGTACCATGCACGTGGATTGTTATAGCGAATATCTTTATCGCTAGAGCTACCAAAAATGTGTCGTAGATTAAAGGCATTAGTGTCAGGATTAAGATTATTATCAGTAACAAAAGTCTTTAGGTCGGCAGAGTATAAGGTGTCTTCAGCCGCCAAATCAAAAGAATCGATGTTAAAACGGTTTGGCGCAATTACATAGGCGTCATCCGGAATTTTGATGGCAGCCCAGTGATGACCACCAATTGTCTCGAAATACCAAACTTCATCTTGATCTGAAAACGCAATACCGTTAGATTCATAGGTACCAAATTCTTCAAGCAAGGCGCCTAAGCGTTCCACACCAGCTCGAGCTGAATAAATATATGGTAATACTAGGGTTGTGATATCAGCTTCGCCAAGCCCGTCTTCAACGAACGGATCAAGGGCTAGAATCTGCGGATTAGTAGTGCTGGTTTCGGTTGCCGTCATTGCCACATTGGCACTATTAATTCCGCCAGCTGCCCAAATGCCATCATTAGAACTAGCATCAGGAGTTGAACTATACTGTAAGGGATTATCTGGCAAATCCAAGCTTAGGGCGTTAAGCGATGATTGATAGTGTCGAGGTTGTTGGTCAGGGGTGATAATAACAAAACGTTGTGGATTAGGTTCTTCACCACCGTCCTCATTACGGGCAATCATGGTGGAACCGTCAATTGAGGCCTTTTTACCAACTAAGATTGTAGTACAAGTTTTACGAACTTTTTGGTAATTTTCATTTGTAAACATAAATAACACCTATGCTTCCTTTCATATTTAACCTTGATTATATAAGTCTAGCACTAACTAAATAAAATGGTTGGCAAAATTTATTAAGGCACAGTGCGACTTGAATATCGCAATTGCTAGTCTAGGCACATGCAAATTTTAAGTGCGGATATTTTTGAATTTTAACCCTAGATTAAACTAGGCTTCTTATGATAAGGCAGAACTTTAATGTAAGATATAATTAGAATTTTCTGTTAATTTACATAAATTAATCGCGTTTAATGGCTAAATTATTCAAAAATTTTGGGCATACTTACTTATAAATTCAATTTGAGGAGCATGAAATTATGGATGCAAATACTGTTAAACCACTTAATATGAATATTTTAGATTTACTTGAGATTAAAAATCCTAGCACAGCAGTGATTTGGCAATTTAGCATGGCCTTAGGTTGGTATGTGCAAGTACTTGGCCACTATTATCAAGTACTTTATGATGACTACATGAATTTGGTTGATTTAAAGCAGATTAGATAAAGAACACAAGTAAGTACGTTAAAGAATTGGTAGGGTAATAAGCTTTTTGGAATTACTACCTTTCAATATTATTTAAAAGTGGGTAAATATTTTTACTAATCATAGTGTTTTGGATACTTTTTTACTGGGCATACGTAATTGAAATAGAATAATTTATCAACAGAGGACATTTGAAACTAAACATTAGGTTGGCACACAAAAAAGCACTAACCAAAGTTAGTGCTTACAAACATGAAATTCTTTCTGTTAATATTTTCACAATTATTATACCATATATTAAATGGCTTGTGTTCGTTAAAATGAACAAAGTAATTAGTCGTTCAATTGGTATTGCTTTTGATGACTAAGTACTTTGTAAAAATAGAATTAACTAGCTAACAAGCTATTGATGACAAGGGTTTATCAAAGCTCTGATTAATTTACTTACCGATTAACTTTAATTGATGTTTCACTAAGTTAGCTGGGGATTGTACAGTAGCATAGGTTCATTAAGAACTGGGAACAGTAGAGGTAATAATCTAATGATTGTTACCTTTTTATTTTGAAAGTAATTTGTTAAAATTATATTACTTACTAATTGTATGATGTTGTCAAGCTGTATTATTTATGGGTATAGTTTACTGCGATAAATTAGTCAAGAAATCTTGCTTTAACTCGAGTATACTTGAGCTTTTGGGGAGATAGTCAATATTATGTAGAGGTGGTATGATCATGGCTTATTCAAGAGATAGTATTATGGATTGGGTGCATGCGCTTAATTTGGATTCATGGGGGCCAACTGAAGTGAACTGGAATGATGAAATTCATCGTGTCCACGTCATTGTTGGGGATGGAGAATCAGCAGAGGCACGTAAACAGATTGAAGCAGCAGTAGCAAGAGAAATTGAAAATAAAACGACGAATCCGTTAGATGCACAAGACTTTTTAAATCATTTATTCGTAACGGATTATGCACAAGAAGATTAAATAACAGGCAGTTGACATGAGTTAGCTGCCTGTTGTTTTTAAATCGCTTGGAGACACTTATTAAATAATCATAATTAGGCTAGCTAGGACAAAGCAGGTTCTTAGTTGAACCATAAGTAGTAACTATTTAAAACACAATAAAATAACTGGCTATTGTATTTTATAATTTGCTTTGATACTATGACTTAGTGAAATGATTTAAACATATTGTTATATTTTGTTCAGTAAAATTTTCGAAGGTGTTTGCATGCTTTTAGTTTGATTTATGGTGGGCGCCCTATCGTAAATACGTAATGACGTAATGACGTAATGACGTAATTACATAAAGAATCTTATTAGCAAGACAATGATTATGTTTGTTTGTAACATTCAAGTCTTTATAGTTTAAAAAGGCAGAACACAGGATTATTTCCAGAAATCTCGGTGCAAATCCGAGTAGAGACTTTGCTACCGTTTATATACTAATCTGGTTGGTAGCATAATTTTTTACCTAGGGTATTCAACTTTTGTTGGATGCCTTTTTTGACGTGAAGCTTATTGTCTGGCGAAGCAGTACTTTGCAAAGTGATTTATTAGGCTGACGGAGTTTCCTAGCCAGTTTGAGTAAGGCTTTTTTGGTGTTTACTCGGAGCATGAGGCATATGATGATTTAAAAAAGTACAGTGACCTTTACAAAAAATTCCGGATAAAATCACAATAAAGATTAATGAATCAGTTATCCTTAATTTAAATAGCCGATACACTAGGGGAATAATGTGGGGTTAAGCTTATGGAGGAAGAAACAAGTAAGCAAGTGATACCTAATCTGCGGAAACACAAACCGTTTAAATGGTTTGTAATGTTTAGTCTGTGCTTTTTATTAGGTGGGATAGTAATTAGTAGTAGTGGACAAGCAGCTTTAATGGGGATTGAAGTTTTGGGAAATATTCAAAGTAGCAATGATAGTGGGACTAGTACAACGAATCGTCAACCTTTAGGGAGCCAAAAAGCTGTAAATTTTAAGATTACAGGTGATCAATTGGTAAATGCTTCAGTGCTAACTGGACCACGTAATGCGACTTTGACGATTCCAGCACAATTGAGTAGTGCAGTTAGTCTAAATGGTTCGGCAACGGTCAAAACTAAGCTGAATATTGATTATCGCGCAGTCAGTGGTTTAAAGGACGTAATAACAACTGTGACGACTTTGTTGACCAAGGTTGATGAAATCATTAATGGATCTTTAGGTGCTCTAACAAATGTTACATTGAGCGATGCTGAATTAGTAGCAGCACTTAAAAAATTTCAAACGGCTCAAGTTTTAGATGAAAAGACTTTTAGCAAGACTGGCCAGCTTAGTACAGATGGTCAGCTGATTACAGTTCCACTTGATGATGAACTCGGTAAAATATTAACGGCTGATTTAACGACTGATTTACAGTCGTTAAAAACAGCTGTTAATAACCTGCATGCTAGTGCGAATAATGTTTTGGGTTCAACGTTAGCGACGCTGATTAATACTACATTAGCTCCACTAAAAGCAGCGGCCGTTGCAGCAATCGATCTTGTCTTATCGCCATTGGTTGCGGGTACCAGTCCGCTAACGAGTGACTTGATTAATTTGGCGGTTCTTGGGCACACTGAGGTTACAATTCCGACTAACATAAAAAGTCCCAGTAACTTAGCACATGATTTAGATGGGCGCTTTGTGGGGAGCGTGGTACGGACTAATACTTTGGATATTGGACTTTTAAATAGCGCAACTAGTGAGAGTTATGTCTATTTGAAAGGACTAGACCAAGATGTTACGCCACCAGATGCACCGATTGTGCAAATAACCGGTAATTCAGCTAGTGGCTATATCGTTACGGGGACGACTGAGGCAAATGCGTTGATTGTAATTACCAACGCTAGTGGGACAATCATAGGTCGGACAACGGCCACAAGTTCAGGCACATATACGCTTAATTTACCAGGTTCAATTGGTGAGAAAGTTGCGTTAAAAGCCACGGCACAAGATGGTGCGGGTAATGTAAGTAAGGCGACCGATTTCACTACACCAGCTGACCCAGTTAATCCAGGGACGTTAAGTATTGATTATGTAGCACCATTAAGTTTTGCAAACCAAAAGATTTCTGGTCAAACGAAACAGTATTATGCTGAATTAGCAAAACGGGGCGATACAGCGGTGCCTAATTATGTGCAAATAACAGCTAATACTTGGCAGAATCGTGGCTGGACGCTTAATGTTAAACAATTAGCTGATTTTCAAAATGCAGCGCAAGCTAGTCTCAAACAAAGTAATCTAAAGTTTACGAAAACAAATGCATATTCAGTCGGTGGTACTGAGAGTCAGGCACCAACGGTAAGTGATAGTTTTACATTGAGCAGTGGTGTAAGCCAAGTTGTGGCAACTAGTCAGAGTGGCCATGGTAATGGCAGCTGGTATGTCCAATTTGGAACTGATCAAACCAGTGGGAGCAGTGCGGTTAGTTTAACGGTTGACGGCGCAACTAATAAAACACCAGGCGCATATCAGACAACCTTACAGTGGAATGTAGCACTTACACCAAATAGTAAAGAAAGTATTGATTAAATCAACGATAATTAAGTTAGGAGTAACTCATTAGCAGATCATCTGATAATGAGTTGCTTTTTTTCTGGGATTGAGCATTAAAATAGTATATTTTTCAAATGAGGTGTATGCTGATTAGCGGTTTGGATGAAGTATATATTAAAATAATTTGATGTTGTTTAATTGTGCTTTGAATAAAAGGTTCATAAAGGGTTAGACGATTAAAAATTTATGGTTTATCACAAAAAAATTAATTCTTTAATTCAGTACTAATTATTAGATGAGTAATGATATAATATTAATATCATAAAAGGTTGGGTTAAGGTAACTTAGGCGGAAAATTTAATTTAGCTTAATTAGACCGGATGAAATGTGACAAAAATAATATGCTACTTTTATTTATATTAATGCTTAAGTATTTTAATTGCTCGGCAAATGATATCACAGCGAGAAAAGGATGTGATTTAGTTGTTTAAACAAGAAAAAAGTGCTCAAGAAAAAGTAACACACTTTAGAGCATGGAAATCAGAAAAAGCTTGGCTATATAGTGCAAGCGTCTTTACCGCGGCCCTTGGTGGCGGGATAGCTAGTCAAATTTTACCGCCAAGTCAAATCGGTGCTTATGCAGCAACCGTAACGGCGAGTAATTCAACCGATAGCGCAAGTGCAGCGGCAAATAGTCCGGCTGCAACAGCCTTATCTTCATCAGTTAGTGCAGTAACTGCTCCAGCCACAAGTACTCTAAGCTCAGCCGCTTCACAAGCTTCAGCTGCTGGCATTACGGTTAGTTCATCAGTTGGTAGTGCTGTTACAATATCTTTGGCCCAAGGTAGTGCTTATGCTGCCTCAGTTGCTAGTTCAATTGCAGCAATGCTTGCTAGTGAAACAGCAATGTTGTCATCTTTGGCCAGTTCAGCTTATGCTGCACAGTCAAATTATGCAGCGGTTAGTTCAGCGATTGACAGTGCTAATAGTGCTGCTTTGTCGGCCGCTAGCCAAGCAAGTGCCGCCCAAAGTAATGCCATGAGTTCACTAGCTGCCTCGCTTGGTAGCATCAATTCAGCAACGATTACTGTAGTTTCAGCGGCGGTAACGCCAAGTTATGTGACCCTTAGTTTAGGAGCAACGGCTGATCAAATTGCCAGCGCCGCAACTGCTAATGCGTCAATTTATAGTTCGGCAGTCGCCTCAGCAAATTCAGTGGCAACGAGCCAAGCGAGTTCGATTGCGGCAACGGTTCAATCACTAGCCCCAAGTTCAGTTGCTGGATTTACCCTGCTTAATTCACCAGCCATGATTGGGACCGGGACGGCAACATCTGGCTTTGTATCTAACCCAACCGAAATTGATTCGACAGCCGCAGTAATCACTGCTGGTTCGGGAGCAATTATGACGGCTAGCTATGCTAATTCAGTTGCCTCAGGGACGCAGGTTACGGTTACTTCAAATGGGAGTGCTTATCCAGCAAATTGGGGGTCAGCCAATTCACTAGCAACACCTGCAGCCTATGTGGCAACGGGGATTAAGGCCGGAACAGTTGTACAAAAGAACTATGCTAATATTGGGACGTTAGATGGTAAGACCATTAATGCGCAAATTAGTTTTACGGTTGATAAAATTCAAGGTAGCTCAAACGCTAGCATGGTAATATCAGATAATATTACGACCTTTATTACTGCGAATGGGTTCAATGGTCATTTTACGGTGACATATACTTATGCTGATGGAACAGCGCTTAGTTTGGCTGATATTAATAAACTAGCGATGTTAGTTGGTTCATTGAGCGATTTGAATCAGTATTCATCAAATGGTGGTTATGAATACACGACAACTAATACGGCTAAAGATGCGATTGTTTCGTCAAATAAGACATATCCAACTAATGTCAGCCCAGTGGCGGTTACCGGGACTAATTTAGGTCTGCCTACTGGTGTTAATACAATTTTTGAGTCGACTAAGTGGACCACGGCAGCTAATGATAATAACTATAATAATTATGCTTATCTGTACGGAACGTCATTTACGGGCTTTAATACCACTGCACCAACGTTCTATTTTGGTGACGTGACGAACACTCAAACGATTCCGACTTCCATGCAACAAAATCATTTGATGTTCATGTTAGAGACATCCCCATTTAGTACGACCGAAACCGAGGAAACGGTTATCACGCCGGTTGCAGCGGCAGTTTATACTGCGCCAAGTACACCTGCGACTAATAGTGCAACGATTGTAACGATTCCGGTGATTATAACGGCAAGCGCACCAAATTTGGATGCACCAGCCAGTGCCAATGGTTCAATTAATACGCCCTTTGATTTAACACAGGGCGGTATGGTTACCGGAAATGATAATGGCACCACGGTAAACTACAATTCAGCTAGTTCACCAGTGTCCGTTACAATTACGGCACCTAACGGAACGACTGTCACAATTCCAGCCGGGGCAACTTCCTTTACGCCAACAATGAGTGGTAATTATACGATTCAATATAATTACACAAGTGGTAACGGGTCAGCACAAAGTACCACGAATTTGAACGTTACCGTACCAATTGCGGCAACTGGTACTTCTGTGATCGCTGGGGCAAATAGTAGTGCTAACCTAACCAACACGGTTACACCAACAACTGGCGCAACGATTACAAATGTCAGCGTGGGTAACATTGCCTTTAATGCTGGTACTGGGGCCAATGGTACAAACGGAATTGTCGTAGCCAGTGGTATTAATCCCAATACGGTAACGACCAATCCGAATGGTCAGGTAGTCTTTCCGGGGCAGTCAACGGCCGGGGTTTATACCTTCCCGGTAACTTATACCGACAGTACGGGAGCTAGCGTCACTGTTCAAGATACGGTCAATGTTGCCCCGGATACCTATGTAATCACTACGCAGGTCAATGCAGCGGCAACGGCTGAATATACCTACGATGTAATTGGCACTACGGTTAATAGTATTGTCGTTAACTCGGTACAGCAGTACAGCGATAATGGCAGTGGCACGGGCATTACGGGAACTTATGGTAGTACGCCAGTTTCACTACCAATAAATAATGTAACGATAAGTTTAGCTGACCAATCAGCAACCTTACTTGGGCAATCAATTCCGGGCGCCTATGTTGTTAACTTGACTTATACTGTTACCAATGCTTTGGGGATTCAGTATCCGGTTACAGTGACTGATTATTTTATTGTGCAACGAGGGAACACAGCAATCACTAATGTTGGTAATAGTGTGTCAATGAATAATGAACTTTCAGCAATGCCAAGTACTGATTTGCAGGCTGGCGGGCTAACTTCGACCGTTACGCCAACGATTACGTCAATTATTGGTCCTGATGGCAGTTCAATTCCAACCAGCGCGGCGACGGTAAATAGTAATGGGGCGGTAACTTTATCCGGACAAACAACGCCGGGGGCTTATACGATTAATATCAGTTCGGGAACGACCCAAACTTATTTAACTGTGTTGCCAATTACCGTGGCTGCTAATACAGTTGATACGGTGTATGTACTGAATGGTCAATCAGTTGTGCAGACGACAAACACACCAGCGACGATTCAAAGTATCGTGCCAATTGAAGATGTTTCAACAGCAACAATTGGGACGGTGACTAGTTCAAATGGTGGAACATTGCCAGCTAGCGCGACTACAATCAATGCCGATGGGTCAATCACCTTGGCTGGCCAAGCAACACCAGGTGTATATTTGATACCCGTTACCTATACTGATACGACGGGGAATCAAACTACCATTTATAATGCGGTTTCCGTCAGTAATGGAGCGCAGGTGACTGTGCCAAGTAATACAAGCACGGTGCTTGTCAATACGTTAACCCCAACGGTAAGTACTACAACTAATCCTGATGGTTCAGTTACGATGAATACTGCAACCATTGCAACGGCAACGGTTGGCACGATTCTTTATGCACCTGATGTATCGGTTGCTGCGACAAGTAACAATCCGACTGCTAAGGGCGCACAAGTTACGGTGGGCACTGATGGTACGGTCAATTTTGTTGGCAACCCAACGCCGGGTGTCTATACAATTCCAGTAACTTATACCGATAGTGTTGGTAACAGCTTCCAGGTTCAAGATGTAATTACGGTTACACCACCAATCACGGTCGCTAGTTCGGCTGGCGTTGTGACCAACACAGATACAGAAGTGACGGTTAATAACACGATTAATGCTGGTACTCCAGCCGTTGCGGTTACCGTAACTAGCGCAACAAATCAAGATGGGGATGCTGTACCATTAAGTGATGTTAGCGTAAATAAAACTGGTGCTGTTACCTTGACGGGGCAACCAAATGCAGGCATTTATACAATTGATGTCAGTTATACCGATGCCGGTGGTAATACTGCGAATGCAACGGATGTAATTGCTGTTTCAACTGGTACGAGCACCGTAATTGGGGCTGATGATACTGCTCAATTAACGAATACGCTCTCAGTAATTCCGGGTAATACGATTAGCACGGTAACTGTGGGTACAATCACTAGTGGTGATGGTAGCCCAGTACCAGGTACGGCTCAAGTAACGGCAAATCCGGATGGAACAGTCACCGTCACTGGTCTGAATACACCAGGGACTTACACAATTCCAATTACTTATCTTGATAATGCAGGTAATACAACTAAAGTTGTAGATACGGTAACGGTTGTCAATGATGAGGTAACCGGAACTACTGCTACAATAACGACCACTGCCGGAACGGCGACCTCGGTTAATAATCCGATTACGCCGGGAGTCGTCCTTACTAGTACGAGTGTGACTGGGACTAATCTGGCAGGTAATCCAATTCCAGCTAGCGCAATCAGCGTTGACAATAATGGTAATGTCACCTTAGCACCGCAGACAACGCCAGGTGATTACACAATTAATGTGAATTATACTGATAGTAATGGTAATGTGATTCCGGTAACTGATATTATTTCTGTCAGTGATGGGACAACCACGACGACGATTGTCAATGTACCGATTGTGACAAACAATCCGGTCTACGCGGCAGTTGGTGCAGGGCTAAATCAACCAACCGTGACGGACATACAAGGACCAATTGGTTCAACGCTCCAAGCTGGTGATATTACTTTTAACCTAACTAATCCAACTCAGGTCATGGTGCCCGCTCAAACGGTACCAGGAACTTACACGATTGATTTGGTTTACACAGATACCAATGGCAATGTGATTCCGGTGACCGATGTAATTAATGTGGCGGCTGGGATTGGTACGCTTGGTAGTGCAACAATGACAACGGTCACAACGGAAACCACGACAATTCAAAATAATTTGATGCCAATCGGTATTATTCCGAGTGATGTGACAATTAATAGCATTTCAGGTCCCAATGGGCTTCTTTCACCAAGTGATGCGACTGCTGATGCAGCTGGTAAAGTGGTGCTTAACGAACAAACGACACCAGGAATCTATTTGGTAAATGTAACCTACACTGATTCAAGTGGTAATGCGGTTACGGTGGTTGACCAGTACCTCGTGAATGAGGGAACGACTACGACTGGAACAACTAGCAAGCCCACTGAGTTGGAGAATATTCCAACCTTGATTCCAGGCGTTGCCATTACTGGTGCTTCGGTGGGAATGGTTACGGATGCCAATGGGAACACTTATCCAAGTAGTTTGGTGACAACTGCGCTTGATGGTACTAATCCAAATCAGTACACGTTACCGGTAACCTTGGATACGACCCAATTAGCAGTGGGGATTTATAGCGTTCCAGTGACTTATACCGATAGTATGGGAGAAACCTATACAGTGATTGATGTTTTCAACATTAGTGCCGGACAGACAGTTGCAACAACAACTGATGAAACGTTAACGACTTTGCAAAATCAACTCACACCAATTACAGGTAACAATGTTGTAATTGCTAAGGTTACAGATATAACTACGCCAGCCGGGTCAACACTGCAAGCGGGCGATATAACCGTAGATACAGTTGGTAATGTGCATGTGCCAACGTTAACAACGCCGGGAACTTACGTGATTGATGTGGCTTACACCGATAATGCCGGGAATGTCTTTATTGTGCCAGATACAATTAATGTAAGTGGTGGAGCAAGCACGCAGGTAAAGATTGATCAGGCCAATCCAAGTGCAGCAAGTGCAAGTTTGACCAATACAGTAACGCCAACTGATGATCAGTCAGTTACTGATACGACGATTGGCACGATTACAGCACTTGACCAACTTGGTAATGTGGTTGACCTGACTAATGTGACTGTTACAGCGGATACAGAAGGCAATGTCAATGTCAGTGGTTTGACAACCTTAGGAACTTATGATGTACCAGTGAGTTATCTAGCAGCTGATGGCACTGTGATTACAACGGTGTTTGACCACATCGTGGTAACAGCATTACCAGTCACGCCACCACCAGTGAGTGCTCCTGAAACTACAAGTTCAGCTAGTGCTAAAACTGATGAAAGTAGTACTAGTACACCAGTTGCTACGCCGGCTAAAGCGGCAACAGCACCTAGTCCGGCTGCTGTAACAAACGCGCAAGGAGTGGTGCAACCATTAGATTAGCTACGGCTAAAGTGGTAAATCATGACCCAATGGTCGCTTTGCCAGAAACAAATATCGTAGAAAATGACAACAATCCTTTGGCTGCGGCTGGATTGGATTTGTTCGCCGTTACGTTAGGCTTTGTCTTATTTACGCGCTATCGAAAGAAGTAAGTTTTGAGAATTAAAATCCAGTTGATGACTTGTCACAGCTGGATTTTTTTGTGATTAGTTATTAATGCTTTAGGCTAACCCTGATAAAATTAGCTTAAAAGATATAATTAGATGATTAAAAAAGAAAGTGGTGGTAGTGATGCAAGCAATTGTTGTAAAAGAAGCTGGTGGTCCAAGTAAGCTAACCTATGAAGAAAGGCCTTTACCTGTGGTAAAGGCTGGCTGGTCACTAATTAAATTTAAAGCTTTTGGTTTAAACCATGCTGAATCAATCACCAGAGCTGGTGGCTCGCCCGCGGTGAAGTTTCCCCGTGTGATTGGGATTGAAGCGGTTGGCGTAATCGCTGATTCAACCAGTGAAGCTTTGCCGGTTGCGATGAAAGTTATGACTCTCATGGGTGAAATGGGTCGGCAATTTGATGGCAGCTACGCTGAATACGGGCTAATCCCTAATGAACAAATTTATCCGCTAGAGATTGATTTACCCTGGACACAACTGGCGACAATTCCAGAAAGTGGTTATACGGCCTATGGTTCAATTAAATTAAGTAAGATTAAAGCCGGGCAACATGTTTTAATACGGGGTGGTACGAGTAGCGTGGGGTTAGCAGCTCTTAAAATTTTGAAGGCTTTGCACGTGCGGGTTGCTTCCTCAACCCGCAGGTTTGAAAAATTAGCCTTTTTGCAGGCCGAAGGGGCAGACGAAGCAATCTTAGACCAAGATGGACTGTTGCAAACTAGTGACCACTATGATGCAATTATTGATTTTGTAGGTTCAAAATCTTTAGTCGACTCATTAGGCCATCTAAAAAGTTTGGGCGGTTACATTACAGTTACCGGTGAATTGGCTGATGAATGGTCAATGAAAGATTTTTCAGCCTTTATGATTCCAATGGGCTCTTATTTGACTAATTTCCAATCGACACTGGTTAATCGTACCTGGTTAGAGGAACTAGTGAAATTAATTGCGGATAATGACTTGCACTTCCCAATCGGTGCTGTGTTCCCCTTTACAGAAATTGTTGCCGCACATGAATTATTAGATAGTGGACAAGCGAATGGAAAAATTATTGTCGAAATATAGGTATTTACCCAATCTTTTTAAAATTTAGGATATAAGAAAGCCCGAAAGTTATTTTAACGTTCGGGCTTTATACTTATAAGCAGATTAAACGTGTTTCATAGCCCTAATTGGCTGAATGCCCCAAAGTAAAACATCAAGTAGGAGACTGATGAAGACAAAAGGTGGCCAGAAGAAAACCAGAATGAGCGCAGCTCCGTTGATACAAGCTGAGACAATTTCAAGGGTCATTTTATGTGACGCAGACGTTTGCACTTTAATTATCTCATTACGTAAAGCGGAAAAGGCAAGGTTGTATAAGATAACATTGATGGCATATAGGAGGGCCGGTACGCGGGCATTGATATCAGAACCAATCCAAGCAGTGGTAACTGGCAAGAGGCTGGCAATAAAAAGTAACCCGATGTTTGTGAAAATAATCTGATGATTAATAGTTTTAACCTTTAAAAAGAGATAATGATGATTAACCCACATAACCGAAATGACGATAAAAGAAACCGCATAGGCTAAAAACTCCGGTAAAATAGTGATAATTGCCTTAACTGAATGATCATTCTGATTTAAATGAAGCTCTAAAACTAAAATTGTTAAAATAATTGCTAACACTGCGTCAGTAAAAGCTTCAAATCTTGCTTTCCCCATTGAATTGCCTCTTTCTTATTTAGATAGTCTAAATAAGTTTACCAAGTATTTAGCAATTTGCCTAAATAAAATTGAGTGTTTGAAATTTGTGATAAAAATAACTTATAAACAACCTGAATTTAGGTGATTGACTTTTGTTTTCAAGGCAAGTAACATAGCTAACAATAGATTTACTAGTTATATGTAAGAGAAGCTATGGTTGCTGTGAATAGCGCAGACTAGTAAAAACGAACTACTAAGAGATATAAGCGATAGATAAAATAAATTAATTGAGTGGTTCCTAGTTATTAGGAATAATTGTGGGTGGTACCGCGGATTTTAATTCGTCCCAGCAGTGTTTATTAACGCTGCTGGGATTTTTTTATGGAATAAACAGGCAAACAAGTTTACGAGGAGGAAGCAAAATGGGTTTATCAAAGATCAAAATTAAAACTTCCTTTGGGGGGCTTAGCCGATATTGATACTGGACTAGCACTATGACACCAGTATTAATATTTAGGAGAAAAATATGACAGATAACGTGAAGACACCAAGCTTTATCCAGGCATTGATTTTAGTGGTGCTACTAGTCAGTGTTTTTGGCTTTGGAATTATTGGCTTTAAGCTTAGCCCAGTCGTCCCCTTGTTACTTAGCCTGGTTATAATGACCGCCTTTGCTAAAATTAATCGGACTAGTTGGTCACAGATACAAGAACAAATTTTAGCAGGAATTTCAACAGCCCTAGGACCATTATTTTTATTTTTGCTGATTGGTATGTTAATTGCTCTATGGATGGCTGTGAATGTAATTCCAACCATGCTCTGGTTAGGCTTTAAAATCGCCAATGTAAACTGGTTTTTACCAACGGCTTTAATCATTGCGGCAATGGTGGGGTCAATGATTGGTTCGGCTTTTACTACCTTAGCGACTGTTGGTGTGGCCTTAATGGGGGTTGGCACTGCACTTGGTTTTAACCCGGCGCTAGTTGCTGGGGCAATTTTATCTGGGGCAATTTTTGGAGATAAAAATTCACCATTATCAGAATCAACTAGCTTAGCGGCATCAATTGCTGAGGTTGATTTATTTGACCATATTAAAAATTTGATGTGGACGACTTTACCAGCCTTGGTTAGTTCGTTGCTTATTTTCACGATTATCGGTCTAGGCAATCATCATGGGTCGGTAGCTGATTTAGAAGGCTTAAGCAATCTTTTATCACCAACTTGGTGGGCAGTTTTACCCCTGAGTTTATTAGTTGGGATGATTTGGTTAAAAATCCCAGCAATTCCAACTTTGCTTGTTAATGTTGCGGTATCAAGTGTTTTATTTTTAACGCATAATAATTTACAAAATTTGAGCGAAACATTAATCAATGGCTTCAAAACGCCTGAACAAAATGAATTATTGAGTAACTTGTTGAATCGGGGTGGAATGATGTCAATGATGCCGACAGTTATAATTATTATGTTTGCATTAGCGTTGGGCGGATTGTTGACTGAACAAAAAATTATGCAAGTGGTTATGGAACCAGTAATTAAGCGGATAAAAACCGTTAGCGGGCTTGTAATGGGAACTCTATTAACTGGTATTGGCGCTAATTTTATGATTGGTGAACAATTTTTAGCAACCATTCTCCCAGGCCAGTTGTGGAAAACTAGTTTTGATAAAAAGGGCCTTTCACGTTTAAGTCTTAGCCGTGTGATTGAAGATGGTGGGACGGTAATTAATTATCTAGTTCCTTGGGGGGTGGCTGGTAGCTTTGCTGCACAGACTCTAGGCGTTCCAGTAACTAATTTTGCACCATTTGTATTTTTTTCATTGCTATCACCTGTGTTCTCTTTAATTTCCGCTTGGACCGGGCTTGGTATAAAGAAAAATACAGTTGGTAACACTCAGCAGATTGAAAAATAAGTTAAGTAGTTAGTTGCTCAGCCAAAGGGGTGCAATTGTATTTTACTTCTTCAAGACTTACAATTAATTTGTATGGAGGGGTGCTCCGCTATTATGTGTGAATCCATCGATACTGGTAAGTGGTTTACTTATTTTAAACATCTTCAAGAGGGGGAGAGAATATGAGAATTGCAATTATTGGTGCGTCACATGGTGGTCATGAGGCAGCTTTGGAACTTTTGACACAGAATAAAGATGTGGAAGTAACAATTTATGAAGCTAGTGATTTTATTTCCTTTATGTCTTGTGGAATGCAGCTCTATTTGATGAATAAGGTTGAAGACGATACAACCGTTCGGAATTTTAAAGCCGCAGACCTTGAAAAATTAGGTGGTAAGGTCCTAGCAAATAGTGAAGTCACAGCAATTGATGCGGATCAGCATCAATTAACCTTTACTGACCATGATGGTAATAAACAAGTTGATGATTATGATAAATTGATTTTGAGTGTCGGTGTCTCACCGGTTCAATTGAATTTACCAGGTAAGCAGCTAAATAATATTTATCTAATGCGCGGTCATGATTGGGCATTAGCGCTTAAAAAGAAACTAGAGGACCCAACTGTTAAAGATGTCGTCGTCGTTGGTGCCGGATACATTGGAATTGAAGCAATTGAGGCCTTTGCTAAAGCTGGTAAGCATGTAACCGTGCTTGATTTGCAGGACCGTGTCTTAGCTTCATACCTTGATGCTGATATGACGGAATTAATCACTAAGGAATTGATTGCAAATAATGTGACCGTGGCAGTTGGTGAGCAATTAGTTGAATATCGCTCTGATGATGGGCAAAATGTCTCAGCAGTTAAGACCGACCAGGGCAGTTATCCAGCAGACTTGGTAATCGAAGGTGTTGGTGTAAAGCCTAATACGGCTTGGTTAAGTGATGTGGTTGCTCTAGATGAGCGTGGCTGGATTAAAACGGATAAGTATTTGCGAACAAATCAAGCAGATATTTTTGCAATTGGGGATGCAATCCTACCATATAATATCCCTGCAAAGAAGCCGCTACCCGTTGCTTTAGCAACAACTGCACGGCGTGAAGCGCAATATGTTGCACAGACGATCTTTTCTAATAATATTCGTCCCTTCAGGGGAATTGTTGGTTCATCAGCCTTGGAAATCTTCGGCTATTCTTTTGCTACAGCCGGCTTGAATGAAGCAACTGCTAAACGGGCAAATGTAGCGATTGAATCAATTACTTATACCGATACGCGACAACCAGCTTTCGTACCTGCTGAAGCGGGTAATGGTGATGTTATCATTCGTTTAGCCTTCGATCCGCTGACCCACGTAATTCTAGGTGGGGCAGTTATGGCGAAAAATCATGACATTACACCGCATGGTAATACGCTTGCACTTGCAATTATGCAAAGGTTGACATTGGAAGACTTAGCTGAGGCTGACTTTTTCTTCCAACCTGGCTTCGATCGACAGTGGAGTAGCTTAAATTTGGCTGCTCAAAAAGCGCTTGGTTATGCACCCTTTACAAAGTAAATAATTAAATATTTGGCCAAGAATGAGTTAATTCATTCTTGGTTTTTTTATTGCTATGCTGAGTAAAAATAACATAGGTTTTATTGATTAAAGCCGAAACAGAAAATCAAAAAAAGTGTTTGCCAAAGACATATTATTTGTTACAATGTCATAGGCTAAAATATGATTATTTCTTAGAATTATAATATATATCAAAGGCATCTAATGTAAAATACTGAGTGTAATTCTTTTTTTAGCTAACTGAATCCTACATAAATTATTATTATTATTAAATTTTACAAGTATAATTTCAGAGAAATGGGGGAGAAAATTGCAAACATTTTATACAGTGGCACTGCTATTAGTTGGTATAATCTTAACCAATATTATTAAGCAGTTTTTGCCAAAAATTCCAGAGGCGTTTATTCTAATTACGATTGGGGTAATGCTTTCATTAACACCCTTCTTTAAAAATTTTGAGTTGCAGCCAGAGTTTTTTCTTTTAGTAATTATTGCGCCAATTATGTTTATTGATGGTCAAAAACAGTCTTTTACAAAAATTAAACAACGCTTTAGCGTGATATTCTTGCTATCGGTTATCCTAGCTTTAGTTAGTACTTTAATTTTCGGCTTATTGACTAATATTTTTGAAACTGGTTGGACTCTACCGCTTGCCATTGCGTTAGCAGCGATTGTAACACCAACCGATGCGGTAGCGGTAAAATCTTTAACTGGTAATACTGATATGCCAGGTACTGTTGGTGAAGCTTTGGAGTTAGAATCATTATTTAATGATGCAACCGGATTAGTCATTCTGGACTTAGCATTAGCTGTTCTATCAAAGGGACGGTTCTCTCTGCTTGATGGATTAGTACATTTTCTTTTTGTTGCGGCAGGTGGAGTTTTAGTTGGTATTATTGCCGGCTTTTTGATTGTCTCACTCCGCGTTAATTTGAATCTACGAACAAAAAATCCTGAAACAACGGTTATTCCGATTAGTCTTTTAACACCATTCATTGTCTACCTACTGGCGGAAAGACTTGGCGTGTCTGGAATTATTGCCGTTGTTGCCACGGGCATTGTTCATAATTGGGAAACCAGTCGGTTAAGGCTAACGTCAACCCGAGTACAATTAACTTCGACAACAATTTGGGAGACAATTTCAAATGTCTTAAATAGTATCGTATTTTTAATTTTGGGGGTATCATTACCAGCTGTTTGGAAGGCAATGCAGATTATCGGAACAGCTAAGATTATACAAATTGTTGGCGTGAGTTTATTAATTTATCTAGCGATGTTGTCTGTCCGCTTTTTGTGGTCGGTACGTCAGTCGAGAAGTACCAATGATAATCTCTTGGGGGCACATGATGCAAAACAGCATCGTTTTTTTGCAAGTATTTTTGCAATTAGTGGGGTACATGGTACCGTAACTTTGGCAATGGCTTTTTCTTTACCAAGTGAAATCGCTGGTCATAGTTTTCCTTTCCGTGAGGAACTAATTATTATCGCAACACTAGTTATTTTAATTAGTATGTTAGTTAGTGCCGTGGTGTTGCCAATAATTTTGCCTGCAAAGGAAACTACTTATTCCTTAGCTGATATTAATCACATTCGAAATAAAATGGTTGATTTTGCAACTTTGCAAATCCGTGATTTGATTAGTGAGCACGATGTAAGGGATGCCTTAACGGAGCAATTACAATCGCAAAAGGGTAATCATATTAATCAAGTTGAGGATTTTAGAGCTTATCAACGGCTATTATACGAAACAAAAGACTTTATGTTGACATATATTCACGGGCCTTCGATTAGTCAAAAGTATAGCGCCGAAGTTGTTAATATCTATGAAAAGGTCCTTGATTGCTATGAAATTGGCTTTTCAAATCGGAAAGTTCATTTGATTAAATACCTTAGTTTTGCAATGCATAAGTACGGTGAGAAGCTGCATCATGAATATAAGCACGCAATGTGGCATATTCAGAACGGTCAGATAACACCGCACCAACGTAAATCAGCGCGTAAAGCTTGGTTAGCAAACCAATCGGTCGAAGTCTTAGCCAAGCGACGTGATATTCGTGATGCCTTACTGGAACTTAACACGGAAGTTATAAATGCCTCTGATTTATACATTGATGATGTGTTGAGAGCACGCTTAGTGAATAAACTAAGCGATAATGATCATATTAATTTTGTACGGCAAGCAATTAATAAGTATTCAATGCAAATTCGCCATGATTATAGCAAAAATACTGTTTACGTTGACAGTAACTATTATATTCAAGCCTTTCAGCAAGAATATAATTTTATTCAACGGGGTATTAACAGTGGGTATATTTCACCAGCAATGGCGGCAGTCTTGTACGATGAAATAAATCAGGCGCAAACCTTACAGTTACAGCGGGTTCAACAAGTATTGGCAATTACCGCCTGATAATGGTTTTAAAAGTTGGTCAGGATTAAAATTTATAAAAAATATGGTAGAGCTTGAGTTAATCAAGCTTTATTTTTTTTTTCAAATCTTTGATAGGGAAAGTTGTTCATTAATGCTTCATTTTCCTCAATAAATTAGTGCAAAAAAACAGCAGAAATAACATCTATTTCTGTTATCGTGAAGGTATATTGATTGGGGATGTGTTTAAAACATAAAAGCGACTTTTTTAGAATCGAGGGATTGTGATGAAATCATACAATGTGACAAATGAAGATGCGTATTTTCAAAGAGGCTGGTCAGCCTTAAAAGTGGGCCAAACTTTGGTAGCAATTTTGGCCTGGCTGGTATTATTGTTCCCCTTTATTTGGGTGGGACTGTCCTTATACTTTAAAACGTTACCGTCTGAGATGTTATATATGGAAACAAGCTTAATCCGCTTTTTAAGTCTATTTTTCTTTAGTATTATGCTCTTATTGACGCTCAGTTATATTATTTTAACCAAACTCAATAATCGTGACTTTAGACGGATTTACGAACGTAAAAATGCCTTTAACGAGGCAGAAGTTGAACGTAAAAAGCGTCTTTTGAAAAGTTACTATGACCAAAAATTTGGTGACAGAGAGATTAGATACAAGGTTAGATATTATCTGGTAAAAGAGGAGCAAAATATTGCTACTGATGAGATTAAAAAGCTCTATCAAAATGGCGAGGACAAGGCTTATGATTAGAACAATTTTAGGAATTGCCTTTATTGCTTTTGTGTCTTATCCAATTATTGGCGCCCTTAAATGGTCAATTGGCGTAATTTGTTATAACTTTTTATTTAAATATAAACAGCAAGCTTGGTTGAACATTGATGAAAAAATCGAACCATTTATAACAATTATGGTGCCGGCACATAATGAAGAGGTCGTAATTGAACGGACTATTAATTATTTGGCCAGTAAAATAGTTTATACAAATTATGAAATTTTAGTGATGGATGATGGATCAACTGATCGAACGCCAGAAATTTTAGCTACCTTGCAAGAAAAAATAGCACGCTTAAGAGTTCTAAGAATTGAAAAAAATAAAGGAAAAGCCCATGCGTTTAATGTTGGTTTAGCTTTTACCAAGGGACGGCTAATTCTCAGTAACGATGCAGACACATTACCAGAACCATATGCCTTAAAGAAATATGTTAGTTACTTTTTAAGCCCGGAGTCAAATAATATTGCAGCCATTACAGCAAATATGGACGTTAATAATCGAAGTAAATTAATTGGTAAGTCACAAACAGTTGAATTTTCGAGCATTGTCGGCATAATTAAGCGAACGCAAGCTGGGGTTTTTGGGGGTATCTATGCCTATAGCGGTGCTAATACGATGTATCGTAAGGCAGCTTTAATTGACGTGGGCCTTTTCCGCCAAGATCGAGCGACCGAAGATATTAGTATTGCATGGGACCATCAAGAAAAGTCATGGTTATCAATTTTTGCGCCGGAGATTGTCTTTTATATGCAAGTCCCTGAAACAATTCCGGATTTATATAGGCAACGGAAACGTTGGGCTAAAGGTGGGACAGAGGTTTGGTTTACTAATTTTACAAAAATTTTGCGTCACCCCTTTAAAAGAATTGGCTTAACGGTGATGTTTATTGACCAAACTTTTAGTATTTTATGGTCGTTTTTCTTCTGGTTGAGTAGCCTATTTTTTCTGGCGTTATTTATCGTACAAATTTTCGGACAGGATTGGCAATCACTTTATTACACCTTAACGCTTTCATTGATTTTTATATCATTTGAAATGATTGCGGGGTTAATTCAGCTGATTACAGCCTTGATTGTTGATGATAGCAGTCGCAAAATCAAATATTTAATGTTTGCACCACTGTATATGCTTTTTTACTGGATTATCAATGCAGTAACTATTGTAACAACCTTTATACCGGCATTTAAGACAATCGTTGGTCGGGGATCCGGCACCTGGGTGAGTCCTAAAAGGTAAACTTTTTTGCTGATTACTTTTACAGAGGGGAAAAATAGGTTTTTGAAGTAGCCAAGTATTTAAGTAGGGGCTCAACTTATAAAGCAGAAAAACATTGGATAACTAATGTTTCCGAAGTTAATTTGTAGAAAAATTATTGAGATAATTAACATTTTTAAAATTGATGCCTTTTGAAAAGTGCATATAAAATCTTTACTTCAAAATGGATAAAGTAAAGGCATTTAAAAAATTTTAGGTTTTTTAACATGGAAAAAATTGCAAGATATAGAAGATAAGTTACAGCCTTTGTGCTGATATAAAGTTATTAATTATGCCGATTATTTTTACACTGAATCAACTTTTATGAAAAAAATGGAAATCATTAAGAATGAAATGTTAATGATGCGCTTCATAATAGAAATAATTTAACTAACTTGGTGAAAACAAGGCTTTTGTATGGCTTTTGCCCAATAATTAAATTTACTGTATAATCAAAAGGTATTTTAAATTTTAGCTCAAGGGGTGGGAGAATGGCCGTTAGAGATAGGCAACAACGTAATGTTAAAAGAGAAAAAGTACAAGAGATAAATAATGGTATTTATTCAGGAGCAAGCTTAAAGGCAGCGGAGAGCGAGCTGTTCAATCTGGAAGTAAGGCAGAATGTGTATATTGAACCGCCTTTTTATATTGATTATGGAAGTAATGTTCACTTTGGGGAAAAATTCTATGCGAATACTGGATGCATCTTTATAGATACTGGTGACATTTTTTTTGGAAATAATGTTACATTAGGTCCTCGGGTACAAATATATACGGCTACCCATCCAGTTAATGCAAAAGAACGTATAGAAACTGGGTTAGTTATAGCTGAACAGGTTACTATTGGTGAAAATGTTTGGATAGGTGGTGGAGTAATCATTAACCCAGGTGTGACAATTGGGGACAACACTGTAATTGGATCAGGCAGCGTTGTCACAAAATCGATACCGGCAAATGTATTAGCTGCAGGGAATCCCGCAGTTGTAAAGAAACATATCTAATTTAAAGTTTTCTGAATTACAGATGACTGGAATTCTATTATAGGCATGGTGGAGCAAATCTATTATATTTTGATATTGCTCAAAAATTGAATAACAAGGAGCTGATAGTAATATTGGCTCTTTTTTAGTAGATGCAAAAGCATGATTACCTGAGATAAAATTTAATATGAAATCGATTGATGGCTGAGGTCATAGTTGATAGTTTTGAATTTTTACGACTTATCAGAGAGTAACTAAATAGGTTAAAACGCCTGATTAAATTCAGGCGTTTTAATTTTGTGCAACAATTAAATAGTTTGCTGATTAACAATTTTTATCGTCTTTCTCTCTGTTCTAAGCCCTAGATTATCATTGACTGAATTAATAAATGCTATTCCTTTAACGCAGCTGTTTAGAGTATTAGCATTGTATTAACTAAATATAAAGTCGCTAGTTCAATTCCAGCAAGAAATATATCGAGGCATCTAACTTTTGTTAGATGTTTTTTTGTAATTAAATTAAGATGAGATTATCTGTGGGAGCCAAAATGTACCGAGCATATTGCTTCATATAAGAGCTTAAATGCTTAGATATTATGATAATCAACAAGTTAGTATGGCAAAGTGAAGATGTATCCATACACTAAATCAAAACAATAATAAGCAAAATGTGATACTTACTCATATAAAAGTCTAACTTCCTTTTTAAATACAAAATATATCTTAGTTACTATGTAATTGTAGAAATTTATTTTGAAGGCAATACATAATTTAGGTTGAGAGGACAGACATAATGAGAGAAATAAAATCGTATCGTATGTATAAGAATGGCAAAAAATGGGTCTATGCTATGGGACTGATAACTTTTGTGGCAGGAAATTTAGCAACTAGTGGTTTGCTTATGATGAACAATAGCGTAGTTAAGGCTGATGAAAGCCAATTAAATGCAAGAATAAATGAGAATCTGTTGGCCGCACCGGGGGATTCATTATCATCATTGGAGAACGGCCAAGATAACGTAACAAGTGGCTCAGAAATGATCGAAGCTGAGTCAATAAATAATGATTCAATGGCAGAAGATGAAGTTACGGCAACCATTGATGTTCAAGTCAGTAATCTGACAGCGCTAGTTAGTGCTATTGCGGCAGCTCCTACAGATGGTACAAGCTATACAATTGAAATTGATGGCACGCTGACGGGTACAGCTAATATTAGTGTTCCAAGTGGTACTAACATAACATTGACTGGTGGGCAGATTGTTGGTAGTGGTACTGCAATCGGTCAAGGGGTAGTATCGTTTAACTTAAATGGTAATGCAAATTTCACGGTTAATGATGTATTTATTGATGATTCGGTGAATGCACCGCAAGGGGTTTTTACGGGCAATGCGGGTGGGACAGCTACACTTAAACTAACTGGGTCAACAACCTTGAAAGGAACTTGGACCGCCGGTGGCCCGAGTGATGACTTTCATTATGCGATTATTGCGATGGGAATTTCACAAGTACAAATACAAGATAACGCCACAATTACTAATTGGGCGCAAGCCTATATTCCAAGTGGGTTGGCCACAGCCGCGAATCATCGCTTAGTCATGTTAGGTAATGCAAGTTTCCAGGATTGCTATTATGGTATTTATTCGGCAGCTGCGGATGCACCGACCGTATATATTTACATGTATGATAATGCTTCATTTAAAAATAATACGATTGGTATTTTATCTCTTAATCCCATTAATCTAACTGGCGGGACTTTTTCCGGTCATACAGCTGCAGCGATTGAATGTTTGCAAGCGCAAGGTACTAATACCGGAACAACCAGAATCGCGCGGGCAACCTTCAGTAATAATTCAGCTAAATACGGTTCAGTTTTAGCCTACTTAGGAGCCAATACCTTGATGTCAATTGGTAGCTGTACTTTTGAAAACAATCAAGCTCAGTTTCCTGGTGGTGTTTTTATGATGAAGCAAGGGACTTTGGAAATTAGTAACTCGCAATTTACTAATAATAGCTCAACGCAAAATGGTGGTGCGCTTGGCGTGGATATTGGTAGCACCAAAACGACGCTAAATAACTGTACATTCTCAAATAATACAGCTGCAAATGGCGGGGCAATTGGTTTTTATAATAATCAAGTACCAGTGGATAATACGGCAGCGAATAATGCGAATGCCTACCTAAGTAAGGTTAATATTCCAGCTGTCAGTCGAGTAGGTACAAGTTTCACTAATAATTCGGCTAGCACTTTAATGGAATTAGCACCTGCTGACCAGGCATTAGCAAATAGTCCTAATGTAGCGGGAGTTACCGCGACCTCCGCGCTAACATCACCTTATAACAATTATGATATTCAATACTACGGTGATACAGTGACAGCTGCTAGAGTGAGTTTTAATAGTAATGGCGGGTCAGTTGTGCCTGATTTTAACGGGTATATTGGTGAAATCATTAAAGAGCCAGCCGTACCGGTGAGAGCTGGTTACACATTTGCGGGCTGGTTTAGTGATTCAGACCTGACAAATGCTTGGGATTTTGTTAATGATCAAATTCCTAATAGTCTTATAGATGGTACTTTTTGGCTCTATGCTAAATGGATTGCAGACGATATAACACCTGGTCCGGGTGATACGAATGGTTCAGGTAATTTAGTTGTTGAGGATAATCAGTCGACTGAGGAGCTTGATGAGTCAAAGTTAAACGAGCTTATTCAAATTACTAATGTAACTGGTCAATCACAACCAATGACACAGTTAGCCAATAATGTTTTGCCCAAGGCAGACTTTCAAGATATTGGCTTGTTAGAATTATTAGGGTTAGCTGGAATAGTAGCGAGTGGATTATTTTATCAAACCATAAAGCAGCGTAAAGAAAAGCCATAAGAAGATTATAAGAGCGACCTGATAATTTATCAGGTCGCTTTTAGCAAGGGAACGCTTGATAATGTTTTTTTCGCTGTTTGCAATTAATTCAACAATGATCAAAGCAATTAGACTAGCCTTCATATCAGAAGTTGCATGGTTAAAAAGTTTAGTATTAATTTTAGTTGGTATAAGTTGCTAGATATCGGCACGTCATACTTCTCCGGTTCTGACAGCTACTATATCTACATGGCTGATGAGAGTCAACGGTTCTTTTGAGATTTAGATAGCGACTAAAGTGAAGCTTTCATGTGCAAAAAGAAGTGAGTTTTAAGTAATGCCGTTAAATTTTCTATTTAATACATTTTGGTTATGCGTATTTATCTATATAAATATATCGAATTAAATGGTCTTAACATAAATTAAATTTACTGTTAATATAGCAATATTAATTTTTATTTGATTTTGTGGTATATGTAATTATTTGAAATTCAGAATAAAGGCTAGATGGTTAGGAAAAAGCTGTAATTATCTACAATTATTGTAAGATTTTGCTTCTCTAAAAGTACTGTGCAATTAGATTAATTTTAAAGAGATGAAAAAGGGGAGTAATTAAAGATGCAACAAATTAATGACAAGAAAATGGGCTTATTGTTTTATAGTGTTGGACGTTTTGAAGGGTTGCAAGCCGATGCAGGTTCTACGATTGATTTTGTTAAAGCAAACAATACAGTAGTTTTGCCAAGTCAAATTGATATGACAATAATTTATGCTTTAAAGGCTGCTTGGTGTGCAATTGAGCCTAATGATGGCAAAGTGACGGTTGCGGATTTTGAAAAGGTACACACTAATTTACTAATGCCTAAAGGTATTTTAGAAGTGACTGAAGTACAGACAGCAACACATAATAAAACTATGAAAAATGTAAAAGCAATTGTATCAGAAACGTTATTTGCCGAAAAAATTGCTGAGGCTCTCAGTGGTGGAGCCAACTTATATGAAAAAGCTGCTAGATTATTTGCTACGATTGTAAAATTACATCCTTTTACGACGGGCAATAAGCAAACTGCAATTATCGTGGTCAATCGGTTGTTATTAGCAGATGATGAGGTACTTTTAATTCCTTACACCGATAGCGAGTATCAAAAATTTATGGCGAATTTAGAAGATTTTATAGCTAACAAAGTGACGTTGACTGAATTTGGTAGCTATTATGGAACTTACGTAAGAAAGCTTAACAATCTTGAAATTACTCGACCATTCGGTAAAATAATCGATTTAACAACGCAAGATAAGGCTGCTTTTTAGATTTCATGGTGAGTTTAAAGTAAGCCAATTTGTAATTTTTGGGTGTAATTTGAACGTAACTTACTTTTTAATAATGATAACGTAAAACCAATGTAGTATATTACATTAGGGTAAATGTTTAGTTTATTGTATATTTGTGTATGATACTTTAATCATTTATGCAAGTTTAATTCAACTAGTTGCCAGAAGATTTAGTTTGAAATATTAAGGTAAGTGCAAAAATTAGTATTGAAATCGGTAGCTTACTTAAGACACAGAGTTGCATTTTCTAAATTAAGTCAAATATTTTTATCAAATGGTTCATGGCATTAATTATTAAAAGCATTGATATTGACTGAATAAATTTATAACAGAAACGTTAAAGGAATTAATATTATGTATTGGATAACAAGAATGGAAACAGATGCGGTTTCTGGGGCACTTTATCGGCCGAACCAGATTGTTGCGGATGAAGCTCAAAAAATTGGGTTTAAAACGATTAACTATCATTATGCAAGAGATTTGTTTCCAACTTATGAGATTATGGATTTTTATATTGAAAGTTGGTTCGGGACGGTCCAAGCAGGTGATGTTGTAGTACTTCAATTTCCTGATCGAGTCTATAATTATGAATATTTACCCAGAGTCATTGGATTTTTACGGAAAATTCCAAACGTCAAACTTATTGCTTTTATTCATGATGTACCGACATATTTTGCAAAAGATCTTGATATAAGTGATGAGAATAGGGTCAAAAGTGATTTTTGGTTGGAACAGTTAAGACGATTTGATTTACTAATAGTTCATAATGATAGTATGCTAAAGCGCTTACAACATGATGAAGTGAACGTCAAAATGGTGTCACTTGGTTTATTTGATTTTCCACATAATATACCCATGAAAAACAAAGAACTCAGCAAAAAGATATATATAGTTAGCGGACGCCCATTAAAAAAAATCAATGAAAACGTTGACCTATTGATTGAAATTTATGGGAGTGACAACGAACCAGCAAAAAGTAATATTTCTTACAATGGATTCAAAACAGAAGAAGAGTTATTAACACAATTTGATGGTGGCTTTGGATTAGTTAGTCTGACTGGTGGAATTAATTTGGCAGATGACTGGAATTTTTATGGTACATTAAATAGCCCCTTTAAACTATCGTTTTATTTGGCAGCGGGATTACCAGTGATTGTTGGAAAGGATTCAGCGCAAGCTGAATACGTCACTCAAAAGAATATTGGCTTTGCGATTGATTCTTTTGAAGAGTTAGCAGAAAAAATTAAGCATTTAACTGCAGATGAATATGTAACTATGCTTAAGCATGTAAAGCCAATCCAAACGGCCCTTAAAAACGGAAACTTTACAAAGCTTGCCTTATTAAAAGCAATTCATATGTTAGAAGTAGATTAAGAATGCGGTTAGTAATATAAAGCACTTCGAAAGTAAGGATAATTTTCGTTTTTTGAATAGCTTTTAGTAAAGAAAAAAGAAGAGTGGCCTTAAAAATATTGTATGTATATTGACTAGTTTAATTATTTTTATTGATGAGTTAAGGGTATATAAAATAGCTAGTGGGAATTAGTGCCTTATATATTAGTGTAAAATATAAATCATTGAAAATTCGTTATATAATGGTTTTATCTTGTGAGTTTAGGTGGGGAAATTCATGCAGAAGAACATGATTAAAATTAAGGATTTGGGACTTCAGGATGGGACGCATTTTTCTAATATCGTTGTTAAGGATAAAGAAACAGTTCGTAGTGTAGTTATAACGACGGTAAATAGTCAGAAAAAAATGCTTAAATTGGAATGGCCTAATGAGAGAAATCAAGCAACTTTAGAGCTACCATTAAGTAGTGAGGTTGAATTGGTAACTAATGTTGTTACTGAATATCGAATTGGCTTTGCTTTTAATTATGATGACCAGAGGATAATTATCTACTACACAGATTAAGTGTAATGTTAGTAATAATTACCTTTTTACTTAGTTCAAAATGAGCCCTAGGTTTAAGAAAATTTTCTTAAACCTAGGGCTCATTTTTTGATTAAGGCCTTAAAAATACCGAATAAAAAGCTTTGATTGGGCATATATTGCTGCTTTTGATTGATTCAAGTTTTAGAATATAAAATCTCTTGATAAAAGTCATTTTGAATATTTTATATAGTGATACAATTAGATTGTAAGGATAAATATTTGTTATCTATGTTATGCCATGCTATTTTCGAAGAGGGGGAAAAATATGGTAAATGAAAAACTAACAACTAAGAGTGGACAGCCTTTTGCCGATAATGAACACTCATTATCAGCTGGTGAGCGTGGTCCTTTATTGCTGCAAGATTATCAATTGATTGAGAAGTTGGCACATTTTAATCGTGAAAGAATTCCTGAGCGTGTGGTTCATGCAAACGGATCAGGTGCGATGGGGTATTTCAAATTAACTAATGATATGTCCGCTTACACCAAAGCCAAAGTGTTTAATGGTGTAGGAAAGACAACAAGGGTTATGGCCAGATTTTCTAGTGTAGCGGGAGAAAAGGGCTATCCTGATACATTACGGGATGTTCATGGCTTTGCAACCCGTTTTTATACTGAGGACGGTTTATATGATATCGTGGGTAATAATACGCCGGTATTTTTCCTTAATGATCCATTAAAGTTCCCAGACTTTATCCACTCACAAAAGCGCGACCCACAAACTGGTTTGCGAGATGCTAATATGCAATGGGACTACTTTTCACATTCACCAGAAAGTCTGCATCAAGTAACAATCCTGTTCTCTGATCGTGGATTGCCATATAGCTTTAGCCATATGCACGGATATGGTTCGCATACCTTTAAATGGGTTAATGCTGATAATGAGCAATTCTGGGTTAAGTATCACTTCAGGACAAATCATGGTATAAAAAATCTTACACCACATGATGCGCAGGCGCTAGCAGGTTCAAATACAAACTGGTATCGTGAAACCATGTTTGATGATATCGAAAAGGGTGATTTCCCTGCCTGGACCCTAGAAGTTCAAATCATTCCATATGAAGAGGGGCTAAGGTATAAATATGATATCTTCGATGTTACTAAGGTAATTTCACAAAAAGATTATCCATTAATTGAAGTGGGTCAGTTCGTACTTAATCGGAATCCAGATAATTTCTTTGCAGATGTTGAAGAGGCGGCCTTCTCACCAGCTAATATGGTGCCAGGAATTGAGCCATCAGAGGATAAAGTTTTGCAAGGACGACTATTTGCATATAATGATGCACAACGCTATCGTTTAGGTGCAAATTATCAAGATATTGAAGTCAACCGCCCAGGAGTACCAGTTCATACTTATGAACGTGATGGCTTTATGGCTAGCGGGGCAAACGGAGCTGATGAGGTTAATTATGAGCCTAACAGTAAGGGCGGACCAATGGCTGATCCAGAGGCTAAAGTTGCGAATGTGAAATTAACTGGTGAAACTGGAAATTATCCAGCGTATGATCCTGACTATACTAGTCAGCCTGGCGCCTTATATCGGTTAATGGATGAGCACCAAAAAGAATTGTTGACCGATGCAATTGCCGAATCATTAGGTACTATTGACTCAGAGGAAAACAAGAAATTGGCAGTAGCGCAATTTACAGCGGCAGATGCGGATTATGGACAACGAGTTGCTAAGAAGATACATTTAACAAATTAAGACGTAGTTTAAGAGTATTTTCTTAGCGTAGTAATACGTTCGCTTCAAATATAATTTAGAAATAACTTAGCTCAGGCCTTCTTTGTTTAGAGGACCTGAGTTTTTTAATTTTAAAAATTAACTAAAATTGTTTATTAGTTTTAACACATGCTTGGGTGCCTGTGATTACTATAGGTAAACTTACTATTTTGCTTTATAGGCGAAAGTCTATTGTTTCATTCTCATAGGTAATAAAGCAAACTGACATAACAACTTAGTGTCAAAAACAACCGTCGCTGCTTTGCTTGATAACATCCAATCTGGAAGGTATCGGTTAGGGCATTTAATGAAACAAAATTTAAAATTATTTGCAAAAAAAAAGGCCAATTAGCCTTTTACTAAGTTTAATTGCTAAACTTAGTGCTTTCAAAATTACATCCACTAAGTCAACCAAGATTTGGTCCAGCCAAGAAAAAACGTTTGATTTTCGAAAGCTTAATAATCTCGTATATAAGGTAAGCAACAAGAAGCAAGATTAGATAGAAATAAGTGATGGGTGTGAAGATTTGCTGAAAGCCATGGTATCCCTCCCATATAAAGAAGTTAGCGATAAGTAGAATAACCAGGTTACGTCGATTAGGAAATTGCGCAAACAATAGTGAGGAAAGTAGGGGACTCAGACCAAAATAGGTTTCATGTTGGGCTGGTAAAAAGAACCAGAAGAGTAAGGGTGAGAGCACTAATAGGTACCATAGACTTAAGTATTGGTCTGACTCATTTTTAGTGGCATAGATTAGAATATACAGACCTAAGAATACAATTGCGAGAATTGCTAACCCAAATCCATACATCTGTTGTTGTTGATAGCTATTTAATGTTGGCCACCAAATCCAAGATTGTCCATCAAAGATTCGCCAGAAGCCAAATTTTATTGAGAGCGTTTTGCTACTACGCGAAATTATGTTACCAAGTAGAGCTTCGAGTGGCTTCATTCCAAATACAATACCAGGTATGGCACAGATAAACATACCTATAATTGAAAACAATGGTGCAAGTTTATTGACTAATTTGTACTGGTTAAATCGTATTAAATAAATAAAAAACAAGGTTGGTAAGATGTACATGCCCATTGCTTTAAATGAAATGGCAACCCCCATGAATAACCATCCCAGCCAATCCAATTTTTTGATAACTGATAAAATTGCCAAAAGTGCAAAGAGATAATAAAAACTATCAGGTAAATTAGTCTTAAATAAATCACCAAAAAGGGTGGGACTGAAGATGACAATTGCAAATGCAAGGATATCATTAAAATGCTGCTTGTCTTTGCTATTAATTGCAACAATTCTCATAGCGACGAGGCTACAGATTAAAATTAAAATACTAGTCATTAGCTTGATACAATGTTCAACCGTAAGGGCTGGATATAAACCGATTTTATTAAAAAGGACAATTATGAAATACCAAATTGGTCCATAATTGCCGTTTATGTCTTGGTTAATCGTAGCAATTCCCTTGAAACCATGTTCGCTTAAGTAGTTCCACCATGGTAGTTGAAAATGATATAAATCTGCATGATGTGACAAAGGAAGTGTATTCCATTGAGCAGCAATCATAATCAACCAAATTACTAAGATGAGACCCATTAACAATTGCTTGGTTCTGTTTATTTTTCGCATTTATATAATCAATAACTAAGTTAAATGGCTCTAGATGACTTAACTAGCTAATTTCCTTTCAATAATAAATATCGCATTAAAACGACTTACAAAAACATTTTACACGATAAATATTTGATATACTATAGCTATTATGGATAAGAATAGATTACACATGAAAAAAATGGCCTTGATATTTGGAATATTAGGGATTGGAATATGTTTACGTTGCTTCTTGTTTAGTAGCGTCCCACAAGGGATTACTACAGATGAGGCTATGACTGGTTATAATGCTTGGACTTTAGCAAATTACAAAATTGATATGTGGGGGCATCATTTCCCTTGGTATTTAGCGGCTTGGGGAAGCGGTATGAATGCCTTGTACGAATATCTTGCAATTCCCTTTATCAAAATATTTTCACTGAATATATTTTTTGAACGTTTACCTAATCTAATTGCCGGAACTGCATTATTACCATTGTTTTTTCTTTTTTTGAAAAAAATTTATTCAGAAAAAGTTGCTTGGATTGGTCTAATATTAATTACCTTTAATCCTTGGGCAATATCAATAGCGCGCCAAGGATTAGAGTCAAATTTACTTCCAGCAATTATTTTGAGCGCAATGGTGTTGTTTGCATACAAGAAATATATACTAGCAGCACTTTTTTTTGCACTTGCTATTTATGCATATTCAACAATTTTACTAGTATTGCCTTTTATGCTTGCAGCACTCTACTTAACTGAGATTTTAAAAGGGAACTTATCAATTCCAAGAGCTACTTATGCAGCTTTTGTGTTCTTACTAGTAGCACTACCAATGATATTATGGTTTCTTGTTAATTTATTTGGCTTAGCACCTTTTGATTTTGGCTTTTTCTCAGTAGAGAAATTTTCAATGATTCGTCAAACTTTTGGCGGCGATTTAGGTACTAATCTAAGAGTTGTTGTCACACAATTTGATGGTTATCTTCAAAACGGAACTGTTGAATCATCTATTGGTTATGTGGTATCACTACCCTTAGCTTTGATTGGTTTCATTCGATCAATCAAACAAAAAAAATATTTACCAGTTATTTGGCTTTTAAGTGCAATTCCACTTATCATAGCAGTTAGTGGAAATGTAAATCGTTACAATGTAATTTGGCTAGTAATGTTGGCCTTTGTTGCAATCGGGGTTGACTATGTATTTGAATTTGCCTTAAAAGAGAGTGGTTTTGCAAAGAAGGTGGGGATAGTTTTTATTTCCAGCATATTAGCTTTACCAAATGTAATTTTTATTTATAAGTATTTCACAACTTTCAATAATGAACCGAGTGTTAGCGCAACTTTTAACCAAGGTTTTGATAAGGCCCTTACTTATGCAAAAAAAGTTCAAGGCTTCAAAGGAAAAGTTGATATCATTGAACCAAGGAATCAAAGATACTCTTTGATTTTATTCTACGATCAAATACCGCCACAAGAATTTTTAAGAACTGTAAAAATTGTAGAAGGCCAATTTGAATTTATACAGATAAAATCGTTTACTAATTATAATTTTAGCAAGCAAGCAAATTATGCTGATAAAAAGCCAATGATTATGCCGAAGTATTTAAAAAAATCAGTGCCTTCAAATAAGACCGTTAAGGAGTTTGGCCAGTACATTGTCGTTACTGAGAAATAAAAGTGTGCCAATTAAACAAAGTGGTCTCGCTGAATTTTATTTACAAATAATAATTAAAGACGGATGAAAGAAAGTGCTGACCAAGGTCAGCACTTTTTTATAAGACTAAATATAAAGCTAATTTCTATTTGTGAACTTGACAGATTGATTAATCAATGATTTAATTAACCAGTTGAATATTAACCGGTTAATGTTTCGACTCAGCATTTAGAGGGGATGACTTATGCTAGAAAAATTTATTATTACCATATGACTGACTGAAGATTTCAAGCCTTTTTGTGCAGTTGAATTTATTCGATAAATAAGATAATAAAAGAAAATCGTAGTAGTTAATTTATCTAATATGAGGTTTTTGGAAAATGAAGAAAAGTATAAAGTTTATATTACCATTGTTTATTGTACTGGGGTTACTTGCCATTATTATGTATAAAGGTATCTCACAAAACACCAGCAAAGTAGTAACTAATAATAAAATTCAACTTGTTTCAAGCTTGGATTTTTACGGTGAAATGGCTAAAGCAGTGGCTGGAGATCAAGCAGAAGTGCATTCAATTGTTAAAGATACTAGTGTTGACCCACATGATTATGAGCCAACATCTGATGTAGCAAAATTATATTCGAGTGCGAATCTGATTGTTTCTAATGGTGGAGGCTATGATACATGGAGTACTAAATTTGCTAAGCAAAATACCAAAGCTAAGAGTATTAATGTTGCTAGTTTGACCAATTATAAAGAAGGTCAAAATGAACATTTGTGGTATAAATTAGAAACACCAAGCAAGCTAGTTAATGAACTTAGCGATGAACTAACAGAGCTAAAGCCAGCGAAAAAAGAATATTTTAAAAAGAATGCACAAAATTACTTAACTTCATTAAAGCCATTAACCGACTTACAAAATGAGGCAAAGACTGCATTAAAGGATAAGAAATATCTTGCAACAGAACCTGTTTATGATAATACTTTGCAAGCGCTTGGGGCTGAAAGTTTGTCAATGAGTTTTGAACAAGCAGTTGATGAGGGTGATGACCCAACTGCTAAGGATATTACCGATTGGCATAACGATATAGACAATGGTAGCGTTCAATTTGTGATTAATAATCCACAAAATACGAGTACTTTAGCAAAACAAGCTGTTCAATATGCTAAGGAACATAAAGTACCAGTTATTAATGTTACAGAAACGAAACCGAAGGGTCAAAATTACAAAGATTGGCAAATTGATCAATTAAAGCAGGTCTTGAAAGCGGTTAAATAATTTGGATAAAACTATATTTAATTGTAAGACATATTCCAAATATCATCTAAGGTAATCAATATCGTAGTCTTTATTAGGGGCAGTGATTCTAAATATTTAAGTTGATAGTTTATGTGATTGAGTGCTAATAAGTTCGCATGAAGTTGCTAGTAGAAGGATACAGATGTGCTTCCTAGCGATGACTATAGTTTTACTATTTCAATTGTCTATGTTATCAAAGGTTAGAATAGCCTATCACTAACTTAGCATTTAAATTTTTAATATGACATCTTCACCTCCGAATTTTAATTTCGGGGGTTTTTTGTTACTTCTAAGAAAACATATATGCTAAACATACATAGATGTTCCATCCGGCTTGCATCTTCATTGGTAAATTTAAAGGGTATGAAATAGTTTACTGTGATTGGAAGATGTATAAATTTTTAAAAATATTAAATCGTTTTGATTTTTAAAAATATAAAAAATATTAAACGCAATTTAACAAATATAAAATATCCACTTTACATTTTATCAAAAATAGACTAAAATTCTCATTGTTAATAAGTGAGCATTAATTGAATTGAATTTACTTGAAAGGAAAATCACATGGTTGATATGGATAAGGTTTTAGCATTACATGCAGCAAAAAAGGGTGTGTTAGAAATCAAGGGTAGTTTTGATGTAACTAACCCTGATGAGCTTGGGGAAGCATATACGCCAGGAGTTGCTAAGCTTTCTAAAATGATTGAAGCTAACCCTAGTGACAAAGATAAGTACACAGTTAGTGGTAAATTAGTTGCAATTATTTCTGACGGATCAGCAGTGCTTGGTTTGGGAAATGTTGGGCCAGCGGCTAGTCTGCCAATTATCGAAGGAAAGGCACTTTTGTATAAGACATTTGCTGGAGTTGATGCAATTCCTTTGGCTTTGAATCAGGTCAGCGTCGATGAATTTGTTACAACGGTCAAAAATATGGCAACGTCTTTTGCTGGTATTCATTTAGAAGATATTGCAGCGCCGAAAGTTTTTGAAATTGAGGAGCGCCTAGCAAAAGAGTTATCAATTCCGGTATATCATGATGACCAAACCGGGACAGCGATTGTTGTCCTAGCTGGTTTAATTAACGCCGCCAAGGTTGTTGACAAGCCTTTGCAGGATTTGAAAATTGTTTTGAATGGCGTTGGGGCATCTGGAGTTGCAACTGCAAAGTTATTACTCGCCGTCGGTATCAAGCATATTACTTTGATTGATATTAATGGTAAGGTACAGGCTGGAATGACTAATTACAATAGCTATCAATTAGCCTTGGCTGAACAAGTAACGCAACAAGCTGGTCAAAACTTAGACGAAGTGATTGCAAATCAAGATGTATTTATTGGTCTTTCAGATGCCAATGTTTTGTCGGTTGAGCAAGTAAAGCGCATGGCAGCTAAGCCAATCATCTTCGCATTAGCCAATCCAGTGCCAGAAATTAACCCAGATGATGCAAAAGCAGCTGGTGCCATGGTGGTAGCAACTGGTTCATCACAATGGGCTAATCAGGTCAATAATATCTTGGCCTTCCCAGGATTGTTTAAGGGGTTATTAGCAAGTGGTTTGAAGTCGGTTGATATGCAGCTACAGGTTCAGGTTGCTCAGGGCTTGGCAGCAATGATTACGCAACCAAGTCAAGAAAAAATCGTTCCCGGTGTCTTTGATGATGGTGTGGTGGATGTTGTTGCAACAGCTGTGGAAAACTACAGTAAGAAAGTTTTGAAATAGGGGAAAATAAAATGACAGTATTTTGGACATCAGTTCAATCGGTCTTAATGATTGTTTTGATGATTGCAATTGGCTATTTTGCCAATAACAAGGGGTGGTTTGACGAGAAGTTCTCTGGAGCTCTCTCAAAGTTGATTATGCGAGTTGCTTTGCCTTTATCAGTGTTTAGCTCGATGATTTCACACTTCCAGCCAGCCATGATGGCAAAACTGGGTGCTGGAGTTATTTATGTTATTTTTTCAATCTTAATTGGTTACGCGATTGCCTTTGGTGTTGTTCGCGTTTTGCGAGTGCCAAAGGGGCGGCGTGGGCTAATGATTGCGGCAATTAATTTCGCAAACACGGTCTTTATTGGAATGCCTTTGAATCAAGCATTGTTTGGTGCCGTTTCTGTACCATATGTTTTGGTTTATTATATTGTCAACACAGCATTATTATGGACCTTTGGTGTATGGATTATCGCATCTGATGATCCAACTGTTGGTGAGGGGAACGCCAAAGTTAAGTTTGATTTAGCGCACCTATTGCCAATTCCTTTGTGGGGATTCATCATTGCTTTGCCATTTGTATATAGCTCAACGTTGTTGCATCTTTACAATAGCTTGCCATTCCTTTCAGGATATACTGCAGCAACGGCAACATATACAACTAATGGAGTAATTCCAGCCATGGGTGGCTTAGTTACGCCACTTTCATTGATTTACATTGGAATTATGTTGAGTAACTTTGGACTTCGTTCAATGCGGATCGATTTCCATACAGTAGTTACAATCATTGGACGATTTGTGGTTTCACCAATTATTATGTTGCTCATTATCGCCGTTGGAACAAATGTCTTTGGAATTCACTTGGCCTCATTATTCCAAAAGACTTTGGTTATTCAAGCAGCAACGCCATCGTTTGCTGTTTTACCAATTCTAGCGAATGAATATCATAGTGACGTTAAATTTGCCACAAACATTGTAGCAATTGCTTCGGTGTTCTTCGTGGTTGTGGTTCCAGTTATTATGCTTTTGCAAAATCTTTAGAATAAAAAAGGGTCGCGACTAAATGTCGTGACCCTTTTTCTATAATTCAGATAAAATACGACGCGCAATCGATTCGGTAATGATATAGTCTGTAAATAGTCCACCACGTAAAGCGCCTAATGTAGCTTGTGTTTTAAACTTACTTTTAACCACAACGATCCGCTTGGGGGTAGCCAAAATTGTTTCGAGATCTTGGCCAAAAACTCGATCGTGATCATGGTTTAAGAAGTGGCCATGAACATCATAAGCCCGACCATATGCCAAGCCGGCAATATCACCGAAGTTAATGTCTGGGAAGATATCATTGATATTTTGACGCCAAGTATCAATCGAATTGATTGATGCCAATGTTCCTAGACTGGAAAAAATTAGATCCATTTGGCGACTGTTCTCAAATGCCTCTAAAGAAGAGATTTCATTTTTTAAACCACGGCGCACAGTGTCATTAATAATATATAGGGGTCCAGATAGAGTAACGTATCTAGCTGAAAATTTATTGGCAACTTTCTCAACCATGCGCATTGAACCAGCAGCTGAGTTATATTTACGATTTTCACCAACAAATTGAGTGAAGGCTAACTGGGGGAGACTTAAGTCATTGAAGTGTTCGATTAAGTTAAAGATTGTTCCACCCCAGGTTGTTCCAACAATTGAGCTATCCTTAATTGCAGCTTCAATTTTTTCGGCCGCAAATTTAATAAAGTTTTCATGACTGCCTTCGACAAGCTCATTTTCTTTCACAACGTAAATGTTGGGAATACTAAAAATCTCTTTAAATTGCTGTTCTAATTCATTGTCGCGCGCAGTTGGTGTAGCGATATTGATGGTAACAATGCCATATTTTCTGGCATCATCTAAATATTTATTAACTAGGTAGCGACTCAGCTGGTATTTATCAGCGAGGTCGCCAATGGTTAATTCATTAAAGTAAAAATCTTGTGAGATATTGGCAAGAAGTTCGCGGTTTTCCATCGTTAAACTCCAATCAAATGTTTTTTAAAATTATAGCACTTGTTTTAAAAATTTAAAAATATATTTTGCTTTTACGATTTTTGATTAAAAAAACAGTTTATTTTTGTAAAAAACAACAAGAATATTTTTATAAATTTCAAAAATATACTTTACTTTTGTTAAATTGAGCACTAAAATGAGAACTGTTATTAATTGATTCTTATTAAAGAGGGTCCGCGATGGAACAAATACAAGATTTATTTTTGCGAATACCCCGTGTGAGGAAAGATTGGCAAAGTTTTCTTATAAAGATGGGTATTGATAGTTTTGATGATAGTGAATTATTACCAATTGATGAGGTAATCGGTATATTTGCTGATAATCATTTGGTTGCTACAGGATCTTTGGCTGGCAATGTCCTTAAATATATTGCTGCTTCAAGTGAATCAGCCAATAGTGCTAGTTTATTTAACCAAATTGTAAGTGAGTTAATTAACCGTTTAAGGCAAAGGGGAATTTATCATGCCTTTGTTTTCACAAAACCGCAATACATTCAATCTTTTGAGCATGTAGGCTTTACGCTACTGGCCCAATCAACAAATGGGGCATTGCTAGAAGTTGGTAGTCCGGCAATCCAAGATTATTTAGCACAAATAAAAAAGCCGCGACCTTCAGACAAAAAAGTTGCCGCAATTGTAATGAATGCTAATCCGTTTACACTAGGACATCGGTACTTGGTTGAGAAAGCTGCCAAGGAAAATGATTTAGTCTATGTTTTTGTAGTTAGTGAGAATCAGGCCCTTTTTTCTAGCCAAGAAAGATTAGGCTTGGTTAAGGCTGGCACTAAGGACTTGGAGAATGTAGTTGTTTTATCTGGTGGTGCTTATATGGTTAGCTATGCAACGTTTCCGGCTTACTTTATTAAAAGCCAAGACCAGGTAATTGACTATCAAACGACCTTGGATGCAAGAATATTTGGTAATTGGATTGTCCCCGCTTTAAGAATTAATAAACGTTATTTAGGCAGTGAGCCATTATCGCACACAACTAATATCTATAATCAGGTTTTACAACGCGAATTAGCTAGTGAAATCAATGTAGAGATTATCGACCGTAAACGTCAGCCAGATGGCGAAGTTTATTCGGCTCGAATAGTTAGGGAAATGATTGCACAAGGCGATATTGAGGCAACCCAAGCTTTGGTACCATCGAGTACATATTCATTTATTAAGCAGCACCAAACAATTTTATTGGAACGAATTAAGGAAGGACAAAAAATTGATGGAAATTAAGCAAACTGCCTTAGCAGGTACCCTGGAATCATCAGATTTACAAGTGATGATAACAAAAGGCGATAAAGGAATTCAGATTGACTTAGAGTCTGATGTTAAAAAACAATTTGGTGCCCAAATTAAGGCGACAATTATGGAAGTTTTGCAAAGCTATGATATTGAGCAAGCAAATATTCAAGTTGTTGATAAAGGGGCTCTTGATATGGTAATCAAGGCACGAACCATTGCAGCAGTACAACGAGCCTTGGATATTGTAGATCAACCAACTTGGGAGGTACTCTAATGGCTACAGAAGAACGTTTACGTCGTACAATGATGTTCGTACCTGGTAATAATCCGGCGATGATTAAGGATGCTGGAATTTACGGTGCTGACTCAATCATGTTTGATTTAGAGGACGCTGTGTCTTTGGCCGAAAAAGATGCAGCTCGCTACCTAATTTACGAAGCTTTACAGACGGTTGATTATGGTGACGCTGAGTTAGTAGTCCGCGTCAATGGGCTTGATACACCATTTTTCGAAAATGACATTAAGATGATGGTTAAGGCAAACGTTGATGTAATTCGCCTGCCAAAAACTGAATCTGCAGCGATGATTAAGCAGTTGGTTGTGGCAGTTGAAAAGGCTGAAAAAGAGTTTGGTCGTGAAGTTGGTTCAACCAAAGTAATGGCAGCAATTGAATCAGCCTTGGGAGTTGTGAATGCCTATGAGATTGCCAGTGCATCAGATCGGATGATTGGAATCGCACTATCAGCTGAAGACTATACAACCGATATGAAGACCCACCGTTATCCTGATGGTCAAGAATTATTATACGCACGGAATGTAATTTTGCATGCAGCGCGGGCCGCTGGAATTGCAGCTTTCGATACAGTCTTTACCAATATGGATGATGAAGCTGGTTTCTATCGTGAAACAGAGTTGATCCATCAACTTGGCTTTGACGGTAAGTCACTAGTAAACCCACGTCAGATTGAGATGGTAAACAAGGTTTACCAACCAAGTGAAAAAGAGATTCTAAATGCACAAAACGTAATTGAAGCAATCGAAGAAGCCCGTCAAAAGGGCTCTGGTGTTATTTCAATGAATGGTCAAATGGTTGATCGACCAGTTGTGTTACGCGCACAACGTGTGATGCGTTTAGCTAAAGCAGCAAACCTTGTTGATGAGGAGGGAAATTATCTTGGAAAATAATGTAGCGCGTCAATTACCAGACGAATTAATGGAACAATTGAACTACCAACCTTTTAAGACGGTTGAATATGGTAATCGAGAGATTCAACGGGTTGCGCCTAAGGTGCGCGCAAGCGTAGGACCAAGCAAGGTAGTTGATTCACTAGAGACCTTGATTCATGAAAACTTACAAGATGGTATGACAATCTCATTTCATCATCATTTCCGTGAAGGTGATTATGTTTTTAACCAAGTAATGCGGATTATCATTGATGCTGGTTATAAAGATCTTGCCTTGGCCCCATCCTCATTGACCAATGTAATGAATGACATCGTTGTTGAAGCAATTGAAAAAGGTACGGTTACAAATATTACTTCATCTGGGATGCGTGGTACTTTAGGTGAGGCTGTTTCACATGGTGCCTTGGCGAACCCTGTAGTATTCCGTTCACATGGAAACCGTGCACGCGCGATTGAAAGTGGCGAAATCAAGATTGATATTGCCTTCTTAGGTGTACCTAATGCTGATGAAATGGGAAATGCTAATGGAATGGATGGCGAAACTGCTTTTGGTTCTTTGGGCTATGCCTTAATGGATGCTCAATACGCCGATAAAGTAGTGCTAATCACTGACAACTTAAAGCCTTACCCCAATACACCTGCTTCAATTAAGCAAACGCAAGTTGATTACGTTGTAAAGGTTGATGCTGTTGGTAATCCAGATAAAATTGGTTCTGGTGCAACTCGTTTCACCAAGGATCCAAAAGAATTAAAGATTGCCAAGACGGTTAATGAAGTTATCACAAATTCTAGTTACTTCAAAGATGGCTTCTCATTCCAGACTGGTTCTGGTGGGGCTGCATTAGCAGTTACGCGTTTCTTGCGCCAATCAATGTTGGATAATCAAATCAAGGCATCATTCGCTTTGGGGGGAATCACAAAACCCACAATTGATCTTTTGGATGAAGGCTTAGTTGAAAAAGTTATGGATGTGCAAGATTTCGATCGTGGCGCTGCTGATTCAATGCACTTGAACAAAAACCAACAAGAAATTGACGCTTCTTGGTATGCTGACCCAGCCAACAAGGGGGCAATGGTTGATAAGCTTGATGTTGTAATCTTATCAGCCTTAGAAATTGATACCAAATATAACGTCAACGTTATGTCTGGTTCAGATGGCGTGATTCGTGGTGCGATTGGTGGTCACCAAGATGCTGCAACTGCCAAGTTGACAATTATTTCGGCACCCTTGGTGCGTGGCCGGATTGCAACGATTGTTCCAGATGTAACCACGGTGGTAACACCTGGTGATTCAATTGATGTCTTGGTAACTGAGGTTGGAATTGCAATTAACCCTAAGCGTCAAGATTTGCTAAATGAATTGAGCAATATTCCAGGCGTACCGGTTTATACAATCGAGGAACTTCAAGCCATGGCGGAACATAAAGTTGGCACACCAACGCCACTCGAATTTACTGATCGAGTTGTAGCAATGGTGGAATACCGTGATGGTACAATTATTGATGTTATTAATGAAGTTAAAGATTAATTTTAAGTAGTTTAGAAAGCACACGTGATAAAAACGTGTGCTTTCATACATAAAAGAGGTGATGAGGATGCAAGTATTTGCGAGTGGAATTGAACAAGATATAACATCAATTTTGGCAAATAAGGACTGGCGGGCACAATTTCAAACTGCGTTAATGGAACAATATCCAGCGGCAACGATTTTAGCAGTCAAACTAAACATCCCCGGTAAGGTTAAGAACAACCAAGTAATCGAACAGATTTTTACGGAAGGTTGGAATAAACTACTGAAAAAGTTCGACCAACAGAGCCAATCAACAAAGTTATTTTTACAGCGAGAAACTGGTCCAGAGGGCTTTATTGTGGTTTTAGCAGGTTTGCGGGCAGCGAAGGTTGCGAGTGTTGAGTTTGAACAAGCCTGGCCACTTGGTCGGTTGTTTGACGTTGATGTGATGAGTAAACAGGCGCAAGCTGCCGGACAAATATCACGAACTAAGCTGAACTTACCAGTTAGGCAGTGTTTTATATGTGATTTGCCGGCCAAAGAATGTGCACGTCTGCAAAGGCATAGTAAGGCTGAAATTACAGCAGCAATTGATAAGCTAGTAACAGCGTATTTTGGAGAATAAGAATGGATAAGATGACATCAACGGTGCAAATGGCATTACGAGCTGTTTTATATGAGGTGACGGTTAATCCGAAACCGGGTTTGGTTGATCCAGTTAGCCAAGGGGCGCATACAGATATGGATGTGTTCACTTTTATTGATAGCGCAGTTAGTTTACAGCCTTATTTTGAGCAAGCTTATCAAATTGGATTAAAAGCTGATACAGATGATTTAGTATCAATTTTTCAAACCCTTAGAGTGGCTGGGAAAACTGCCGAAGAAACTATGTTCCAAGCGACTAACGGAGTAAATACCCACAAGGGAGCGATTTTCTCATTGGGAATTTTACTGGCGGCAACCGGCTATGAGCATCGGTACAACCGGCAAAGCACGGCCGGGATTTTAACTACGGTTAAGGAAATGTTGATTAACCTTACGCAGACAGATTTTGCAAAGCTCAGTGCGAAGCAGGTCGGTCAACAAACGGCCGGTGAGCGACAATTCCTCAAGTTTGGTAAGATGGGGATTCGTGGTGAAGCCGAGGCTGGTTTTCCGACGGTGGCTGAATTAGGCTTGCCTTTTTTACGTAAAGCGACTGGAACGCGAAACCAACGATTATTAGATACGCTGCTATTTATTGCGAGTGGCACAGAAGACTCTAATTTAATTAAACGGGCGGGTACGCCAACAGTTATTGACTGGCTTAAACCACAAATTGACCAATACTTTAAACTTGGTGGTAGTAAGACAAAAGTCGGGATGGAATTTTTAGAAAAGCTTGATCAGGTATTTATTGAGCGCAATTTGAGTTTGGGTGGTTCGGCTGACCTTTTAATTTTAACGACTTATTTGGCCCTCCTTGAGGAGGTTATTTAGTGTTCTTTAAGACTAATGATAACGTGCGACTTTACTATGCAGATAGTGGTCAGGGAATACCATTAATTTTCCTTAGTGGTTTTGGCGGTAATTCAATTGAGTGGGCAAAACAGAAAAACTTTTTTAATGCGGCGGGTTATCGAACAATAACGATGGACTATCGGAACCATGGGCAATCAGCCCGAACAAATCGTGGATTGCGAATCGCAAGATTGAGTATGGATTTAGCTAATTTAATCGAGAGATTAAAACTAAGCCAGGTAGTTATGATTGGTAGTTCAATGGGCGCCGGGGTTATTTGGTCCTATCTGTCATTATTTGGAACACAAAACGTCCGAGGTGTTGTTAGTATTGACCAATCACCTTATGGATTAGATGACGATAACTGGCGATTTGGGGCCTTACATATAACCGAAGCACGGTTAGCGGCCGATGTAAATCGGATTGCTAATCTAAAATATACGGTTGGTGCTGTCGATACGGATTTGCATGAAAAGTTACGCCAAGCACAAGAGGAACAACCATTTGATTTCCTACAAAATAAACCACTCTTGCTTGATAATTTGCGCCAGGATTGGCGCGATGTTTTACGCTATGCTCAAATCCCACAACTTTTTTTGGCAGGAGCTAACTCGCCAATTTGGTCATCTGACCACACTGCCTTTTGCAAGGCGTTAGTACAGGATGGTTATGGTGAAAGCTATATTTTCGAGCGGGTTGGGCATTTAGCACATTTGGAAGCGAGTCAGGAATTTAATGAAGTTGTCGGGCATTGGTTACAAAATAGTTAGTGGCCTAATGTTTTTGAAGTAACTATAATTTTCGTTACTGTAGATAAGAATTTGCTTGGATTAGTTATTATTTACCGAATGATACTAGCAACATACACAAATTAATACACATAAGCGGAAAGCTCCTAAATAAGATTTAGGAGCTTCTTTTTGTTTAATTATAAAAAATATTATATAAAAAAAGTCATAAAATTATTTACAAATTGATGAAATGGCAGTAATATAGTGATGAATTTAACAAGGAGAAAAACTATGGATAAAGATGCGTTATTTTTGAGAATGGTACAAGATTTTGCTGATCAAGAGGTTGCTCCATTGGATATGGACATCGATAAGAATCGTAAAATTCCCGATTCATTATACGAGAAGATGGTAAAAGCTGAGTTTTTGGGGATGAATTTACCCTTTGAATATGGTGGAGCGAATCTATCACTTGTAACAATTGCAAAAACACTAGAAATCATTGCTACTGCAAATGCATCACTGGCAGTAATTCTAGAAGGACACATGAAGACGGTATACCAACTATTGCGCTATGGTAATGAGCGATTGTTGCAACACTACTTTCCAGCGGCACTTAAGTCGATTTTTGCTTTTTCAATGACTGAATCTACGGGTGGAACGAATCCAAGTTATATTAATTCGACCGCGCGCAAGGTTGATGGTGGTTATATCATTAATGGGTCAAAAATTATGATTACTAATGGTGGTTTAGCTGATGTATATGTAGTAATGGCTAAAGATGAGGATGAAACCTTATCATTTTACGTTGTTGATGAGAAAATGGCGGGATTCAGTTATACCGAGGCTGAGGAGTTTATTGGTTTAACTGGGACGCCGGTTGGTGGAATTGCAATGGAAAATATTTTTGTGCCAGATTATCATCGGCTAAATCCAATCAATTATCCTAGTTTGACAATTGGTGATTCAGCGCATGCCGATGCTCGTGTAATGATGGGGGCAGTGTTGGCCGGCATTCAGCAACATGCCTTAAACGAAGTACTTGATTACGCTAAAGAACGTAAAGCAGGTGCGCAAAAGCTTTGGGAATTACAAACGATTCAACGCAAGATTGCAGATATTTCAATCGGTTATCAGACGACTCGGCTATTGTATCAGGATGCGGCTTTGAAACGTGATTTGGACAATCCAGAGTATTTCCTCCTTTCAACGATGGCCAAAGCATACGGTTCAAGAACAGCAGTTACAGTTGGTGATGATGCAATGCAAGCAATGGGAGCCTATGGATTTTCAGCGGAGTTCCCAATTGCTCATTTGATTCGTGATGCACGAGCGCTTGAATTTGCGGAAGGCTCAGTTGAAAAAATGCGTACAGAGATTACGAAATTTGAGGCACAACGTTAATGAAAATTGTAGTAGCAGTAAAACAGGTCCCAAATACTGACAATGTAGCAATTGATCCAATCACGCACAACTTAGTTCGATCAAATGATAACAAGATGAATAAATACGATAAACACGCCCTGGAAACCGCCTTTGAAATAGCCGCTAAAAATGATGATGAAGTGGTTGCAATTTCAATGGGGCCAAATCAAGCAAAGGAAGTCCTAGCTGAGGCAATTGCAATGGGTGCAAGTAAGGGTATCTTATTATCTGACCGAAAATTTGCTGGTGCAGATACTTTAGCGACTGCCTATGTACTGGCGAAAGCTATCGCTAAGCTGACAGATGTGCGGTTAGTAATTTTTGGACAGCAGGCGATTGATGCCGATACCGGACAGGTTGGTCCATTGGTTGCCACCCAATTAGCCTGGCCACAATTAACATATCTTTATGAAATTATGGCAGTTGATGCAGAAGAGATTACCGCAAAACGTAACTTAGGCCCCGTGTCACAAACGATTACAGCCAATTACCCTGCAGTTTTGACTATTTCTGATTTGGCGAATGAGCCCCGTTATTTATCAGCTCATCGCTTAATGACAATGGCTGATGATGCAATAATAACTTGGAATGCTGAGAAACTGGCAGCTGAGGATGAACGCATTGGGTTAGCGGGTTCGCCGTCAGCGGTACGAGCAATTGTCGAGCCAAAAGAAGCCGGTCGTCAAGGCAAGGTGATTGAAGCTGCTTCGGCAGTCGAGCAAGTGTTAGCAATTTTAAAGAGTGAAGGGATGATCAGATAATGGCAGATAAGAAAATATGGGTCATCGGGGAAGTCCTTGTTGGTAAATTAGATAATGGGTTGGGCCAATTAATTACTAAAGCACGACAGATAAAGAACGCTGACCACAAAGTTGTAGCAATTATCCCCCTTGGTGATGATTTAAAAATTAACGACTATCAATCAGCTCAATACTTTGGTGCTGATGAAGTGATATATCTAACTAGTCCAGAAGCAATTAATGCCGATGATTATATTTTAAGTAACACTTTGACGACATTAGCGAAAACCGAGCAACCAGATACAATCTTATTTTCAGCAACACCCTTAGCTCGTTCATGGGCACCAAAGTTGCAGTATAATTTACAAACGGCATTGACTGCGGATGCCTTAGATTTTTATTATGAAGATAGTTTACTGGTACAGGTAAAACCATCTTATGGGGATAAAATCCTAGCGGAAATTGTATCACCGACAGCGCGCCCGCAAATGGCAACGGCACGTCCGGGTACATTTGAAGCGGTAACAGTAGATGAGCCTACAAAGGATATTCGGAAGATCAAAGTAGCAGATTTAATTGAACCAAAAAGCCAATTTATTGAGAGTATAGTGACTAAAAACGTAGCTACGAAGCAATCAGTTACCACCGCCGACTTGATTTTTGCAGTTGGTCGCGGCGTGAAAAAAGAGCGAAGTATAGCCAAGTTGCATGAAATTGCTCACTATTTAGGTGCAGCAGTGGGTGCTACCCGACCAATGGCTGAGAAGCCGGGATTTGATCATAGTGATCAGATTGGTCAATCAGGTTCAATGGTTAGTCCAAAATTATTAATTAACTTAGGAATCTCCGGCTCCATGCAATACGTTGCCGGAATCAAGGGAGCAAAACAAGTTATTTCGATTAATACCAATGAAAATGCACCGGTTTTTGAACAATCTGATTTTGTTAAAGTTGGTGATGCACTGAGCTTTATTGATGACTTACATGCTAAATTACTGGATAAATGATTACTTATAGATTTAGGTCGGTTATTTGGTAAAATAGGATTAACTAGGTTAAATAAAGCAATGAAAAGTAGTTTGTTTTTAAACAACAACTTTTTAATTGGTGGGAGGTCTGTACGCATGAATATTCAGAGCTTTATTGATGCTCGGTTAGCAGCAGGATTAACCCAAGATGAATTGGCTCAGGGGATTGCAACACAAGCAACACTTAGCCGGTTTGAATCAGGTGGTAAAATTCCGAGCATTAAGATATTGACCAAACTGGTCAATCGATTAGATATCAGTTTGGCTGATTTATTTGTAGTCGAAGAGACCTCAACTGAAAAGATAATTCGAACTAAATTAGCGGCCGCTGAATATAAGTTAATTGTTTCTGAGTATGCAGCAGCCGATACGATTTTGAATGAACTTGATGTAACAAAAATAGAACAAGCTGATTTACATGATTGGTATGTCTTTGTTCGGTCATATGTTGATATTTGTAGTGAAAAAGATGTTAATCAGGCAATATTACGGTTGAATTCAATTGTACTTGAGCCGGCAAAACATGCTGAAATCTATCTATATCTGGCCTATACTGGTCTTGGCATGGCTTATGCTCGACAAGGTAATGAGGAACTAGCCGAGCAATATTTTGAGCAAAGCTTTGAAAATGTAATGAGTTTAAAAAATGACCATGCACGAACAATCTGGCGAAAATTATCAATTTTATTTTATACAGCCGAATTCTTTTCAGAACACGATCTGGAGACAAGTGACATTCTATTAAACGCGTTAATTGATTTAGTTAGTGAGCAACATGTAACTTACTATCTGGCAAGAGCAGTTTATTTACAGGCACAAAACGCAATTAAGCGGAATGTATCAGTTGATGAGATTAATGAATTACTTAGGGATGCGTATGCCTTTTCAAAAATTAATCGAAACATTGTGGAAATAGCAGCAATAAAACGTTTATTGACAGAACGCACCTTTAGCAAATAATAAAGAAGGTTGAAATAATTATGTTTCAACCTTCTTTTTATTTAATGTATTTTCATTGGGAAATTAAGGAACAACAGAGCAACTAGCTTGATTCTATAATAAATTTAAGTGACTGATGAAAAGAATATTATCCACTAGGTACGTAAGCATTTTCGAACTCTAAATCCATTACTGAACAATCATTCACTTTAGTGGAGCGGTTCTGAATTGAAAAAAGAATGACCATTTAATTTTGACTACTAAGTATCATAATTACTTATGCCAATAAAAAACTGTTAATGAATGATAGTAAAAAACGATGTGACTTTTTAAACTCACATCGTTTTTTTGATTAGTTATCAAGAATTGCGTGATTGATAAAATATAAAAATTCTTCATGCAGAGAAGATAGAAATTGAGTTTTTTTCCACAATAATGTGGCATGAGAATGAATCTGCGGAGCTATAGGTATGAATTTAACCGCGGAACTAATTGGTAAGCCCTCGATACCAATTAATAAAATCTCTTGATTGAAAATCGGATATAAACTCGCATTACCAATTAAGTTAAATGTCATCCGGATATTGAGATTTTCAGTTGGCATATGCGTAATTGAGCTAAGATAGTCCAACCATATCGGGTTTCTAGAAATAACGATTGGATAATTAGCTATTTGCTCACCGGTAAGTTCTTTTTGATTTGCGAGTACGTGTTTTTCATTGAGATAAACACCGCGCGTGTCAGTGCTTTTTAAATCAATGTAGTCATATTGCCCTTTCAAATTAAAATCTAGGGCAAATAGAAAATCAATTAACCCTTGGTCAAGGCTATCAAGCATATCGCTCAAACTACCAGAGATTAAATGGATGGTCACATCTGGATATTGATCTTGCAAATTGCTGATTCCTGCTAAAATCACTGTAAATAGTGAGGTTTCAGCTGCACCAATTGTAATTTGGCCAGCAATAATATTTCTCTGTTTCAAATTTTGACTTGTTTTTTCAGTTAAATTCAAAATACTTTCAGCTTGCTTTGCAAAATAGATTCCTTCACCAGTAAGCTGTAATGGCTTTTTTGACCGATCAAGTAGTTGCACGCCAAGTTCGGTTTCTAAAACTTGGATTTGGCGTGAGAGAGCTGGCTGAGTCAAGTTTAATTTCTTAGCAGCTGCAGTAAGCGTCCCTGTGGTAGCAACAGCTAAAAAATATTTCATCATTCTAATTTCCATAAAGCATTACCTCGTGTAATAGTTTACTATTACATCAAATGAATTGTAATGGTTGTTTGACTGTATTAAATTAAAAATATTCAAAAAGAAGGAGCAAACGATGCTATTTGATACAGAAATTGAAAGATTTTCAAAAGCTGATGATTGTTACGTTTCACCTTACTATCAAGATGAAAAGACATTGGGTACACCAACGTGGATTTGGTCTGTTGTGGTAGAGCGTGATATTTATATTCGAGCTTGGAATGGTCAAAACTCGCGGTGGTTTAAATCTGCACTAAGTCAAGGTAATGGTCAAATTCAAATCGACGGTCAAAAATATGCTGTGAATTTTACATATATTGATGCAAGCACAGAGCAAAGTTTGATTCACAAAATTGATAAGGCATATAAAGCTAAATATCAAGATAGCGTGTATATGCCGCCGATGATTGCTGAGGGGCCACAAAATGCAACGCTTAGAGTAATAATTCAAAGGTAGGAGTGATTATGGAAAATAAAGTAACAGCTGGACATGACGCACTAGGTGATTTTGCGCCAAAATTTGCTGAGCTAAATGATGATGTATTATTTGGTCAAGTCTGGTCGCGAGAAGTAGAATTATCATCAAGAGACCGTAGCCTGATAACAATAACAGCCCTAATTGCGACAGGAGCATTTGAACAGCTTCCATTTCATATTAAAAAAGGTAAGGATAATGGACTAACCGCCAGCGATGTTGCAGAAGTTATTACGCATTTAGCATTTTATGTTGGTTGGCCTAAAGCGTGGTCGGCCTTTAACATCTCAAAAGCAATTTTTAATGAAGAGGTAACAAAAGATGAGTAAGTATAGTGAAATTCAAAACGGAACAATTTTTGGACCAGGCGTGCCGAATCCTTATAGTCAATATTTCACGGGCGTGACACTTTTAAATGGGTTAATTTCATCCCCAGATGATTCTTTATCGGTGGGTGTAGTAACTTTTGAACCGGGTTCTCGTAATAACTGGCATATTCATCACAATGGGTATCAAATATTGTTAGTAACAGGTGGCGAAGGTTGGTATCAAGAAGAAGGAAAAACAGCGATTTCTTTAAAAAAGGGCGATAAGGTTCTGACAAATGATGGTATAAAGCACTGGCATGGTGCGAAAAAGGATAGTTGGTTTGAGCACATCGCAATCACAACTGGGGAACCTGAATGGTTAGAAGCGGTAACCGATAGTGTTTATAATAAACTATAGGATATTTGGAGTAATGAAACATGACAATTAAAAATAAAGTAGTGGTAATTACTGGGGCGTCATCAGGTATTGGAGCTGCCACGGCAAAGTTATTAGCTAACAGAGGAGCCAAACTTGTCTTAGGCGCTCGGCGAGAAGGTAAATTAGTAAAATTAGTTGATGAAATTCGAAATGCTGGTGGTCAAGCAGTATATGCAATCACTGATGTTACAAAAGCTGAAGATAGTCAGCATTTAGTTGATTTGGCTAAAAGCGAGTTTGGAAGATTTGATGTTATTTTTCTTAACGCTGGTTTGATGCCAAGTTCAAATTTATCTGAGTTAAAAGTTGAAGAGTGGAATCAAATGGTTGATGTAAATTTGAAAGGAGTGCTAAATGGTATCGCTGCTGCCCTACCAGCATTCATTAAGCAAAAGAGCGGTCAAGTAATTGCTACATCATCTGTTGCAGGGTTAAAGGCTTATCCGGCTGGAGAGCTGTTTATGGCGCAACGAAATGGGCTGTACGTGATTTAATGGAGACCCTTCGCATGGAATCAGCCCTTGAAGGAAATAATATTCGGACTGCGACCATTTATCCAGCAGCAATTAACACTGAGTTACTAGATACGATTACTTCAAAAGAGGCAGCAAAAGGGATGAATGCAGTGTATGACCAATACGGTATTTCGGCAGATCGAATTGCAAGTGTCATTGCCTTTGCGATTGATCAGCCTGAGGATACCAATGTGAGTGAATTTACGGTTGGACCGACAGCACAACCTTGGTAATAATTAGTTTATTAATAATTATCTGAAAACGAGCAAATGAGTTGCTCGTTTTTTTATGGAAATAATAAAAAAGCTTGCCTTGGAGTTCACATCAAAGAATATACTAAGCTCATAATTTGTTTAAGGGGACGAGTAAATGATTAACAAACAAAAGTTTGGAGTAACTTTATTCATTATTCTATTTTCATATTTTTTAATTTTAATGGATAATTCTATTATTTTCACAAGTACCGTTAAGATTGCCAATGATCTTAATATGAGTCAAGCAATATTAGCCTGGGTGTCAAATGCTTATACCATTACATTTGGTGGCTTTTTGCTATTGGCTGGCCGGCTGGGAGACTTAATTGGTAGAAAAAAGATTTTTATTACAGGACTACTAATTTTTGGCATGGCTAGTTTGTTTGTTGGTCTGTCTAATTCAGCTGTCATGATAATTGTTGCCCGGGCGATTCAAGGAATTGGTTCAGCAATAATAGCACCAACTTCGCTCGCATTATTAATGGATAACTATACTGGCGAAATGCGTAGCAGGGCAATTGCTTATTATGGGGCTACCGCTGGAATTGGGTCTAGTTTTGGCTTATTGCTTGGAGGGTGGTTAAAGAGTGGGATTTCAGGGGACGAATATAGAATTGAATTAGGCACTTTACCAGATGTTGAGTCTGAATCAGAATCTGATTCAAACTCAATTTTAGCTAGTGAATTTCATTCTGATTCAGCAAGTGAATCAAGCTCAGATAATGATTCAATCTCAGACTCAAACAATGATTGGAGTAATTTTCCACATAATGATTCATTACCAGATACTGGTATGTTGAATAATGAATCAGTACAGATGCTTGGTGAATTATTTCTGTTGTTAGTATTATTAGGAATCAAGCGTCGAAAATGATATTTAAATTTTGAAATTATTTGATTAGTAACTAATACTTAAAATGTAGTCTAAAAGAGCTACTTAACTTCAAATCACATTTTGATTTAAAGTTAAGCAACTCTTTAGTTAGTTATTATTTTGCAGATTACTCATCTCATAGTTTATGAGATTGGTAGATAAACTATTTTAAAATTATTTGGCAAAGCTAAGTAAAATATTAGTTTACTAATGTTTAGCTTGATGTTAGATATAACTATTGTTTTGAAGAGCAAGAAGCTCTAAAAAAGGAAGCACTGTCAACTTCATCTGAAATTACAATTAAATGATAATTATTGACTACGGTAACCGCATTATTAATAAACTGAAACAAGTATAAGAATATTTATATCTTTATTCTTTTTACAATATATATTGGACAGTCGATGAATATCTTACTAGCATAATTTTGTATTATAGTTTATAATGTTAAAATTATCACAATTTCAAATACTTAAACTGGAGTTAACTTTGTGCTTTTAATTGGTTGTGTTTTAGGAGAAGAAACTTAGATGATAGAAGCAGAAGGTGCACGCCTACAGACTGAGATGATAAAAGTTGCAAATAGCAAAGAAACAGAAAATGTTATATTATCTCATTTAGCAAAAGGTGACCCTAACCATAAAATCAATAAAATACAAATTATTGATAAAACTGTACATAAGAGTCCCGCAGGCGGCGTTTTATTTGAAGGATTTATCAACGATGACGAGGCCTTAAACTTTAATGCTGGAATAAATAAAGAAGAAAACAAATATATTGGAACGAATATCACTCCTAGAGCGCGTTTGTGTAAATTCTTAGAGTAATGGTATGGTTCGAATTTGGGTAATAAATCATAAATGGATAAAAGAAGCGAGCTATAAGAAATACGTAAGATTGCACCTAATAAGTTTCCTCAAATTGCTAAGATTATTGAAGAACGGGATAACAATCAATCAAGAAAAATGAGTAAGAAAAAATTATGCCTAATAAAAAGATCTTTATGCATAAGAACGAGCCGATTACAAGAATAAAATCATGAAAAAAATGATATTTAGAAAGTTTTCAAAACAGGCTGAAATCATTTGAACAATCTGATGAAAAATTTAATAATACTAAGAATATCAGCTATTTGAGTCCTGATTTCAAGGATATATATAATTGGTAATTAATATAGGCGGTCGGCGCTTCTCAGCTATAAAGTTAGAAATGTAAGTATTTGATGTACATTGCTTTACTTTTAATGAACATAGCTAACTTAATATATTGTGAAGTTTACTGATAATGAGTTATAGTGACTTATCATTATCTTGATTATAGCGGATTAGAGTTAGGTGATATAATTTAGAACATGGGAAATAAATTAAATACAGAGCTATTTACGGATGCAGAAAAAAATCTAGCATTCTTTCATCATAAGATGAAACGTGACCTATTTGACATTGTTAGTTATCAAGAACTTCTATCTAGTATGAACAAGCAAAGTGATTTTTATAGACTTGCCATGCAAGATACTAAGAATAGTCCAAAAATCGATTTAACAATTCCTCGTAAAGATGCTTGGTTGAAAAGATTAGAGTTACTTTTAGCCAACATAGATTTTAAAAATGAAAGTAAAAACAACATTCATTATGTTTATCAAAACTTATCAAAAGATCCAGCATTAACCGGGAGTCAGCAATTAATATTTAATCAATTAGCAGGAGAACAATTCTTATTTGCAACAATTACTGGGCAAGCTGGTAGCGGGAAATCATATTTAACAGCGAATTAATTAAACATCTAGTAGATAATCAGTTGCAAACTGCTGTACTGACGCCTACTCATGTAGCGAGTACAAATATTAACCAATTGATTGACCAAGTGCGAGAAACCCGATTTGATCAAGACATGACCGCCAACAAACTGCAATCAAGTAATCGAGACGATATGATTACTGTTAGTACCCTGACCAGTTGGATGTTTCGAATGGCAGCAGATTCTTTAGAAATTGCTCAATTTGGACGACTCATTAATAATGAACAACAAACGATTCCTCACTATGATTTGATTGTAGTGGATGAGTCTTTTGCGGCAAATGCAATTGCGCTTCTGGATGTTGCGCTGTTTGCATTGGAAACTTTAACACCAGTTATTCTTATTGGTGATCCAAACCAATTACCAGCTATTCAAAATCCCCCACAACGACTTTTCAATTTATTACGACAGGCAAACATATTGTTTGATAGTAAACAATTAGAAATTATACAGAGAACTGGTTCAAATGATATTATTCATTTCTCACGAGCAATCTTAAATAATGACCCCAATGAATATAAAAAACATTATTCATTACCTAGGACAACGCTTTTGCCGGTAGCGCTCTTATCGCAAGATGATTTTCTTAATGAGGATGAGGTGGAAGAGTATTTAGCACAAAGATTTGTTGAGATATCCAATAATCACGGATTGGATAGTATTCTTTTGGTTCCAACAAATGAGATGCGTCGAGTCCTTGCAGAAAAAATTCAAATAAAATATCAATTATTATTCCCAACATCTCAGAAACTTAGACTATCCGCGGACAAAAAAATTACCCTCCATACTGGTGAAATAGTAATGGTTATGAATCTCCTCAATTGGTCCATGATTGGACAACTGGTCGCCCAAGTAAAGATACTTTTCACTTGCGAGGTGCAACTCGAATTGAAATTGTTGACTTGTTTCCTAATGATGAAAATGGTGAACCTTTAAATAGGGTTATCTTTGAAAGTATTCCCCAACCACCTATGCTTATAAGATACAAATTCGCGTGCCTGACTTAGATAATAGATTGCTAATTGTTGATCTGATGGAAAAATCATCATCAGGTTATAATGCTGGTATGTATAGTCCAGATATTCACGAATTATATCGGGATTTAGAACTGGGTTATACAGCTACAGTAAATAAAGTTCAAGGATTGTCGATTGATAATGTTTTTTTCTATATAGACAAAAATTATCCGCATTTAAATCGTAATCTGATTTATAGTGGTATTACTCGAGCAAAAAAATCAATTCAATTAATTGTTAAGCCCGTATTACTTCGGGCTGTGTTAAATAAGAAAATTTAATTTTGAAGGGCAGTTCAGTAATTCATAATTTACAAGACTGCTTCTTTTTTATGCTGATGTTTCACTTGGTAATACATCAAAGAAGAGCAACAATGTAGTGATTATGACAACTGATTAAGATGGCGAAGATATACCCGCCACCGGGTTTAACAATTTTTGCATGTCCTATTTCAGCTGGTTGGGTTTTGGACGATGTTACAGCAGTTGCTGAAAATCTTAATGCAACATTAGAACTAGCTGTGGGTGTGCTAAATATCTTTACGATTATTCCTATGGATTGTAAGGGTAGTTCAATTGGCAAAGGCTGAAATTATAGATCTCTAATCAAGGAACTGGTAATCATTTATTGGATGTCAGTAATTTGAATGATGAATATTAATATGCATTTATGAGAGCCTGTATAGTATCAATAATCGACTGGGAATTATCGCACTTACTTAAAGAGAAAATAAATTACTTACAGTCCATGGTTTTTGTTAAATAAGGGATTACTTTACTAGTAGCTAAGAAAACTCAAAAATATAATTTAATGTGACTTTGGAAATTATTTCGTGATGGCAATAAAAGTTGCAAAGAATAATCATATTTTTAATAAGAGTGCGTTAATATTGACTGTATAACTTTTGATTTTACAGTTTGGGTCAATAGTAATAAAATTTCAATGAAAATGGTTTGAATTATAGTGTGCACACTATTTTCTTTGATAAAGGGGGATATAATGACAAATATCAATGTAGAAAGTGATGTCAACTACGATGTGAAGTATGGTCTTAAGGTAGATATCTACCAAGATTTTGATAATGTTAATGACAATCGTCGGGCATTAATTGATATTCATGGCGGGGGTTGGTGGTTAGGAAACAAAGAGGGGGAGAAATCTTGGGCAACTAGTTTTGCTGAAGCTGGTTATATAGTCTTCGTGCCAAATTATAGATTAGCACCAAAATATCTATATCCAGCTCCAATTGAAGATTTGGTTAATCTTTATGATTGGATGAAACAATCAGATTACCAATTTGATCGCAATAAAATTGGTGCAGTTGGAATGTCTTCAGGTGGAAACTTAGCGATTGAGCTTAGTTTACGTACGGGCATTCCAATTGCTTCACTATCTGGAATTATTGATTTGGATACTTGGATTGCAGCACATCCAGAAGTTGTAGCTTCTAATGCGACAGCTCCAATCTTTGGTACACCAGTAAAGAAAATTGATCAAACCGGTAGTAACAACGAATATTATAAATGGTTTGTTTTAAATTATGTTAATAATGATTTAGCTTTACTTAAGCAAGCATCGCTGCTTAATCGGATAACTAAGAATGCAGGACCAATGTTTATTGCTAATTCAATGGATGAAATTGTCCCCACGGAAGGGGTATTACGTCTTCAAAAAGAACTTACAGATGCAGGTGTTGAATCAGTCTTACAAATCATTAAAGGACACGGGCATGGGCGTGTATATGCTAATCATACGCAGGCTGGTATGCTTGCATTTTTTGATGATCACTTTACGGATTAACTTTTTGAACTTGAATTTAATGAAGTAGAGATTTTTATAATGGTTGAGCTAGTTCGTTAAAAAATAATCGGTAGTTACGAGGGTAATAAGTAAATAATCATGTACAAGTACGTAAATTGCAAGTGTTAAAGTGACTAAGTCACTCAAAGGCTTAGTGTTTTAACACTATTTGCACGTTAAATGAAGTATTTTAGAATGTAGCTATAAATGGGTTCAATAAATCGATATAAAATTTAAAAGAAGTCCCTTAGCTAGGTACAAAGTAAAGGACTTTTTTTATCGTTTTGACTGTCAGTATATATAGTTCTTTAATTAATTTACTTTAGCTAAAATCTTTTATCAAGGCAGCTTTAAAAATATTGACAAACACTAGGAAGCGACTTGTTATAAGACTGTTTAGAACTCCTATAAACTAATGTTATATATAATAAATTAGCAGTAACTATTCCAGAACAAAAAAGTTGGGCTTTAATGGGAGAGATAGTATAGATTGACCTGATAATAAACGTACGGTTTCAGATTAATGCATTAGATATAGCAATAATAGCAGTATTATGGTCATGCTCGTAGAATATGTAGGAAAAAAGACTAGGAATCATAAAGTTTAATGGTAATGAACTTTATGATTCCTAGTCTTTTTATTTTTACCACATTTATTGATGTGAAATTAACATAGGATAGCATTATTAGTAATTTAAATATAATATAGTTGATTCTAGTATTGTAATATTGGTTCCAAATCTTAAAGGTATTATTACTCATTTTAAGAGCTAACCAAAGTTTTTAGAAATCTAGCATATTTCACAGATTAATTTTGAATTTTAGTTTGAGTAATTAGATTATAACCAAGTTCTAGCTGTTGGTAAAAAATTTGAGGATCCAACTCGGTATTATCCTTGAAGATTTTTTCCCACCATTCGTTCATTACCATTTTTAGATGAATTGCGGTTTCTTGCCCTGCATCTGTAGCTACAATTTTGTGAATGCGACCATCAGATGAATCTGAACATCTTTTTATTAATTCTTTTTTCTGCAGAATTTTTAAATTCTTTGCTAGAAGACTTTTATCGAGAACCATTTGTACAGATAATTCTTGTTGACTTAAATTGGGATGTTCAGTGATAAATAGTAGTAAATCACTTTCTGTTGCCCGTACATTAAGGCCGGATATTTCTTTGTTAAAATCGTTTTTAGTTTGGCGATATATTCCAGCAATAAACTTACTTAGATAAAAATAATTCATTATAATGTCCTTCTTTCAAACTAGTAGACATGTCCACCAGTTTGGGTATAATAATAGATGTATCATTAACATTTTATCAGAGGGGGCAGTTCTATGGTTAGTGTAAAAAATTTTGAAGAGTTTATTAATGCTATCGAGGTAAGGGAGGAAAAAATTTCTATTACGCGTAGTTTTTTGATTCCTTATCCTGTTATCTTACCTGAAGGTGTTTCAATTAGTGGCAAGGCGCAAGAAGATGGTGCATTACCACTGTTGTCTTTCCAAAATAACGATGGATTAGGTCTAACAAAAAACAACACCATTGCTGATTTGAATATTCAGACCTCAATTGAAAATCGGGCGATTTTTTTAACTAATAAATCAGGTGACTTAGGAAAGTTTACTTTTAAAAATTTGATGCTTACAGGACAGTTTTCTTTTATCGCACGCAATAATTTTGAGAAAGCTGATGTTGAAATCGATGGTATTGATATTATAGCAGCAGATGCTCGTAGATATTTGGAACAACCACAAAAGTATGGTGTCAACGTTCTACAAGGGGCTTTGACTGTGTATAATTTTAATTCAAATGAGAATAGTAAAATCAATCTGGCTGCAAAGAATGTATCAATTGGTCGTCGAAATGCTCCAGTTATTGGATCGGGAATTTTCATTGCCGGTTTCGGAGATGAAGGTGGGCGAACCGAAGTTTCAACTCTTGAAACAAAAGCTGTATATTCTAATGGGAAAATTCCTGTTGGTGTGTCCGATTTTATTACTGCCGCAGTATTTATTGTGAACGGAACATTTGCTAAAAGTATTACACACAATGGCGAAATAGCAACCTATGGGGTTAATGACATGGTTCTAGATACATGGGGTAAAGTTGATACTTGGGAAAGTAATGATCAAGTCATCTCCTATGGTCCATCGGGAATTGGATTTGTTAATTTTGGTATAGTAAATAACTTTATTATGCATGCACCATTAAAAACATTTGGTCAAGGTGCTCGTGGATATAATCAATACGATGGAACATTGAAAAACGGAATTTTTGATTCAATATCCACTTATGGTGATGGTTCAATTGGAATTCAAATATCTAAAAAAGTTGGTAGTATTGTAATTAAGAACGACATAACAACTCATGGAGGTTTGGGAAACTCTTTGGTTAAGGGAGTAAATATTTTGTTGCCAGCTTATGCCATAAGTATTAAAAATGCTGGTGAAGTTGATGATATTGAAATTAATGGTAGCCTAATAACCCATGGTTCAAATGTTACGACCTATATTGTTGAAAATGGCGGTATTGTCCATCATCTTGAAGTTAGCGGCACTGTTGATGCAAAGGGGATAAATTCGCAACCCGTAAAAATTGAAAAGGGGGGTCTAAGCACACAGAATTTCTTGGCAAATTAATGTGGTTAGCTAATCTGGTTCATGATGTCCATATCACAGTTAATAAAAAGTTGCATTTTAAAATGCAACTTTTTATTTGTTTAGAATATAATTTCCCGAAATTTTATTTCTAAATAAAATACTGTAAATGAAGGATGAATATAGTTGCATGATATAAACCAAGAGTTAAATGATGATAAAGTTTTTAAAGGTGACATACCGTTTCAATTTAATAATAATTTAGAACTTATAGCTATTACCCAAGCACGTGTAAGATGGGTTCTTACTTACAAAGATAATCATGAATCTTAAAAAAAAGAGTATGAAGAAATCATTAACATAGAGTTTTTACCTGCATTTGGACAACCATTATTTTATTACCTCGAATCGACTCAGGTTGTACTCATGGAGGGAAAGCGAGAGCGCTACATGCAACTTGTTCCGGACGAAATTTTTTTGATATTACCACATTATTAATAGACTAAGACAGGCATAAGGATATTTATATCTTTATGCTTTTTTACAATATATTGGACAGTAAATGAATATCTTACTAGCTTAATTTTGTAGTATCGTTTATAATGTTAAAGTTATCACAATCTAGTGTGCTTAAAATAGAGCTAACTTTATGATTTTAATTGATTGCGTTTTAGGAGAAGAAATTTAGATGATAGAAGTGGAAGGTGCAAGCCTGCAGACTGAGATGGTAAGGATTGCAAATAGCAAAGAAGCGGAAAAGATTATACTGTCTCAGTTGGCTAAAAATGACCCTAACCATAAAATCAATAAAATACAAATTATTGATAAAACCGTACATAAGAGTCTTTCGGGTGGTGTTTTATTTGAAGGATTTATTAACGATGATGAGGCCTTGAACTTTAATGCTGGAATAAACATAGAAGAAAATAAATATATTGGAACGAATATCACTCCTAGAGCACGTTTGTGTAAATTCTTAGAGAGCGGTGTAGTTCCAATTTAGGTAGAAAAGATTGGGTGGAGTAGTGAAAATAAGTAGAAATTGGTGGATAGCTATAGTGGTTATCTTAGTATTGGTTGTAGGATTTGGGGTTAAAAAACACATGGATAATGAAACAATTAAACACAATGTAATCGTAAATGAACAAAAGATTGCTAAAAAATTAATATCTGAATATGACGGGATTAAAAAGATTAAGTTTACTCGAGTAAGTTTAAATTCAGAAACAGGTTCATCGCAATATCAATTTACCGTAAATGATACTTTAAAAGCAGCATTTAATAATTATGGACAAGGAATAGATGATGGTAAGCTTGCTGGTTCTATGAACATGTATGAAGGAAGTGTCCTTGCTGATGGTAAAGAGCGACCTCATAAGCTAAAAGAATCTGATATGGGCCTCAATAAATATGATGTATTTTATTATACTGTTGTAGATTAGTTGGGGACTTTATAATATGTTTAAGGATAGAAATTATATATTCTTACGACGACAGATTAAACAGATTGTGTTAATCAGTAGAAGACATTGATAAGAGAAAAACTTATTATAATGAAAAAGCTCCGGAACAGTATACATACGTTTCACGGAGTTTTAAAAATTATTATTAATGTTGTATTACTTTATCTGACGCCAATTAGTAATGTGATTTTGCCAAATGTAATCAAAATTACTAGCAATATCTAATGCGGTTTTTGGTTTATGTCCTGTTAGGAATTCTATGTCATTTGATTCAACATTAAATAGGCCATCACCAACAGCTTGATCATTGTCTACGACATCATTTGCACTAAATGGGGCTGGAGACTTCGAGAAATCACCGCTCATATCATGCGGGATATTTAATTTTTCTAAGTAAGCATAATATTCTTCTTGCGTAGCTGGAATGTACTCAAGATTAATACCAGAGCGTTTAGAAATTATTTCACTAATCTCACGTACCGAAATAGCTTGAGATCCCACAATGTTAAATACCTTTCGGTCACCACCCTTGCCTAATAGTGCAGCAGCGGCGGCGGCAGCGCAATCATCTTTATGAACTAAAGTTGCTTTGCCTTCGCCAGCTGTAGTAACCCACTTACCATCTGACATAAATGCAAGCATTGCTCGCATGGTCATAAAGGTTTCAAGATATAGGTTATTGCGAAGCGCTGCATATTTGATGCCTGTTGATTCCAAATATTTTTCGGTAGCAGTATGATCAGGAGTCACAAATACATGCTCATATGCAGGATCTGTCGCTCCAATGAATGAGGTATATGTGATATGCTGGACACCATTTTCAATTGCCGCGTCAATGGCGTTTTTATGTTGCTCTACACGTTTTCCAACATCAAGGCCAGAAATCAAAAACAATCTGTCACCACCCTCAAAAGCCTTTACAAGTGATTCTTTATTATTGTAATCAGCTTCAACAATTCGAACACCTTCGTTTTCCCAACGCTTACGCTTATCTATTGGTAGACGATCAATTTTATAACAAGTAAATGTAAGCTCATTACCAGGCACATTTTCTAACATAAGCTCAGCAACTCGACTTGATAGCTTGCCATCAACACCTGTAACAATATAACGCATATGGAACACCTCTTTAATTTTATATTTACAAATTAAGGTTATCACAATGCAATCATGTTAAAACATCATAAAAAGTTATAGCTGATTACTAAAAAGAATAAGGAGAAAAAGAATGAATTTTATCCAAATAAATGTCTTTTTAAATGTCTCAGAAACATTGAACTTATCTAAAACAGCAAAAAATCTGCATATGACGCAACCTGCAGTCACAAAAAATATCCAGCAACTTGAATCAGAATTGGCTATAAAATTGTTTAATAGGGGGAAAAAGGGAGTTAGTCTTACGAATGAAGGGCTGTATTTTTATCAACATATGAGTGATATTATGTCAAATATTGAGCAATTGATAGTACAGATTAAAAGTCATAATTTTTTGTCTTCAATTAGGTTGGGTTATACTAATACACCTTTCGAAGAACTTTTCTTACCCAAAATTCTCGAACAAGTGTCCACGAGAGAGCCCAATTTGAAAATTGTTCTTAAAAATTTTAATTTAAACGCTGGTATCGATGACATAATTAGTCATCGATTTGATCTTATATTAACAACATCGGGGAACGTTGCCGGTAATCCAGCAATTACATTTGACTCATTATTTGACTCGAAATTTGTAGCCTTAGTTACAAAATCAAGTGCATTAGCGAATCGGTCCCATCTAGATATTAATGATTTAAGTGATACTGACATTATATTATTTAATCCAAGGCAATCTCCACCAGCTATTGATAGATTACAAAGAGAATTAAGTATTCATATTAAAAAGGGACGAGAAACTACAGCTGACACAGTTGCAATTTTAATTACTCTAATAAAGGGCAAGCAGGGGGTCGGTATTTTACCGAGTTTTGTTGTCGATAGAACTGATTCTGAAATTATAGCAATTCCTTTGGATTATAGTGCGAAAATTACATATGGAATTGCATATTTGACTGATAATGATCACGAAGAGTTACATGGTTTGTTAGATATAATTAAAGAGATTGTCAATAGTGGAGCAGTTTTAATTTAGGTAGTAAAGATTGGATGGAGCAGTGAAAATTAGTAGAAATTGGTGGATAGCTATTGTGGTTATCCTAGTATTGGTTGTAGGATTTGGGGTTAAAAAACACATGGATAATGAAACAATTAAACACAATGTAATCGTAAATGAACAAAAGATTGCTAAAAAATTAATATCTGAATATGACGGGATTAAAAAAATTGAATTTACTCGTGTAAGTAGTGATGAAGCAATGGGTCAGTATGAACTACGTGTGAACGATGATAAAGTAAGCCTTGGCTATAATAACTATGGTCAAGGTGTAGACAAGGGTAGGTTTGCCGATGGTGACGATGTTATTGAGGAAACGTCACTATCTAATGCTATGAAACGTGATAAGCGTATTCCAGTTAAAGATATTAATTTAGATAAATATAATGTTATTTATTATACAACTGTAGATTAGGTGGAAAAATGTTTACAGAAGAATCGATGAATGAAATTTCAAGAGATGTATATACTTATGATGAAGAGCTACATTGGATCTATATTAATTTAGTGGACAATTTTTTGTTTCATTTTTATTATTTATGTAGGCACAAAAACGGAGGCTTTTTATGGGAACTTGTAATCGGTGTGACGAATGAATTTAAATAAAATTTAGTTAACTTGGACAATTCTGGTAGAACTCAAGCTGAAATTACTAAAGAGTATGGCGTTTCATCTGTGGCATTGTCCAAATGGATTCGTCAATTCTCTGAGGTGAAACTAGATGATAATCAAGTTCTCACTGCACAGCAGGTTTAAAAACTTCAGAAGCGAATGCCATGTTGGAGGAAGAAAATTTAATATTTAAAAAAGCCATTGCCATATTCACGCCCCACGAATAGAACGTTTGAATGCCATTCGATCTTTACGCTTTGAACATTCAATCACTAAACTATGTCATGTTTTAAATATTAATCGAAGCAGCTATTATAAGTGTTTTGATGGTAAGGTTGCTCCTAAAGTTCTTGAGAATCAGAAAATAAGAAAAATTATTTTTGATATTTATTATCAAGTAGATTTTCGTATTGGCTCCACTAAAATGACTCATATCTTAAACAGTGAATATGGCTATGCCATTTCTCCAGGTTGCGTCTATAGGCTCATGAAATCTATGAACCTTCCTCAAATGATTACTCTAAAACCCAAATTTAGATACCGTAAAAATTTTGAGAATCAACAACTACCAAATATCCTAGCTCAACAGTTTTTTACTGAACAACCCAATCACAAGTGGACTAGTGATATGACATTCATAAAACCCTATTAACATTAACAATGTAAACGTTTTAATAATTGGTATATGGAGGTATATATGAGTAAAGAAAATTTAGTGAACCCTAAAGATATGTTCTATTCAGAAAAATTTCCAAAACAAGACCAAGATACACCAGCTTTACAGCGTAATATGGAGCCAAAGCCTGATTGTGGTGAAGATTCTTACACTGGTCATGATGAATTATTGGGTCGTAAAGTTCTAATTACTGGCGGTGACTCTGGTATTGGTCGTGCGGTCGCAATTGCCTTCGCCCGAGAAGGAGCCGACGTTGCTATTCAGTTTCTACCAGGTGAGGAAGCCGATGCGATAGAAGTAAAAGAATACATTGAAGAGACTGGCAGGGAGGCTCTCTTACTTCCATTTGATTTGCGGGATGAAACTGCTCCTAAAAAAATAATTGACCAAGTTATCACTCAATTTGGCGGTGTAGATGGTTTAGTTCTGAACGCTGCACAACAAATTTCTGTTGATAATTTACAAGAGTTAACGCTGGAACAAATTCGGGATACGTTTGCGGTCAACATATTTTCTATGATGGAGCTGGTCAAAGCGGCCAATCCATATTTTGAACCAGGGGCAACAATTATAAATACTACTTCCGTCCAGGCCTATAACCCTAGTCCTCATTTATTGGACTATGCGGCAACCAAAGCTGCAATTTCTAACTATACAATTAATCTTTCACAGATTATGGCTAAAAAGGGTGTTCGTGTGAATGGAGTCGCTCCAGGTCCAATTTGGACTCCGCTGCAGTTAGATCACGGGCAACCAAACGATGCGATTACAGATTTTGGACAAGATTCTTTGATTGGTAGAGCTGGACAACCAGCTGAATTAGCTCATATTTATGTATTCTTGACATCAAATAAAGCTAGCTATGTAACGGGGCAAATCTATGGCGTGACGGGTGGTCAAGCAATTAATTAAAAGAGGTTCTAAATATATGAGGAAATATCTGGTTAATTATACAGACTATTTTAATAAAGATCTGGTCAAAGTAAAACAATTTGAGTCGAAATTTGATGCCTTGTTGTATATCAAAAAACTTAATGTCAAGTCAGTGGCTCTTCACTTCTTGTCTGAGAATGAGGATAGAATCATAGGCGCATGGTCTAATGGGCATAATCGCAAATCTGTGGATAAATTAGACAATGAAATAGTTATTTAATACCTAATTAAAAGTGCTCCTATACTAAAATTAACAAAGACGAACAAAATCGGTCGTATTTGTGGGTAAAAAGATAGCAACTTCTTTTGAAACTACAGGCTTAGCTACTACAGCCATAGGTAATTTATTTAGCATAAATATACTATTAGTTATAATAATAATTATGCTTATTGTTATAATTACTTTTCTTAAAAAAGCAGATAAGTAAAATTACTATGTTCAGTACAAAAAGCAACTAATTAGGTGGTGAAACTTAATTAGTTGCTTTTTTTGTTTGGTAACTTTAGCTGTACTCTTAACATGATTGTTATTGTAAACGGCTGAATTTTAATATTAAAAATGCTAAGAAATTAATGAGCTATCATATTGTTTCACAAATTAAAGTATGTTAAGATTATCACAATTTTTAAAAATATGTTCGTGCTTACGTGTTACAAAACTACGCAGTTATTTAGAATGGCAAAATTGGGAACTGAAGGGGAGTACCCACTTAACAAAAGAGAGGAAAATTGGTTATGGGTTTAAGGTACCTTAGTTCGGATTCAGCAGGTATGAAGAACAACTTGAAAAGAAGCTTGCAGCAAGGGCGTGAGGTTATTCAAGAATTAAAAAATGGTAGTAATCGGCTAGTCAATGCAGTTGATGGTCATACATTGTCGGGCGCAGCCTATACAGCTGGTCAAGGGTTATTTAGGGATTTGATAATTCCAACCATTACTAGGGTTTCAAATGCACTTGATAATGTTGAAAGCGATCTACAACAATATGAATCACAGGAACATATTGTTAGTGGTGAGGCTTTATTAGATGAAGATATTTTGATGCAAGAACGGCAAATTAAACGTTCATTAGCTGACTCAGCTCACTCAATGTCTAATATGTATGCTGATTTTGCTAAATCAATTGAGCATCTACCTGTTTTGGATATGGGGGCTGGTATGTTTAAGAGCCAGGCTAAGCAGATGCAAAATGTAGCGGAAAGCTACCAGGACGAGGTTAAGAAGATTGAGAAAAAGATTAAAAAGTTACGTCAATTTTCAGAAGCAACTAGTAAATTATTTGATCATAATCTCAAAGAATTAGCATCAGCTATGCGTGCTGTAACAACTTTGAATAGTGTAGTTGTAAATAGTGGGACAGGAACGTACAGTATTCCAAAAAAGAGGGAAAGTTATTCCTTTGATTTTAAAAATGGCGCATTAGATGCTAACAATGGCAGTTCTGAATTTTTACATGGAGCTGCAAAAGTTGCTGTTGGTTCAATAACTAATAAAGTTGGTTGGGGAAAAGATTTTGTAGGCATTAAGTCAGAAAATAGTACAACTGAAATTGGATTAGATGCGATTATCGGTAAAAGTTTTTATGTTGCATTTTCAGGTGAGGCTGGCAAAGTTATCGTAGATTTGGATGCCTTTAAAACAAGAAAAGAATTTAAATTTGGTTTAAAGGCAAAAGCAATTGGTTACGCTGGGAAATTTACCGTTGGTGGAAATATAAATAAGTATTGGGGTGCAACTGTAGAGGCGGGTTATGGTCCGCAAGCGTCTATTGGTGATGTATACGACTTCAAAAAGGCAGATAAAATTAATGCTAATTTTAGTTGGTATACAGGTGAACAAACATTTAATATAGCTTGGCTTGTTGGCTTTAAAAGCACAGTAAGATATCCAGTGATTGTGTGGAATTCCTGATGAAAAAAATAATTAGTTTAATGATAACAGGGTACTTAATTCAAGAAATAGCTATGGTTATTGTTTCATTGCAATTAGTGGAAAATGAGAGCCTAAATGTGGAGTTATTTTTGATTCCATTATTTTTATTAGTTGCTCAATCCGTACTTTACGCAATTTTTTTGCAGTTTTCAAAATATGACTTTGATTTAACAATATTAGCCAAACTTAGTAAGTCAGCTTTGTCTGCTCCAAGTTGGACTAAAAATGAAGAAGCCAATAAAATAACTACAGCATTCTATAAGATAGGTTATTATATTACATTAATTTTTGGTTCTGTGGTGTTTATTATTGTATTAGCAGGTGCTTATTATGATGCAAGATTACTACCAAATAGCATACTGATCAGTACCATTATTTGGATGGGCTTGATTTTAACTGGTATTTGTATAATATTCGCGAGTTATTTAGTATCTATATGCGCAAAAAAATTTAGTGTCCAGGCACATAAGATTATGAAGGAGAAAGGCTACGAATAACTTATTAAAGGGCCTGATTGCTAAACGTAAAAGAACTATTCTAATAGCTAAATACAATAGTGCTTTCTAGTACCCTAAATGAGGGTATCCCGTAATAGTTTGGAAATAACAATGAAAAAAATAAGTATATTAGTTTTTTTAGCAATATTAGCTCAATCAGTGACAATAATCATTTCAGGAATTTTAAATAAGCTCTCTTCTAGCGGAATAATCGATTTATTAATGTATCCAGGATTCCTATTAATTAGTTTTATTATGATGTATTTTTTATATCTAAGAGGTGCAAAGTATGGATTTGATTTGGGAAAAATTGCTAAGTATAAAAAATCAGGAATCGCTGCACCAGAATTTTTGAAAAGTGACGATGCTAATAATTTAGTGACTGCTTTTTTCAAGATTGGTTATAATGGTGGACTTTTGGCGATTAATTTTCTTCCTATTGGCATGTTCTCAGATATTAAAGAGAGTATAAGCAACTTTGTAATTATTATTGCCATGGGCTATATTTTATCGCTAGCTCTACTTCTTTGGGCGTCATATTTAGTATATTTATATGGTAAAAAATTAGAATTAAACACTATAAAAAAGGCAGATAAGAAAAATGAATAATTTACCAAATGGAGCAATAGTAAAATTAAAAGGAGTTGAAAATAATTTTTTAATTATCGCTAGACTACCTTTAGTTGAGCAAAATGGTGAAACTGTATACTTCGATTACCAAGCAGCAGTGTTACCGCAAGGTATATCAACAGAAAAAGGTATTTTTTTCAACAGTGACGATATTAATTATGTTATTTTTCATGGTTTAGCTGGTAATGATACAGTGGAATATAATCAAGGTGTACAAGACTGGTTGAAAAATAACACTGAGTTCAAGAGAGGGATTATTGATGAGGATACGAATTCTGATGATCTAGACGATAATAAGGCAGAAACTAATAACGAAGTTGAAACGGGACCATTTGGTTTTTAATAAATTTTGTTTTTAATAAATTTTGAAAATTAATAAGTAAAAAATTGTTGATTAATTATTTAATATTGTGATAGTAACGCTAACAAATTTGTTAGTGTTTTTTTATTCGTTCAGTATCTCTCAAATGCAAAGGCTTTATTCTAGAACACAATATGTTTAACATAATTTTTCCAAAATGTAACCCTTGAATTAGCGTTTTAATTTGATTTATACTTGTTTTATTAATTTAAAACTAATTAAGGCGGTAGCATTATGGATTTTTTGAACGTAGTACAAAATGAAAAAAGACGTAAAATAATGCTAATTGATTCAAAAAGTTTTTACGCTAGTGTTGAAAGTGTGTCACTAGGCCTTAATCCACTAAAATCATTCTTAGTTGTTATGAGTCGGCAAGAAAATACAAATGGTGGCCTTGTCTTAGCAGCTTCTCCTAGAGCCAAAAAAGAGTTAGGCGTTAAGAACGTAATGCGGCAACGTGACGTACCAAAAGACCCACGTCTAATTATTGTAAATCCGCGTATGAATTTATATATTGCAATGAATAAGAAAGTTAATGATATTTTTCGGCAGTATGTAGCTGAAGACGATCTACAGTTATACTCCATTGATGAATCAATATTGGACTTAACCCCTAGTTGGACTTACTTAAAATCTAAATTTGGTAATGATTTAACCATGCACAAGTTAGCCCGCATTATTCAGCTTCATGTGAAGAGAGAACTTGGGTTATACCTTACGGTCGGGATTGGTGATAGCGTTGCGATGGCTAAGATGGCGTTGGATATTGAATCTAAACACAATCATTCTTTAATCGGTGAATGGGCGTTTGAAGACCTACCAACAAAACTCTGGCCAATAAATGAGATAGACGAGGTTTGGAGTATTGGTAGACGTACTGCTAAAACCCTTAACAAACTAGGAGTCTTCAGTATGAGAGATTTAGCCCAAATGAATCCATACTACTTAAAGAAAGAATTAGGTATTCGAGGTGAAGAATTATTTGCACTCGCCTGGGGTGTTGATCGGAGTGTCGTAGCTAAAAAATACCATGTTAAAGATGGTAATATTTCTAATAGTCAGGTCCTACCACGGGATTATGCTAAACGTGCAGAAATTGAAAATGTTATTCGTGAGATTGGAGAACAAGTAGCATCAAGATTGAGAGCCAAGCATAAGAATACTAGTGTTGTGTCGCTTTATGTTGGTTTTTCTTATGCAGCTAGTGAGGATAGTAATCGTTCAGGCTTCAGTGCACAAATGAAGATAGAAAGCACCAATAGGTCGCAACCAATTGTGCAAGCACTATGGCAAATATTTGATGCACATTATGATAATGAAGTAGTCAGAAACCTTGGAGTATCAGCTGGAAAGTTATCGCCTGACGGCCATGAACAAATGGATTTATTTGTGGCACCTAAAAAGCAAGTTGAAGCTAGTTTATTAGAGAAGACTATTGATGAAATTAGAGCTAAGTATGGTGTTACCTCATTGGTAAAATTATCTTCTTTGGGCCGGGGTGGTACGATGATTAATCGTGCTGGACTTGTTGGTGGACACAATGACGGTAACGCTTATGGATAATGACGAGGAACAGTTTACTTTCGAGCGAGCTAAATATTACTTTGAGCACGATTATCATGATCGTGGCATGGTGAAATGGCAAGGTTATTATTTATCTGACCACACTGAAGACGTTAGTAAATATTCAGCTAAGCGGGCTGCTCAGATGCAACAGAAAGCTATGCCTGAAATGACTTTAGAAGAAGTTAGTAAAATCTTGTTTGAAGCATATGCAAAACATACCCAGGTGCAGGTCCAAGACAATTACTGGAATGAATCTACCAATTATAGAAGGATTAGTACTTGGCTTTGACGAAGAAAACGTGTATGTTGGAGATAGTTCAGTTAACTTTGAAAGGTTAATGTGGGCTAGTTTAAAATAATGGTATAGATTGTGAAATTGATTAGATTTTCAATGGTCTATATGACGTGTACCCTAAAAGTTGTAGTGATTTTAGTTTAACAAATAATTGGTATATATTAACGAAAAAAGAGCAATTTACTTGCTCTTTTTTTGTATTCTGAAGGTTTATTCAAGACACTTAAAAAAATTTGTCCAAAAAAGTGCTTGCCTTGGAGTCCACACCAAAGAATATACTAAGTTCATAAATTAAATAAGGGGTTAAAAAATGAAGCCATTAACAATATTTTTTTCGATGAGCGGCACAACTAAGAAAGCTGCTGAAAGCATACAAAAGCAAGTAGGCGGCGACCTAGTCGAAATTGTTCCTTTAAATCCATATCCTGCTGATTATGAATCTTACGTAGCAGTTGCTAAAAGTGAATTTGATCATCAGATAATTGCGAAGATTGAAAACAACATCTCCAGCTTAGAGGATTACGATACGATCTTTATAGGGTTTCCAACTTGGTATCAGCAACCACCAATGATTATTCATCGTTTATTACAAATGAATCTTTCGAATAAGAAAATCATTCCGTTTACTACTAGTATGAGTACGGATATTAACAGTTCAACTGCAATGATTAGAAAGTTACTGTTAGATTCAACAGTTATTGTGGAAGATGGATTTAGGTACACACCACAAGATTTAAAGAGACAATTACAAAAATATATTTAACTCTTTGCCACAATATAAAGAGTTTCATCTCGAAAGCGGAGTAAACAAAATGACTAACAAGAAAAAGTTCGGCGTAACTTTATTCATTATTTTATTTTCATATTTCTTGATTTTAATGGATAACTCAATTATTTTCACAAGTACTGTCAAGATTGCAAATGATCTTGACATGAATCAAGCAACGCTAGCGTGGGTTTCAAACGCTTATACAATCACCTTTGGTGGCTTTCTACTATTAGCAGGACGCTTGGGAGATTTAATCGGAAGGAAGAAGATTTTTATCACTGGATTACTGATTTTTGGAATATCTAGTTTGTTTGTAGGTCTATCTAATTCTGCGCCGATGATAATTATTGCACGTGCAATTCAGGGAATCGGATCCGCAATTATTGCGCCAACATCTCTAGCATTATTGATGGATAACTACGCTGGAGAAATGCGTAGTAAGGCTATTGCTTATTATGGCGCTACTGCTGGTATTGGTTCTAGTTTTGGTTTGCTATTAGGTGGCTGGTTAACAAGTGCTATCTCTTGGAGAGCTGGTTTCTTAATTAATGTACCTTTCGCACTATTTCTGCTTGTACTGTCGTTGTTCAGCATTAAAGTTACATCAGTTACCAAGCAACGCGTTGATTATCTAGGTGCTGTGTTATCCGTTGTTATGTCAATTATCTTTGTATATGGAATTACAATTAGTAATTTAGTGCTAATTCTCTTATCAATCCTTATTGGTGCGGGGTTTGTATATTACGAGCGCAAGATTGATTTCCCACTAATTCCAATGAGCCTGTTTAGGAACAGGATTCGCTCTAGCTCATACATTGTTCGCTTCATTTTTATGATGGCAATGTTAACTTATTGGTTCATTTTGCCACAGATTATGCAACACATGTACCACTTTACACCTTTACAATCAGGTATGGGCTTCATACCATTGACTATTGTTAACTTTGCAGCAGCACTTTATTTGCCTAAGTTAACGGTTAAGTATGGCAATGGTAAAGTTATGATCTTAGGACAAAGTATTCTATTACTAGGTGTAGTTATATCAACTTTAGTTAATCCACATTCAGGCTATCTATTCACTATGGGATTACCAATGATCTTGATTGGCGCCGGACAAGGTTGGCTTCTGGCACCTCTAACAGCTGCCGGAATCACAGGCGTAGCACCGGAAGAAGCTGGAGCTGCTTCTGGAATGACAAATGTTATGCATCAGTTGGGCGGACCGGTAGGTTTATCAATTGTCGTATTATTTACTTCAAACATTGTTGATTTATCAAATTATTACCAATCAGTGATGAGTTTTATTAGTAGTTTCTTGTTTGTAGGCTTAATTATCCTACTAATTAACAACCGTAAAAATTAATTCAAACAAAGTAGTTGACTTGGAGTTCAGACCAAGGTCTAGAATAAAAGTATATTAAATATTGGAGGAAAGATTTATGAATACCACACTATTAAACAATAACAATGTAATGCCTATGTTAGGATTTGGTGTATTTCAAGTAACTGATCAAAATGAAGCTAAACAAGCCGTAATTGATGCAATTGAACAAGGTTATCGCTTGATTGATACCGCTGCTAGTTATGGTAACGAACGTGCTGTTGGTGAAGCACTTCAAGAAGTAAATGTCCCACGAGAAGAATTGTTTATCACAACGAAGTTGTGGGTTGAAGATACTGGTTACGAAGCAACGAAGCAAGCAATCAAAGACTCTCTTGAACGTTTGCAACTTGATTATCTCGACTTGTATTTGATTCACCAACCTTACGGGGATATTTTTGGATCATGGCGTGCAATGAATGAAGCAAAAGATGCCGGCATGATTAAGTCAATTGGTGTTTCAAATTTCTCGATTGCTCAGCTAACAAACCTAGCAGAATTTACTGGAATCAAACCAGAGATCAACCAAATCGAAGTTAATCCTTTTAATCAAAACACTGAGGCAGTAGAATATTTTCAAGAATATGGCGTAAAAGTTGAAGCTTGGGCTCCTTTCGCAGAAGGAAAGAATGGATTGTTTACAAACCCTACGCTCAAAGCGATTGCTGAAAAACATGATAAGTCAATTGCTCAAGTAGTTCTTCATTGGTTAGTACAACGCAATATTGTTGTTGTGGCAAAATCTACAAAGATTGAACGCATGTTACAAAATCTTGATGTGCTTGATTTTGAACTCACCAAAGAAGAAATGGAAGAAATTAAGTCACTAGACACCAATACAAGCCAATTTTTCTCACACGAAGATCCAGAGATGATCAAATGGATGGCACACCGTCACGTTGAAAAGTAGCAGGTTAGGAATATGAATGTTAAAGAAGCGAGCGTGTTAACCGGCGTATCGACAGATACAATTCGATACTATGAAAAAGAAGGATTGATTCCATTAATCGAGCGAAATGATTCTGGTAATCGAGAAATTGACGAGAAAATTATCCGTAGAATTACATTTGCTAAACAAATGCGTGCGGCTGGAATATCGGTAAAATCATTAAAGGAATATATTGATTTAGTTGATGATGCCGATGATAACTCAGAAAGACAAAAAAGTATTTTACGTGATCAAATTGCAGATATGGAAGAACGACGTGATGATATTCAGTTTGCAATCAACCATTTAAATTACAAACTAGAACATTATGATGATCATATGCGGCAAACTGAAGATGAATTACACGAATTGGAACAGAAGCCACAGAAATAATTATTAGAAGTTAGGATGGGATCCTCAAAAATGACAAAAAATGTTTTAATTATGGCAGCTAACGGTCAAATATCACAATTAATCGTGAATCAAATTTTAAATGAAAGCAAGTTTAAGGATGTTCATCTAACATTATTCTTACGGCAAAAAAATCAATTATCGAATCTTGCGAATAATTCACGGGTGACTTTAATAGAGGGAAGTTTAGATAACATTAAGGACGTAAATGACGCTGTACTCAATCAAGATCTTGTATTTGTTGGCGTTGTCGATCACACAAATGATAATCATCAAACAACTAACGTTGTTAATGCAATGAAAAGAGCTGGTGTAAACCGTCTAGTTTATACTAATGTGTTAGGCATTTATAATGAGGTTCCTGGAGAATTTGGTACATGGAATAAGGAGATGATTGGTAGCGGACTACCATCTGCCTTGAAATCAGACCAAATCATGGAACACTCTGAGCTGGATTACACAACATTACGGCTTCCATGGTTGAATGATCGTGATGAGATCAAGTACGAAATTACACACAAAGATGAAAAGTATCTTGGAGTGTCAGGATCTCGTAAAAGTATCGCGGATGTTGTACTTCGAATTATCGAAGATAACACCTTCTTAAATAACGATAGTGTTGGTATTGCCGATTCAAATACTGAGGGGGAAAACCGACCAGTATATTAATTACCTAGTAAATAAGAGTAGAGATATTAATGTGTCTCTGCTCTTTTATAGTCTATTGGAGAAAAGCCATTCAATCTTACTTGTACTCGATCATTATTATAGTAATCAATCCAGTTCCTTATGTCTTCTATTAATTCCTGAGAACTTGGGTACTTTTTCAAATCATTAATTTCTACCTTTAGCTTGTTAAAAAAGCTCTCAATACAGGCGTTATCTAAACATCTTACTTTATGAGACATACTAGGGATTAGTTTGTTTTTTCTTAAAAATTGTCGCCAAGATTTATGCCGATACTGCCAGCCACGATCAGTATGCAATGTAGTTCTGTAAGGCATAGTGGGCATTTTATTTACTAACTTTTTTAGAGGAGATAAAGCAAATGAAAGATTAGGCCCTTTAGCAGTAATTTCGTAAGCCAATATTTCGTTGTTATAAAGGTCCATAATTGGTTCTAAATAAACCTTTTCGTTTGAACGAGGCACTTTAAATTCAGTAATATCTGAAACTAATTTTTGCCATGGTCTGTCAGTTGAGAAACGTCTATTGATTCGGTTCCTATTTGTTTGGCCAGCTGGTCCTTTAAACGAACTATACTTTCTTTTGTTTTTAGAATAGCCTTGACCTTTTATATTAAGGTCGTGCATAATTTTTTGCACTTTTTTATGATTCACTTTTAGATTAAATTGGTTTCGTAGTATTAAATAAACTCTCCTTACACCTAAATGAATATCCCGTCCACATATTGTTTTGATCAGTTCTTTCAACTGATTATTTGGGTCAGTACTTTTAAATTTTCTCTTCCAATAAAAGTATGTTTGAGTGCTTATAGGCAAGGTGTCTAATAAATCTTTCAATTTAAATTGAGCCTCGAGTTGGTAAACAATTTTTGCCATCTGTTTATTGCTTAGTTCATCGAGGCGAGTAATTTTAAAGCTTCGTTTTGAATTTTTAAACGTGTATTTTCCACTTTTAATTTAGTTACTTCGTTACTTTGAAAAACTTGTTTGTTAGATTTCATAATTTCCTTCTTAATACCTATTTGTTTTCTCATCAATCCATCAGTACCGTCTTTATGGTATTTAGCTTTCCACTTAGAAACTGTTCCAAAACCAGTATATCCAAAATATTCTGCAATTTTTTCTGATGATGCATCATTTTCAATTGCCCATTCTGTAATTTTCAACCGTAGACTGGGCGTAATCTTTGGAGGACAAATCAACCCGATGTCACCGTGACCTTTATATACAGCCACATATAATTTTATTAATTCAGTACTTATGTGATGTTTTTTTGATAAACTTGTAAGAGTGCTATGGTGCTCTAAATATTCATGAACGACATCTTTTTTTTCTTGTCCTGAATGTTTTGTCATAGTAAATACTCCAATGTTTGTAGAATTTACTACAACTTTTGGGGTACACGTCAGCATCAGAAGACTTTGTGAACTTGGATGAATTCACAAACATTAGTATATAGGCAGGTGTTTGTAACAATCATTATGTTAGCTCAATTTGGTATGCAAGACATTTAAATGATTTTAATCATAGATAGAGAATTAAATTAAGATATTTTCACATTTGTATGTAGTTTTAACATGATATAATTTACTTAAGTTAAACGTGGAATAAGACATCTTTATCATGGGGAGATAGATAATGAGAGTTAATTATGGGAAATACCTAATTCTAGCAAGTTTAGTATTTGGAGTAACTGGGGGAGCTAATCTTTTTGTGACATCAGAAGTTGCAGATGCCACAATTATAAAAAATTTGAATAGTCATTCGAGAATAGTGACTATTAATGGTAACGATTTTAGCAGATTTTTTACGGCTAACCACAATGCTACAATTTCCGGTAATATGGTCACATTAACAAACGATTCTGTGGGTCAAATTGGGAATACTTTGTTAAATACTAAAATTGACATGTCACAATCCTTTACCCTAAATGGAAAAATAAATTTGGGCAATAAAGGTGGAGGTTATGGGGGTGGAGACGGTATTGGTTTTGTTTTCCAACCTGGTGATACCAATGTTATTGGCCTCGGCGGAAATTCTATGGGAATAGGTGGTGTTAAAGGAGCTTTTGGCTTTAAATTAGATACATATTATAATAGTGATTCAGACAAATATTATTCTCCAGATCCGACACAATTTTCGGATTTTAGTGCTTTTGGTGCTTTTGTTGATGGAACAAGTGGAGTGGCTAAGACACTTTCAGATGGTGCTCAAAAGATTGATTCACCAAACAATAACCAATTTAAAAACATTACAGTTTCTTATGATGGGGATACAAAAGTAATGACTATAAATTATGATGGGAAAGTTTGGAGTCGAAGTGTAGCTCAATATATAGATGGAAATACATCTATGTCGTTTGGACTAGCATCTTCCACAGGGTTATTTCATAATTTACAACAATTTCAATTGACTGATTTTTCTTATACTGTAGCTCAAGGTTCAGTTATTACTCACTATATTGATACTTTAGGTAATAACATAGCTGAGGATACAATTCAAAGTGGCGATTTACAGTCAAAGTGGACAACGACACCAAAACAAATACCAGGTTTTACTTTAAAAAAGGTTGAGGGTAATACAAGTGGTCAGTATACTGCAAATGATCAAAATGTAACTTATATATATAGTAAAAATCAAAGTAACATTAACATAAATTATATTGATGACAGTACTAATAAAATACTATTAACTGACAATATTGGTGGTAATATCGGTGATAAAAGTTCATACAAAACAGCCGATAAAATAAAGAAATATTTAGATAAGGGTTATGCCTTAGTATCAGACAGTGTGCCAAGTGAGAATTTAATATTTACATCTGCAAATCAAAATTTTGACGTCCACTTGAAGCATAAAACAACCATTGTGAACCCAAGTAAACCAGGTAAACCAGGTAAACCTATTAATCCTACTGATGTATCTGGACCTAAATGGGGAATTGAAACGAGTAAAGCTGCATTAACAAAGAATATTACAGAAACAATTCATTACATTTATGAGAATGGTAAGCAAGCTTTTCATGATGTATTTGATGAAATTACTTTCGAACACGAATTTGTGATAGATAATGTTACAGGTCAAAAGATTAGTGATCATGGTTGGAAATCAAATATAAACTATTTTTCAAAAAAGGTTTCACCAGTTATTGCAGGTTATACACCTAGCAAAAGTGTAGTAGGTAGAGTTGATAATATTACTGAAAATAGTGACAGTGTTTATGAAAAGATTGTATATTCAAAAAACATCATTGGACCTATAACTCCTAACAAACCAATCTTGCCTGAATCAAATACAACAAGCTTTGCTAACCCTAACAATTCGTCTTTAGAAAAGTTAACCACTGGGACAGACAAAGAAAAATCTTTACCAAAAACTGATTCAAAATTAACAAGTAGTTTATCTATTTTAGGTGTTTTGATGGTAGGATATGCTTTATTTGTTGGTATATATTCAAAATTTAAGAAGAATTAAAATAATTGTTGCTCATATGATTAAATAGTTTCTACTGACTATCCATAATATTGGATAGTTTTTTTGATATATAGAATTAATTTTTTAAACTTATTTTGGTCTATTTAAAATATAGGTGTTTGATGATAAATATTTCCTGCAAAAATGAATTCAGATGTGAAGTGATGTTGATTGACTTAAAAACTTACTATCATAGTTATGATAGTATCTCACATGGCTTAATCCTGAGTTAATTTCTAAATGATGGACTTTGCCAAGAGCTAAGTGCGAGCTTGAAATTAGCAATGTAATTTATTAGGTAAATCAACATCTATCTTATAATAGGCCTTATATAAATTAGCTTTTTGAGTAGTTTAAATTTATCTAATTTTGTTAGCATTTGAGCAGATTATGGCTTATATGCTATTATGATTTTAAGGTTCCAACTAGGAGGTGGTTACATGGGAATCAAAAAGGAAACTAACCGCCGTAATATGCTTTCATTTGATGAGCGCTTAGTTATTGAGAAATTGTGGAATACACAGTTAAAGTCAGTTAATTTTATTGCTCGGTATCTTAATCGACCGAGGGTTCAAGTTGACCAAGAACTAAAACGTGGCAATATGTTGTATTTTAAAAATGTGACAGATAAGACCTTAAGGTCTTTAAAATCGCATACGAGGGTTAAATATTCAGCTCGATACGCACAGCAGTTTATAGATAGTAATAAAATTGTACATGAGGAACGTCATAAGCTAACACCAGCCATTAGAGAGTTAATAGAACATAATTTAAGCAAAGGCTTATCACCGGAACGCATTAAAAAGCTCTATCCTGATAAAGTGCCAATTAGTTCGGTCACAATTCGAAATTACATTAAACAAGGGTTAATTCAAAATACTTCAAATAAAAAGCTAGATACATATAAAAATGGTGCCCTAGAGGCTAAAATACGAAACACAGGAGTTTCACTAGCAGAGTATAGTAAGTATTGGGCTGTAAGTATATATGCTGATAAAGCAGTGTATAACAGAACAGCCACTATGATTTTTGTTGAGTGTCAGACATATTACACTGTTTTGGTGAGGATTGAGGATAAGACTTTAAGTGATTACTTACTAGGATTGAGGACATTTTTATTTAACTTTCGGTTTCAAGCTGTAGGTTTATTCGTTATTGATTTTCAAGAATATACAGCTGATTTAAGAGAGCAAAACCTAAAAATTAATGTTCATTCACTTAACTTAGCTCATGATTTAAACTTAAATGAGCGCTTCAATTTTATAAATAGCTTTCTACCTGACACTGATGATGTCATTAATCTTCGTCAAGAACATTTAGACCATATTTCTAAAATTATTAATCAACATTCTATTCATGGTTATGTACCTGATGATGAAACTACAGAATTGTCAGTACTCGAACTATTTAATAAAACGATGAATTTGAGGAGTTAAATAAGAATATGCTTGATAGTAGTCATAAGGGGCAAGGTAAAGGGACTCGTTTAACATTTGAACAGCGTATTATGATTGAGCATTTTTGGAATGATAATAAAATGTCTACTGTTGAAATTGCTGAACGCTTAGGCTTTACACAATCGACTATATGGCGTGAATTACGTAAAGGCGCAACTACAAATTTTACAGATATTCCCAAAGAAGTATTTAAAAAGAACCGACATGGCTTTTTAATTTATTCAGCAAAGCAAGGCGAATATACTAAACAAAAGGCGAGATCTAACTACAGAGGTTCACGTAAATTGACGTTTGCTAAAAAACAACTAATTGAACACCATTTAAACGATTTAGGTTGGTCTCCGGAAGATATTATCTTCAAATATCCAGAATTAGATATGTCGCCAAAAACAATCCGTAATTATATTGCACGTGGTGACATTCAAATAAAGGAGCATGCCTATGGGCGCAGGCGTTGGAAGCAGAAACAAGAGCCAGCTAAATTAATTCAACTGCAAAGGAAAAAGGCACTTGAAGAAATAGAAACGCGAGTTTCTGGTGCAGATACTGAACAACCAGTAGTTTTACAGCGTTTACCAATTGAAATGCGCCCTAAATCCGTTACTAATAGACGTGTATTCGGCCATTGGGAAGCTGATTTAGTGATTTCACGTGACGGTAATAAAACGCCTATAATGGTTTTAGTCGAGCGTAAAACAAGATATACGGTGATTGTTCGGTTGACTGGTAAATCATCAAGTGAAATGGTTGAAGCAGTTGATTACTTTATGGCTTTACATGGTGATTTTGTACGTTCATTAACGTTTGATAATGGTATTGAGTTTGTGGCTTGGGAGTTTCTAGAGCGTATACAAGTAACTTATGGTAAGAAAATGTACTTTGCTCACCCCAGTTCACCACAAGAACGTGGTTCTAATGAATGGAAAAATCGTTTGATAAGACATTATGTAGGCTATCAGAATTATTTAAAAATGACCCAACTAGATTGGGATAAAGTTGCTAAGTTAATAAACAATAAGCCAATGCGTGAAGCATTAGCAAATAAGACGCCAAGTGAGCTCTACATGCACGAAGCACTACGTGCTAAACGCTTAAAACGTTATAAAGAACGAGAAAAACAGAATAAGTAAAAAGCACTTGTTAAATTGTGAGTAAAACAAGTGCTTTTTTTGTGCTTATGCATAAGATTATTGATATACTGTGAAAAAGACAGTTTGATATTTAGATTGAACTTGGTTTAGAAGTGTAAATCACTTTGATTAAAAATAGTAAGCCAAGTTCTGTAGTATGTTTTGATTATATTTTTTGTAAAAGCATAATCATTTTTGTTATAAACCTTGATGTAGCGGGGCTTTGTAACAGTTGAAACATAACATAAAAGAAGTTAAAAAAAGGTATTGAAACGGTTGAGAATAAACTTATAAGCATAAGGTGATAGAGAAAGTTTAAATGTAATTTGTAACTTTTTTGTAATATTACTTTGTGCTTATTATCTAAATAATTCAAAGTTATTAATATTATTTATATTTAAAAAGCACAAGGTAATGAGAGGTTACAATCTCTTATCCCTTGTGCTTTTTCTTTTTTTATTATTATGTTTGGTAGAAAAAGAAAAAGGCTAACTAGTTGGAGCTAGTCAGCCTTTTGTTCATTGAAAACTTCATATACTTCAATAAAGCATAGTCCGGTTATCAACTACTAGAACAAGTTAATGATACCACGGCTTTAATAAATATTCCTAAAATTTAGCTTTATTGCGGAGATGTACTCTAAAGAGAGAAATGTCTTAAACTCCGTTATCAAGGTTACAGTCTACGTTGAAAAGAATCAAAGTAGCTATGTTATTGAATAACTGGGTAATAGACTACTATTGCGGGAATTTTTTTCCTTTAACGCATATTGCGATGACATATGTGAGAGCATGTCGAGCAGGCGATTTTTTAGAAAATTATTTTATTGAAGTATTGGAGATTTTTTTATGATTAACGCATTCAAAAGTTTATCGTTATTAGGTTCAAGTATTGGAGAATTAACTTATATCGGACCTGACGTTGTTGGTCGCAATAACGATGTAAAAGTTGCACAATTTAATGTAGGAAATCGTTTTGAAACAATCAAAGTTACGCCACAAGTTGCGTTTGATTTCAATCACAAGTTTGGCGAAACAATGCGTTTGATTGATGCAAAAATTATTGCTGGAGAAGCACGAACAAATGCACGTGCTGGCGCTCGTGTAGCAACTTATTCGGGTACAATTTTACCAGCTTCAAGTAATGAACAAGATAAGTTCTCTATTGATGAGTACGATGCTGTTTTTGTTACTGGTAAGAAACAACATGTAGTAGGTAGGGTTCGCAGTGCTGACGCATTCAATCGCAACGATTTGATTATATTCTCAATTGCTGCCAACTATAAGACCGATGACCGTAATGGCGTAGCCCGTGATAGTCAAACCGATGAGCCAATCATCAGTAATTATCAATTTAACTTTATTCCTAAGTCAAAGGTTAATGGTGAGGTTACAGAGGACGATTATATTCGTATTCTAGTTAAGCCTGAGGAGTATGACCGAGTTATTGATGATTTGAAGCCAGGGCAACAAGTTTACCCACAAGGTCTTAAGTTTGCATTCGTTGGGAACTCTTCTACTGATTGGACTGTTTACGCTGACCAAATTGATTTAGCACCAAGTAATAACAACAATGTTACTTCAAAGCCTGAAAGTAAGCCGGTAGCTGAATCTAAGCCTAACAATGAAGCTAAGAAATAATTGAATGATTATGTAGCTTTTAAATCAATTTAAGAGTCTGTTTATTTAAAGTATTTGAAAAAATTAAATATATATTTTCGCTGGCATTTGTTAACTGTTTCATTTAACAAGTGCCTTTTAATTTGGCTATTTTATAGCTTATAAAGGAGATTAAGTGAGAGTTATGGAAAAAGTAAGTCGGTTAAAAATGTATAAGGACGGCAAGAAGTGGGTAATTGGTGCTACTGCTGTCGCCGGTATGTTGTTAATGCAATCGGGTACACATGCTAATGCGGACGAGATGGCAACTAATTCAAATAGCGCTGCTAATGAATCGGTGAATACGCAGGATAATGGTTTACAAGCAAATCAAGTAACCTTGAAGTCAGCAAGTACTACTGTCACATCAGCGGATAAAACCGCAGAAACTTCAAGTGCTGAAAGTGCTACCCAAGTAAAGGCTTCAACGGCTGACGAGGGCAAGAAAGCAATTGATGACAAGCAAAAGCAAGTCGATGATAGTACCTCAAATGCAGAGAATAATGGCGTGGTGATTAATCATAATGATACGAATGAAATTCATATGAACAATGACAATGCCGAGGAGGAAACTAACAAGGCAACTTCCGATTTAGATAAGCAAAAGGCTGATGTCGATAAGGCAAATGCTGAGCAGCAAGCTAACAAAGAAGCAGCAGACAAGGCAAATGCTGAACGTGATGACGCTATCAATCATAGTGAAGATGATTTAGATAAGGCTAAACACGACCAACAAGACCAAATTGATGATAGTAAGGACGCCGGTGTTGATACAAACGTTGATAACAAGGTTATTACTCCAGATTATCAAGATTTAACTGGTCTTACAGGTCAAGCACTATTAGATGCAATGCAGCATAATATTGACGCTTATCAAAACGCAATGAAACAAGCAACTGATAGCACTAACAGTGATACAAAGCAGCTAAAGGAATTAACTGCTAAGTATGAAGCTGCATTAGCACAATATCAAGCCGAAAAAGCTCGAGTTGATAAGGAAAATGCCGAAAAACAAGCCGCTTATGAGAAAGCACTTATTGACTTCATGAATGGCACGAATGTAAATGTTAACATGGACGCTCATACTGATACAGATATGGGGGACGGTCAATATAAAACCATGATGACGGCTGATGTAAACTCAGAAACTGGAGAATTTACGCTTAAGCATGATATGAATGACGGTAATTCAATTATCGGACAAGGTGTATTAACTGGAAAGATTATCTTTACCGTTGTATCAAATGGTGACGGTACAGAAACGATTACAGTAACCGGTATTGAGCTTTATAAGTATATTTACACCAACTTGAATGTTAATACCGCTAACAACAAAAATATCAATTTCCATGTGTACGACAACAACGGAAACGAACTATTTTCAGTTGCTCATGACGGGCAAACTTCATTCGAAAAGGATATTAATCAAACCTTTAACTTGAACCAATCATTTAAGTTGACACCCGGTCAACAATCTTCAATGTTCTCATTCTTAAAGATTGCTGATAACTGGATTTATAATACGCATGGACAAGTTGAAATCGCCTTTACAAATACTAACAAAGCGCCAGATTTGCCAGATTATGAACCAGAACCAACGGCACCAGATAAGGTGCAGGGACAGGTTACTAATTATTCAGTAACGCAATTACCTAAGGCTGATACGCCAAAGACACAGGAGGCTACAGTTACACCGTATAAAGTAACTGTTGACCCAGAGCCAGCTCAACCAGCACAGCCAACGCCGGCGCAAGTACAAGCTTCACTGCCTGAAACTGGTATGGAACAAGGCATTGGGTTGTCCGGTGTAGGATTTGCGCTACTGGCAACAATGGCTTCAATTGGTGCGGCAAAGAAGCGTAGCAAGAAGGAAATTAATTAATTATTTAATAATAGGAAGTAGGTTTTAAGATTATGGATACTAAAAAAGTGATGATTGCTTCTGCTGTTGCATTGGGTGCTACTGCGGTAGGTGTAACAAGTGCAAATGCCGATCAAGTTGCGCCAAAAGCTAACGCTCAAAATTCATCAGTTACTCAATCCAGCAAAACTGCGGTAGATTTACAAGCTAATACTCTTAGCTTGGGAACTAAGACGGTCAAGGCTGCAAGTGATACGCCAAAAGCTAATACGTCTACTCCTACAAAGGCAAATACTATCAGTATTATTTCAGGTAAAACGCTCAATAAGGATATTGATGACGGTACTAGTAAGGATATTGATGACGGCACCGGAAAAAACACCGACGACGGTACAGGCAAAAATACTGATGACGGTACTGGAAAGAATACCGATGACGGTGGCAAAGATAATAACGGGGGTTCAACCACTGACGGCGACAAGGATAAAGGTGGCTCAACTACTGACGGCGACAAGGACAAGGGTGGTTCAACTACTGACGGCGACAAGGACAAAGGTGGCTCAACCACTGACGGCGACAAGTCTAACGGTAATTCAACCAATACAGACTCAAATTCTGGTACAGTAACGCCAGTGCCAGTGCACCCCGACAACACAGGTAATACTATTCAAGTTCCAACGATTGCACAATCAGCTCCAGAAGTTGCTAAAGCAGTAACTAGTTATAATCAAGCTCTAGCTGATAATAACGGTGATAGTAATGCGGCTGCAGTTGTTCAAGCAAAAGAAGCTGTTAATAAGGCTGTAGCAGATACCTTGCCCGAAACAGGGTTCACGGATCAAGCTGGTTTTAGTGTTGCCGGTATCGTATTAACTGCCATTGCTGGTCTATTTGGTTTTTTAAAGTTCAAAAAGAATTAATAACTAGGAGTGAATTTTAATGCACATTCCTAAAATAAACGTTAGCTTTGACTACGAAAAAAGAGTTAAAGATAAGCCAATGAAAATCAAAAAGTCCCATGCTGTTTCGTTGCGTAAAGCAAGGTTTATAGCAGGGGCTATTTTAATTCTTATAATTGTTTACTGTACATTTTCAGTTATTCAGGCTAGAGCGATAGCTGTTAAAAATCGTTCATTGCGTGAAAACGTTACTACATTAACTAAAAGGCTTGATGAAGCAAGTGCCGGTTCAACTAGTTATAACCCAGTTGTTGGACAGTATTTGTCTGATTTCTTAACTGCTTATTACACCGTTGATAAGTCACAAACAAGCGACCGTGATAGTAAATTACGAGGTTTTTTTGCTAAGAATTTAAACTTCAGTAGTTCTAACCGTAATAACGTTGATATGGTTCTAAAACGTACAAAGTTAAACGGTATTTTCACGGTTGACGGCATTAAAACCGGGCAGTTTGATTTGACTGTGAACGAAAACGGTCAGGACAAGGAACTGACTGTAAATGTTCCCTATCAGCAGAATAATGAGAAGTTAACGGTTGTCGGTTATCCATATATTGCTGAACAAATTAATAGTGTCGGTCAAGTTGGTGCAGCGAGATTTGCTAAAAATGGTAAGTCATTAACAAACCCGGACACTGTGAAGCATATTCAACAATTTACTGAGCAGTTTGTTAATAAGTATCTATCTTCTTCACAAAAAGAGATGTCTTTATTGATGTCCGACCCACAAGGCTTGGACGGTAGCGCCATATTAGATAGCTTGAACGACAGTGATGTAAACGTTTCCGGTACAGAAACACACCCGAAAGTTGATGTTAAATTTACTGTAAAAGCTAAAGATAGCGATATTGTGCAGGAGCAATTTATTCACCTCGAACTAAAAAAGCAGGATAATACCTACTTTGTCACAAAGCTAGTACAGGCTTAGAAGGGAGGTGAGAAATCATGGATTTGTATTCTAGTATTAAACCGGCTTTTGTTACTTTACTTTTGCTTGCAGGTGGTGGACGTGTTCTTTTCCTATTCTTTCAAAAGCAAACGCGTACTATGTGGATGACGATTGGAATTGTCGCAGTGCTTGGGTTCTTTATTAATGGCCCACAAGAAACTATAAATGCAGGCAATGGACTAATTCGTCTAGTCCTTAATTGGATAAGTACAATAGGAGGGTAAACATGAATAATTATCGACGAGTGTTTACATCTTCTGCTAGATTCAAACATGTATATGGTGACTATTATTCGCCTTTCTGGATAAATACTAGAAAGATTGGAATATTTGCAGTTACGTCTGTTATTGATATTCTAATCATTGTAGTTTTTCATCTGTATACATCTAAAACAATTAGTATAAGTATAGTCCTGCTGGCATTATCGTTATACGGTACAGTCAAGCTTGACGATATACTTAAATATAATGATTTACCGTTTGAACAAACTATCAAATATTATTTAAAATATGTTTGGAATTTTCGTATTAAGAAAAAGCAAATTTATCAGGATAAGCATTTAGATAGCAACAACAAACGTTTTCAAATCGTGTGATTTGCAAAGGGTGTATTCGTGTGCACCCTTTATTCTGTTTTGGTCGCCGAAAGGTAGGACACATAGGGGCAGTTCCTATGCAAAACAATTTAATTATGTTGTGAAATTAATATTTAAGGTTTGAAAGGTTGTGATAAAATGGAGCTTATAACACATAAAAGTATGGAGCTTCGGGGAATGAATAATAAAACTAAAATAATTGTTGTTAGTATTGTGGGGGTGCTTGTAGTATTTGGTATTGGTGCATTGGTTGGAAATCTAACACATACCAACAATAATGCAAATAAAGCTACAACTACCGTAAGCTCTAAAAGTAGTAAAAAAGCTTCAAGTTCAAGTGCTAAAAATTACGTTGAAGGTAAAGACTACTCTATTGAGCGCACAGAGGTTGACGGTGTAACAAATTCGGTTGTTGATAGTACTATGTTAAAAATGGGGTTAGGTCTTAATCAAAATAACAATATGGCTGAGTACATGAAAGATTATGTTACTATTACGGGATATTATGATAATAACTCAATGCTTGGCGGTAACTCACTTATTTTTGAAGCAACTTGGAAGTCGGGAAAACATAGTTATTTAGCTTATGATTTAGACGATCAACGCAATCAAGATTATAATTCGATTTCTACTTATTTCGGCCATGATGTCGATAATGGTACCGCTAAGCAGGTATGGAAATTCACTAATATTGAAAGTACAAAATAATATTAACTTGTCCTATTTGATAATAGGGCTTTTTTATTGGAAAGGTTAGTCATGAAAATATTAAATAGGTGCCTGGGAGTAATTGTTATATTAGTTACTTCTATTTTTTTGTTTCAAAATTCTGTATATGCTAATGATAGCAACCCTTTTGCCAATACAGAAAAGTCTGAAACAGTTGGAAATATTACAGATAATGGCGGCAAAAATTCAGAGTTTAACGATAATAAAAATACCAATACTAAAAGTATTTCAGAGGTAAAAGACGAAGCCAAAGGTTTTGATAAACAAGAAGTGCTGAAACACCTGAATAATCAGGATATTGATTATATAAACACTAATTTATTATCAAATTATCAACCATATCATCAGAAAGAAGGCAGTTTTGATTTTTCAACCACTGCGGCACATATATTTGCTGATTTGTTTACCTCAATAAACAAAGACGTTATTTACATGGTTTTTGATAAGGCATTAGCATTGTTGTTTGATTTAACTAATGTGCAAAATTCTACAAATGATTTGTTTAAACAAACCACTACTTTTAGTACTTCATTTTTTAACAACAAAGCCTTTAAGCAATTTATTTACCTTGCTTTTGCAGTTGGTATTTTAACGGTTTTTATTCGTCAATTAAGAAATCATGGCGGCTTTAAAGCAATCTTTTTACTTTTGGCAGCTTTTATTTTAGGTAGTGCTTGGATAGCTGGTGGAGGAATTGTCCTAGAAAAGGTTAATAATATAACTTCTACGGCTGAGATTACTGCATTTCAAGCGACAAGTTCAAATAGTAATGTGACACAAGTTAGCGATTTTCAGCAAGCTTTAAGGTATCAATTTTTTAAGCAAGCGATCGAACGTCCCTTTTATTTGGAAAACTTTAACACCACAGAAAATAAAAGTATTGATACTAAAAAAATGGGTGACCCTATCGACTTTATCCGGGGGGCTGTTGATAACAGTAGTGATGATGTCCCTGATAAAAACCCAAATATGCAAAAAGACGGCAAAAAGAGCTGGTATCAGTTTATTATCGCTTTAATTTCACCTGTAACTTCTCTAGCGTATGGCATTCCATTGTTTACAATCGGCTTATTTAATATTGGGTTGCAATTTGCGTCAGTGGTTATTTACTTCTTTGCACCTTTTGCTATATTAATTTCACTAATACCAAAATATGCTGCAAGTGGTGTCAAAACAGCAATTTCAGCGGTTGGCGTCCTATTCGGTAAAGTATTTCTGATTTTTGGCATTGTGTTGTTGAATTGGGTACAAGGTTTTGCTGACCACTTAGTGCCGCCTACTGACAGCGGTAGTTCAATATTAAATGCTGTATTTTATGTAACGCTTCTATGGTTAATTTGGAAAAACAAGGGTCGGATATTTGGCACAATAACCGGTTCGCATGTGGCTGAAAGAATAGCAGATAAAACTCACGCCCGCAAACCTTATGAAGAAATGAAAAAGACATATGGCAACGTTAAAGATAAAGTTGATAGTGGCCGTAAAAAGGCTAGAAAAGCACAAGGCGACTATCAAAAGGCTAAAAAATGGGCTGAGAAAAAGTTCGGAAAATATGATTATGAGGAACAATCAGAGCCCCGCTCACAACAATCAAATTCAGACCCGGACGAAGCACGAACTAGTGAAGAAGTTCGGCAAAGAGCCCGTAATCGTGACCGAAATTCTGGAAATAATAAGCCGGACAAACAGGAAGCAACTGCTAAAAATTATGCTGGCCGTACTGATACAAGTGAAGTACAAAGGGCTAAACGGCAAAGACAAGCTGCACGCTCATTTACACTTCATAAGCCAGAATATAATAACCATGATATTAAGCGAGATGAGCGCAATAAAAGCCGTATAAGAAGTAATGAGGTATAGCTTATGCGGAAAATTTTAAAACATTATGCGATTATGCTTTTTTCTATTATGTTTCTTTTGGTGATTGTGGTAGGTATGATTGGCAACACTCAATATCAACAATGTGATACCGATACTAATGGCAGTAATGTTGTAACTTCTGCGGATAAACAAGAAACAGCTAAATCTGTTTATCAGAATCTAAAGGCGTTACCTAATACTACAGACGCCGGTATTGCTGCTTATTTGGGTAATGCAGAGGAGGAGAGCCAATTAAACTTTGCTAGTATTCAATCAGGGCAACAATTTAATCAAGTAAAAGCTATGGATAAAGGTTTATCTGGTTACGCTTTTGGTTTTAATCAATGGGACGGAGGACGCCGGGTTAATTTATTGAATTATGCTAGTTCTAAAGGTAAATCATGGACTGACCCCAGCTTACAATTAGATTTTGCTTTAAATAATGATGGTTCAGATTCCACTGTATTAAAGCAAGGTTTAGCAATGTCTGACGTATCGTCAGCAACCGAGTTTCTGCGGTCTAAATGGGAACGTGGTGGAGTTGGAACAAGTGAGAAGCGAATCAATCACGCTAAACAGTGGTATTCAAAATTTGCCAAAGGTGGTGATACCCCGGCTACTGATGTAGCTGATAATGGTTTGAATGCGGCAACTAATGAGGATAAGACTTCTACTAGTTCTAATGGGTGCAAGGTCGATACAAGCCAAGGTATGGCTTCCTCTGGTGCACCAGTTACGCAAATGCCGGATAACTATAAAAGTAAAGTTCAGAATACAAATTTTGCTGTTACTTCGCCTAGTAATACTTATCCTTTCGGGCAATGCACTTGGTATACCTTTAATCGTATGCAAGCATTGGGTACGCCGGTAGAAAATTATCTGGGAAATGGTGCCGATTGGGGTGCAAATGCTAAAGCAAAAGGCTATACAACTGATACAAAGCCACATGCTGGTTGGGCTGTTAGTTTTACGCAAGGTGCAGCGGGCGCTGACCCAACTTACGGGCATGTGGCAGTAGTTGAAGCGCTAAGTGATGACGGTTCACATTTCCTTGTAAGCGAGTGTAATGTTGTTAATTCCGGTTCAGGAACTGTCAGCTTTCGAGAATTAACACCCGGTAATGGCATGATATTTATACAGGGTAAACATTAAGTGAGGAGATTTTAGAATGAAATGGGCTAAGTATTTCTGGGTGCTGGCTAGTTTATTACTAGTTGGATATGTTTGGCAAAGTCACACCTTGCAAACAACCAATTCAAAGCTTTCAAGGGTTCAGGCTGATAATAAAGGTTTGAAAAAACGCCTAGCAGTCCAAAAAGAGCAGCAAGTTGCCTTACCAGACGTTAAAGAAACTAAAGATAAAAGCTTGAATGAAGCTAATGAGCAAGTTAAACAGACTATGCAGTTAGTTGTTAATAGTGACCCTAGACAGTTTGATACTTCATTAGTCGGGAAAGTTTCACCGGCCATGATTACTAAATTAAAGAGTGAATTAACACCAACGGTTACGGCAAGCCAATTTAGCGGTCAAAATATCGTTTATATTGGGGTTGTGAATCAATATGAAAGTCCATTGAATTTTATGTTAGTTTCTAAAAATGATACGCAGCAGAATGCTTATTATGTGACTTATGATTTATCAAACAATGAAATTACTAGTATTGATAGGGCGGCTTTAAAGGGGGCATTTAATGAACTTAACTAAAAAATGGCGTTGGGTTTCTTTAATAACTTCGCTTTTACTTTGTATAATCTTTGCATTTTTGTTTATCTCGACTTTGAACAAGAATAACACTGTAGCTGTTCAACTTGATAAGGCACATAGTGAGTATAGATCTTTGGGGCGAATTGATGAAAAAGCTTTAATTGGAGAACAAGTAGTGCCTGAAAGCACTAACGTTTCAAGAGCAAAGGACAAAGTAAGACAATTTGCTGATACCTATTTTACTTATAAAGGGGCGGACAGTTACCTTGCAAGAAAAGACAAGTTAGCGACTGTAATGAAATTGTCTGATGATAATTTAAAGACTTTATTTGCTCCTGATGATGAGCAAACGCAGGTAGACCGTATCAAAAATTTAGCCTTAAGAAGCGACTTTAAAAGTATTTTGAGTTCCACATTTCAACAAGTAAATGCTAACAAAGTAGAACTTGTAAGTATTGTCTCAGTTAATGCCGGTAGTGATGATTTAGGTATCAAAACTCAAAAGGTAACAATTCATTCAATTTATGACATCGATTCGGGTTATTTAACCAATATTCAAATTAACGAAATTGTTTAGGGGGGAATTATGAAAGAAAGACTATTAAAGAAAGACCGTACTAATACCGGCAAAAAAACTAAATCAAATATGAGCAAGCAATCATGGTTTTTTAATTTAATCGGGTTGCTTTTTGTTTTGGTTGTAGTCAGCTACTTCTTTGCTCCTTATGCTTCTATGCACTTTCAAAACAACAACGCTGCAAGTTTAAATGGTGAGCAACGTGTAATGTTTTACAGTGCTCAATGTTCCGATTGTGCCAAGGTATATCCTAAAGTCTTTTGGCATAATGTTATAGATTTTGCTGAACCAAGTAAGCAAATTCAGACTATTAACCTTGACGCACCAACAAACAAGCACTTTATCGCTGAAAAAGGTTTAATTGCTACACCAACTTTTATAAACCCAGCAAACAATAGTAATTCAGTTATTACCAATACTAAAGATGTTAGCAAGTATATAAATAACTAGTATGAATAAAGGAGAATTTTACAAATGGCTAAAAAAGTAACGATACGCTATGAAAATCCAGTTATCCAATATAACGGAAATTTAGTGTTAACTCGTCTAGGTGATGTATGGGCATATTTTAAACTACAGCCTTTTCAAATAAATGTCGCAAATATGAAAGAAAAAGAAAATTTTCAATCTCGTTTATCTGGAGTATTAGAGCGACTACAAAAGTACGAAGATCTGGACTTGAAGTTATTACCCGCTGACATGGACTTGCCGGGGCGCATTCGTGGTACTAGTGAAGATTGGGCGGTCGATAACAAAGATGTAGGCAATTATTATCTTTGGCAAGAAGAGGTTAATATGTTGCAAGCAGAGTTTAAGCCGGCGGTTATTGATGAGTTTTACATCGGTGTAAAGTTAAAAGCTACCGCAGTAGGTGAGGGGCTTAGAGACCAAGCTAAATATGTAGTTGATTTATCTTTGAAACGAATTGCCGAGGTTATGCGGTATGATGTTAAGTTTTCAAGTGACTTTTTTAATAAGTTTTCAGCTATGAATGATGATGTACTGGGTATATTACGCTCATTAGATGCAAAGCCTGTTACCGAGAAGCAACTAGTTAATTTATTAGGCTTCGCCTATCATCATCAAGGGGAGCGTTCATTTTCTGAAATGAGAAACACTATTTTTGACCCGGCAAAAAAAGGTGTTTTAAAGCGAGATAATGGGGACGAGGTTGATTATATGAGCCATTTGGTTCTAAATCTACCTGATGAATTATCTTATCTTGAATTAGTGCCAATCATTCAGTCGTTTAAATTTCCGGTTGAAGTTCATTTTAAAATTAACTTTCCAAAGAAGAACGGGCTTACCGGTATGAAGCAAAATGCTCAAAGTGAACGTGTGAAGTATCGTGATGAATTGACGGACGCCGAAATTTCTAACGATAGCGAATCGACAAAGAGTAGTCGAAATTATGAGTTATCTGAGGAATTAGTTAATATTTTGGATTCAAAGTATGCCTTTCTAAGCTGGTCAATGATTTTGGTTGTACGTGATAGCGATTTATCAGAGGTAAAGCGTAAAATCAGAAAAATCAAAGGTAATTTAAGTAATTTTGATAATGACATCGATGTATTTCAGCCAAGTTTTAATCAAGAAATGTTGCTTTATCAAAATTTACCCGGCACAACATTAGGCGTTTTCAAACAATGGCGTCAATATACTACCGCACCAGCATTTGCGGAACTGTTATTTGGTATTAGCACGCAATTGGGAACGCAGACCGGTTTTTATATTGGTAGAGTTCTTGATAATGGCAAATATGAAACTGTAGAGGAGGCTGTTGCTTCTTCTCGTGTATTATTGCTAATTAACCTAATCATTGCTAATAAGGGCGTTAAAGGTGCTAAAACTGATAGCCCTCATATCTTGATTTCTGGTGAAACTGGTCAGGGAAAATCATTTTTAGTTAAAACATTATTACTGCATTCTGCTTTGTTTGAGATTAATTCTATTTATTTTGACCCAAAACAAGAAGTTCGAAAATGGTTTAATGCTGCACTGACGCAAAGTGATAACCCGTATTTTCATAAGTTGATTAACTCGTTTAATTTTGTAACGCTTGACGCTAGTGACCGAGCAAATGACGGTATTCTTGACCCTATTTTGACCTTAAAAGCTGGCCGAGATTCAATTGAGGATATACCAGATGTCTTAACGTTGGTTAAAGAAATGTTAGTACAAATTCGGTCAGTATCGCATAATATGACGCTTGAAACTGATTTAACCGAAGCAATTTACGAAGTTTGTAAGAAGCGTTTAGCTGGTGATTCAGTTGGTACGATGAATGTTATTGATGAATTAACTAGTCGTGGTGAAATGCAGGGGCATGAAGAAGCCGGTCAATTAGCTAAATATTATCAAACAACAATACCAACTTCTATGCTGCGATTGGCATTTAGTGATGGTTCTAATCGAGGTCTAGAAATTACTGACAAACGTACAATTTTAGAGGTTGCTGGGCTTGATTTACCTAAAGTTAATGACCTTGCTAAAAATTACACTGATACACAGCGTTATTCTATGTCAATTATGATTGCTTTAGGAAAATACTTAGAAAAGTTTGGTCGAGCTGACACGAACAAGTTTACTATGGAAATCATGGACGAAGCATGGATATTTAATACTTCACCAGCTGGAAAGAAAGTTTTGGATAGCATTTTACGTTTGGGACGTTCAGAAAATAACATGTTAATCTCTGCGACTCAGAATATTACTGATGTAGGTGGTGAAGGAAATAATGGGCAGTATGGGCAAATTTTTGCTTTTGATGACTCTCACGACCGTACAAGTATTTTAAATGAGTTTGGCTTGCCAGCTACAGAAACAAATATAGCGATGTTAGACAATTTTAAAAAGGGACAATGTTTATATCGAGATATTTATGGGCGTGTTGGTAAAGTAGTAATTCATTCATTATTTGACGAATGGACGACAGCATTTAAGACGGTTGAAAAGAATGCGAGCGCAAAGTTGGAGGCCAAATATGGGTAGTATAAATTTAAGTTTGTGGGATATGTTTATTTTGGGCTTTCTTTTTTGCTATTTGGTTATTGTATTGTGGCTTAAAACAAATATTAAATGTGACCCTGCTTTTGGTTCAAATACTTTAGCTATTTTAAGTGCTTTGCATTTAAAGCTTTCTATTCGAAATTTAACTAGATGTAGAAAGATTGTAGATGAAATACCAGATTTAAAACGTAATTATCTGAGAGCTGGTCTTTTTAGGAAAATCATTGTATATGTTCCATTTAGAAAAGAATTATATATTCAATTAACGGCAGGCGATTATTTGCTGAAATTAGATGATGATTTTTGTGTGGTTTCTGCCGGATATGTTTTGAGGTAACACTATGTATAAGACAATTAAATATTCCGATCAACAACTAGCAAAGACTTTATATAATAGGGCTTTGCTTTTTATTTCGATAATTTTATTTATTCCGCCTTTGATGCTTAAAATACATTTTATTAAAACAGGTGTTCAGGATGCAATGAGTTATTTTAGGTGGTATTTGCTTATTGTTGATTGTTGTTGCTGGTTTGTATTTACAATATTTGTATAAGTCTTATGGTGCTAAGCATGATAATTGGCTATCAAGAATCTTTTTGTTAATCGAAACAAAACAGTTACTTGCTAAGTTACTTGTATCAAAGGGCATGTTTGAAACGGCTTCCGATGATACAGGCGAATACGTTAAGTATTTTCCAACAGTTAGCATTAAGTTTAACTATTCAACAGGTCAGTTATATATTAAAGAACCTATTGACGGTGAGAAGTATATGGATAATTTTGCTAATGGTGATTTTAATAAATGGGTGGAAACTGTCTTGTTAGCTGATAAACAAACGACAGAATTTAAAAAGGGTGAAATGATTACTGTTTTTGCTTTTGACCCTATTAAATTCCGCCTTAGACTTGCTGATTTAAAACCAGTTGAAGGTACTTTGAATGTGATGAAAGGTATTGATTGGAAATATGACAAGTTTTATAACATGTTAATCGCTGGAAATGTTGGAACTGGTAAATCTTACACATTGTTTTCAATTTTAGGCCAGCTTTTACAGGTTACAAAATTTATAACAGTTTTTGACCCTAAACGTTCAGACTTAGCAAGCTTAAAGTATACAAAAGCTTTAGAAGGCAAAGTCTTTAGTACAAATTTGGAAATTAATGAACAAGTACATGTATTTCATGAAGAAATGATGTTACGTGCTGAAAAAATGGAAAAGATTAAAGCTAAGGGTCAAATTGGTGCGTATATGGACTTCAATTTCACACCGCATTTTTTGTTTTTTGATGAATTTGGTGCATGGGTTGAAATGAATGACAAGGCAGCGTTTGGTTCTGAAACTCGAAAATCATACGATGTTGCAATGTCAGATATGAAAGAAATAGCTATGCTAGGGCGTGAGCTTGGCTTTTATATCATTGTTGGTATGCAGCGGCCGTCAGCTGATAGTTTGCCTATGGCTATTCGTAATCAGCTTAATTTTAAAATGGTTATGGGTATGCCTACACCGGAGGTATCTAAAATGCTGTTTCCCGATAGTGATAAAACTTTACGCCCACTTTCTCAGGATTTGAAGGGCTGGGGGTTTGTGCAGTCTGGTAGTAGTCAAGTTCGTTCATTCTTTGCGCCTGAAATACCTAAGGGCTTTAATTTACATGATTGGATTGAATATATGGCTGATAGTCGTGAAGCTAGTTAAATAGTAACTATTTTTTATTAATGAACGAACGTTTAGTTAAAGGAGATTAACAATGGAACTGAATGTGTATGTTTTTGTTACAACTGTTAAAAATTCTAGTAAGGGTTATTGGTTTAAATTACCTATTGATGTAGCCAAAATTAGGCAAACTTTACTTAGTCGTGGTGTATTAACACAAGAAAATTATGAAGTTGACTTGAAAATTAGTAACTATGAAGCACCCTTTAAGATTGATGAATATGAGCCAATTGAGAAATTGAATGCACTTGTTGATTTATTTAAAGATGTGGATATGACTTTGAAAACGTTTAGTGCACTAGTTCATGCCGGTATCATTGACCCGCTTAATTTAAATGTTGATTATCTTCATAGTTTAGTAATTATCAAAGCCGAAGATGATGAAGATTTGGGTTATCAAGCTATTGAAAAAATGGGTGGTATTTCAGCACTATTAACCGAGCAGCTACTTCAATATTTTGATTATGAAGGGTTTGCTAGAGATTTGATAAATCATCGTGATTATATCAATATTGGCGGCGGTAATTACGTTAGTGGTATTAATTAAATGACTTAAACAAAAATGCCCGGCTAGGCATAAGTACCCGTATTCAAAAATTGAAAGAGGTATTTTATTATGATTGACGCAAAGCAAATTTTATCATTGAGTGATTCAGCATTGGCAGAAATGCAAAAGGTTGCAGGTATTGCACTGAATGACGAGTTAAAGAAAGTTACACAAATGGGAACAGAAAGCGGGCTTAGTCCTATGATGTTGTCATATATGGCAGATATTCAAAAGAACATGAAGTTTATGATTGGTACTATGAACTCTTTGCATACGCATGTGAAGAATCGTGCCGGTGAAATTCAAAATCTTATGCAAGAAGTTTCTACGTTGAAGTAAACAACTTAGGGGCTTTTTTTATTAGCTAAATTATTGTTTGGTACTTATGCCTAGCCGGGCATTCTTGTTATTTTATTGGTGGTTTTCTACTCCCGACAAATTAAGGAGAGCTTTACCGTGTTTTTGGTAAAGTTCTCCTTAATTTGTTGGCAACCAACTGGAACGCAGTGAAAGGCGGTAGTTTATCTTGTTACAGGGTAATTAAGCTTGTACGAGATTTTTGCTCTGTTACAGGTATGGGGTGTTTTTGTCTATATAGCAATAGTAGATGTGGTTCGACCAAAGGGAGAGCCAGTGGCACCACCAGTGGCGTGTCGCAAAGCGACTTTAGCCACGGTGGCTTGGGTGCTGATTAGCGTACCGCAAAGCGGGCGCCAGCGCCTGCCACCTTGCACCTGCTATTGCGTAAAAATGACCTTAACCCCCCTGCACTAACAGGGGGGTTAGATTGCAAAAAGCGCTACGAGCGCCATAACCTGAACGGGTATCAGGTCGGCATTTACAGCGATTTTATGAACGCTTGCTTTTTAAGAGCTAAAAGCAAGTTTTTTTAAAGAAAGGAGTTTCATTTTGGAAAAGATTGAGTTGAAAATAATTGATACGCATGGTATTTCTCATACCTATGCTTATCCATGGGACAGTGATGAAGTTTATCAAGCTGCAAGCCGAGGTGTTGGCCGTGCTTTAGTGATTGGCTTACTAGAAAATGGCCCGCTTGATTTACATGTAACTGAATTGTTGACAAATTTGACGTTTTTGTCTGCGGTTATCAAAATCAAGCAATCTGGCAACAAAGTGGTTTATTCAACTACATCAATTGGTGCTGTGAAGTTGCTATTTGGCAATAACTTACAAACGGCATTGACTGAATTAGTTTCTACAGAAAATAACGAACGTAATTCAAATTCTGAGAAGCAAGTAGTAAATTGGCACAATATTTTAGAATTGATGTTGATAAATCAACGGTTGAAGTCATTGGGCGGCAATTTTTATGCAGACACAGTAAGGGCATAAGGTGAACAATATGTTTTTAAAATTAACAGATAAACAATTTGAGACTCACAAATTTCTTTATCCGTGGGACTATGAAGCTATTGGTGCAATGAGTAAGGCTGGTGTGCGTAAAGCTGAAATGGTTGGTTTAGTAGCAAATAATCTTACGGTTGAAATAGCACCTTGTGATTTAGAAGGTAGCCTTAGCATTTTTATAAATATTATTAAGTACCTAAGAGTTTACAAAGTAGTTTATGCGCCTAGTACTTTAGAAGCTGTTAAGTTGATATTTGACAGTGATTTAAGCGAAGCTTTGTACTCTTTAGTTACTAATCGGGATATAAAAGATAATTTAGTGTCAGTGATTAGTAAGCCAAATTGGCAAACTATTTTAGATTTGATGTTAGATCATCAACGTCTAAAGTCGCTAGGTTACGGCTTTTACGCGGATATTTGCTATTAGTTGATAACTTGAATAGAAAGTAAATTTGCTATTTGGAGAGAAATAATGAATGAATTTGAAGCTACTTTACAGCAAAGACAGGACATTATTAATAAATTGCATGCTGATTTTGTGTTTTTAATTAGAAACGAATGGTTTAGTTCAACTGGTATTTTTAATAGTGTTATCGGCCCCTTGTCAGATAGGCTGCATAATTTAACACAGCCAAGCTATGAGTATTTTGATGATGAGCTGGCCGAATACGTTGCCTATTTAAAAGATAATCACCACGTGCTAGTTGAGAATCCGAATCTAATACGAATAAACGTTCAGATAGAAATGATTAATAAATATTTTCAAAGATTAGGAGATTAGAACATGTTGTTGAGTATAATGACAGTGCTTTTGTTACTTAACTTGGTTATTTTCTTATTTAGTAAAGATGTTGATTTGATTGATTTTATGAAAATAGTGGCATTTTTTGGCTTCTTTCTGATAGTGCTTGTAGGGTTTGTGTGTTTATTGTTATCTTCATTGGAGTAAAAAGGGTGAATTTAATTGCAAATGCTTAAATATATTGATATATAGGATTGAATAATGATAATAAATAACGAGTTTAAGCCTTATCAGGCTTTTTTTATTGGCACAAACCAGCATAGCTTAATGTTTTCGCTAGAGCCAACTATTTCGATTGCGCTGTTTAAGTACAATGAATTTGTTAAAAAGCTTGATATTAAAGTACGTATGTCAGAAGTTAGTTCTTTGCCACCGATTGGGACATTGTTATTTATTGATGAAATCAAAGGCAGTGAGCTTAAAGGGTATCAAGCGGACTTTAGTGACGGCTGGAACTGGGACTTTAACAATTACGTTGAACAATTTGAACAGCTATATCAGCTAAAAAATGTAGGTAACTATCAAATATTACAGAGGAGTCAAGACATGGATAATTTTATCGCACATGCAAAGTTTAACGGCCGTTTACTGAAACTACTAAGAAGCAAGTTAGATCTGACTCAAGTAGAAATTGGTGAAATAATCGGCTTAACTCGGCAACGAGTGCAGCAGATTGAAGCGAATAATAAAGAAGTATCGCAAGATATGGTCGATAGATTGATTACAGTAATACCAAGCTTAACGGATAAAGTCACCATTCAATTAGATTGGGTCAGTTTTAATTTTCCAGAATTAACTGGAGCGGAAATCATTAATAATGTGCTGCGCATTAAATCAGATTTGTTTATTGAACGGACAACGTCCCAAAACTTTTATACTCGTGAGTATGCGTATGCTGGTGAAAAAAGTATTTATGTACAGGATTTTGCACCCGAACACGTGTCTGATAGTGGTGATAATGCTGATGTTAGTAAAAAAGGGGCAACCTTATTTTTAACTGGTGTCGGTACACGTCTATTTGAAAAAGCTTTACTGGAGCAAGGCTTAACTTGGCAAAAGTTCTTTAACCGTATGTATCAATATCGAGGTCATGCAACCCGGTTAGATGTGGCAGTAAATGATACGAGCGGTTTGCTCAAAATGAACGAACTTGTAGACGCTGTCAGAGAAGGCCGTTTTTGGACTAAAACCCGGCACTACGCTGTACATGGTAGTGAGGAGTTTGGTTGGACGTTAGACTTTGGAACTTCACCCTTTGTTATTCGTATGTATGACAAAGCCAAGGAACAAGAGCAAAAAGGCAAAGATACTAATATTGTGACCCGTGTAGAATTAGAGTTACATGGTGATAAGGCAACTGATGTAATTCAAGAATGGCTGAACAATGATAATTTAGTAGGCATTACGTTTGATATTCTTTATACCTATTTGCATTTTGTAGATGAGCCAATCAATGACGAACTACTTAAAAAGGCACGTGACAGGCGAACTTATGTAGAAAGCTTAAAACCAATTGCGGCATGGGCTTTGCTTGTCTCACTCGGTGAAAAAATGAAATTTACGACCGAAGCTAAAGAACAAAGTATTGAAAGCATTGAGAGCTGGATAAGTAAGTACGTAGCACCTTCATTAAAGATTATTCAGGAAACGGGGCGTTGGCAGAACTTGCTTGATACAATCAGAGAAATTGACTTGTCAGATGACAAGAAAAAGCTGATACAAGCAGTCAATACCGAAAATATGTCAATTGACAGTACTAAAATACCGGTTATTTATTGATTTGTAAAAAAGCAAAAAAAAAGAGCATTAGAAACCTGAGTAATTGGAGTAGGTAGGTAGCTAATGCTCTTTTTGTATAGTGGTATACAAACAATAGTTTAGCATGAATTTTAAAAGTGTGTAAGTAGAAACTTTTACTATAATAGATTAAATTTACAAAAAAAACACTGATAATACCTAACATTGCATAATACAGGTTATCAGTGCTTACTTTGGGTGTTATTTTAGGAGTAACTTAAATAACAATATTATTGTAACAAAAATCAGAAAATTGTTAAAGATGAGAATTTAAGCCGTTTTAATCAATTAATTGAAAACAAGCATTATGCTTATTGTTAATTGTGATATATTTATGTATGTTTACTACAACTAAGAACTAAGAGAAAAATAAAAAAGCACTAACATAACTAGAACAGAAGAGGACAAGTTATATTAGTACTTTTTAAGTGTTAAACACCGCTAAAAATAAAAATGTAGAAAGGTTATAAAAATATTATAGCAGGGGTTTAATGAATATGGAAGATGAAAAGGTGCCTTCACCTAGACAACGACGACCAAAATTAAATGAGAGTGAAAGAACTATGATTGAGTATCTATGGAATGTAGAACGATTATCACAGAGTGAAATTGGTAGGCAACTTCATAGGTCACAGTCTATAATCGCTCGAGAATTACAGTCCGGAAATACAGTTGATTATAGCCATTTAAGCAGACGAGAGTTGTTAAACATGCCTATTCATGCCCGTATTAAATATTCAGCAGCCCGGGGTCAATATAATTCCGTTCAAAAGGCTTTTAGATTTGGGCAAGGTTCAAAGCTCACACCAGAATTAAAGAAACTGATTGAACACTGGATAAATGACGAAAAATGGACGCCAGAGCAAGTGTCTGCTGATATAGAAGATGTGTTAATATCTCAGCTTCAACAATTAGACAATGGGCTCACAGAGGCCAAATTAAGATTAAAATTGATAGGTATAAGGAAAATAATAAAGTTGACCGCGAACGTAACAAGTCATTACGACGCAAAGAAATAGAGCTTAGAAGGTTAAGGGAACACTTAAAAGAAACTGGTGAATTAGTTAGACATTCAATCTATGACAGACCTGAAACAATTAATCAGCGTAAACAGTTTGGACATTGGGAAATTGATTTAGTATTACCTGCTAAAAGTTCAGATGGTGCTGTTGTTGATCCCAGCGCAATCATGACGCTTGTTGAGCGTAAAACCCGTTTCTTTGCATTGTATAAAATTGAAAGTAAACGAGCAGATGATGTGATAGCGGGTTTAGATAAGTTTTGGAAAGATTATGGGGAACTAGTACGTAGTATTACGTCTGATAATGGTATCGAGTTTACTTCATGGTCATTTTTAGAACACGTACAAAAAGATTTAGGCGTTAAAATGTATTACTCTACCCCTTCTTCACCACAAGAGCGGGGGACTAATGAGCGTAAAAATCGTGAGTTACGTAAGTATCTGCCTAAAGGACAAACATTTTACGCGGTTACCCAACGTAAACTTGAAGATATTGCTTATAAAATTAACATGAAGCCCATGTTAAAGGCTTTAAATGGACGTAGCCCAGTAGAATTGTTTGAGATTGAGTATCGTAGATTAACTCGTTATAAACGTGCTTATGATAAACGTAAACAAAACCAAATGGCTCAACAGTTAGCAAAACAACAAGAAAATAAAACAGAATAAAAAAGCCGGTTAAGTAGCATTAAAAGCTATAAAACCGGCTTTTTTTTATATGTATGATTTTGGTTATAAGTTTGGCTTAAGAGTAATTAAATGTGTAATAATGTCACAAAAGTCGTGAAAAAGCTAACCTAAAAAGCCTTAAATAATGGTGTTAAAAATGAAACTCTGTTATACTAAGTAACACTAGAATTGTATTAATCGTTATCCTTGTGAAACGCTTGTGTAATAAAAGGACTTTTGTTTACAAAGATATTTCACATTAATTAACAGTTCTTTACAGATAGCCTTATGGGGTTGAAACCCATAACGTAAACTTAAAAGCATAGATAGCCAGTAGTTACTTGTAACAACATTGTTACAGATAGCACAAACGGCTACTCTATGCTTTTATTTTTTGTAATACTATTCACATAGTACAGCAAAAAAAGACCAACTAATAAAAATTAGTCGGTTTCTCGTTCATTGATAACTTTATATACTTAATAAGGTACATTTAGCTATACAAATACTGTCGCAAGTAAATGATAGCATGAATTTATAAAAAGGAAAAATTTAACTTACCTTATTACGGAGTGTAAAAAAGAGAGAAATGTCTTGTCTCCGTTATCAAAGTGCAGACCACGTTGAAATATAGGTGGCTACGTTATTGAAATAACTGGTTGGTTGACTAACAACTGCGGGAATATAATTCCTTTAACGCATATTGCGATGACTTATATATTATATATAATGAGCAGGCGATTATTAATTATACTTTGATAAAAACGATTATTAAGTATATGAGGTTATAGAACAATGTTGTTGTTCAATTATTTAAAATGAACACTTCCAATTAAATAATTGGGAGCGTTTTTTTGTGAAATTAATTAAAAATAGGAGATATATTATTATGACTTTACAACTTTCATCACTACCAATTTTTACAGCTGAGACTACAGGTAAGCTATTATATGCTGGATTTAACGGTGGTTTTATTAATCTTTCTGCTGAAAATGTTTCTGGTAACCATTTGCTAAAGGTTTTGCCTGATTCTACATTCAAGTCTGATGATTTTACGTTCCAAGAACCAGTTAAGCTAGTTAATCCCTCAATTGTTGCTTCGGAAATTGGTTCAGGTCGCAATAATTCAGGTGTTTTGACTGGGAAGCTTGTTAATGAAGCAAGTGACGAAAAATCTATGTGGGCAGAAGAAGCTAAAGGAAATTTGAAGCTAAATTTTGCTGGCCAACTTTATGATGTACCAGTTGCAAGTTATATTGGTAAAACATTAAAGTTTGCTGGTGTAACTACAGGTTACTCACAAGCTCGTTCAAGCCAAAGGCAATCAGCTCTTCGAAATGGTGATGATACTGCAAGTCTTGTAGAAGACGTAATCAAAGTGACAATTTTTGATGAAGAAAAGGGCGATTATATGACGGTTGATTTGCCTATCAATATGCGCCAAGCAGTAGAAAGTGACTTCTCAATGGGGCAAAATGTTGACTTTATTAATTTTAAAGTTCGTTTTTATATGCCAGAGACTGGTAACTACGCGCATATTTTCTCTGCTGATGCTATGACACCTGTAACAACTGGCTCACAATCAGCTCCAGCTTCTAAGCAAGCACCAAAGAATGATAGTAACAAGGGTGAACAAAAGTAATAATTAGGGGGTTAAGTTTTGATATTCAAACGAGGTCATAGAATTAGGCCATGGTATAAAAAGCTTCCGATTTATTTTATTTGGTTATTTACGTCCCCTGTGATTTTAGCTTTGTTTCTGTATTTGTTAAAGAGTGGAGTTTTCTACCTATTTAACGGTTTTTTCGATATTAATTTATGGTTAGTCGGCACGTTTATTGTAGTCGGCTTTTTATTATGGTTAGGGCTTTATTATTTTTATCGCAAATATCGTTATCAATCTAAATTTTGGGGCAAAGTTTACAAGCTTAGTCTGTTGGCAAATGTTATTTTTAGCCAGGGCATTTATGAGCGTATTTCTAAAAAAAATGGGAAGAAAGATATAGAGAAATTCAAATATTTTCCTAGAATGTACATGAAGTTTAACAGCCTTAATTCTTTTAGTGTTTATTTACCATTGGACGGTAATAAATTTCAGAAGCGTTTTATTGACGGTTCATTTGATAGTGAATTAGTGATTGCTACACGTGCAACAGTTTCAGATACAAATACTATTGACGGTTTTATTGTTTATGAACACTTGCTATTTCCATTGAATTTTAGAGTAAGTCTTGATAATGCTAAGGTTAGTTCTCATAAGATTGAGATTATGCAAGGTATGGTGTGGGATTTTGAAAAACACCCGCACATGTTACTTTCTGGTGATACTGGGGCAGGAAAATCATTTTTTTTATTTTCTGTAATTAGTTCATTACTTAAAGCTGGCGTAGATTTAAAGATTGCTGACCCTAAAAGGACGGATTTAGCAAGTTTATCAAGAACAAAGCCATTAAAGGGGCGTGTATTCTATACCAATGATAGAATTTTATCGGAATTTGAAAAGTTTAATCAGGAAATGTTAGACAGAGCAGATGAATATCAACAGATTTTAAAAGACAAGGACGGCATGGGAAATTATCGTGAATACGGTTTAAAGGCTCATTTCTTTGTGTTTGATGAATTTGTTGCATTTATTAATATGCTCGATTATAGGGGTCAAGACAACGTGCAAAAGATACTCGCTAGTATCACAATGCTTGGGCGACAACTTGGTTTCTTTGTAATTACAGCTATGCAACGTCCGGATGCTGACGCTATCGGCTCGGCAGCTCGTGACCAGTTTCAAATGCGTGTAGCATTAGGAAAAATGAAAGCATCTGGTTTAAACATGATGTTTCCTGATGAAAACCCTGATAATTGTGCAAGTCTTGATAAGAATTTGAAAGGTTGGGGTTATGCGTTAATGTCGCCGGGTAAACCTCGGGATTTCTTTGCACCTGAAATTCCCAAAGGCTTTAAGGCAAAAGCGTATTTCAATGAATTAGGCGAAATGCTGGAAAAACGAGAATTAGCAAAGTCTAAATAGGATGAGGAGAGTTGATTATGCATAAACTTTTTGTTTTGATGTACATTCTTATTGCTCCCGCCGTTGTGTGGTTTTTTGCATATGAGGCAGTAAATATTACAGGTAAGATGAGTAAACTTGATGCATTACTTGGATATTTACAAACGGTAATTGTATTTCTAGGTTCTTTTGTTATGAAGGTGTGATTATGTTCAAAATAATTTTTATTATCTTGTACGCTATAATTGTTCCGTTCGTTATTTGGTTTGTTGCATACCATAATGCGAAAGTAGACGGTGAACTGAGTAGGTCTGACGCTTCAATACTTTATTTCTTAACGGAAATGTATTTCTTATTTGGAATTGTTATGGTCTATTTATTAGAAGCTGGAAGCTAAACAACAAGGTAATTAAATCTTAGTTAGTCTTAGCCCAAAAGGTGCTATCGCAGTGATTGAACACTTAGGGGCTGTTGGGATTATGTAGCGACTGGTACAGCTATGCTGTGCCGAGGGTGCGAGCCGGCTATGCCGGCGGAAGCACCCGTTCGTGGAATGTCTCTTACAGCCCCTTAGTGTGAGAGTTGCGGAGATAGTGCCTTTCTTGCGGTAGTGGGCTTAGTCTAACTTGGTTCAATTACCGTAGCCCCCGTTTACCTAATAGGGGGGCTTAAATATAAGCAAAAACACGCCGTAAACGTTGATACAGCGCTTATAGCAAAGATTTGAGCAAGTGTGCACGATTTAAATTTTGTGCACACTTGATAAACAGTATGCAGAAGGTGGTTTTATGAATGAAGGTATTTGCTACAGATATTGTGGAATTGAACACCTTATATCAGTTCAAGAAAACGGTGACTTTATCTTTACTTTAATTGCTCCTGACGGTGGCGAGGTTATAGGTATCGCAAATCCTTATACATTACCACCAAATATCCCTAACATGTTAGACCCTATGGAAATTGAGAGTATTCAACAGGTAGATAATAATTATTCAATTATCAATTTCAAAGTTGATAATGACTTGGGGTTTAAGCAACAAAATAAAGTGATTATGAAGTGGGAACAGTACAAACAAAGGTTACAAAAGTTAGCCTTCGTTGGTGTTTCGACCATTTCAGACGGAGGGGTGATTTAAGATGATTACTCCTGAACAGTTGAGTGAGTATCGAGCACAAAATAAGTGGTCCCTTAGACAAATGGCAGCTTATTTAGATATTAGCCAATCTGCTTATCGCAATTATGAAAATGGTAAGCGTGATATACCTGAACAGGTAGCTGAAAGAGTGCAAATGGCTTTCGTAAATTACAATGGATTGCTTGGTATTGCTGTAGATTACTTACGCATTAGCTTTGAACACCGTTCACCGAAAGATGTGATTGAAAATATACTCGGCCTTGATATGAAAGATTTTACAGTTGGTGGTGGTAACTCTGGAATGCTTTACCGCTCTTCGTTAAATTATTCTGGATTTAACTACATTCGTGTGTTCTCACGTGGTGATACTCCTGAAGATCACGGTGCTTTATTGCAAGTGTCCGGGCGAGGCTGTCGTTCATTAGAGTTTATAATGGAACAGAAAAATACGGACTGGCGTACATTGCTTTATAATGCTGTTTTTAACTTTGACGGAATTGTTACTCGTATTGATATGGCGATAAATGATTATGTAAAATGGTTTGATATTGAACATTTAATCGAGAAAGCACATAACGGTGAGTACACTTCGCGTTTTAGGTCTGATGAAATCATACATGGTAACAAGTACAGTGGTTGGACGTTAGAGTTTGGTAAGCGTGGCAATGTGTTTTTTAGATTTTACGAAAAAGACAAAGAAATTGCTACTAAACTAGGAACTTCAATGTTTGAGTATGGTATTAAAAATCGTTATGAACTACAGGTTGCAGATACAAGAAAGGCTACAACTTTGGTTAATGACTGGATAAGAGAAGGGAAAGTCGTAGAGAGTGTTTACGGCTTTTTTAATCGTTATCTGACTTTCTATGATAGCGTTGACCCTGATATTCCAGAGGAAGAGTGGAAAGTTTGGGAGCCTTGGCATTATTTCGTTTTGAAATCTAAAGAAATCGAATTTGAAACTCATGCCGAAGAAATTAGTCTTGAACGTACTAAAGCATGGATAAGACGGTCGGTTGCCCCTAGTTTGAAGATGATTAGTGAACTTGAAGGTCTTGGTGAAATCGTTGAAATTCTGAAAGAGGCCAGCCTTTCACCAAAGCACGAAAAGATTATTGATATTGTCAATGAACAAATCCGTCGAGAACAAGAAATTGCTGACGATTTTGAGACTTGGCATTGATTATTTTAGGAGGATTTATGTTTAAAGGAATTAAGCAACAAGGTATTATTGTTCCAGAAGAAATCCAAAGGTTTGGCGAGCTTCTATCTATGAATGTTCGTTCAGTAAAAGACCTGCTTAATATTGTTGATAGTTTTGATTATTATCTAAAGCAAGAAACGCAAAAGCACGTATTTGCTGATGGAGAGTATACTGTTTCAAGCGTTGATGTTGCTGAATTTAACAAGGTATCTTTCAGTGGTAATACTTTTTATGAGGGTGTTGCAATCAATTTTGCTCAAAAATTGAAGGAGGAGCAAGCCTCTGTTATTCATGGGATAGGCTTTTATGGTGACGCTACTTCGTCAAATTTTAATTATCAAATGCTTATTAGTGTTAATACTATCGAAAATCAAAGTAATTCAGTTGTATTAATTCCAGTTTATACGCACTTTGATAATTTCATTGAAGTTAAACATGGCTATCAGCAAATTTATGACATTTATGGAAATCAGTTAGTTTATCTACAGGCAAGCGCAGACGGGAGAAAAGGCGAATTTAAAAAATTGAAGGATTTTAATTTGGATAAAAGCACCGATAAACCCCAGCCTGTTTACTTTGTTAAATAATTTAGTAAAAGTTTTTGTTCGTATATTTTGAGTGGGATTGAAAACATGAGGGTGGTATTCAAGATATACAACTAAAACTAATAGAATTAATGGAGATATTTAATCATGGCAACAAGTCAAGCACAAGTAATTAAGGCGATCACTGCAACAATCGACCATGCAAACGAGGTTACGGCTTCAATGCAAAAATTGGATAAGGATTTATTATATGCTGGGGTTAATGAGATTAAAAATCTAATCGAAGAGGACCCTCAACTTGAAAAGCTTTTCGCTGATGACTTGAAACAATTGCGAAATAACGCTCGTTTCATTTCACAAGCTTCGGGTATTGTTAAGAATGCTAAAAATGTATCGCAAGCAGGTGACTCAATGATTGGTTCCGCCAAGCGCTTCTTAAGTTCTTCGAAGTAAATATTTAAATTATTGTTAGCAACACCTTAGTTAATAGCAAGGTGTTTTTTTATTGCCATAAATTCAAATATGGCGGGTTTTCAAATATCTTGAAAAGGAGGTTGAGTACCATTGTAAAGCTCAATCTAAAGAAAATAGTGAAGGTCAAGCCTAAAAAATTAAAACCTAAAGTATTGAAACACGGATTTAGTAGACGGTTTAGCCGTGTTCTAATGTTTTCAATCCTAGGATTTTTAATTGTTAGCGGGCCTTTTGCATTTATGAGAACTGCCAAGGCCACACAAGAGAATAAATCATTAAGACATGAATTAAGTACGATTAAATCTCAAATGGATAAGGCTCAAACGGGTTCAGTGGGGTATACGCCTGCATTGAGTGGGTATATGTCTAATTTTATTACTTCATATATAAATATGACTGGTAAAACAGAGGACATGAACAAATGGCAATCAGATTTAAAGCCATATCTAGCAAATGGCATTGATACTCAAAAATTAATCGGCACGAATAATTTAAAGGCTCAAAGTCTGACTAGTACTTCAATTGTTTCAATCTACGTGAAAAATGGCGTGAAAATAGCACAGTCAAAAGTAGATTATAAAGTTAATATGGACGGCGGAAACAATTGGGCTTCTAAGACAATCTATTTAAATGTCCCTTATGCAGTGAAAGACAATGTTTTTACAGTTGTCGCAAATCCATTTGTTACTGAACAGCCAAGCTTTACTGGCAAAGTTTCTACAGCAGAAAAACGAAATGAAAATACTTTAGCGATTGCTGATACAGCAGTTACTGGTGATGTTACTAACTTTACCAACAAGTTTTTTGATAAGTATGTTTCATCTTCGGCTGATGAAATGAGCTTTATTATGTCTAATCCAGTAGGCCTTAATGGTGATTACACGGTTAAGACAGTTAGTGATTTGCACATTTCCGGTTCTAAATCTAAACCAGAAGTTTCAGGGACAGTTTCGTTAGTACAGAAAGATACTAACATTACACACACTGAACAGTTTGATTTGAAATTGCAGAAGCAAGAGGGCACATATTTTGTCCTTTCATATACACATTAATCTTTAGAAAAGGAGAAAACATGGATTTTTCGGGTTTAACACAATTCATTACTAGTCAAGTTGCTGGTGTGCTAACGGCAATAGTTGCCGTATTAGTTGTGTCACGTTTTGCGGGTCGTGATTTTAAAGGCCTTTTAATCATTGCTATAGCAGGTGGATTAGCGTACTACTTAGTTCATGATACGGCAACTGTGTTTGGCTGGATAAGTAATATCGCAAATATGGTAAAGGGGTAAGTAATTATGAAAGATACTTACAATTACCGTGCGTTATATCGGCATAGTTACACAATTCGTGGGGCAATGTTAAAGGGATTGCTTGGTGGTGGAGGTATCGCCTATTCTTTCTCCTTTGAAACATTTATTGTAGTTTTGCTGGCATTTATCTTTGATATACCACTTATCTATCTTGCTATTAGGTATGTACCACAGTATAGCTTAGCTGTTATTTTGGGTATTCCTTGGCTCGTTTATAAGCTATATGACACAGTAATTCCTGACGGTTTAAAAGTTCACCAATGGGCATGGCAATATCTAAAATATTTATGGATTTATCGTGTAAAAAATCGTCACTTAAATAATGATGAAGAAGTGTATTTTACAGATATAGGTTCAGAAATTCAAATTTATTAGGAGGCTCACACTATGCAAGAAATCTTTATCAAAATGCGTGATAGAACTGGCATTAATCACACTTTTAAATATCCATGGCTGAATGAAGAAATTTATAGATTTGCAAAAAAGAGTGTGGGGCAAGCTTATATTGTTGGACTAACTAGTGATGTAAAGCTAATTGTGCATGTGACTGATTTACGTGAACGTTTACCGATTATTGATAATATTATTCGTCTTAAGAATGCAGGAATTTCTTTAGTTTATGCACCAAGTAGGTTAGAAGCAGTACGTATGTTGTTTAAGTACGATATTCGTAAAGCTGCTTTGAGTGTTTTTGAGCCCAGTAACTTACCTATAAGCATAACGTGGGCAAAAATTGTTGAACGTTTAATCGCCATTAATCGATTAAAAGATTTAGGGTTAAATTATTATGCAGACATGAAGGAGCTTAACAAGTGAGTAAAATTCAAATACTTGTTTACGGACAAGACGGGCAAAAAACTTTTTATCCCTATCCTTGGAGCATAGATGAGTTTGAAAAAGTCGCTAAAAAAGGTGGACGTTTAGCAGAAATACTAGGTTTTCCGGTTGCAAATCATATTTGCTCGGTATCTGATCTTCCAACAATCATTCCGACATTTGTTAAAATCTATCACTACATTAACAATACGGAATTTGATGTTGTTTATAGTGATAGCGAGATAAATGCGGTGCGCGCACTTTTTCAGAATGACTTGGAGCTTGCAATTAGTCGGGTATTTAATTTAAAAAATGTTCCGGGTTTAAAAATGACTTTTATTTTTGAACGTTGTTCTTGGTGGGATATTTTAGATTACATGAAAAGCAAGGATAAATTCATTTCACTTGGTGCTGATTATTTTGCAGGATTTACTTTGGAAAGGAGCTAGTTATGAGGGCTGATTATGTCGACATTCGTTTTAAAGGTAAAACGCGAAGGTTTCGTTACCCAATAAGAAAAAACGAATTTTTAACGTGGGTTACGGTGCAAAAAGATGTTTACCTGGAGAATTTGGCTTTAGTCGGTTATCAATTACCTGACAAAGTAATTAAAAATCTGGGGAAGAATTTAACTGTTGAAAATTTATTGCCTATTAGTGGGGAACAGTTAAGTGATTATAACAATTACAGGTATTGGGGAGCTGGCAGAATGGCCATTCGCTGATAATACCTATAGCTTGGTTAGAAGTTTTTGGCTTCTCTGGGGGTCATGCCCTGCCAGGCTATTTTTTATATTCGGTAATTCACCGAAAATATGAGATAAGGATGTTTAATAATGAAAACAGTGTTAGTAAATCCGATGAAGCTATTTGCAGGTAATTTAGCACTTAGTAAAACGGGTGATGTATGGGCATATTTTCGTGTCCCAAGTGAAAGTATTGCTAATCATGATTTAAAGAAAAAAGAGGCAAGAAAAATAACATTATCGTTTCTTTTTAAAGAGATAGCTAGGTTCGGAGAATTTGAATTATCAATGATACCAAAAGAGTTAGACCTAGAGGAAAGATTTTTCGGTGAAACTTCACTCTCTAACGATTTTGCACCTGATGTTAAAGAAACGGCCGAATATTATGCCCGTAAGCAAGTTGCAATGTTAAATCGAGACTTAGGGATTGTTACTCAAAGTTATTATGTTTTAGGTGTTAAGTTGAAATCGTATAAGGTTGATAATACACTGCGTGAAAATGTCACCCAAACGTTTCAAGAATTAGAGCGCCAATTAATGCCATTATTTGGTTATGAAGTTGATATTGATAAGAAATATTTCAACAGTTTTTCTGACGTTGCAAGGGATTTAGAAAGCACGTTATCCTCAATAAATGCTATCGCATTAAGTGAAGATGAATTAGCTTACTATATTCGGCACGATTATATTCGCGGACAACTTCACAATGTACTTGGTGAGAGTGAGGAACGGTTCTTACCCAATTTAAGTGACGCAACTTTAAGCGGTGCTAATCGTGGTGTGATTGAGTTAAACACGGAGCTTGGCCGAAGCTATGCCAAAATTATGCCAATTTCTGAAACACCTACTGATTTAACTAATTCACATTTTTTTGAGGTAGCTCAACAAATGCGCTTCCCAATGGAACTAAAAATCAAAGTTAAGGCTGAAAAAAAGTCTGGTTTTGGTCGGTCCTTAAAGTCAAAATTATCAGGACTTGAAAAGGAGTTTAGTTCAGAGGATAGAGATGCGTTACAAGCACGGCAAAATAATAACTCTGATAAACGCAAAATCAAAAAAATACTTCTGAAAAGCATGCAAAACGGCATGGAAAGAGACCGGGAGTATTTTAGTTGGTTAGGCGTTTTTGTTGTCTATGGCTCAACTATAAAAGAGGTTTTGAAAAATGCCAAAGCACTTAAAGCGCATATGACAAGGCGACATGTAACTTTAAGTTCAGCTTCTGCACAGCAAATTGATTTGTTCTATCGTATGTTACCAAGTTATTCGCTTGAAGGTGAGACACGTTGGTTACAGTATTCTTCACATGAAGGTTTAGGTGAAAATTTATTCGGAATTTCACACCAACTTGGGAATAATACCGGTTATGTGATTGGCCGAGTTTCTAATTTAAATCAGTCACAGACTATTGCTCGCAGTATCAAGTCATCTAGAGATTTAGTTATGTTCAATCCTTTGGTGTCTAATCAAGGTGTTGCTGGTTCTGCTACATCTAGTCCACATATCCCTGTTACAGGTCAGACTGGGCGAGGTAAGTCGTTCTTAGTCAAGCTAATAATGCTCTATCTATCAATGATGAATGCTAAGTTACTGTATATTGACCCAAAGCAAGAAGTGAGAAGGTGGTTTAATCGAGCTACTACAGACCCAGATTTCCAGAAAAAGTATCCGTATTTAATAAAGCTAATTAATCAATATCACTTTACAACGCTTAATGCTGAAAATTCTGATAATTGGGGGGTTCTTGACCCAATTGTCTTTTTGGCTGGTACTGGTGTACGTGGGTCAAATGCTACTGCTGATTCTGACCCAGCCTTTGATGTTGCTTTGGCTATGTTTGAGCAAGTATTTAGAATGCCTGACCAATATGTTAAAGCAGATTTATCCAGGGCAATTAGTGATGTTATTACCGATAAATGGCGGGGTAAAAAAGTTGGTATGCTGAACGTTCTTGATTACTTGGATAATTCTTTGAAAGATGAAACTAGAGAGTTATCAAGAGCATTACGTAGTACGGTTTCAACTGGTATTTTAAAGCTTAGTTTTTCGGACGGCTCAAAAGACGCCGTTTCATTTAATACCCGTGTCAATATTCTTGAAGTAGCTGGCCTCGACTTACCAAGTGAGGGTCAAGAGGAAAATACTTACACCAATATTCAACGCAAGTCATTGGCTACAATGTTTGCACTTGGAAAGTTTGCAGACCGCTTTGGTAGTAAAAATCCTGATGAATATACATTTGAAATTATTGATGAAGCTTGGATATTTCAAGCTAGTTCAGTTGGTCGGGCAATCTTGAAGTCAATTAAGCGTGTGGGACGTTCATACAATAATGCCTTAGTCTATGCGACACAATCTGTTGACGATATTAATTCAGATGATGATCACGGGCAATTTGGTGTTGTTTTTGCTTTTAATGAGCCCACAGAAACAAAACAAATTTTAGATTTCGTAGGGCTTGAAGCAAACGAAAAAAATGTTAAATGGTTTGAAAATTTTATCAAGGGGGAGGCACTTATGCGTGATGTGTATGGACGTGTTGGAAAACTAGCGGTTCATTCAATGTTTCCTGAATTTACAGAACTGTTTAAGACACTTGAAAAGTCTGATAGCGCAAAGGCCGAAGAATTATTTTCTTAATTGAATGGAGTAGTTAGTTTAAAAATATTTAATTAATTATTTTTCTGATTGGAGTTATCTATATGGCTATTAAGTTACGTTCACCCTCAAAAAAGAGACAGAAACGTTGGATATTATTATTTTTTACGTTGGTAATTATTGCAAGTTCGCTAGGGATTGGTTATCAAGTTTTCAAGCCTCAAATATGGGGCTACTTAGCCGGCCTAAGAGTGACTAAAAATTTAAGCAATACGGGACAAATTCATAAGCAAGGCAGGCCAGATAAATCTATTATTTATGGTAATAATGATTTAAATGGGCTGAATAACAATCATGCACAAGGCAAGTTAGAATTAAGAGGTTATCTCTCACTGCCATTACAGAATGGGGTTCGAGTTTCAATTAAAACAATGCCGATTTATGAGGGTACAAGCGAAAATGTGTTGAAAAATGGAGCTGGTACTGCTAAACCTAATGAAGTTTTAGGTCAAAACAATTTAGCAGTTGAGGCACATAATTTTGCAGACAATTCAACTTTCTTTAGTCCATTACAGGCAAGAGTATCAGTTAGTGCAAAACCATTAGTTTATCTTTATGACGGCACAAATATTTATGTTTATCAGCTTACAACTTGGGATAAATTGCCGTTAAGTCGTTCTGATGTACTAGAAGATACAGCAGTATCAACAAGTACACCACAAATTACATTATCAACGTGTTTCGAGGAATACCCCGATTATTATCATGCAAAATATCGAGTAGTTGTTACAGGTCACTTAGTTAATCAAGTGGCCTTTTCTAATGCACAAAAACAGGTACAAAACCTGTTTAGATTTAACAAATAGGAGTTTTTAAATTATGTATATCTCAATGAAACAAGCACGTAAGTTCAAACGCACAATGGCACTTGCTTCAATTACAATTTCATTAGCGGGCATTATGGCACCGGTAGTTGCTAGTGCTGATACTGCATTACCCACAAATGTAACTCAATTGATGAGTAGCAAGCTTAAATCTTTAAACGGTGATATGAACGGATTGGGAGCCTTAACTTATCACAATGGAGATACTAGTAAAATTGGTTACTATGTTCTGAATGGTGATAATGCCGGCTCAATGGTTAATAACACTGAACATAACAATGTAGCCATTGGTTATGGTGGGGTTACACCTACAGCTGTTATGTGGCTCAATGGTCAGTTTATTTACTGTATTCAAAATTCAAAGGGTAACCCAGTGGGTAAAGACGGCGTTCATTGGGACGACAACCTTTCGAAGTATGCTTCAAACCTAATTCAAGATGTTATGGTACTAGGTTTTCCTAATGCTTCAAGCAGTGATTTAGGTTTTACTGGTGAAAATTCAGCCTTACATGCTTATATGGCAACACAGTACGCAATTTGGGCAGCTGAACAAGACGGTAAAGTTGAAAGTGCAGACGGTGGTATGGTTGATTTAAGCTCATTGTCTGATAACGCAGGAGTTGCACAAGCTGGATATAAGTTATATCAAAAAGCACAAGCATTAGAAGCTAAAGGTGGTGTAGCGTCATTGACGGCTGATACACATGATAAAGAGGAGGCTACAGCAAAGGCTAAATTAACTGCTGATTTGACTAAGGCAGTTGCTTCTAAGACGACTGAATTAAATAATAAGGTTAATGCTGATTTAACTAGCAAAGAAACAGCTAAAAAATCAGAAATGCAGAATTACATGAAGTCCGTCTCTGATAAAGCATTATCAACAGTAGATAATAACGCTAAGACGGACGCTATTAACCTTCTTAGCAATGGTACACAAGCGGTTAATGGTGATAAGTATAAGGCAACGGCTACTTTGACAAATCAAAAATACGCTTATTTAGAGAAAACAGATAATACTAGGGTATTTAGCTTTTCGCCTAAAGCAACTATGCCTAAATTTGACTTAGGTGTTAGTGACGTTCATTCACTTGTTAGGGACAAGACAATTGATTTAAAGGTCGATAAGAATTACACAGGTTCCATGACGACTACAGCTTCCGGTAATCTAAGTGCTAATACTGATACAGGAGATACAATCAATGCTTTAACAATTAAGTTGGATAAGCAATTACCAGACGGCTCTTATTTAGTACAAGACGGTCAGAAGCTAACGTCAAAAGACGGTCAAACTTATACTATTAAAAATGGAGTTGATTTTGAGGTGCATGTGCCAGCCAGCGCTGATAGTGATACGGACTCGTTAGGATATGAAGTGGTTGGTAACACTGTTATTTCATTATCAGATTTTAAAGAGTTAGCAAAGACAAACTTGTCAGGAAAGGACAGTGTACAGTCAAGTGCTAGCGATACTGCAAAAGTGTCAGAAGAATATACTTACCAAAAGGGTGCCGAAGTTGGTGTTATCGGGGCTGGTGTAGCAGGAATCGAAGGCATTCAAAATGTAGGAACAATTATTTTGAATGTGGGGGCAACCCAAGCAACTGATAAGGTTGAAGATAGCCAAGTGGTAAAGGTTGGTAAAAATAAGGATGTAAATGCTAATTACTCGGACCAAAAAGAGGTCAAAGTTAATGATAGTAAGACGGCAACTCGTAAAGCTTCTGCAAACAATAAGTTTTCATGGGATAAAGACGCCGTGGCCTTCGCTAATACTGGTTTAACTATCAATAAATATCTTTTGGCTGGGTTAGTAACAACGTTGCTCGCAGGTATTACTGGAGTAGTAGTGTACTTTAAAAAATTCCGAAAAGTAAATGTTAATAAGTAGCAATAAGTAGTAACAAAATTTTATCAAGTATAATTTCCCAACAAAGCAAATTAAAGGCTTCGCAAGGTTCATGTCCTTAGTTGGGAGTTCCCAGAAATGGCGGAATTTTAGAATAAACAAATTAGGAGGATTTAGTTATGGCTCAAGATGAAGATTTAATGTTGCAGGATTTAGAGGTTAATTTAAAAGATGTAGTTGATCAACTAACTGTGACACAAGCTAGTTTAGATAAAATTAGCAAAACCTTGTCTTTAGTTAAGACAACGTATAAGAATCCAAAGTATGAATATTTAGTACATTTTTGGAAAGTTAAAGGGAATATTGACATGACTTTATTAGAGGTTAATACCTTGTTAACTGAATTATAAAAAGCGATACAAAGAGTATCGCCGAAATAATTGTTACTATTTCTTTTTGATGTAATAAGTTTTGCCGTCACCGAAAAGGCCCGAACGTTTATCAATAAATTTTTGAGCTTCTTTTTCAGATACATTGTCTAGGGCGACTTTATCCGAAGAGAGAAGGCCACCTTTTTCGATAACTTGAAACTTATCTTCAAAGAAAAATCCCATAATAGATAACTCCTTTCTGAATTATTATGAAATGTTTCACAATTTGATTATATCATTCTCAGTTGTACGAATTTGGTACTGTAGGCTCATAACCTTAACTGAGATTTGCCAGAAATGGCATAAATGTATAAAGCGACTTTCTCCCTAAAATAAACCTATTCAAATTAAATTCTTAGTAGCTTTATACGTTTGTTTTCGGTACAGCATAAAGGCTGACTTAGGCTCATGACCTTAACCGGAAATTGTCAGAAATGACAAAAAAGACACTGTTACCAGTGCCTGTCAGGAATTTTTACTCGGTTATTTACAATTGGTTTAGCAAGTGTTGAACATATAATAACAAGACTAGTCCCAAAGTCACTAGTGGAAAGCGGAAAATTAGGGATACAGTTCCTTTTATAATCAACCATAGTAAGACAAAAACAATTCTAAAAAATTCAAGCATATTAACACCTCCAGCATATTTCAATTTTTTAATTGTTAGTTGAGAAATATGTCAGAGATACTAATATAAAATTCCTGATAAGTGCATTGTATCACATGTTTTAAGGTTTTCTAACAGAGCATAAAGGCTCCAAAGGGTTCGCGACCTTAGTTAGAAATTATTGAATAAGAATTCATTAAAAATGGTATTAATTTCCGAGTTATTTAAAATATAGAAAAGGAGCATTAGAAATGTTAAACGTACGAGACGGTTAGCTTTGAATTTAGGATATGGTACAATAATCACAAAGAAAATTTGGAGTGATTTTAAATGAGTAAGAAAAAATGGGTTATTAGTGGGGTTATTGGGTTAGTTGTCATTATTTTAGCTATTTTTGGGTATCAATCGTATGCAAATAGTCAGCAAGCTTCCAACGCAAAATTTGCGACTACTTTAGTAATCAAGAAACTTAACCAAGATGAATATTCTGGCGATACAAAAAAGTATTTAAAACCATATACTAATAAGAATGTGGATATTGAAGTGGTGCCAGTTTCAGATTATTCAAGTTCTAATCCGAAGTTTTATGTAACCGTTAATTATTCTGATTTGGATATGGATAAGACAAAGCATAATTATAAGGAGGTTCCTTATGAAGAATACAGCAAAGTGGCTAATAATGATGAGATTGCTTACAAGGCTTTAATGAAGATAGTTGATGGCAAAGCTAAATTTTATATAGCAACCGGAATAGATGAAAATACATTGAAGTTTAAGGAAAAGACAAATATTTACTTAGTAGATACTAAATCAAGGTCTGTACATTCAACCAGTAAGACTGGAGATGGACCGAAAGTTTATACCATTGATTCATATAAAACAGAACAAAAATAATATATTTAAAAAGACACTCATTAGTTCAATAGTGAGTGTTTTTTATTGCTTAAAAATGATTGGAGATAAAATGCAATTAATTAAGAAAAAACTATATATTATAATACCGACTATTATAATATTCACTTTGTTTTTTGTGATTGTTGTTTTTGCAAAAGATGACAACACTAAAACTTTAGCAAACTATATTTCAATGCAGAATATGACACAAATAGCAAAAAACATTGAAATAATGCAGTTGTATCATGAGCCAACTGGTATAACACACCCGCTTGCGACGGTTAATTATGCATTGAGTGGTTTCTTTTGGAGCTTTAATACAATTGCTTATAGCTTGTTTGATTATCTGCTAAACGTTTTATTTAATACATCAAGTATGGACCCAATTATTACTTTCGTAGCTGATTTATCAAAAGGTCTGTATAAGGGATTGGCTGGTAGCATTTTAAAATCAGCTTTTCTAGCTGGTATGGTAATTAGCATTATCATGTATTTTACAAAAGGTAAGAGTGCCGCTTATAAACAAGTAGGTAGTATTTTGTTTATTTTACTGTTCCAAGCTATTTGGTTCACACATGTTACTCCTATTTTGCAAGATGTAAATTCATTAGCTGATAATTTAAGTGCGAATATTGCGACGAGTATTTCAAAAATATCAACCGGTAAAAATGATGATACATTTGCTGAAATGGCTTCTGATACTTCTGAAAATAAAACAACGACAGTGAATGCCATTAGAACAAGTTATTTTGATCAGTCTTACTATACTTCATGGCGATTAGCTGAATATGGTACTGCGTCTGATGAAGATAACAACAAAATTAATGAAGCTAATAAATTGTTATTAACTGATAAAACGTTGTCTGACGATGAAGTAAAAGAGGTTTTGGCAAATGATAAACTCGATAAAAATTTCAAGGACAAAATGAGTAAGAATAATTCAATGTATCAACTCATGATTTCCTCAATGTCAGGATTTGTGAGCGTGCTTTATGGTGTACCTTATGTATTTCTTGGTTTGATAAATTGGGTTGTTACCATTCTAGCTTTTGCAATTGCTACGATTTTGCCTATTCTAGCCGTTATGTCAATGTTTCCAAAGTATGGAACTTCATTTACAAATGGTGTAGCAAAAATGGTTCTGTACATGTTAGCGAGAGGCGTTGTTTTACTCGGACTTGTATTATTCTCAATCTCACATCAGATTATTGTTATATTGACCCAGTCACAGTCAGGTAACATGACAGGAGTTGTAGGTGGGGTTGGTATGCTTGTTGGTGCCGTCCTAAACTTTATATTGCTTTACCTAGTTTGGAAAAATAAGAAGGTTCTAACTTCAACCTTAAGTGGCGGACATATAGACTTTGCACCTATGGGTGACGCACTGAGTCGTAAGTTACAAAACATGAAAAATGTACCTTTATTTAGTCAATATGATATGGATAGGCCTACAGAAAAAGACGAAGGTTCAGGTAATCAGGACGAGGATAAAACAGACGTTAATAATCGTGAAGGAAACAATCCGGATACAGAAGATGATGAAGACCCAGTCTTAGAAGACGATGAGCCAGATACTGATGTAGATAATGAGGGCGAAGAAGGTGGAGATACAACGGACTCTGATAATGAAGATGAATCAGAACCTGAAAATGACCCTGATTATGAAGATATGGAACCTGAAAATGACGAGCCTGATGAAGATGATGTCAAACCTGATGATGTAGAGCCTGATATGTCTGGGACTGATAATGGTTCAGACGATGACAATAGCTATCCTGATAATTCTGATAATACAACTACTGATACTGTTGAACATGATAATGAAAACCCAGATATTCAAAGTCAACAAGAAGATTTAGAAACAGTGCAAGCTTCTAATCATGATTTGAATATGGATAAGCAACTTGAACAGGATATGCAAGAGTACAGCAACAATGATAATGCTGAACCTGATGAAGATAAAAATATTGATTTAGTGTAGGAGGAATTTGATGATTTATGCTGTAGGTAAGGTTTCAGGTAAGGTCTACGGTGCAAATGAAACAAAATGCTTACTGTTTCAAAATTTGCAAAAGAACTACCCAAGTAAGGCAGGGCAAATTTATCCCGAGCCTATACTCTTAATGGTTAATCATGACAGGGTATTAAATTATAAATATCAACTGACCTAAGACATGACTTAAAAAAGTGATGTCTTTTATTTTGGAGGTAATATCAAAATGTCATTTAAAAAAATGGCTTTGTTGTTAGCCGGTGCCCTTGGCGTTGGTTTGTCTGTCATTATAGTTCTTGTTAGTTTGATTGCTGGTTCTGACAATTCATGTGGTAGTAATGTTGACAATAATACAGCTACAGGCGATACAACAATGGTGCCAGGTGACTGGAACAATAAAGATAGTACTGCATATAAAAACATGCAAAAAGGTGCAGATTTCTTTAAGGGTATTGGCTTTTCTGGTAATAATACCGCAGCTGTTTTAGCAATTGGTTGGCGTGAGAGTAATTGGAGCCCGCAAGCTGTTAATAATTCAGGCGGAGTTAAAGGGATTTTTCAGTGGGGCTTTAATGAAATAAACGGTAATCGCTATAAGGACACAGAGGATACAATAGACGGCCAGCTATCACTTACTAAAAAAGAACTGACCTCTACTAAAAAGCCTGTCTTAATGAAAATGCAAAGTACAACGAGTATCGAAGATAGTGCTACATTGTGGGACACCGGCTTTGAAGGCCTTGGAGCAAATGACTCACAACGTAAAGTTTCAGAGGTACAACGTAACGCTCAATCTATTAAGGATATTTTTAAGCTTGATTATTCTGCTGACAATACTAAGTCGCCTCTTAATTCAGACGGTAAAGATGCAGAAGCAGGTTCAGCAGATAGTGCTACAGATATAGCTGATGAATTGAAATGTGATACACCAGCTCAATCTAACGGGCAAAAATCTGGAGCTTCGGTGGCTAACATTCCTGATAAATATAAGGGTCAAATTAAGTTTTCAGATGATAGGACAACTACTTATCCAGATAATAAGTATCCATTCGGACAATGTACCTGGTATGTATATAACCGTATGAAACAAACAGGACACCCCTTACCTTGGTTCTCTGGGGACGGTGGAAATGGTGGCTATTGGGGTGAAGTTGCTAAGCAACAAGGCTTTAATGTAGAGGCAAATAAGCCACATGAAGGCTGGGCGGTTAGTTTTAAAGGCGGACAATTTGGAGCAATTGCGCCTTATGGTCACATTGCATTCGTTGAACATGTAAATGATGACGGCTCGTTCTTAGTAAGTGAGTGTAATGTTATGAACCCTGGTTCCGGTACAATTTCTTTTCGTGAAATTTCTAGCGGTCAGGGTTTGAATTTTATTGAAGGTAAGTGAAATTTATTCAATTATTTGTCGCAATTTATTCGTTTTACTTATTTAATATAATCATAGTGATATTAAAAAGTATGTTACGTATGTTGTTAAAGGAGCATTGAAATGAATATCTTTAAAATTAGTACTTTATGTTTAATTTCCTTATGTACAGTTGGACCAATTGTTAGTTCATCGGAAAATACAGCTATTGCTTCCGAAACAATTGCGAAGAAAAATACTGTACAACAATTTAACTGGCACGGTCTTACCTTAACTTTAGACGATAGTGGAACTCTTCATGTTCCAGGTGGAGATATTAAGGTCGGCGCTCACGATGACATGTCACTTTTGGAGTTAGTAGGATTTGAGAACTTCAAATCAGTAAAATCTATTAAATTAGATGGACATCTTCACATTGAAGGCTCTGCAAGTAATATGTTTTCAAGTACCTTTGGATATTCTGAAATTACATCAATTGTTAACCTAGAGAACCTGGATACACGGAATGTTACGGATATGGCAAATATGTTTTCATTTAATCCAAAACTAGAGTTAATTGAATTGCGTAATTTTAATACGAGTAATGTAACAGATATGGCAGGTATGTTCTCAGAAGATAGTGGTTTAATAGCTTTAGACGTAGGTGGATTTGATACATCAAAAGTTACTAATATGTCTTCAATGTTTCTCAATGTAAAAAAAATTGATAATATTGATCCTGCTAATTTTAATACTTCTAAAGTAACAGATATGTCTATGATGTTTGCAGGCATTGGAGCGAGACAATTAAACTTATCAAACTTTGATACTAAAAATGTAACAAATATGGGTAGTATGTTTGCAGGTTCTACAGCCCAATTTATTGATTTATCAAGCTTTGATACAGCTAACGTTAGTAACATGGACTCAATGTTAGACGCAGAATTTTCAAGTTTGCAATTAGGAGAGCGTTTTAAGTTTATTGGCACATCTGCTAAGTTACATGATGCACCAATAAATCAACAATATACAGGAAAATGGATTAATATGATGAATCTCTCAACGTGGAATGCAAAAGACTTGATGTCAAATTATAATGGTCAGACAGATTCTGGAGTTTTTGTATGGCAAGAGAAAACATATAATTGATTTTTATATAATTTAACTAACATAACTCATATGTTTAGAATGTTCTAAAAACATATGAGTTTTTTTGTTCATTATTAAAGTCTAATGCTTTTATAGTCAAGATTTTTTGATGTTGCATATTCAAAGTCAAATTTTTTATCGTCATTTATTTTTTTCTTTGAGAACTTGAAAGGAAATTCGAACATGTTATTAAATTCCACCTTTATTATTAATAATTATTGTTGCTGATAAGCTAAAACAGGTTAAGGAGTTAGTGGACGTCATAGATGAATCTGTCAGTCCTAAAGTATATTTGAGTGAACAGGTTATATGGGAACGCATTTCTCGTAAGCCATCTTATTATCAGGGACTGGCTGAAATTATCAATGACTTCAACGTTCACAAATATTAGAACATTTATCAAGCGATACAGTGCAGAAGAGATTGAGGAGCGTATCAATCAACAAATTGATATAAACAAAGATATTAGTTAGCCTTAAGAAAGGGAATAACAATTATGAAATTATGGCAAGGGGCAGCGTTGTTAGCTATTGGCGTAGTAGCTTCTACTGCTTTAGTAATTCAAGCAAATAACTATCTTGGTACGGTTAACACAGCTAATGCTCAAAGTAGGCAAGTTATAAAAGAAATTAATTCGATTAATCAGCTAGTCATGAACAAAAAAGCAAAATCAAGCATTAAAACGGTTAATTTAACTGATTTAGATAGTCGTGTGACTGATTTTACGACAACTGCGTTAAATTACCCAGTTACTGGCAAAGACGATAACAGCACGGCGTTCAAGCAAGAATTAGCTAAATACGCAACTAGTGTTGCTGTTAGTAAAATTACGGCTTTCAGGCAACCTACAGTGACGTTAGATAATCAGACTTTACCAACGTATAAGCTAGACAGTGTCAACCGGCAGACTGTAGATAAGAATACTGCTAAATATCTAGTGGTTTTTGCTCCAGATAAAAACGCCAATCAACATATGGTGTTCGATTTAACGGTAGACCCAGTTTCTAGCACTGTGACTGATGTAACACTTTATCGGGAGGCAAATACAAATGCTTAGTAAAAATCAGATTAAGCGATATTTACCAACAACGTTAGCGATTATCGGGTTAACCTCTGTAGTTTTGACCGCTTACATTTACTACGTGCAACAAGCTAAGGCCGAAAAGGCCGTATCAACGTATGTTAAAAAGCGAGATTTACTTAACAAATCTAAGCAAGCTACAGCCAAGATAAATGAGAAGCTAGTTGTTAACTACCAAAATGATTATGTAGCTGATTTGGCCCAGCCAGTTGTAACTAAATTCTTTAAGATAGCTCGGACTTATTCCAGTTCAGCTACTTATAATAGTCGTGGTGAGAAAGTTAAGTCGGCTGGCTTGGCGTCTGAAAATGTCTATACTGGCAAGCTATTCCAGACTGATAAGCAAGAAACACATGAAAATTACGTTGATAATGACGATATTCATGTGATTTTTAAATCCGCTAAATTTTATGCACAAAGCTATCAAAATAACGTTTTAGCAGGTAATGTGCTAGTTAAATCTGCCATTAGTAACGGTAGTATGAATAATTATCAACCGTCTTATTCTCTGTATCATGTTGAGTTTAATACTGCTGACAAAGTCATTACTGATGTGCAATATCTGTACAATTTACGTGCTAATGGCTAGGAGGTAATTAAATATGGCAAAGCGTGCAAAAGCTAAAGGCAATATTTTTAGCGATTTCGGCGTTAAGGAGTGGTCAATTTTCGGTATAGTCTTGCTACTATTCTGTGGTTACCAATTCGCTCAATACAATAAAACACTTAAATCTAAAACCACTGTTCAGTTATCCCAGGTGCAACAAGCTATAGCGGATAAAAAGACAGTGGTTTTTTATCGAGATAATTGCCCTGAATGTCAAAAGGATTTCAAAGGCTTTTATTTACGCTATCAGTTTAAGAAGGATATTCTATTTGTGAATATGCACAATAAGGGTAATCGTTATTTGATTAAAGAGTACAACCTAACAAGCGTGCCTACATTGATAAATCACAATGGAACCTTTACAGGTTTAACGAGTGATCAGTACATGGAAGAAATTAAGAAAGGAGCCCTAAATTGAGTACAACCGTTACCTTGAAGAATGATACAGCTAGCCAAGATGATTTAGACCATGTGACTAATTTTTATATATGGGAGGAAATCACCTTAACGAACGCTGAATTATTTGAAAGTGCTGTTTATAACGTGACTAGTAACGTAACTTATTCAACCGTTGATTTTTTCAGACAGTTAAAAAAGTTTATAGCAACTAGTGAGAATTTTGAGGAGGACTGGAAACTTGTGGCTGGTGGCTTAGATGTCTTGGGTGACGGTTTTAAACCTGATAGCCTACGGGCTCTGTATAAAGTTGTACTACAGGTTAAATATCAAATTGAGACAAAGTATTATCAATATTCAAAAAATGATGTAATCCGCTTAAAAGATAATCGACAGTTACGTGCTTATGAAATGCTTGATTGTGTACATGAACAAATGCGTAAGTTCAAAGTGTTAAAATATCAAGCCATTCAAGATGTGCACGATACCTTATTTAGCAATTTAAATAAATCGAGAGTTGAACTAAGCTTTTTAGAACGTTGTTATCGTGAGTTCAATAAATCGTTAGAAAATTACAAAGAAGTCCTTCATGCCTTTAACCAGGTACAAAATGAAGGACTTTTTTATCGCTTTGATGTCTCGTATAGTTCGTTAATAAATTTCTCTTTGGCTTTAGATAAGAGTTTGACAAGACAGCTAGAGAATATCGAAATATTAGAAGATAAGCAGTTAAAAGACGGCTTAGAGCTTCTAAAGACTAATATCATGTATATCAACAAACTAGCCTTAACCATTCCAGAACAGGAAAGTTATGACATTAAGGCATTTAAACGTGGGATAGTATTAACAGATGTGTTAAATATAGTCCTACAGATTAATGCCTTGGCAACAACAACGATAGAAATAAATATCGAGACTATAAATGCTCGTTTTATGGCATTACTCGCAGAATAAGAAAGACAAAAGACCAAGTATCGTAAAACTTAATAGTGAGTTTACGGTACTTGGTCTTTTATTTTGTATGAGATTTGTTGGTTTTAATTGATTACGATAAGGTTTTTTAAATTTGTGAAATTCCGTCTATAGAAGAGCTTGTGAAGTCCATTAAAGGCATTTGGGAGACTTTGTGAACTCGGGTAAATTCACAAATATGTTTAAAGCTTGATATATAGGCAGGTATTTATAACAAAGATTATGTAAACTAAGTTTTTGAGTGATTTCAATTTATATAGTTTTGTTGGTATTTGAGCTATTTATAGTTTATATGCTATTATGTTTTTATGGTTTCCCTGTAGGAGGTGGTTATATGAGTATTAAGAAAGAAACCAACCGCCGAAATATGCTTTCATTTGATGAACGTTTAGTCATTGAGAAATTATGGAATGTACAGTTAAAATCAGTTAATTTTATTGCGCGTTATCTTAATCGACCGAGGTATCAAATTGACCAGGAACTTAAACGTGGCAATATGTTGTATTTTAAAGATACGACTGATACGACCTTAAGGTCGTTAAAGCTTCATACCAAGGTTAAATATTCGGCCCGATACGCACAACAATTTATAGACAGTAATAAAATTGTACATGAGGAACGGCATAAGCTAACGCCAGCTATTAGGGAGTTGGTAGAACGCAACTTACGTAAAGGGTTATCGCCTGAACGTATTAAAAAACTTTATCCTGGTGAAATTTCCGTTAGTGCGATCACTATTCGTAATTATATTAAACAAGGTCTTATTCAAAATACTTCAAGTAAAAAGCTAGATACATATAGAGATAATGCTTCAAAAATTGAGGCGCAAATAAGAAACACAGGTGTTTCACTAGCAGAGTATAGTAAGTATTGGGCTGTAAAGGTATACGCTGATAAGGCGGTTTATAATCGTACAGCAATTATGATTTTTGTTGAATGTCACACATATTACACGGTTTTAGTGCGGATTGAGGATAAAGCTTTAAGTGATTATTTACTTGGGTTGAGAACATTTTTATTTAATTTTCAAGCGCAGACTGTAGGCTTCTTTATTTTAAACTCGCAAAGCTATATCGCTGATTTGCGAGAACAAAACTCTAAAATGAATATCCATTCATTTAACTTGACTCATGATTTAAAGCTGAATGACCGGTTTAGTTTTATAGATAGTTTTTTGCCAGGCACTAGTAATTTATTTAATCTTCACCAGGAACATTTAGACCGTATTTCTGACATTATTAACCAACATTCTATTTACGGTTATGTACCTGATGATAAAGCTCATGAGTTATCAGTGTTGCAACTGTTTAATAAAACAATGAATTTAAGGAGTTAATCTTAGCATGGTTGGTAGTCATAAAGGACAAGGTAACGGCACTCGTTTAACGTTTGAACAGCGTATCATGATTGAGCATTTTTGGAATGATAATAAGATGTCAACCGTTGAAATCGCTGAGCGTTTGGGCTTTACACAATCGACTATTTGGCGAGAGTTACGCAAAGGGGCAACTACAAATTTTGCGGATATTCCAAAAGAAGTTTTTAAGAAAAATCGGCATGGCTTCTTGATTTATTCAGCTAAGCAAGGTGAATACACTAAACAAAAAGCTAGGACTAATTATCGTGGTTCACGCAAACTCACGTTTGCTAAACAGCAGTTAATCGAACACCATTTAAATGATTTGGGCTGGTCTCCTGAAGACATTATTTTCAAATATCCAGAATTAGACATGTCACCAAAAACAATTCGTAATTATATTGCACGTGGGGATATTCAAATAAAGGAACGAGCTTATGGCCGTAGACGTTGGAAACAGAAACAAGAGCCCGCTAAATTAATTCAATTGCAAAAGAAAAAAGCACTTGAAGAAATAGAAACGCGAGTTTCTGGTGCTGATACTGAAAATCCAATAGTGTTACAACGTTTGCCAATTGAATTACGCCCTAAATCCGCTAGCAATCGTCGTGTATTCGGACACTGGGAGGTTGATTTGGTGATTTCACGTGACGGCAATAAAACGCCTATAATGGTGCTTGTTGAGCGTAAAACAAGGTATACAGTAATTGTTCGATTAACCGGTAAAAAGAGTAATGAAATGATTGAAGCTCTAGATTACTTTATGACTTTACATGGTGATTTTGTTCGCTCGTTGACGTTTGATAATGGTGTTGAGTTCATAGCATGGGAGTTCCTGGAACGTGTACAAGTAACTTATGGTAAAAAAATGTACTTTGCACACCCAAGTTCACCACAAGAACGCGGTTCTAATGAGTGGAAAAATCGGTTAATAAGGCATTATGTTGGTTATCAAGATTATCTAAAAATGACACAACTTGATTGGGATAAAATAGCTGATTTAATCAACAATAAGCCCATGCGTGAAAGTTTAGGTGATAAAACGCCAAATGAGCTCTATATTCATGAAGCACTACGTGCTAAACGATTAAAACGTTATAAAGAGCAAAAAACAACAAAATAAGTAAAAGCACTTGTTAAACTGTGAGTAAAACAAGTGCTTTTTTTGTGTGTATGTATAAGATTGTTGATATACTGTGTAAAAGACGGTCAGCTGTTAGACTATAAGCTGATTTAGAAGTTAAAATCATTTTTATTTAAAGTAGTCAATCAAGTTTTGTAGTATGTTTTAAATATATTTTTTATAAAAGCATACTTAATTTCGTTATAAACCTTGATGTAGCGGGGTTTGTAACAGTTGAAATATTAGTTAAAAGAATAGAAAAAAAGGTATTGACATTTTCCCGACAATTCCTAGTTATGTTACATCTATATTAGTTGCAACAAGGTATCTTAAACCTATATTAAATAAGGGTTTATCATTTGTTGCTTATTTTATTTCAGCAACCTTTTGTAACACAACTGTTACATTTGTAATGATTCATATTTTATTGGAGATTCTCTTGTTTTGAGAATCTTTTTTTGTGTTTTCTGTTCAGTTAACACATGCATTCTCAATATGTTTACCAGCTTTTTGCTGGTTAATTTTTTGCAAGTATCTATTCACTTTAGGATAGGAAAGGAGGTACTAAATGAATGACTTTTGATGAACCCATCTCTTTAGCAGCGTTGGTGTTCAAGTGGAGAAATGACCATGGTTACTCTATAAGTGAGGCTTCCAGGGTCAGTGGTATTCCGTTTGCAACTTTACGACGTATTGAACATGGCTCAGAGCCTCGTTCAGCAACCATTGCTAAGCTATCCAAGGTGTTATTAATGCCACCAAATGAACTTTACTCTCGTTATCTTTTTAAGAGTGAAGATGAAAAAAAATACCAGTAGGTCTATAGAACTAACTCGCCAAAGTTAAAAAAGCTCTATAGTTACTGGCCTTTAAAGGAAAATTGAATCGCAATCGATTCATTACAATTTAATACTTCTTCATGCAGAAAGAAAAATTAAATATTTCTTCATATAGAAAGTATGAAGATTGTGGCTTAAAAAAGTATCTGAGAAGGTACTCTGTTAAGTGCGCCCAAATTGGGTTTCACAATCGATTACTTAGTATATTAGCACGAATCTGGTACTTTGTGAACTCTAAAGGCCTAATTTTTTGTGAAGCAATGCTAACTTTCTGTATTTAGAAGGTAGGCATTGCTTTTTTAGTGTCTGCAATACTGCTAGTAGCTCAACACATTCAGTGCCCCGTCGTGCTTGAGTATGGCAAATATGGAGGTTCGTATCGCCTCTACGGAGTCAAAAAGGTACTTGAGGCTATGTAACGAGTGGCCGAGGTAATGGTAGATGTTTGATGCTACTTAGGGTGGTGACGACCCTGGTAAATGTGCTGAACGGTCAGGGTGGACGTACTGAAAAAGGCGCCACACGGCAATGTAAGAAGTAAATGGTGCTTAGCTCATAATTCGACCAATAAACTCGAAATGATCTTACGTTGTATCTGGGCAGTACTGGATTTAAATGTGTGTCAATTCTTTGAATTGGACGATGAAACAGTGATTTTGATCAACCCTGATCGAGTTCAGTGTTTTGTCGGGTTCGCTCGCTATAGGGCGAACTGTCCCAACCAACCTATCGGTTATTTATCTGGTGTTAAGCACCAGTATCGGGATAGCACAGGCAGAATATAGCAACATGATTTGGTTGGTTTCATTAGAAACCTGCTATTGCCTATCAGCAACAGACTATCAATTTTGAAAGGAGCTTAATTGTATGATTTACGCACCCAAAATTACCTATTCTAGATATTTATCAGCGGGGCAAAAAGATGTGTTTAACAATCCAATTACTATAGTTACTAGAGAAACAGCTATAACATTGCCACCAGTTGATACTGAAGAAGATGCAGTTATAGTTGCAAAGAAATGGATTAAGAAGTTACCACTTTATTCTGTCCCTGGAAAAGTACGGAAATCACGTGGAATGCCTCAAATTACTGTTATACGTATTAACGGAATAGATGATATTGATGAAATTAAAACGGAACGGGTTGGAATACAACAAAGGGTACGGGTTAAGAAGGATGGCCATATTTGGCAAAAAGTAAATATAGAAATTGTTTTCGATATTTAATTCCTGAAACAAAAAAATTGGAGGTAGAAAAATGAATGATAAAGCAATTGGTGGGGTGAAGCCACTTTCAAAAATGACGTTTGAGAAGTCTGAAGATAACACAGTTTATATTGAAATAAATAGTATTCTGAATGCGGATTTAACTTTACAAAAAGGGTTAGAAAAAGTTGGTGGTAAAGTTACTCGATTTGTTTATAGCGATGAGCAAGTCAGAGACATTTTAATTGCCTATGAAAATGCTCGAGATGACGAAGGGTTAGCAGAAGCTTATACCTGGACTGATATTACACCTGAAGAAGTAATAGATAAGTTCTTAACTAAAAATACTATCGACTAATAAATAGAGAGGTATGTACAAATGGATAACCTAATACCATTTTGTTTATTATCGAGTGGCGTTTGTTTTTTGATCGCGGGAGTACTTCAAATCTTGCATGATTTGAATATTGGTTTCGGAAAGAAAATGTGGTGGTTGCCAATTGTTTTTATGCTGCTACCGCTAGGCCTCCCAATTTTTTATGTACTCCTAGTTATCATTTGCAGTTGGTTCTAATGAATTCGAAGGCGGAGAGGATCAGTAAATAAAAAATGGAAATTATAAAAGAGATCTTTATAATCACGCCACTATTAATAGGTGGCGTTCATATTTCAACACCCCACATTAGACCAACAGTTCGAACTCCCACTACTGTTAAAAGCACTGTAAAAAGTAGTCCCGTTAAAAGTGTAAAGACTTCTAAAGTAGCAGGTAAATCGGCCAATTCTAGACGTTCAGCTATTAAGAACGCAGGCAAATCAAGTTCAACTAGCCACCTTAGAATGACTAAGAGTTATTCAACGTCTAATGGGCTATTGAAATTCTTGTTTTGGAACAACGTTATAAACGGACATTCAAACTATGTAACCTTGGAAATCAAAGATGCAGCTGGGAAAAAGCATAAAGTAAATCTTACTAAAGCTCAGTATCAAAAAATAAAGAATGTTAAAGATTTGACTTATAAGAATGGTCATTTATACGAGAAATCAGTGCGAATTAAGTAGAGCTAAAAGCTTGGAGGGTTAAGAATGATTATCAAACACGCAATTTTACACGTACTAAATAAAGACAATGGCGAACTGATTAAGTCGGAACAAGAGCTTGAAGTGAATGCTGGAGGTATTCATGAGTATCTTGAGAATTTCGTAAGCAAATTTAATAGTAGCGACTTTAAAGAAGGCGATGTTGGTAACAATAAATTGCTTCAGCAATTGGTTGTCTTGGACAATTCAGAGTCATTTATAGAATTAACAGGGCATTTAGCTGAGGATCTATTTAACGCTATTGCTACCGCTGAAGAGGTTCCGTCTGGTGATTTACTAGTTATTGATTACTCGGAAGGGGCAAACAACTACCTAGCTATTTTCAAATTGAACTTTACTCGTATGTATTCTCAGAGCATCAACTCAACTGAATCTGGTATAGCTAATACACTAGTGCGAAGTTACAACATTCTTCAGCCTAATTCACAGCAGATTAGCGATGGGCTAATTATTGACAAAACCCATGGCACGTATTGGGTGACCGAAGGGAAATATTTGATTGATGGTCATCGGGTAAATATCCTGTCACCTTTACTGGATCTAAAGCCAAAGATCTCAGCAAGAACTCAATTGAAATATTTACGTCAAGCAGTTAAAAAAACAGCTGATAAATATGATATTCCAGAGTTTAAAGCTTTTGCAGATGTTCAAAATTATTTATATGAGAATGCACAGCTCGTTGATTCACTTGAAATTGATAACGTTGCAAAGATTACTTTCTCTGAGAATGAGGCTGCACAAAAAGATTTAATCGAGAACTTAAACAAACCCGAGGTTGGTAAATTCATTGACATTCCGGTTGGGTATGAAAAGAAGTTAGATAAAAGAGTATTTAAGCTGGATTCAGGCATTGAGTTGTCAGTACCAGCTGAATTATTGAAGGACGATAGATTGATTCAATTTATTAATGACAGTAACGGAACTTCGTTAATCAATATCAAAAATATTAACTCGATAAAAACCAAGTTTGTTAATTAATTTATAGGCGGAGGTTCCCAGATATGACAAAACAAGATGAATTTGCGAATGCATTGAGGCGTGTAAAAAAACAACAGGTACAAGAAGGAGCGCAACGAGAACAAGAAGTTACATTAAATCGGCAGCAGATAGAAGAGAATGCAAGACAAGTTATTAAGCGTATGTTGCAAGACCAAGAAAATAACATCAGAGAAACACTGCTGATGGCATTGGCAAAGTCTCATAATAATAGGATTTTATTCTCGATAACTTTTAACATGTTAGAGTCTTACAATCTCACTGCCAACATTGGTGACCATAAGTTAATTCTTCTTACGAATGAGCATGAATTACGCCAGTTGAACGCTTTAAAATTCGCTTTAGCTGATAAAGAAACACTGAGAAAAATGTTGAACAAGGAACTTATAAAACTGATTCGTCAGTTTGGACTTATCGTCGTTACTGATAGATGGATTAAAAAAAATAAGTGGAGTGATGAGGCCTTACTTTCAAACTTTGTATACACGAAAAAAATGTTTATAAAGAAAATGGCATTTGATTTAATTTTGGTCATTTCTCAAATTTTGATAAGTTGGGTTTTCTTTAGAGCATGTCAGGAAATAATTTCGTCAAATACACGGTTGATAGAAAATACGTGGTCGATAGATCAGGCGCTTGAACTTGAATCTGTAAGTAGTAAATATATGCCTAACGTTTATGATTATATATTCGTCAATATTCTGGTTAGTTTTCTATGGCTTCTTGGTACGTACTTTATACCCTATAAAAGTACAAACTTCTCTGTAAAAAGAGCCGTTATAACGCTGATTATCATAGAAGTAATGGTTTTGCTGAATGTTTTTTAGTTCCAATACAGATAATCAATTTATCGATGAATGAATTAGAGACTAAACAAAATAATTTTAAAAATGGGAAAGAAAAATCAAATGAGAACGGTAAGAATAACCGAAAAAAATTATATGCAGCTTCTTGCTATTAAGAATAATCAAGACCTAAAAGATATTGAAAAGTCTAAAGAGTTAATTCGGTTATTCATGGCAAAAAAATTTGATAATATGTCGCTTTCAAGAATTTTTGACTTATATCGGACCTTTGACAAGTCGAAGTATTATAAGTCAGCCAAGTCTAATAATGAAGTTATTGGTAAAATTCCGGATATTTCTAATTCTGAGATGTAGAAGTGGACAAATGTCAATAAAGTAGACAGTTTTTGATTTAATGATTGGTATGAAAATTTGATTCTTTCTGATTTGGAGACATAAGGTCATTTGCAGAAT
>NZ_DF820487.1 GCF_000691805.2 Weissella oryzae SG25 | reverse complement strand
TCAAAAAAGTACCTAGCTTTTTCAACAGTTCTTGCTTCATCTAATTCTGGTAACAGTGCCACAACCTACGCCCTCCATGATAAAATAAAGTTACTAATGTTTATTCGCATGGCGCTGACTTCGGTTGGCGCTTTTTTATTTGTAAACAACGGATTCAAATTCATTTCCTGCAAATTCAATGAACACTCTTTGATTCTTTGAGTTCAATCAATTCAGATTGAAGCTCGATAATATGACTATTAGTTGTATCCATTAAGGCAAGTATCAGCGAATATACAAAGACAACAATAACCGCAAATATCCGCATCCATTTTGCTTCAGAATTACCAATAAATGCCACGCATACCCACATAAGCACTGTGTTTATCAGAATGTCATATCTGTTTAACCAGCCAAACACTCTTTTTAGCCAATTCATTACTCGGCCTCCGATATTTCACGAACAATAATATCATATTCAACAGGAACGGCATTATGCTTTTGCAAGTCATGGCGAACCTCATCAGCTGTTTGTTTTCTCGCCCACACAGTACCATCATCTGGCGAGATAAGTTCATATAAATCTTCGCCATTCGCACTACAAACATTAACTCGTGATATAACATAAAGTTCATCGCTGTCTGTAAATAGATAACTCCGACCCTGCTCAATTTTGTAACTTTCAGTACGGTCTAGTCTTTCAATTGTTTTAATTTGTCCGCTCATTACTCCGCCTCTAAATATTTTTATTTTTAAAAATTAAATATCAAAGACAATTTCTACATTCACTTTTTGTGAAATACGATCGTCTTTCTTAACCCTTACCCTTTGTTGTATTCCAACACGCTTTGCCCTAATTTCGTCAATATCATCTATACCATCAATACGTACAACTATGATTTGAGGCATTCCGCGTGATTTTCGCACTTTCCCAGGTACAGAATAAAGCGGTAGCCTCTTAATCCATTTCTTTGCAATCATAATGGCGTCTTCTTTAGTCTCGACAGGTGGCAATGTTATAGCTGTTTCTCTAGTAACTATAGTAATTGGGTTATTGAACACATCTTTTTGCCCCGCTGATAAATACCTAGAATAGGTAATTTTGGGTGCATAAATCATAAACATTCTCCAATCTCATCGCAACTGTTGATTATTCGCTCCCACGTCAATCCATACTGCCAAACAATCTAGCTCACTATTAATGTCTATAGATGAAATAGTTGCTTCTAAGTATTCTTTGTTTAGAACATTCAACAGTGGGCTATTTTCTCCATAATCATATTGGCCGATTTCAAACCAATCTTTTAACGGATTTGATGACCTTTCATTAAAGACCCGAATTGTTTTCGAAGCAAATTTATCATCAGCATTACTGGCTTCTTCAAAATAATCTCTAAAATTAAAGATTTTAATGAGTTGCATCAAATTCATTACTCGTCCTCCCAACGTGAATCAGTACCCGTCTTTTGATTTTGTCGCCAAATCTTAAACTCTTCATCAGTTAGCTCAACCGGAGTTAGATGATAATTCCTAAACAGTTCACGAGTAAACGGCCATTTCTCGCCTAATCCAGACAACCACTTATCAATCTTGTGATAATGTTCAGCTGCTTCTGCATAATTATCGTTATTAAATCCCATTGCGATTGGCGCATCGACATCACCATACTCATCATCCCAATTAGCAACTTCACTCGAAAATGGTGCATACTTTCCTGGACGCCTTTTGCTTTCCCATAGTAGTACTCGTTTCATTACTCCGCCTCCAATAACTCTGGGTTCTCGTGGATATTTCCGATGACATTAGCAATCACTTGATTAAGCCGAATGTTGCCAACGACCCATTCACCAAATTGCGAATACTCTACAACGCCTTTTTCAATCAACCCATAGATTGAAGCTGAAACAATATCACCTTCATAAATCTCAACACCATTCTTATCTTTGAGACCTGTGTATTGCTCTAAAATCCTATCATCTGGATCTACGTAATACGGTTTCTTACCCCAATAATCAATCACATACATCATGCCTTGTGAATTCAACATAAAATCATCTAAGAAAATTTCGTCCTTGATTAACCACGCCCGAAACTTAATCTCTCGTTGTGCCATTACTTAACTCCTAATCTTCCAACTTTTTCAAAGTTTCTTTTGCAATAAACGATCGTTTTGCTAACTTAGTTGCATCTGGTGTTAGATTAGCCTTATTTAAATCAACATAGATACTACTAATTGTCTTAAGTGAGTCTCGCATTATTTCGTTATCCTTGAGGGTATGTTTATTTACCCACTCTTGATAATAGTTATAGTCACTCGCAATTTCTTGCATTTCTTTTGACCGCTTTTCATAGTCAATTCTTGCCTTCATCGTTCTGATAGCAAAATAGAAATACAGAATTGCACACGCAACCATCAATCCAAACCCTGCCCAATCTTCAATACTCATAATTTTTCTCCTAACCTAATTCGTACCAACTGACATATCCCGCTTATCTTTAGTCGTTGTCATCTTCTACCACCTTTTGCAAGCATTAACCTGTATATTCTTGCATCACTTAGCACATCAGAATAACTACCAACACTATTAAAGAAATCATTATTTAATGCTTGCAACTGCTGGAGTAAATCCCCAATTGCATCTTTAATATCGCTCTCGTAATCATTCTCACTATCTAACATATCCATCAAACTTATTAAGACTTCTCGTACATTTGCTCTATCATCAGAAAACTTTGCCATTACTCAACCACCTCATAAGACTTTTCAAAAAATTCTTTTTTAACAATGCTTAACTTATCGCTGAGCGTTCTAAGTAGGTAATCCCCATTATTTGCATATCCGATTCCCGCAACTATCCACTCACTACTGCATGTTGCGTAAAACATATCATCATTGAGAACAAGTAGTTCAACCCATTCAGGGACTTCATCGAAGTCATCTATATACTCACATTGCCAGGCTTCTAATACTTCGCCTGTCTTACGATTAAGAACTTTCATGACCTACGCCCTCACAATCTTTACATCGATTAGTTTGTCAGTAGTTCGATATTCTTTTTCAATTAAATCGAGTGGTGTCCGAACCTGAGCTACCACTTGATTAAGTGTTAAATTCACCAGACAGTAGCCACCATTTTCTAAATGAGAAACTAAATATAAATTGTTGTCTTCTGCTACAAACACGTTGCCAAGTTTGTATATATCTTCTGGTGTTTGCTTCTCAACTTTATCAATTTCAACTTTCATCATTTACTCCTATCGTTGCTTCATATATCAGCGACCCAATATACTCAATTACATTAACGGTTACGCTGTTACCCGCTTGCTTGTATAGCTGTGTATCGCTCATACCTGACGCTTTTGCTTTGTCAAATAAATCATCTGGAAAAGCTTGTAGTCGCCAGCATTCTCGCGGCGTAAGTTTACGAATACGGTATTCAGCTTCAGCCACAAAGTTATTTTCCTGGTAGCTGCTTGCTGACAATGTTGGTGCAATATTGTGTACGCCACCTTTGTTAAATCCCCGACCAAGTTGGATAATGCGAGGCTTTTTTAGTAATACCCCATGTCTTGCCATTGTGGTTAATGTAAATGAAGGTTCACCATTTGTTTTAAATCTACGTCCACCTTGCTTCATATTTAACCTGTCCGGATTCATAACAGGAATTGCAATACGATTAGGTGTTTTATAGTCAGTTGCGGTCAATGTTGGTGCAATCCCATCAATACCTAAAACATTTCCCCGACGTCCATGCCTTGGATCATTAACCGACGTTAAATCACTGATACTTGCAACATTAACTTTGTTGTTTTCTCTGAGGAGAGGTAGTATTTCTCGTCCACTTGATCCTCTAAGATGTCCGATAATGTACACTCTTTCCCGATTTTGTGGGACACCGAAGTCTTTGCTGTTAAGTACACTCCATTCTGTGTCATACCCCAATTCATCAAGCGTGGCGAGGATTGTTCTAAAAGTTCGCCCTTGGTCGTGATTGAGAAGCCCTTTAACATTCTCAAGGAGTAAAAGCTGTGGTTTGATTTCTTTAGCTGCTCTTGCGATTTCAAAGAATAAAGTTCCCTTAGTTTCGTCAAGGAAACCTTTTCGCTTTCCAGCAATGCTAAATGATTGGCAGGGAAAGCCGCCGGCAATAAGCTCAACTGTTCCATTAAATTCCCTCCATTCTTCATCAGTTACTTTAGTAATATCAGTTGCAGTCCATTCGCCTTGAGTATCATACATAGCTTCATAAGATTGCCTGGCAAACTTGTCGAGTTCAACATAACCAGCTGGCTCAAATCCAGCCCTTGTAAGTCCAAGACGAAACCCACCAATACCACTAAACAGGTCTAGAAATTTCATCATTTACTCCTATCACTAATCAGTAACCAACTGGCATAAATAGCTAACGCCGCTCCAAAGATAATCATTCCAAAAATCATCCAAGGATGTGCACAGATAAATAACCAAATTTGCCACCGCATCAGTAATCTCTCCTATCAACGTCTTCAAAGTAGACCTCTTCGAGACCGTTGTATTTTGCATCTTCCATTGTTAAAACTCCTTCTTTGAATAACTCTCTAACAAACCACCGCTTTAACTGTGGGCTCTGTGCTCGCCAAGCTAGCTGTTGGTTATCAGTCCATGTCATTATTCTTTTACCGCTAGGCTCATAAGCTTGTTGCCAAAACTTGCCGTCAGACTTACGAATAATGTAGTAATACTTATTCATCTCCAACACCGCTTTTTCTAGTGCTGTATTTGCTAATCATCTTGTAAGCATTTCTCAGTTCTTTAACTAAAGGCTGAGCTTCATCAACATCCCACTTCTCATAACTGCCTAATTCTCTTAAAATTCGCAGTTTTTCTTTTTTCCAGAACTTATATTTTTCTTTGTCACCCAGGTAAAGCCCACCAATCATATGAGCACTATCAATACCATGCTCTTTGCGATAACGAACTGAATACTTACTACTTTTGAGTGATTTAACGGTGTAACCCCAAGTGTCTGCAATTTCTTCAATAGTTGCTCCGGCTTCTAATTGCTTACAGAACTCTGCATATCTTTCCTCATAAGACCATTTATTTTTTCTTGGCATTTCAAAACGGGTTCACAGTCTTCTCACCCTCGACTGATAGTTTTACTAAATAATCAACACTTATTTATCATTTAAATCTAACAATGCGTTACACATTTAAAATAAACTGGGTTGAATATCCAACAACATTTTTTCTTTTGCTGCTTTGTAGAAGTCTTTTTTTATTTCAAAACCATAGGCTTCACGACCCAAACTTGCCGCAGCTCTTAGAGTCGAGCCACTCCCAGCAACTGGATCAATTACTACATCGCCCCTATCTGTAAAGATTTCAATTAACCGTTCCAACACACCTTGCGGCTTTTGTGTCGGGTGTACTTTGGGTATTTCTTTACCATCACGACCCCAACGCATCCAGTTAAAAATCATCTCGCCATTATTATTGAACTTTGGGAGCTTATCTCTATAAAGAACTGTTGCATATTCAGTTGCACCAACAACCTTCATGTTTGCTTTTAAAACTTGCGGGCTAGTATCTTTTACAAAGACCATTGGAAAAGAATGCTTAAACCCATACTTCTCACCATATGCGGCCACCATCGGCATTTGTTGAAAAGAACTAAAGACAATCATTGCTGGGGCTTTACCAGTTTCCTTTGGCTCTTTAATAAGCATTCGATTGGCAAAGTGCATAAACTCAACGATATTGAAATTCTTATCTGTATCAAAGAATTGCTTATTAGCCTTGTCACTCTCACCCTTTGTGTTATCTCCATCTACATACCATTGATTTGAGCTTGCATACGCATTATTTCCCAAGTTGTATGGAATATCCGCAATTAATAGCTGCGCTCTGGGTAACTGATATGATTTGAAATTCTGAAAATTATCGTTGTACAATTCAACTTTCACTTCGATTAACCAGTCCTTTAACATCTTCTTTAGTGCCTTGTTCTAATTCAATTACATCAACCACAATGCATGGTTTATCACTGTAAAGCTTCTTGGCTACAATCTCGACAATCTGATTATCATCATGCCAAAAGACACCGTTTAAACCATCTTCAAATGCCTTCAAGTAATTTGATAAATCCGGCTTTTTAACTGGGAACCATTTATCAGCCTTAATAAGCGCTCTCTGCCATTTTGTAGTGGCTTTGGGTATTTCCCTATAAAAGGTGACTTCTAACCTTAGCGGCACATCTGCTACGGAAATATTGCTAGTTTTAGCTAACCCTAATCCAACCGCTCTAAGTAGCTTTTTAAACTTGGCTGTCTTTGGTGGGTCATAGACACTTGTAAAATTGCCCCGCCTAGAAAACCTCGGTCGCTCTTGTTGCTGTGGTGCTAAAGCAATCTCATAGTGCCATTGCATCAGTCACCCGCTCTTCATCAGATACCTGACTAACAATTACTTCTGTGCAACCGATATTTTGATAAGCCTCGGCTAATTTTTCGGCTTGCTGCCTGGTGTTCCGAAAAGTCTCGCTCTTAGCACCGTAAATATTTATAAAGCTAATTTGATACATAACTATGTTTCCTCTTTCTGTTTAAACTGTTTGTTCAAACTATCTAACGCCTGTTGTGCAGCTGCTAAGTCTTCGCTGCTTACTGGCGCAACATTTTGCTCTTCAAAGTTTGGTCGAGCTTCTTTAACTTTTGGAGTTCCACGATTTCTACTCCATTTAGCCTTTTGGTTAGCTCGTTGTAAGTCGAGTACTTCAATCTCTGCAACATTTTTAATGCCTTTGTCATACCAATCTTTCAATGGTTTCTTAGCATAGTTCCAAGTTGGAACCCCATTCTCAACCGCACGACTAAGTGCCTTTATGATGATATTAGCTGACTCTTGTTGGTCATTTGTCAGCCCATTAAAGTCATTCATCTCATTTCGCAACTCTTCAGCAATTAGTCCACCAATCATGCCGAAGCCATTGCTTTGGAAAAAATTAGCTACTTGCACTTCTGGTTTTGGCAGCAGCGGCTTATCTTTAGTATTTAAGTCATTAGTAATATCAGTACTTGGTATATAAGTACTTAGTAGCATGCTGTTTTCCACATGTGGATTATCCACTTGTGGGTTTTCCACATGTGGGAAACCGCAATGTGGGTTGTTCAAAAATTCCTTAGAATCAGAAACTTCTTTCTGCCAGCGAATCACTTTCCCTTTTTCATCAGTTATTCGTCTATTAATGGCATAACCGGCTGCTTCTAATTCACTCCATGCTCCACGAGTTGATCTGATACCATTCTTAGAGTTCTTAGCTACCTCTTCAAAATATATTACCCAGTCATCTGGCAACATCATTAAATAACTAAGCAGCCCTTTAGCTTGTAATGTTAGGTCCTTATCCCTTAGAAAGTCATTATTAATAATCGTGAAGTTAGAGCTCGACTTTTTACGTTTAATAGTCTGCCTCATTTATCAAAACCTCTAAAATGGTAAGTCATCATCTGAAACTTGAACCTCTTGTCCTATGCCAAATGGGTCATTATTCACTGGTGACTGTTGGTTGTTGCCAAATGAGTTGTTATTAGCTTGATTATCAAAGCCAGGATTATTGTTCGCCCCTTGTTTTACCTGACGGTCAGCCCGACTTTCAAGGAAAGTGAAACTATCAACTACAACTTCCGTAACATACCGTCTTTGACCACTTTGATCATCATAAGAACGAGTTTGTAACCTACCCTCAATGCCAACTAGTGAACCCTTACCAAAGAAATTCGCAAAGTTTTCTGCTGGTTTACGCCAAATAACTGCGTTAATAAAATCAGCTTCACGCTCTCCATTTCCATTTTTAAACTGACGGTCAACCGCAAGCGTAAAACTTGCTACAGCCATACCTGATTGTGTGTAGCGCAGCTCAACATCTTTTGTTAAGCGCCCTGTTAGGACAACCCTATTTATCATGGTCTAATTCCTCCATTCGTTTCTTAGTCATAATGCCCAACCTGATTAAGTCTTCTGGCTTTAAAGTGACACCTACTACATGATATTCAGCCGAGAAGCTTGGCCAACCCATGTTGTGTGCTAATCCATGATGTTCCCGGCATAAAGCAATTAATTCACGACCTCGGTGATCAACTAAATTACGGTTATTACCCATACCAATAGCATCCACATGGTGCACATCTGCATGTTTGCCACAGATAACACATGAACGATACTTTAGTGATTGATACATGTAAGCCTTCAAGTCATCTTGATATTCAAGCGCACTCTTACTCATCGGCACATGATGTCTTAGTGCATATTCAAGTAAGAACGTTATAAATTCACGAGCTGTTGTCATATCGACAGTCGCAAAACTAAAGTATTCGTGACCAGTTTCAGCTTCAAAGAAATACTTCATCCACTCTTTCATCTCGTCAGGAAAGTAACCAAAGTAGTTAGCCATTTCGCCCATAATTGCATAAGCCTTTTTGCGTTGAACTGGACTTATATGTCTATCATCTGAAATCTGTAGCACGGCCTCGGGTTGTTCAACTGTCGTGTATAGGGACAAGCTAGCCAGCTCTTCAAGGCTTTCAACAGATAAAGTCACCCTATGGCCTGAAATGCCTGTGATACGTCCCCATAGCTCCATATCTAGCTCTCAATATTAGATAGGTTGTCATTGGTTAATAACGTAACTGCCCCTAATAGCATTGATGCACTATTGATTTTCAATCTATCAAGGCCACTAGGTATAGCATCAGCCTCTTTCTTTTGAATAACCGCCATGACCGCTGCCAATTTTTCTTTTGGTACTAACTTCATTAGCTCTTTAATCTTGGCAATAATCGCAGAAAGTTGACGTTCTTGGTCTTGTTTCATGCGTGCAATCTCAGTGATTTGTTGCCCATCATCTTCTGAATCGGCCACCACCATAAATGCCTGTGCTAAGCTTGTCCGCTCTGAATAAGTAAGATTAGATTTATTAGTTTGCGGCTTATTATCGAAAGGAACAGGCATTCCTTCTAAAGCGATAGCTTCACCTGACCCATGCCTGATAGTGGTGACAACATATTGGATTCGGTTACCATTGCTATCAAGATCTAATAAGGTTTGTTGTTGGTAACTAATCGGTACGTCAGCCTTTTTAATGGCATTTCGAATAACCTTTTCAACAATTGCTTTGTCAATATATTTTCCGAAGTGTCCATCTTTACCTTGTGTTTCTAAATTAGGTTGTTCAATTGCAGCTTGAACTTTTGCTAAATCAGCATTTAACTCAGCCGTTGGTGTTAATTCAACTTGATTCCTCATAACTTCCTCCTATGCAGGGTTCAATCCACCATACTTATCAACCATGTAGCGAACCCCACCATTATCACTGATAAAAGTAATTGCAGCTGCGTTTAAATCGTTTATTGAGATGTAGCAGCCGTTTAATTCCATAACTTCATCATCTTCTTGCACCTCAGTACCGTCTGATAAAGTAAATGTTTTAACTTCTTCCGGGTCGAGTTGACCATCAAGCATGTTCATTGTCATATTCCTCCACTCGCACCTTTGACTCTTCAATGTTTAAGCCTGGTAACTTATCTTGTAGGCTATCTAACTCGGATTGGGTGAAGCGATTCTTATGATGGCTATCCTCTAAAGGAGTTGAAAAATTAAACCGTCTTTCCTGAAAGGCCAAACCAAGCGTTTCATCATTTAAAACATCTCGCTTATTAACTGGTGAAAGTACATAATAAAGCTGTTCTTTTTTAACTTTTGAAAGTAGCGTAGTTAGCAAATTTCTTTCTTCGCTCTGAGCAGATTTAAGCTTCATTACTAGATCGACACTTAAACCATCAACCCCATCTAAATAATTTGTTAAGGTTTTAGAGCTTTCTGCACTTTCCGATAAAGTCTTCAGTGTAAAAATTGTTTCTTGAATATCTAACATGATTAGCTCCTATATGTTTTGCTACTATTCACCTCAAGTGATAAAATCAAGAGGTAAATTTCTTTCCACATTTTATTGATTTTGCACGTTAGTGGTTGCAGCCATTGACGTGCTTTTTTTGCATAAAAAATGAACTAAATTAACGAACCCAATCAATGCCCCTCCTGTTGCTAAAATCACTGTAGCAAAACCAAAAAGCAGTTTTAAATCATCAATAGTTATTGCGTGGTACATGTTTTCACCTCCCTTCACCTCTGCCATAGGCCTTTAACAGTTCTTGCGAATACCGACCATTTTCAACTTCAACACCAAGTTTTTTAAAACGCTTATCGAAACGGATAGATTCATCAAAATATGACCTAGACCTAGAAAGCAACGCAGCAGCTTCGTCAGCAGTGACCATAATTTTTTGTTCAATTGGCATTACTATTTTCATCTCTATACCTCCTTCACATCTAAATAATTCAGAAATTTATTAACAAAGTATTGCTGGCCTTTGCCAGTGACTTTGGTTGTGAACGTTAGTTTCACAGAACCGTCTGGATTGGCATGTGAGCTTTCCTTAACTTTAAAAAGTCCTTGGTCAATGTACCGTTGTGTAGGCCGGTTATACTGGCTACCTTGTTTATGAAGATATCCATTATCTCGTAGCCAACCAAACAGTCGATTTTGACCAATTTGTACACCATTTTGAGAAATTAACTTAGCTAAATCACCAACTAAAATTGTCTGATGGCTAACATTCACAGCATCGGCAAAGATTGCTTTAGGCTTCATCTCCGCAATCTGTGACTCATAATTTAGCATTTTGCTTTCTGCGTACTGTAGAGAACGTGCCATCATCATTTCAGGTGAATTAAAAGCTTTCTCAACTGCAATGAAATAGTTACGAACTTCATCTCCACGCTGTGTATCCGTCAACATTGAAATAGATTTAGCTGTTTCAGTTGTTAAGAAATAATCGTCCATAAGTTTCGTTGCGCCATATTGGTTGGTGGTCACCTCGGAGTGACCGGCAAAATAATCAATACCGTCAATGTATTTAAAGCCCCATTGCTTCCACCAATCACTAAACCGCTTTTTTGAATCTAACGTCTTATGCAAGTCACGAGCACTGACCCGTTGTTCGCCTTGCTTAGTTGTTTGAACTTTAATCAATTCGTTCATATTTAAAACCTCTCTACCGTTCTAACCAGCTAACACCGTTGTAATGTGTGTATTCAAAAAATGTTTTTAAATGTTTCTTTGCTGCTGGTGTCTTTTCATCTCCAGCAATGATACGAGTAACATAATTACGGGAAGTTCCAATTAGCTTTGCCAATTCATCAGTTGTAAAATCTGAATCTTTAAAATAGTTTGCAAACGCCTGCTGTGCTTGTTGAATTGTCCAGTTTGCTTTTCGAACTTCTTCTTTAGTAATCGTTGACATATAATAGTCCTCCTTGTGATATGATTAATTAGTAAGTAATTAATACTCTTCAATAATTTAAACGAGGTGATAAAATTGACATCTGATGCTGAAAAACTATTAGTCCTAATATTCAAAAATTATAAGGATAAAATAAAAGCGGGTTCTAGTCGTTCAAACGCAAAAAAATTTGGTCATTATGAAGAACTTCATGCTGCACTAAATCTAAACATCTCTTTGGTAGACACTGCTGACTATATCGGCGAATTAGTTAAAGCAGAATACCTTGACGCCTCGTATGGTAGTAACCTCCCAATGGAAGTCAAACTTACCGACAAAGGAATAGAATTTGGCGAAAAGAAATTTGTTAATGACGTTAAAGATGTCCTAAATTGGGCAGGTTCGATCGTTAATATCTTCAAACCCTAGGCTCTTGTTTCATAGCATATTCAACAATTTTTCCCGAGATTTTTTCGAAGATACTATTTTGATAAAAATCATCTTGAATCGGCCTATTTTGCTTTAACTCATTTAAAGCATCTAAATAGGTCGTATTTTTTTGTAATAATTGTTCAACTATCTTATTGACAAAATCTTTTTCCGTCGCTGATAAATCCTCTTGCTGTTTAATGCGAAGTTGTTCTAGGTCCTTAGCTATTCCAATAATTTCTTGGAATGTACTTAAATCATTTTCCATTTTGTTATGCCTCCTGCTTAAATTGATGCTTACGAAGCGCTGACATCTAGTTCAATACTAGGTAGGATGCCTTCGTTTTTTAACAAGTTATAAATGAATACACGTCCTTTTTGAGTCCATTTAGTATTCATAACAACCTTATCCTGACCAACACGCTGCGAAATATCTTGTGTCTCACTAAACGTATAGCCGTGATTCTTATGCTTTGAATAGAGTAGCCATTGACCACCCACTTTATGTTGAACTCTCAACTGATAAAGCTTTGCGTTCATTTTTTGAGCAGACCAACCATAATCTTCTGCAATTTGACTAATTGTTACTAAAGACTTTGATTTCATAATCTTGTCGTAGTAATCAGCCTTTGGACGACTTTCTGCAACTTGTTGTGCCAGCATTAGCTTCTCAGCTCGTTCTTGCTTTACTTGTGTAGCAAGCTTGATAATCGTGTCTGGGTCAGCTAGGACTTCTTCTACTTTTGAATCTGTTAGATATGCACCACGCTTCCTAATCGACGGCAGTACTTCACTCGTAACCCAATCTTGAAACTTTTCAGCTGCTGCGTTGTTAGCCTTAATGGCCAACTTATAGAATTGTGGTTCTGTAATGAAATCACCTTTCCCAACTTTCTGGGAAAAATTACCCAAATATTCATTAACTCGAGGCCAACGAACATAGTTTTTGCCACTTTTGGCAAAAGTGGTAATACCTAATCCAGTCGCTGTTGTTTCTGCATCAAAGAAAATTTCACCATTTACTTCTTTAACTTTTAAACCATTAAAGATTTGTACTTCATTCATTCCTCACGTCCCCTATCTATTCAAAATTCCGTCAACATACTTCTCAGCGTCATTTAAAACTCGTTCTGCTGTAGTAGTTCCAGCTGTACCTTTTTTAACGTTGTTCCATGTTGTCTTTGAAATGCCAAGATAATTTATTACTGCCGTTTCGTTCACACCGGCAATGTTTTTAGTTTCGAAAATCTTACCAACTAGCCGACCTACACGAGCTAGATAATCACGGTCAATCGTTACTGCCACCATATATGCAATCCTCCTTTTATTATTTGGTGTACTTTTGTTCTTTTATTTTGTTTACCTTCACATAAATATGTGCTAGTATATACACATAAATAAGTGCACTAAAACACTAACGAAGCAACTAATCTTACCGTCATACTGGTTTTATTTGCTTTTGTTTTGTACATCGCTTTTTTAAAGAACTTAGGTACATGAATAATATTAGCACATATTTATGTGAAAGCAAGAGTTTTTTTAAATAAATATGTGATTATAGATTCATTGCCAAATTGGAGTATTGATATGACTATATTTGAGCGCGTAAAAGAAGCTTCAAAAAAGCAAGGCTATAGTAGTTTAAAAACTTTAGCCGAAGCAGCTGGACTATCTCAAAATGTAATATATGGTTGGAAAACTAATAAACCTAGTGCAACTGCTTTAAGTGCTGTTGCTGATAAATTAAACGTCTCAGTAGACTACCTGTTAGGCAACACAGACGAAAAAAAGCCCCACTCCGCTAGGAATGGGGAAAAGAAAAAATTTGATTTATATGAAGTGTCAGATGACGAACGTAATGACATACTATCAGCAAATGGTCAGGCTATATCTGATGAAGATTGGGCCATTATTAAAGCAGTCTTAGCAAAATATCCAAAACGTGGAGAAAAGTAAATCATGAACAAAATTAAAGACTGGATTTTGGATGACATTTTAAATTCAATTAATAAACTTGGATTTTGTGTCGAAACTGCTGAAATTGAAACTCTTCACGCATGTACAGACAATACACGAGAGTTAATAATTTATAACCCTGACTTAGCCAGTCTATATGAGTTATCCGAAGAGTATATTCATGCCCTAAAACATCATCACCGAAGAAACCCAGAATATGATTTTAGAAATCCTGATGAAGCTGAAGCGCATGATTTGGCTTTAGACTACTTACTAGAAAGATGGTGTTCTTACGAGTGCCCTAATAATTGGTTATTCTTTATGGAAGCTATGGGAACTCCAGCATATCTTCAGGATTCTATTATTGATAAATTAACTGCCTTAGCTGGCACTTTTTTTTAAACTTGTTTGTGACAAAATAAACTTTACGTTTGGAATTATTCGTTTTAAAAGCTAAGAAAACATTATTTTAATATTATTATTCATTAGGAGATAATGATGACTAGAAAAATATACTTGGTAGCTATAGCACTTATTTTTATTTTGGGAATTATAGGCGGAACGTTCATATACGTTTCAAGTCACCAAATTAGTAGTAACAAAACTGTGAGTGCAAAAATAAACAATAGTAACTCGCAATCGGGAGTAAAAATTTCAAACTCATCTTCGACTACGAGTGTACATAATTCAACTGGTTCTGCTGCAGCGTCCTCAAATAAGACAGTATCTTCTACTGAAACAACAAGTAAGGAACCTAGCACTACTAATATTTCAAAAGATACAAATACTCTATCAGGTTTCATTAATACTTATGGTATGACTCCAGCAGCTTGGCTTGTTCAAAATAAAGGTATGTCAACTGAAGAAGCATTATTAGCAACTCCTGATAGCATGGAAACAACTGGTGAACTTCAAACAGAATATTCATATATTCATTCGAAATAAGCAAATTTTTCAGGAATTAAACTACATTTGTCTTAGAACAAATTACGTGCAAACATGATTCACGTTAAAAGCTTTGATAAAGAGGAGGTATATGATGATTGAGTCATATAAGAAGTTTTGGGTTAATATCTTTGATTTTTCTGGGGTTTCGGGTCGTGCAGATTATTGGTGGCCTGTAATTATAAACTATATTTTAGGGCTAATTATTGGTGTTTCATTTGGAGGAGCTGCTGGTATTTTACCTGATACATCATCCGTAAGGCTTGCTGGAGCTGGATCAGTTGGAATTCTATACATCATTTCAATTATTATCTGGATTGCTACATTATCAGTCAAATTCCGCCGTCTTCACGATACCAATCGCTCAGGCTTCTGGATTCTTATTAACTTTGTACCAGTAATCGGTAATATTTGGTTCATTATTTTAATGTTGCTACCATCTAAGCAAAGCCGTTGGAATTAGCACATTACCTACCTGTTTTAGGTGGGATACATATACACGTGCAAACATGAACCACGTTAAAAGCACTGTAGGAGTAGTGATTTGGGTATCACTTTTTTGGGTGAATTTTATGTTTAAACGTCTTAATAAATATGTTTGGTTAATGTTATTAACAACGCTTTTAGGAGTTAGTTCGGATTTCTCTTCTTCAGTATTAACAAACCAAGTTAGTGCGAATAAAAGCAGCAGTACCAAGCAGTATCAAAAGAAAGCTGACAAACTAAAAATAAAAGGCAAAAGTGTTAAAGACGCTAAAAAAGCCTTGAAAAAGAGTTCAACATTTAAAAAAGCCACTATAAAAGTTACTGATTCAAATAACCATGATGTCCCATCTATTGATTCATTGCATATCAATTCTGCAAAAGTCTCAACTCCAAAATTCAAATTAGACAAGCATGGAAAGTTAAAATATATCTATCTAGTAACTAAAATCTCCCCAGAGAAAGTAAGCTCTGCTGTTTCATCATCTGAAGCTGCAGTAAGTTCTTCTAAACAGGCTGCAATAGACAAAGCCTCTTCTGAATCTGCCAGTAAAGCCGCATCAGAAAGTCAGCAAGCTTCAATTTCTGCTTCCGAAAGCCAACAGGCAGCAACTTCATCACAAGCTGCTGCTCAAACTCCTGTTTCTACAAGTGGATATACAAAAGATTATCGTGGACGTTGGCATCGTCCAAACGGGCAGTATGCTTCAAAGGTTGAAATTGCTCAAGCTGGTCTAGCTTGGTAATAATATCTTTCCGTCGTTGGACGGAATACATATATACGTGCAATCATGATTCACGTTAAAAGCTTAGAGCTTAGGAAGCATTAATTTATTAGATATTTAAACTTATTACATTATTAAACTATTAGTATCCTAAAATTGATTTGATGTGATACTGTTGTGATTATTTCGAAAAGTAGGATTAGAGGAGACTATTATGATCTGGAATTATTTTAAAATTTTTATGTTTATTATTTGTATCACTTTTATAGTTGTTATATATTGTTTAACTAAAATATCAAATATTAAAGAGGATAAATTGGCAAGTTATGATATAGATTGGGACGAAATCAACAATATAACTGACTATCAGCATACAGATGATGCTGACACGATTTTGCTACGTCTTCATATTTACAAAAATAGAGATAGTAAAAATTATGCGAATGCAGTGCTCAAATTCATACAGGATAATAGCGAATTCCAATATGGAAAACTTCCTTATTCAATAACAAAGCATGAGTTTAACTCTAATCCTGAAGATTCGTTTTTAGGTTTTCAAATTGTACGTCCAACTCTTGATGTATATGCCAAAAGGAACATGAATCAAACAACTTCCAATCAATTCACTAATCATTATACAAATAACTATAATGGAAACGGCCAAATAACAAATATAGATAATTCTGTTAACTTTAATAATTCGCAACAACTAATCATTAGCAAGCTTCAACAAGCAAGTAATGATTTCACAAATGATCCTAATTTATCGGTAGATGATCGCCATATTATAGTCGCACTTTTACAAAAAATTGAAAATAACACTGAAAAATTGCCAAAGAATGAACAAGACACTCTCTTAAGTAAAGTTAATAAATATATTGGTTCTATCAGTAGTGCAGCTACATTGATACAGATATTAACCAGCATATTTTAAAAAAGCCCTGCCAAAGCAGAGCCAAGATACAAGAATTACTTCTTGCGTTTCTTAATTACATCAATAATAAACGGCGTTGCAACGCTGCCTACCAATGACAGACAAGCAGTAAATACTGCTAATACGAATTGAAGTACCAATGCAATTGGCCTCCTCTCTAGTGCCTTTTATCGACGCGGCACGAAGATTAGTGTACCAAAAATAATTGCAAAATAAAAACCGTTCAGGCGTCGATTCCTAAACGGTTTAAGAAAAGAGGCCAATGCCTGCTTCTCCAATTCGTACTTAAAGTATAACACTTGTAAATTTATATGTACATGTATCCGTTTTAACCATTACGTGCAATCATGATTCACGTTAAAAGCTTTTCTAGACACAAAAAAGCTATCCTCGGCGACGAAACCAAGAATAGCTTAGACATGCAGGTTTTCCGGCATGTACACATTTGTTAAACAAAGTATAACACGTCCCACACGATTACCCACAAATAAAATCAGCCCTAGACCTGAGTATGTCTTTAAACTGCTTTAATTCATTCAGAAAGATTAGGTCTAACTTATGGCAAGCGTATTTAAACGAGGTAAAACCTACACTGTTTCTATTTCAATCAAAGAAAATGGCACATATAAAAAGAAGTCTAAGGGTGGCTTCAAAGGTAAAACAGAGGCTAGAGCTTGGGCTAGAGAACAAGAAGAATTAAACGCCAAAGGCTACATAGTAACCAATCAAGAAAAACTACTATCTGATTTCTTTCGTGAATGGTATGAGCTATACAAACAAGACGTTTCCTACTCCACTAAGGTGTGGTACAGACGTACAGAAGCTCATATAAAAGAACTCTTGCCCGGCATAACTGTGCAAGCCTTCAATCGGTCAATGGCGCAAGAGTTCTTTAATACGCTTGGTAAGCGATATGCTACCGAAACGGTGCAAAAGATTAAATATCAACTTCATCAAGCTCTAAAGTCTGCCTTGTATGAAGGCATAATTATCCGTGATCCAATTACTGATATAGCAATTACCGGAAAAGACGGCAAGCATAAAGATTTGAAGTTTTTAGAAGAACCGCAAATAAAAGCATTAGCTTCGTATATCCAAGAAATACAGCCCTCTGAGCGCTCTTACTCAGATATGATGATTTACCTAGGACTGTTCACAGGCGCCCGCTATGAGGAACTGGCTGCCCTCACGTGGAATGATTTTATCAATGGGTATATCGACATAAATAAATCTTGGAATCAAGTAACTAAAAATATTCAGGTGACTAAAACAAAATCTTCTGTGCGTCGTGTTTCGGTTCCTATGAATATCATAGATGACTTTAATATCTGGAGCCCCACTCATAAACGTACACAGTTTATCTTTGGCGATGACCAACCAATTACATCAGCTGCTGCGAATAAAAGATTAAAATCACAATTAGTAGCTATCAAGTCGCCTAAAATGATTACCTTTCACGGTTTGCGCCACACTCACGCCTCTTGGTTACTTTCACAAGGTGTTGATATTCAGTACGTTTCTGAACGTTTGGGACACACTAACGTCGCAATGACTTTAAGAGTCTACACTCACATGCTTGATAGAACAAGGAAATCAGAGGATGATAAGTCGCTAAAACTGCTCTAAAACTTGTAGTAAATTTGTAGTAAAACTTGTGTGAAACGGTGGAAAATGACGGGAAATCATGGGAAAAACGACCTTTTTAAAAACAAAAGAAAACGCCGACCTATAGGCGTTTGTGCCTATATATCAGCGTTTGCTCAGTTTTACCAAAATGTCCCAGAATGCCGCCGACAGGAATCGAACCTGCACGGGAATACACCCACACCGACCTGAACGGTGCGCGTCTGCCAGTTCCGCCACGGCGGCAACAACAGTACTATTCTAGCAAAAATCAGTTCTGTTGCCTAGCTTAATTTATTAATTCAAACTACTCTTGCTGAAGGCCTTAAAACTGTAGCCAACTCGCCGTAGGTTATAGCTCGCATTTGGTCCTTCATAACGGCGCATTGGAAAATCACTCTCCTCAGACCAGTTTTGCCACTGATCCTTACTCTTCCAAGTTGAAAGCAAGACTAATTGATGGTCATTATTGGTCCGCTGTAGCAAGAAGGATGATAATCCCCCATGCAAGTTACCTTGCTTCAAAAAGGCATCATAGCGACGAATAAAATTATCACGTTCTTGATCATTTAGCGTAATAAAAGTAAACATCATCCAACCTCGGAGTTCACTATCATCCCCGGCTGAAGAAATGACTTTATATGATGTTGGTACTGTAAAAACTGATTTAGGATCATCGGTCAATTCAATTAATTGCGCCCGTGACTGATCACCATCTTCTACACTCAGATGAATTGGTCGATCAAGGTGTTTATTACGAACTTCACTTAAAACTTCTCTTGTACCAAAGGTTGTGTGAATATATCTTGTCATAGTATTACCTCCCGCTTTCTCTACCATTATTATACGCAAATTTGTGCTAAAAAGCAGTCACATTCGTGCTTTCTCTACTTACTGTTCACGAAATAATCATAAAAGAAAACCGTACCCCCTAACTGAATGGATACGGTCCACTTTTATCACACTTTAATATTAATTAATACATTAAAATTAACTATTTTGTATTCATCACCATGGCAATAATACTAATCGCACCAATTGCATTATTCAATAAATGTAAACTAATTGAATACTGAATCTGCTTAGTTTTCTTATATACAATCGCTAAGATTATTCCCATTGTTGAGTATTGTAAAAAGGCAAAAATATCAAAACTGTCATAACCCATTAAATGAAAATAACCAAACAACACGCCTGAAAGAACAACATTAATCCACCAATTACTCTTTTTGAAAAAGTAATTTAGAATTATTCCTCGAAAAATCGTTTCCTCAATGAAAGGCGCTACTAAAACTGCTAATGTAAGGACAAAAACCAAGCGGTTTGGTCCTTGTTTAGCCATCATCTCAAGCAATTGCTGATTTTGTGCAACATGCACCTTTCCATTTACAAGAACCTGAACCAGATTTACCACCATGGAAACCCCAATAATTGCTAAGTAACCCCACAATACATAGCGTAACTTTTCCCATCTAAATTGGTGTAAACCAAATTTGGGTGATACTGGCCGAATTCCCCATTTTACAAGCACCCACATTGCTAATGCTGCTAAGAGGATAATCACTATAATTTCAATTGCTAAACTGGGCAAACTATTTGGGCCAAGACCACTAAGCTTGCCGAAAACTTTTGACACCTCAACCCCAACAACTTGAATAATAGCATCGAAGATCAAACCAACAATTATCCATATAATTCCACTTAGAATCTGACCATAATTAATTCTTTTCTGCATCTTGCTTCTCCCGCTTTCGCTTTTTTTCATACAGCGTAATTTGCGTCATTGCATATGAACTGATTAAGAAAAGGATAATGAAGGCCAGTAAAGTTATCGCCTTTGCCCAAGCAAAATAAGTGCTAATTAGCATCAAAACAACGAATAACAGCAGTACTAAAACTGAAAAAATGATTAAACGGATGTTCCCCTTCATTTAATTGCCTCCTAATACATATTGCTCCAAAACTTCAGCAATCGCCCCTTCATTATTTGTACGTTTAGTAACCAAATTAGCAATGTCCTTAACCGTTGGAATGGCATTAGCTACGGCAATTCCTAAACCAGCTGCCTCAATCATTGCAATATCATTATTATTATCCCCAATTGCCATTACTTCGCTCGCCTGAATCCCTAATTGTTCAGCTAGGTGTAAAGTCGCAGCACCCTTATTGACACCTTGCTTATTAAATTCAACATAGCGATTCGAAGAAAATGTTGCCGTAACCTGACTACCAACTGCTGCCATAACTGCCGTCTTAATTTGCTCACGTACTTTGGCATCAGCAGATTCGAAAATCACCTTCATAATTGGTTCTTTAGCCAAGAACGTAATATCAGCCGTTGTAATAACTTCATATGGCACCTGCCGATCAGCCATATATTGCCGATCACTGTCTGATAAATTATAAATGTAAAGCTTTTCTACCGTATAAATATGGGCATCGACCGTTGTGTCCACTAAGCCTGCAGTCAGAACTGACTTTGCTAGACTGAAAGGCATTTCTTGCGTTAATACTACCTGATTGCCCTTGTTTTCGATAATTGCCGCCCCGTTGTAAGAAATTACAAACTGGTCTATCTGGTCATATAAGTCTAACTCCCTCAATAAACTTTGTACTGAAAGGTATGACCGCCCTGTATTTGGGACAAACTTGAAACCTGCCGCACTAGCAGCCTTAATCGCTGTAACATTTTTCTCATTGATTGTGCCATTATCATTTAATAACGTTTCATCTAAATCAGAAACTAACATTTTATATTTCATGGTCATTCCTCACACTAGTTAATTAGTTATATTGTACCAAAGTTTATCTAAACAATTTTGATTTCAAAACATTTGTTGTCTTACCAGACAAATAATCTAATTTACGACCATATCTAAAATGTCAAGAATTGAAATCTATCATTTTCTTCGTTATTATAAATGACAGAGCTTTGAACCCTACTAGCAAGTTAGTATGGGAAAAGATAAAAATTTCAGCGGAAGAAGGACTACCATGGTGATTATCACAGCCGGTATGATTGGAGTTGGTAAAACAACTCTTACAGAATTAATTTCTAACCATTTAGGAACCCAGGCATTTTTTGAACCAGTTGGTGAAAACCCTGTTTTACCCTTATATTATGCAGACCCTAAGCAATATGGTTTCTTATTACAAATTTATTTCCTAAACAAGCGCTTTGCGATGATTAAAAAGGCCCTTGCTGATGATAATAATGTCTTAGACCGATCAATTTATGAAGATGCCCTCTTCACTAAAGAAAACCATAGTTCTGGTAATATCTCAGACGCTGAGTTAGATGTCTACATGACCCTCTTAAACAACATGATGGATGAGATTAAGTCAATGCAAAAAGGCCGACCTGATTTGATGGTCTTTGCTGATGCTGATTTTGAAACAATTCTATACCGTATCAAAAAGCGCGGCCGTGATTATGAACAATTTGATGATAACGAATCGCTCCGAGCTTATTATTTCAAAATGTGGTCAGCTTACAAACAATGGTATGAAGAATATGATGCCTCACCTAAGATGAAGATTGACTTACAAAAATATGATCTTGAAGATGAGAGTAACCGACAAGCTGTACTAGCAATTATTGATGAACGTCTAGCTGCTTTAGATGACGCTAATTAAATTCATAAAAAAACTTCGATCAAATATGATCGAAGTTTTTTTATTATGCGTTTACACTACCGATAAAGCTTGGCCCATTAGTTGCATCAAATGATGCCAATTGTACTTGCCCAGTTTCAAGTGATACTCCTACGTAGAGATTTCCGCCCAAAGAAATCGCTACATTATAACTAGCACCCTGTGTCCCCCAAAATAGTAGTTCACCTGGTTGAATATTACTCATACCTGTACTTATCGTGCAATTACCTTCAAGTGCAATTGTCGAAGCTGGTAAAGTAATGCCAGCCTGTCCAAATACTTGACTGACAAAAGTAGCCGCTGAAATTCCAGTTACTTGCTCATTAGCCATTGTCTGCGCAAGGCTAACTACATCATTTTGCTCTGTGTCAGTTAAGCTATTATTATCGTTGGTTACATCGCTCGTAGCAGTCGTTCCTGCTTCAGGTACATAGATAATCGTGCCAATCTGCAATAGGCTTAAATCAGTTTGATTAGCATCCAAGATTGCATCAACTGTTACTCCGTATTGAGCAGCAATTGCACTTAGAGTATCACCATCTTGAATTGTTACTTGTGTTGTATTGGCTGGCTTGCTCTGTGGCGCTGTACTAGCCACTGCTGCCGTCTCAGCTGGTGTATTTGGTACATCAGCTACTGCGCTAGTTGAACTCGCTGCTGTGTCATTAGAATCAGCTGCGCTATTAACTGTGACAACAGCGTTATCAGCTTGATTCTTTTGAACAATAACACTGCTACTACTACTCTTCTGGGCCGTCTTTTGCGCCTGTGAGTTAGCAACCTGCGAGGACGTTCTTACTGATGAACTTGTCCCTTGGTCACTAACCCGACTAAAATCATGACTAGCTGTAGTCGTTGCTTTCTCTGTTGGTGTCTTAACCTGCCCCTCAGTTAATTTCTCAACTGCAGCTTGAACACCAGGAATTTGTGTCGATGCAACAACCCCAATTGTTCCAGCGACACCAGCAAAGACCGTTTTCTTCGAAACTTTACTCATAAATCTTACCTCTTCCATAGCAACAAAATCTAATAATACTAAAATTTCATCTAAACCTAGTATACAATATGGACCGGCTTTAGCGGAGAAATTCATTGTTTTTACAAATAATATTCACCAATAAGCTTAATTGCTAGCAATTTGACCTTTTTATTTCAAATTAACGATTTTGCTACTTAATAGCTAAAACTATGCAATCAAAAATTAACTGCCCAAATAAAAACTCCCCATTAAGTAGTCTTAACCTACTCAACAAGGAATTCACTTAATTGCAAACTTCTTTACTTAAAAAATTGAGCAGCCAGAACGGCTTTCTTCCAACCCTGATAAGCCGCCTCATGTTCAGCAAATTTCGCTTGATTAGGTTCGCACACAATTTTTTCACCTGCATCTGGTAGATCTTCAATTGAAGGCCAATACCCAACTCCTAAACCAGCTAAAAAGGCAGCCCCCAAAGCGGTTGTTTCAACCTGTTCAGGTCGGGTAATACGAATATGCAAAAGATCTGCTTGGAACTGATGTAAATAACCATTGGCTGCCACACCACCATCAATTACCAAAGATGATAAGTCAATGTCAGTATCTTCGGCCATTGCAACTAATACATCCCGTGTTTGATATGCAAGTGACTCTAAGGTTGCTCTAACCAAATCATTTCTTGTCGTTGCTCGTGTTAAGCCAAACATTGCCCCTCTGACTGCTTGATCCCAATAAGGAGCACCAAGTCCTGAAAAGGCCGGTACTAAATAAATTGGATCTGGATGTTGTTCATAAGCACGTTGTGCCATGGCCGCTGTGTCTTTGGCGGAGTCAATTAATTCCAAGCCATCTCTTAGCCATTGAATTGCAGCTCCAGCAATAAAAACAGAACCCTCCAAAGCGTACTTCACTTCACCATTTAAACCGTATGCAATTGTTGATAGTAAGCCATTATTTGATTGAGCCACGCGGTCGCCTGTATTCATAACAATAAAGGAACCAGTACCAAAAGTGTTTTTTACGTCACCAACGCTAAAGGCCTTATGCCCAAATAAAGCGGCTTGCTGATCACCGGCAATTCCGGTAATTGGCACCTGGATACCAAAGAAAGCATACTCAGCCGTATAACCAAAATTGCTTGAAGAATCTTGTACGGTTGGTAAGATTGCTTTTGGAATATTAAACAAATCTAGTAACTCTTCATCCCAAGTCAAGTCATGAATATTGTAAAGCATGGTCCGACTGGCATTTGTTACATCAGTTGCGTGGACTGCTCCATTTGTTAGTTTGTATAATAACCAGCTATCAATTGTTCCAAATAGCAGCTCACCAGCTTCAGCCTTTTGCCGCGCACCTGGAATATTATCCAAAAGCCACATAATCTTAGTAGCTGAAAAATATGCATCAATCCATAAACCGGTTTTAGCATGAACTAAATCAGTTAGCCCCGCCGCCTTTAATTCATCAGCAATTTCGCTGGTTTGTTTTGATTGCCAGACAATTGCCGAACTAATTGGTTCCCCCGTTAGTTTATCCCAAATGACTGTAGTTTCGCGCTGATTAGTAATACCAATTCCCGCTACTTTATAAGGTGCTACATTTGCACGGATAATAACTTCAGCCATTACTTGGCGTGCGTCATCCCAAATCGTATTGGCATCATGTTCAACCCAGCCTGGCTTTTTAAAAATTTGTGGTAACTCCTTTTGCGCAACCGCTACTGCTTTTCCCGCATGGTCAAAGAGAATTGCCCGCGTACTAGTCGTTCCCTGATCCAAGGCCATTATATATTGATTGGTCATAGCTACCTCGTTCTTGTCCTGTCTATTTATATCCATATATATTTTATACAGATAATCAGTTAACGTCTAGATATTTATTAATACAGCGCTTTTCGACCACAGTAAAACCCCTAGGATTGGCGACAAAGCTCCAGTCCTAGGGGTTCATTTAAACTTTTAGTTTTCTGAACGTAAGTTACCACCGTCCATGAAACGGTCAGCGCGCATTTCATTAACAATTACCTTAATTGCTGAACGTGGTGCCCCAGTGTTCTTTTCAACGGCATCAGTGATTTCTGTCATCATTGCCTTTAGTTGGGCATCGCTACGTCCTTCAACTAGTTCTACATGAATAAATGGCATTTTATTTTCCTCTTTTTAATTATTTTTAAATTTTTCTGCTGCTTCATCTAAGTTAAGTGCTTCATTCAGCTGTGCTTGTGCTGCCACTCGCTCAAAACGAATTTGGCTTTGCAAGTCCTCGTTTAAGAAGTTGTTTGACGTCTCAACGGTGTTAATTACATTGATAAAAGCATCTGGATCGATTGACTTAGTTAATAACTCCATCTCACGTAACTCATACCGTGACAATACCATCATCAGGGTACTTGAAGGCTCCTGCGTATAAGCACCAAATGAAGGCATGATGGTAATTCCGCGAACAACGCTCTCTTGTAGGGCCTTAGCTACTTCCGAAGAGCGTTTAGTAACAATAAAAGCGGTTAACTTCTGATAACGCGTATGAATCGAATCAATTGCAATTGTTGTAATATAAATTCCAATAATCGTGTACATGGCATTTTGCCAACCAATAAAGGTCCCGGCGATTAAAACAATCGCTGCGTTAATGAATAAGGTAATGAACCCAATTGATTTGCCACTCGCCTTTTGAACGGCGGCGGCTACAATATCCATCCCACCAGTTGAGAAGCCAAACTTAAAGGTTACTCCAATTGCAATTCCCATTAGCAAACCACCAAACATTCCTGCAAGGATTGGTTCAGAATGAACTAAGCTAGTTTCTGGTAACAAGATTTGCAAACCGCTTGAAAATAGGTTTTGTAAGAATGACCAAACCGTAAATTCACGCCCCGCCCACTTCCAACCAACAAAAGCGATTGGAATATTGAAAGCCATGATAATCGCTCCAACTTGTAAATTCAAACCAAAAATTGCATGAAAAAACAAAGCAATCAGTTGAGCAATACCATTAAAGCCACCAGAAAAAATCTTATTTGGAATATAGAAGAAATTCATTGCCATTGCTACTAACAGTCCTGAAAAGACAAAAACAATAACTTTAATACTATATTCGCGTAAGTGTGTCTTGGCCACAAGCGCACCCTCCGTTCTTCCTTTTAGTTATTACATTATCACATATTCAAGACTAGTAAACCAGTCAGTTAATTGACTTTTTTAGGATTTCCAGCCGAAGTTTTATCAGGTAACCTTCATATTTATTTATTGGTATTCAATTAACTATTTAAATTTATCCTAAGGTGCTTTATATATATCAAAACCCACAAAAAAAAGTTAACCCAAGATGAGTTAACCTTTTCAAGTTTAGAACAATGTACCAAGAGCCTGACCAAAAGTGACCAACCCACTTGCAAACATTGAACTAATCAGAAACAAATTACTTAGTGTACTTTGCTTCGTGGAACTTCTTCATGATACCTGCGTTAGACAACAAGTTCTTAACAGTATCTGAAGGTTGAGCACCATTGTTCAACCATGATAGTACTGATTCCTCATTCAACTTAACTTCAGCAGGCTCAACCAATGGGTTGTACGTTCCAACAGTTTCGATGAAACGACCATCACGTGGTGAACGTGAGTCAGCAACAACGACACGGTAGAATGGACGCTTCTTTGAACCCATGCGCTTCAAACGGATCTTTACAGCCATGTTTAATTTCCTCCAGTATTTTTATACTTAATTATAATAACAAAGACCATTACAGGTGTAAAGTGTTTTTCCTTTACACTTATAAATTCATATAGTGTCAAGTAAAATTACTTGTCACCCTTTGACTTAATTATGTTACTACAATTATAAGTCGATAGCAAGGGAAATTTAATTCGTTTTAGTCTGCCAAAAGTTCCTTTAAAGCCACTGGCAAATCTGCTAATGGTTCACCCAAAGCTTGAGCTAAATCATCTGATGGAAAATCAAGTTGCCCATCAGCAATAATTTTTTGAACCGCTAAAAAGAAATCGACGCTACCTTGATCCATTCCGAATGCTGACAGGCGCTCAGCGAATTCGGCCGAACTAACTGCTTTAGCAGTAATCGGCTTTTGCACAGCCGATGCCAATCCCGCTGCTAAATCAGTATAGGTACGGACTGGCCCGCTAAAATCTAAGACCGTTTGCTCAGGCTTTTGCACCAAAACATTTGCAGCTGCGGCTGCATACTCACGTCGTAACGCCCAGCCTGTACGTCCTGTTCCGGCCGTAAAAGGTAGACTGCCATCAGCTAAAGCGATTTTAATTAGTGGCAACTCATTTTCTAAATACCAATTATTTCTAACAAAGGTGTGCGCAATTCCACTGTCCTTAATCATTTGCTCAGTAGCCGCATGGTCAGGAGCTAACATATTATCGGCATTTGGGGCCTCAGGAAAACTCGTGTAGACAATATAATCAAGCTTAGCCGTCTTAGCTGCCTGAATCACGTTGCCATGCTCGGCTTGTCGATTACCAGGTGCACCTGAAACCAATAATAATCGATCAATGCCCATTAATGCACTTGCTAAAGCCTCAGAATCATTGTAATCGGCCAAACGAACATTATATCCCTGTTCAGACAAAGCTGCGCCTTTTGCCGTATTCCGAACTAGGGCAAAAATTGACTGCTTATCAACTATTTTCGATAATTGCTTTAATGCTGCTTGCCCAAAGTGACCACTTGCTCCCGTTACTAAATAATTCATGACATGTACCCCATTCCTTTAAAACAGCTGTATATTTATAATGTACAATTAAAGTTTAATAAATATGTTACCATGAGTCAAGATATATTGATCTTAGGAGTTATACCATGAAATCCTCAACGCAGCTTAGTGATGCGGTCCATATTCTCGCTTATATTGAAATTTTTAAAGATAGTCACGCTTTGTCTAGTGAGCAGATTGCGCAAAGCGTTGCTACTAATCCAACCAATGTACGTAAAATTATGGCGCAATTACGTAAGGCCAATCTAATCCAAACAACTGTCGGCAAACCCAATCCCAAGCTTGCCCTAAAGGCTAGTGCTATCTCTTTATTCGATATTTATCGTGCCATTAGTAATGATGATTTATTATTGCAAATCGATGGTAAGACCAATATAAATTGTTTAGTCGGTGCTAATATTCAAACTGCCTTAGACCAAGCCTATCAACAAGTACAGCAGGCAGCTGAACTTGAAATGCGTAACGTTAGCTTAGATATGATTATTAAAAATATCCTACAAGCTAGTAAAAACTAAAAAGGCCCTACCACTATCAAAGTTAGTGGTAAGGCCTTTTTAGGACGCTTCGTGCTTATTTACTTTTAGTCTTTAAATATTGGGCCCGAAGTTGCGCTACTTTATCAGCTTTAGATACTGTTGTCTTAACCTTATCTGCATCTTGATGTTTCGTATTCATTGCCTTTTGTTTATCATCAAGCAAGTATTTTCCCATTGTTACTTCCGCCGCTTTTTCTTACTGTTTTTTTGCATCCGACGTGCAACTTGTTTCATAGCCATATTGGCCATTCGGCCCTTCAAACCATTACCACCTGGCATTCCCGGCATTCCGCCGCCGCCCATCGCATTCATCATTTGTTCCATCCCAGCAGTATTACCATTCATCATCTTTGACATCATGGTTTTCATCTCATTGAATTGTTTAATCATCCGATTAACTTCAACGATTGGCCGCCCTGAACCTGCTGCCAAACGACGGCGCCGACTTGGATTGATTAAATCTGGATTTTCACGTTCACTTGGCGTCATTGAGTAGACAATAGCCTTCATCCGATCCATATCTTTTGGATCAAGTTTGGCATTCTTTAGTGCTGGGTTATTAGCCATGCCTGGAATCATCTTCAAAATATCTTCCAATGGTCCCATATTTTGAACTTGATCAAGTTGAGCAATAAAATCGTTGAAATCAAAAGTATTTGACTTCATCTTTTCCATTTGCTTTTCAGCTTCTTTTTCATCAAAATCTTTTTGAGCCTTTTCGATTAAGGTCAGTAAGTCACCCATACCTAGGATACGACTAGCCATCCGATCTGGATAGAAAACATCCAAATCGGTCATTTTTTCACCTTGACCAACAAACTTAATTGGCTTACCAGTTACCGCACGAATTGATAGGGCCGCACCACCACGGGTGTCACCATCTAACTTAGTTAAGGTTACACCGGTAATATCTAAACGTTGATCAAAGCCTTCTGCTGTCTCAACGGCATTTTGACCAGTCATTGCATCGACAACCAACATAATTTCGTCTGGCTGGGCAATTTCCTTAACATCTACTAATTCTTGCATTAACGCTTCATCAATTTGTAAACGTCCAGCTGCATCAATAAAGACATAGTCAGCCTTAGCTTCCGCTGCAGCTGCTAACCCTTGCTTAACAATTTCGCGTGGATCGACCTGTGTACCGAGTTCAAAAACTGGTACACCAATCTGCTCACCTAATGTCGTCAATTGTTCAATAGCAGCTGGCCGATAAACGTCAGCCGCAATCATAAAGGGCCGAGCATTTTCCTCAGTCTTTAGTTTAAGGGCTAACTTACCAGCCGTTGTTGTCTTACCAGCTCCTTGCAAACCAACCATCATAATCACAGTTGGAATCTTGGCTGATTTATTAAGTGGTACAGCTGCCTCACCCATCATTGCAGTTAATTCATCATTAACAATTGAAACAATCTGTTGCGCTGGGTTCAAGCCATCTAAGACCTTAGCTCCAGCGGCCTTTTCGCGCACATTTCGCACAAATTCCTTAACAACGCCAAAATTAACATCGGCTTCTAACAAGGCCATCCTAATCTCACGCATTGTTTCACGTAGGTCGGCATCGGTAACCTTTCCCTTACGTCGTAGACCGCTAAGTGCGTTTTGTAAACGCTCTGTCAAACCTTCAAAGGCCATACTTTACTCCTCTTCCAATGTCATTAATTGCTTAGTTAATTCCATTAACTTCTTATCAGTCGCATAATTTTGCTCAATATAAGCTAACAGTACTGTTGACGCCTGCACTCGCTCTAAATAATCTGCATACAGGTGTAATTTCACTTCATAATCTTCTAGTAACTGCGTAGAACGCTTAAGGTTATCATAAACCGCCTGCCTTGAAACAGCAAACTCTTCAGCAATTTCACCGAGTGAAAAATCGTCAGCATAATATAATTGTAAGTATTCATTTTGCTTGGCAGTCAATAATGGTTGATAAAAATCAAACAGTGCGTTTAGACGGGTATTCTTCTCTAACTCCATCGTACTTACTCCTCCAATAAATCACCAAACAGACTCTTAGCAAAATCATCGGCATCAAAGACTTGTAAGTCCATGACCCCTTCACCAAGTCCAATCCATTTAACTGGCAAGTGTAATTCATTACGAATTGGCAAAATAATACCACCCTTGGCAGTACCATCGAGTTTAGTCAAAACAATCCCGGTTACATCGGTTGAATCTTTAAAGAGCTTTGCTTGTTGTAGCGCGTTTTGTCCGGTTGTTGAATCCAAAACCAACAAAACTTCTTGCGGTTCACTTGGTAATTCACGAGCAATAATCCGCTTCATCTTAGCCAACTCTTGCATTAAATTAACGTTATTTTGCAAACGTCCGGCCGTATCAACAAACAAAACATCAGCTTGCTGCTCAATGGCGGCTCGTACCCCGTCATATACAACTGAAGCGGGGTCAACATTTGCAGCCCCGGCAATTACTTCAACACCGTCACGTTCGCCCCAAGCCTGCAATTGTTGAGTTGCGCCGGCACGGAAAGTATCCGCAGCTGCCAAAATAACCTTTTTACCCTCAGCTTTATATCGGGCTGCCATTTTTCCAATTGTGGTGGTCTTACCAACACCATTGACTCCAACAAAGAGAATTACAGTTGGCCCCTCGTCAGCGAAATGCATTGTGGCATCTTCGTTGACTCCTTGGGCTTGATAGTGAGCAACTAAAGCGTCAACAACTACCTTAGAGACTTCACTTTTACTTTTTGCATTCTTTAACTTAACTTCATCTCTCAACTGAGCTGTCAAATCAAAGGCAGTTTGCGCACCGACATCAGCTCCAATCAAGGTTTCTTCAAGTTCCTCAAAGAAGTCCTCGTCCACGGACCGGAAATTGGCCATAAAGGCATTCCAGCGCTCTGACCAAGTCCGTCTTGTTTTATTCAAACCAGTCGCTAACGTCGCCGTTGACTCTGCTGACTCTGCTGACTCTGCTGACTCTGCTGACTCTGCTGACTCTGCTGACTCTGCTGACTCTGCTGACTCTGCTGACTCTGCTGACTCTGCTGACTCTGCTGACTCTGCTGACTCTGTAATGATTGTTGTTTCTTCGTTTATGTCAAGTTCTTTTTGCTTTGCTTCACTTGTTAGTGACGATTTATTATCAAAATTTGGTTGTAAAACTTCAACCTTAACGATTGGCCGTGGTTGGAGCACTTCAACTTCAATTTTAGGAGCAACTTTTTCAGGTTCTTTGCGTCTTAAAAAATCAAATAATCCCATCTCATGCCTCTTTCTTAATTAGTAGCTTCGCGGCTGGCGTCGGTCAGATTAACTGAGACCATTGTTGAAATTCCCGGTTCTTGCATTGTAACTCCATACAAAACATCTGCCTGTGTCATTGTACCTTTACGATGTGTAATCACAATAAACTGTGTCCGCGCATTCACTTCATGCAAATAATGCGCAAAACGATCAACATTTGCTTCATCCAAAGCTGCCTCAGTCTCATCCAAAACTGCAAAGGGTACTGGCCGGACTTCCAAAATGGCAAACAGCAAGGAAATTGCTGTTAGAGCTTTTTCTCCACCAGATAATAAACTCATTTGTTGGAACTTTTTTCCCGGTGGCTGAGCTTTAATATCAATTCCGGTTGTTAATAAATGTTCAGGATCGGCCAAAAGCAGTTGTGCTTGCCCACCGCCAAACATTTTAACAAATATTTCTCCAAAATGACTAGCAATTGCATCAAAGGTTGTCTTGAATCGTTGCTCAACCTCATTATCCATCTCAGTCATCGTTGCCTGCAAGTTGGCCTGTGCGGTTTCTAAATCTGTTTTTTGCTGATTCAAAAAATCATACCGCTCTTTAACCTCAGCATACTCATCAATCGCATGCAAATTAACCGATCCTAAGTCGTCTAAACCACGGCGCAGTAACTTTAACTGGGTACGAACTTCTGCTAATGATAAGTCGTCCATCTGACTTTCTGCAAAACTAAAGGACGTATCATATTGCTCAACCAATAGTTGTTCATCATGCTGAATCTGAGTCCGCAGCTCTGCTTGACGACTTGATAAGCGACTCAAAGTATTCAACACCTGCATTTGCTCATCGCGAATTAATGCTAACTCGTTATCGAGTTGATTACTTGCCTTGCTGGTTTCGACGAGTGTCTGCTCCAAAGTAACTAAGGTTGCTTCCGCTTTAGCTTGCTGTGCTTTAATATCCGTAATTTGTGTTTCAAGGTCAGCTACCTGCCCTTGGTCGCCACTTTCTAAGGCCAAACGTTGCTCAGTTAAATCGGTCAAGCGCTGCTGTTCACGCTTAATTTGACTTGCCTGCTCCTCAATCCGAACTTTAACTGATTCAACCTGCGCATTAGCTCTGCTATACGCCGTCCGTGTCTCTGCAATGGCTGCGTCAGCCGCTTCACTCTTTGTCTGTAGCGTCTGCTGTTTAATAATCTGGCTTGCAATCTGGCTCTGTAATTGGTCGACCTGGGTCTGCGCATTAGCCAATTCTACTTGATTTTGTGCTAATTGTTCCGTGTGTCCCGCAGTTGCATCAGTTGATTGATGTACCTCATAAACTAAAGCCTCTTTTTCACGGCTTAATTGTTTTTCACGTTCTAAAAGCACTTGCAAATTAGCCTTGGCTCTTTGCATGGCTTCATTTGCCTCAATGATTGTTGACTGTAATTCACGAAAATTAGCAGCTAAAGGCGTGATTTTTGCTGCCAATGCTTTAACTGTTTGCTCACAAGTCTGTGCCTTTTGTGTGGCAGCATCGAGCTCGTTACTCAAAGTCTCAATTTCACCCTTTTGGACCAAAAGACCGTTTCGATGACTACGATTAGCTCCACCAGTCAAAGAACCACCAGCATTCATCAATTGGCCATCTAAGGTCACCAAGCGAACGCGATGCTGTAGCTTCTGACCTAGGTTAATTGCATTATCTAGTGTATCAACAACGATTGTTAAGCCTAAGAGATTGTCTAAGATTGTTTGATATTCTGGTGCAGTTTGCGCTAAGTTTGCTGCTATGCCAATGACACCTGGCGCCTGTGCTGCTTTATGCCATAACTCTGCTGGTAAATGACGGCTCTTAATCGTCGAAAGTGGCAAGAAAGTCACCCGACCTAAACGATGTTGCGTCAAATACTGAATCGCAGCCTTCGCTGTTTGTTCATTATCGACAACTGCTTGTTGCAGCGCGCCACCAAGTGCCGTTTCTAAGGCTACTTGGTAATCATCTGGCACCGCCAACAACTCAGCAACTACCCCTTTAAGACCAGTAAACTGTGCCTTAGCGTTCATCAAGTTTTTAACCCCTTGATTATAGCCGTCATAGCTTTCAGCGACCCGTTTCAACGAGTCTAAGCGAGTCGTATAGCGCTGCTCTTCTTCTAAGGCAGTAAACCAAGTTTGCCGTGCTGCTTGATGAGTTTCTTCCAGACGTTTTCCTTCGATTTGAGCGGCTAGCAAAGATTCATCTAACTCCGCCTTTTTACTCTCTGCTTGCGCAACCACTGTTTTAGCAGCTTCAATTTCTTGACTAAGGCTTGTCAACTGACTGGTCAATTCGTGATCCCGCTTTTGTAAACGACTACTTGTTACATCAGATTGGGCATCTTCACGTTCCAAATATTTTTGAGCGTTCTTAGCATCAGCTAATGTCTGCATTGCACCTACTAAATCATTACGTAAACGTTCTATTTTTTGATTTAATTGCTTAGCTTGTTTGTTGGGGTGTTGTGCCAATAAACCATTTAGGTCTTTGCCTAGTTGCTTCGCGTTAATTTCTAGTTTAAGTAAATCAGCCTCTTGATTTAATTGTTTGCCAGCTAACTCATCAACTAATCTTTGAGCATTTTGCTGCTGTTCGGTTAAATCTGTTAAGGCTGCTGAACGATTTGCCAATCGCTCCGCCTGTAAATTACGTTTACCTAACAATTGTTGATGTTTGGTTGTTAAAGCCAATAATTCATTTTGAATTACCTGTTGTTGCTTTTCAGCCGTCTGCTGCTTTACTCGTAAATCATTAACGGTCTTGCTCCGCTCTTCTAGTAGCGTTTTTACCTGCAAACTTTTAACATTCGTTTGCTTGATTGCTTCATCATTTTCTGATTTTTCTTGATACCAATCAGTCAACTCCAAGACAATTCGAGCCTGATCTAAAGCATCAAAGCGATTCTTTTGCTCCAAGTAATCCTGTGCTAAAGCACTTTGCTTTGCTAATGGCTCTAATCGGTCCTCTAACTCATGTAGAATATCCCGCACACGATTTAGATTTTCATGCGTCCCAGTCAATTCTTTTTCAGCCCGATTTTTACTTTGCTTATATTTATAAACCCCGGCAACTTCTTCAATAATTACGCGTCGATCTTCGGCTTTAGCAGAAAAAATGCTTTCAACGCGGCCCTGCGAAATAATTGAAAAACTTTCACGCCCCAAACCAGAGTCCATAAACAGCTCTTGAATATCCTTTAGTCGTACCGTTGTACCATTTAAAAGATACTTCGAGTCGCCATTACGATAAAGAGTCCGGCTAATCGCAATTTCCGAATATGCTGAATTTAGATAATGATCACTATTATCAAAGGTAATGACAACTTCTGCCCGATTTAGTGGTGCTCGTTGTGATGTACCACCAAAAATCACATCAGTCATCCGATCACCACGTAGGCCCTTAGCCGATTGCTCACCCAAGACCCAACGAACTGCCTCAATGATATTGGACTTACCTGAACCATTTGGACCAACAACCCCTGTAATACCTGGCATAAAATCAATCTTAGTTTTATTAGCAAATGATTTAAAGCCACTGATTTCAAGTGATTTAAGCTTCATATGTACTACTTTCCCTTAGTTAGATTCTGAAAGGCCAAGCGGGCGGCGGCTTTCTCAGCATCCTTAGTTGATTTACCTTCACCAACACCAAGCTTTTTATTATCTAAAGTAACTTCAACGGTGAAAATCTGTTCATTATTTTCAATTTGGCGCTCAGCTACCTTAGTGTAGGCAATCGTAACTGCACCATTTCGTTGCAAATATTCTTGCAATTTTGATTTATAATCAACAAACTGGTCATAAAAGCCATCATCAATTTTGCTAAACATAACTTGCTTTAGAAAAGTCATGACCTTTTCAGCACCTTGGTCAAGGAACAAAGCCCCAATAAATGCTTCCCAAATATCTTCTAAAAGTGAATCACGGTTACGAGCACCTGAACGCTCTTCGCCCCGCCCCAACAAGATATACCGATCAAGATGTAGCTCACGTGACAAAGCTGCAAAAGCACGTGTTTGGACCATTGAAATTCGCAACTCTGTCAATTGACCTTCATCCCAATCTGGATAGCGCTTAAATAAATAGAGCGCCGTTGATTGCTGCATAACCGCATCCCCTAAAAATTCAAGGCGTTGGTAGTCACGACCCGTAAAGTTGGTATGTTCATTAACATAATTTGCTTGCGTTAATGCTTCTCGTAATAAGGATAAATCCTTAAATTCTATCTGATATTTTTCCGATAATTGTTTTTCTAATTTATCGAACATAAGTCACTCCATTTTTCGTTAGATAAGGTTAATTATACCAGAATTTGCATTGCTTTTGCCCTTATCTTACTTTTAAAATTACATAAACAAACACGAATAAAAACGACCTCAAAATGAGGTCGTTTGCTTTAATTTTAAAAATATTTTCCGTCAGCAATTTCAGCTAAATTATCTCGTGACGGAATAAAAAAGAGCTGACCTGACAAAAGTGTTGAGAAAGAAAGCAAGAAATCTGACTTATCCAACATTTGTTGTAGCATTTGCTTTGTTACCTGCCAATGTCGTGCATAACCGATAAAATATGTTCCCGTTTGACCAGCTGCCGGATTTGAGAAAGGCACATTCATGCGCACAATTTTTTGTTCAACTCCATCAATTTCGATTTTCGAAGCGACATTGTGTGCATTTTTAAACTTATCCTCATCTTCTAATTCCAAATCATCAAACTTATGCCGACCAACGGCCTTCTCTTGTACTTCTGTTGCATTATGTTCCCAATTTGACATATCGTGTAACCACTTTTGTGCAAAGGCATAAGAACCATTCTCAAAGTTAGGGTCTTCATCGCCAATAATCGCATATTCAGCTGCATCTTCCATTCCTGGCGCCTCAGTACCATCAACAAAGCCAATAATTGCCCGGCCTTCCAAATAACGGAAGCCCTTGGTTTCATCAATTAAATTGGTTGCTGGCTGCAAAAAAATCATAAATTGCCGAACCGCTTCATATACGATTGCTTCATCTTTTGCTCGAATATGTAAGAAAATATCACCATCACTTGCTGGCATCGAATATTTCGGTCCAGTTAATGTTGTATATGTTTCTAACTCCTTAGGCATCGTAACTTTTGGAAAAAGATACTGCCAAGCTTTTGCACTAAAACCGATTGCTACCCGTAAATTTGCTTGTGCAGCTCTAATTTTTAGTGAACGAATAATTGCTTGTGAACGATCAGCAAATTCAGCAATTTCCGCCTGCTCGGCTGCTAAATTTTCGCGTTTCATCTTAAGAACGATAAAAGATACGCTCTCCCCAGTATCTTTCCAAACATCCTGTGCTTTAGCTGCATTAATCATAAAACCCTCCTGTCCTCTCAAATAAATTCTATACCAATTACCAATTGAGCACCAGATAATCATCTAAACACAGCTTTATGTTCCTAACAAAAAAGTTGAACTAGCATCTTTGCCAGTTCAACTTATCTTTTACTTGCTGTGACTCATAATGTAATCGACAGTATTATTAATTGTTTTCAGACCTTCAGCATCTTCATCGGAGATTTCAATATCAAACTCATCTTCCATCTCTAATACTAATTCTACAAAATCAATTGAATCGGCATCAATATCGGTCAAAAAGCTCAAATCGCCCGTTACCTTTGCTGGATCCAATTCAAAATGACTCACTACAACTGAAATTACTTTATCTAATACTTCTTGCCGTTCCATTTTTATCACCTAATTCTTTTTTTATTTAAATTAAAAGTTACTTTTCATCATCACTAGCTGATTGCACCGTCAAATCTGCAGCATGTTCAGCTACAAAGCTTTCAACTTTAGCAACCAAATCTGCATGTAACATTGCTTCGATTTGAACCATTGTGTTAGCAATGGTTTCGGCTTCTGATGAGCCATGGGCCTTAACAACTGGTGCCTTAACTCCAATTACGACCGCTCCACCAGCCTTAGAATAATCAAGGCGTTCTTGCATCGTCTTCAAAGCTGGTTTTACCAAAGCGCCACCAAGCTTAGCTAATGGGCCAGCACTCATGATACTATCCTTCATTAACTTCAACAAAGTCAAAGCCGTACCTTCAATTGCTTTCAAAGTCGCATTTCCAGAAAAGCCATCCGCAATTACAACATCGGCTGGTCCTTGCAAAATATCACGTGCCTCAACATTACCAATAAAGTTTAATAGCTGATGATCTGCACCATACTGCAATAATTCATGGGCTGCTTTATGAACTTGGTCACCCTTATCAGCTTCGGTTCCATTATTTAGTAACCCAACCCGAGGCGCTTGATAACCTAAAATATTTGTAGCGTAAAATGAACCTAAAACACCATATTGATACAAGTGTGTTGCTCGATTTTCCGCATTTGCACCCATATCCATCATGACAAAATTATCATTAGGCCCAGCAAAAGCAGGCATGACGGTCATTAATGCTGGCCGATCAATTCCCTTAATCCGACCAACGATAAAGATTCCTGCAGCCAATAAAGCCCCTGTATTACCAGCTGAAAATAGTGCATCCGCCTCGCCAGCCTTAACTGCATTTGCAGCTAAGACTAATGAACTTTGCTTTTTACGTCGCACTGATTTCACTGGCTCTTCAGCCATTTCAATTACTTCATCAGCTTGAATTAAAGTAATACGCTCATCATTTTTTATTAACGGAGCAACTTTATCTAATTGTCCAAACAACATAAATTCAACATCTGAGAGTCGATCACGTGCTTGTTCAATTCCTGCAACAACTGCTTGTGGTGCATTGTCGCCGCCCATTGCATCAACTGCAATCTTAAACATATTAATTTCCTCTAGTCCTTTGTTAAACTTCGCTTACTTTACCATATTTTAGCACTTAATCAAAATAACGGTAGCGTGCCATTGTTTCTGACATATAATTTGCCAAAAAACGATTGGCTGGATCTTCCTCCCAGCCTGGCCGCGTAATTAGCTCAATTGCTTCTTGCTGGGCAATCTCCATCATTTTCATATCACGGATTGGATCACCAACGCGAAAAGCCGGTACACCAGATTGTCTGACCCCTAAGACATCACCAGAGCCCCGTAATTCTAAATCTTTTTGTGCTAAGACAAAGCCATCGGTTGTTTCAACCATTGCTTCCATTCGATCAATTCCATACTGAGTCTTAGGGTCAGCAACCAAGATCGTATATGATTGTCGCTCGCCTCGGCCAACTCGTCCTCTTAATTGGTGCAGTTGGGCTAGGCCAAAACGGTCAGCATCTAAAATCAGCATAACTGACGCATTAGGTACATCAACTCCAACTTCAATTACTGTCGTAGCCACTAAAATTTGAATCTGGTTTTGCTTAAAGCCTTCCATAATTGCATCTTTAGCCTGGTTTGTCATGCGTCCGTGTAATAAAGCAACCTCATAATCCGGTGCGAACTCCGCTTGCATCTCTGCGTAGACCTGCTCCGCATTTTGAACATCTAAAACCTCTGACTCCTCAATCAAAGGCGTTACTACATAAGCTTGTGCACCTGCCTTTAACTGTTCTTTAATTAACCGCAGTGATTTTTCTAGCTCATTATGACGCACCCAAGCGGTCTTGATTGGCTTTCGACCAGCTGGTAATTCATCAATAATTGAAACATCCATTTCACCATAGGCTGTAATTGCTAAAGTCCGCGGAATTGGCGTTGCTGTCATAGCTAAAATATCCGGATTCATCCCAATATCACGTAACAGTCCCCGCTGATCAACCCCAAAACGGTGTTGTTCATCAATTACTGCGAGCCCTAATTGATGAAATTCAATATCTGGTTGAATCAAAGCATGAGTACCAATTAAAATATCAACCTCACCACTTACTAAATCAGCCAAAATTTGACGTCGTTGTGCAGCCTTAGTTGCCCCGGTTAATAGTTCAACTCGAACCATTTGTGGATCAAATAAGTTACCAATTGATTTAGCATGCTGTTGTGCCAAGATTTCCGTGGGAGCCATCATTGTTGCCTGCATGCCAGCTGTGATTGCTGCATACATCGCTAAAGCGGCCACAATCGTTTTACCAGACCCCACATCACCTTGTAACAAGCGATTCATGTGAATTGGTCGCCGCATATCATAGACGATTTCATTAACCACTTTCTTTTGTGCTTGGGTTAATTCATACGGCAACTTCTTAATAAAGGCTTTTAAACGTTCGTTATCAAAATTAATTGCTCGCCCATGATTAGTTCGATCCATGGACTTAATAATTTGTAGGCGCATTTGAAAAGTAAAAAATTCCTCGAAGGAGGCTGAGCGCCTAGCTTGCTCGGCTTCGAGGGGCGTTTTTGGTACGTGCATCCCAAAAATTGTTGCCTTATGATCTAGTAGCTTATAGTGCGAGCGAATCGGCTCAGGCACGATATTATTTTCTGCCAACAATGCCTGATACTTCCCCAAAGCCTGCTCAATTAGACTCTTGATTGACTTTTGTTGAATCTCTTTTGATGACGGATAAATCGGCTCTAGTTCGTCCTCACTATTTTTAGGTAGTAACTTCATCCCGCTCAAACTTTGCCGACTTTTTTCATAGACCCCATAAACTGCTAGTTCATCGCCTAAATTAATACGGCTTTGAATCCATGGTTGATTAAAAAAAGTGACCAGTACATTATCATGCTCAACAAGTAAGCGAAATCCAACCCGGGTCTTCTTAAAGCCAAAACGGGTTAAAACTGGTTCTGATGATACGACCCCTTTAAAGGTAACTTTTTCACCATCTAAGGTGTCCGATGGTAACCTTTGCTCAAGATCATTATACCGATTAGGAAAATAGTTTAGCAGATCATTAATTGTGTATATTGCTAGATGATTAAGCGCTAACTCGCGCTTAGGCCCTACACCTGCTAAAGTTCCAACCGAATCTAATAATGACACCATCATCTTAGCCCACCCTTTCAAAATTAATTAAGTTTAACCATTATAACAAATATTTTTAAGGGGCCATAATTTCTTTTTAGTTAAATAAAAAAAGCCCACTAGGGGCTCTATTTAGTTTAAATTACTCAACTGAAATTAAATATGGATATAATGGTTGACCACCATCATGAATTTCAATTTCAAGATCTTCATCAATTGCCAATGCCGCATCAGCGATTGCTTGTGCACCAGCTTGATTACTTTGAGACCCAAAAATGATGGTTACAATTTCAGCTTCATCAGTAATCATTTGTGCCAATAATTGCTTAGCAGCACTTTCCAAATCATTGTCAGCAACCGCTACGGTAATTTTCCCGTCCAAAAGACCAATTGCATCGCCGTCATGGATTTCTAAACCACCCAAAGTAGTATCACGCACAGAAGTTGTCAAAGCGCCTGAAATGACTTCAGCCATTGTATCGGTCATTTCATTAGCAACTGTTGTCAAATCATCGTTGGGGTTATAACCCAACACTAGGGATGTCAAACCTTGTTGAATGGTCCGTGTCTTCACGACCGCTGTTGGTATTTCTAATAACTCAACCGCTTGTTGGGCGGCCATAAAGATATTACTGTCATTAGGTAGAATAATTGCTGCTTTAGCTCCTGAAGCTTTAACTGCATCGACTAAATCCTGAGTTGATGGTGCTTGCTCACCATCCAAAACAACGGTTGCTCCAGCTGAGGCAAACAAATCCTTAACCCCCGCACCAGTTGCAATTGTAATTACAGCTAAATCAACTGCAGCTTGTTCGCTGGCCTTATTTGCGGCTTTAGTTGCTTGTGCAGCAGCGGCAGCCTCAACTTGTTGATCGCGCATGTTATCAACCTTTACTTTACGTAAAGATCCAAAATGGGTTCCCCAACTGATAACTTCACCTGGGTTTTCCGTATGTACATGCACTTTAACCACTTCATCATCATTGATAACCAAAAGTGAGTCACCAAGTTGTGCTAAATGATTATAAAATTTGTCGTAATCAAATTTCTGATCATAAGTTGTACCTTGGGCAATATCAACCATTATCTCAGTACAATAACCATATTTGATGTCTGCAGGATTAATTTCACCCTGTACCCCACTGTCATGCAAACCTTTAATCATTGCATCTAATCCGGCATTATCAACCGTTGTTTCACCGACTTCTTGGCCAGATAGAACTGCGAAGAAGGCTTCTAAGACAATGACAAGTCCTTGCCCACCTGAATCTACCACTCCAACTTCTTTGAGGACTGGTAGTAAATCTGGTGTGGTTGCCAAGGCTGCTTCGGCGGCAACAAAAGCTGCCTGCGCTACCTTGACTACATCCTTATTATCTTCCTTAGCAGCTTGATTAGCAGCCCCAGCAGCTTCACGGACAACTGTCAGGATTGTTCCTTCAGTTGGCTTCATAACGGCCTTATAGGCTGTCTCAGCTCCACCCATTAAGGCATCCGCAAAATCACGGGCTGATAAGGTCGTCTTGCCTTCAACTGAACTAGCAAAGCCACGGAAAATCTGTGATAAAATCACCCCAGAATTTCCACGTGCTCCCATCAACAAGCCTTTTGACGTTGCCTTAGCTAAGGCACCAATTGTTGTATCAGTTTCTTGGCGTTCATATTCAGCCCCTGAAGCCATCGAAAGGGTCATGTTTGTACCAGTATCCCCATCGGGTACTGGAAAGACATTTAATTTATTGATTTTATCAGCATTATCTTTAAGAGCACTCGCTGCTGCATTAATCATTTTACCAAACTCAACGTTGGTAATATTACTAACAACTTCCACGTTAAATTTCCTCCAACTAGGCTAATCGCCAAGTACACGTACACCCTGTACTGTGACATTAACTTCAGTAGCTACAATCCCTAACATAACACTTAAATCATTTTTCACACGTGCTTGGACGCTCTTTGAAATTTCAGAGATTTTCATACCATAACCGACAACGATGTGGACATCAACTGCAACCCCATTATCTTGTTGGCGCACAACAACACCCTTTGAAAAGTTATCTTTATTTAAAATTTGATTTACACCATCGCGCAAAGGATTTTGGCTAGCCATCCCTACGACCCCGTAGTTATCTGTGGCGGCCCCCCCGACAATCGTTGCAATTACATCGTTCTCAATTTCAATGATTCCACTTGGAGTCTGAATTTTAACTGCCATTTGTTTTGCCTCCGTTAGTATACTTTCTAACATTTTAGCACACCTAGGTTTAAATTCGCTAAGTGTAGTATTTAAAGCTCATGTATCTATTTATTAATTTAAAAGAAAAAAGCTACCAAATGGCAGCTTCATCTAATTAAACACGCTCAATTGAACCGTTCTTCAAACCAGCCTTTAAAGTACGAGCTGACAAGAACACCTTCTTAGGTGCTGATCCATTGATCTTAACCGTCACCTTTTGCAAGTTTGGCTTCCAGCTACGACGGCTTGAGTTAAGGGCGTGTGAACGTTGGTTTCCGAAACGCGTACGCTTTCCAGTAATTGCATCAACTGCCATATGATTGACCCTCCAATCTTAAGCTCTTTTTTCAGTGCTTTTATTTACTTGAATTATATTATCAAACCCTCATCTGATATGCAAGGATTTTCTGTAAAGTATTTTTACTTTACACGTTTTTTTAGTCACCTTGCTGGCCATGCAAGTCGCGACTTTGGATTACAGCAACAATTCCGGCATCAAAAGAAAAATGATTTACCGTTCCGCTAAATTCGTTTGATGACCACGAAAAAGGCACTGTTGATGACCACTCCTGTAAACGATATTTTTCATCAAGTAGCGTAAGATTTTTTACAGGTGTGAGATTCATAAAACCCAAATAATGCATTGAATCTAATCGTTTAATTGTATGTTGCCCTGGCAAAAATAACTTAAGAACGTTTACCCGGTCAACTATTTGAACTTTAGGCACTAAATCCAAAAAGCGTTCTTGCGTAAAAATCCATAAATTTGATAACAACTGATCTAGCCGTCCGCCAGTTGCTCCGTAAATTATGATTTCATCTATGCTTTTATCTTCGTTTAATAAGCTCAACAATAATTCTGTATCTGTCTCGTCTTTTTCCGGCCTTACCGCAACCCGCCGAGCTACCTGAGCATCAACTAAAGCTTTCTCAGTCGCACTCATTGAATCAAAATCACCAACTACTAGTTCAGGTACAATCCCCAGCTTTAACAAGCGTAGAGCACCTCGATCAGCTGCGACCCAAGGGCCAGCAATCTGACCAGTAGCTAATTCATCAGGCCATTCGCTAACTGGGCCACCAATTAAAACGTGCATTTTTTTCATTAGTCAGTTGTTACAGCCTTTAGTCTAGCAATTTTAGCGGCTGGGTCAACCTTGTCATAAACATATGAACCGGCAACTGCGACTGTAGCACCCGCTTGGTAAGCTAAGGCCGTTGTTTCATCGTTAGCGCCGCCATCAATTTCAATATCAAAATCATAGCCAAATTCAGCTTTAAGTTCCGCTAAACGAGCAATCTTCTTCAACGTTGCTGGCAAAAACTTTTGTCCACCAAAACCAGGATTAACAGTCATAACCAAAACTTGATCAACCATGTCCAAAACTGATTCGATTGCACTAACCGGCGTCCCTGGATTAATTACAACTTCAGCTTTTTTACCGTGTCCCTTAATCTGTTGTAGTGCACGGTGAATGTGTTGAGTAGCCTCAACATGAACCCCAATAATATCAGCACCAGCAGCTGCAAAGGTGTCAATGTAGCGTTCAGGTTGTTCAACCATCAAATGAACGTCTAAAACAAGCCCGGTCATTGGGCGCAATGCTTTAACCCAACCTGGACCGTAAGAAATTGATGGTACAAACATGCCATCCATCACATCAATGTGCAATAATTCAGCGCCAGCGGCTTCAACCAACTTCACATCACGTTCAAGGTTTAAATAATCGGCTGCTAAAATTGAAGGTGCAACTTTAATTGTCATAGTTTTACTTTACTCCCATATATCTGCATTAATGTTTTTTATCATGTTTATTATAAACCGGCCGACGACCTTCTATCAAATCATAAAATAATTTGTAATTTTCATAACGCGAAGGCATAATTTCACCAGCCTCTAGTGCTGCTTTAACCGCACAACCGGGTTCATTTAGATGAACGCAGCCACGGAAGCGACATTGCCCAGCTAAACGATTGAATTCACGAAAATGCTGTGTTAATTCATTTGCTGGCATGTCAAAAACTTCAAAAGATGAAAATCCAGGTGTATCAGCAACTAAGCCACCGAACATTGAAACCAAACCAACTTGCCGTGTTGTATGTTTACCACGACTTAAAGCTTTAGAAACTTCCCCTGTTGCCAAATCTAAGTCTGGCAGCAAATGGTTTAACAAAGTGCTTTTACCTGCACCAGTTTGGCCCATTACGACGGATAGCTTATCTTGTAAGAGCCCTTTAACTGCTTCTAAACTAGCTATATCAAAAGCTGTAGCTGGTAAAATCACCTGAAAACCAGCCGCTTGATAACCCGTAGCCACAGTCTTCATGTAATCCATCTCAGCGTCATTTAATAGATCTGTTTTGGTGAAATAAATAACTGGTTCAATTCCTTTTTCATCAAGCGCTACTAGTTGACGATCCAACAAATTACTTGACCAATCGGGCATCCGGACAGCCGTTACAACAAATGCTTGATCAACATTGGCAACTGGCGGCCGAACAAGCGCATTTTCACGCTCATCAAGTGCTAAAATATAGCCTTCTTTTTGTGTTTCTGCTGAAAAGGTCACCCAGTCACCCACCAGTGGTTTTACATCGCGCTTGCGAAAGTTTCCACGTGCTCGTGTGCGATACATAATCCCATTATCAGCAAGGACATCATAAAATCCAGCTAAAGCAAGATGAATTTGTCCGTGATATTCCGCCATATTTACTCCTATTCTACCTTAACTATTTGCTGCTGAACTTGAAGAACTTGAACTAGAACTTGAAGAACTCGAAGAACTTGAACTAGATGCTTGACTTGATGAACTAGAATTATCCTGGTTACCACTGCCGCGTGAAATCGTTACATAAAGCACCTGATTCTTGGTAATTGTCCGACCAGCTGCAATGCTCTGATTGACTACCTGACCATCTGGAACGCTATTTGAATTAGTGTCAGTGTAATTAACAACAACCCCATTTTCATTTGCCCATCCCGCAACATAGTCTTGTGATCGGTTATTGAAGTCAGGGACCGTAATCTTAGTTTCACCCGTTGAAACAGTGAAAGTAACCGTTGTATCCCCTGGTACTACCTGCTTTTCAGCTTGGATGTTTTGCGAAACAATGTAGCCAGTTGGATACTCGTCACTCGCAACTTCCTTTTTGTGAACGGTGTATCCCTTAGCTTTTAGTTGACTAGCAACTGCACTATAGCGCTCATTCACATAGTCGCCAAAGCGTTCCTTTTTAGGACCGCTTGAAATTACCAAATCAACCTTACTGCCTCGATCAACAACCTTATTTGCACCTGGGTTAGTGCGTACAACCGAATCAACCGCAACATTTGAGGCAGTCTTGGTTACCTTACCAACGGTTAAACCATCTTGTTGCAAAGTCTTTTTAGCCGCAGCCTCAGTTTGCCCATTTAAATTGGAAATTGTAACCCGCTTAGGGCTCATTGCGCCAACCGCCCAAAGCGTCCCTAGGATTACAGCAAGGGCAGCTAAACTTGCCAAAATAATCCGCCGTCGGCGCTTCTTTTTGGCCTTTGGATCAAGCTTCTTTTTTGATTTCTTTGCCTTACTGTCCGTTTTTCGCAAGGCTTCATCGTTATCTTGCTCAGCTGCTTTTACTGGGCTCTTAGTTAACTCTTGTACCTCGTGTAGTGGCAATACTTTCGTCACTGCTTCAACCAGCTCTTCACCTGGTAAAACCAAGCGACTCTCATTAAGCCGTGCTGGTGAAAGTGCCGTCCGCAAGTCATTACCCATTTCAGTCGCCGAAAGATATCTTTGCATTGGCTCTTTAGCCGTTGCCCGAATAATTACATTTTCCAAAGCTTGTGGAATCCGCGCATCAATTTCCCGCACAGAAGGTATCTGTTCTTGTGTATGCTTAACTGCCACTGCAACAGGCGTTTCGCCATCAAAAGGCACATGTCCAGCTAACATCTCATAAAGAATAATTCCTAACGCATATATATCTGAGCGAACTGTTGCTGACTTGCCCTTAATTTGCTCAGGCGACATGTAATGCACCGAACCAATTGCCGAATTAGTTTGCGTCAGGCCCAATGAAGTTTCGACCTGTGCAATACCAAAATCGGTGATTTTAACTTCGCCATCACGGGCAATCAAAACATTTTGCGGTTTTAAATCCCGATGCACGATGCCATGTTCATGTGCTTCAGCCACACCTGCCAAAATTTGTTCCATAATATCAATTACTTTTGAAAAAGAAATTGGGAACTCCTCTTGAATATAGTGTTTTAAATCCATTCCATCTACAAATTCAGAAACTAGATATTGATCATCATCTTCATCACCAAAATCATAAATTTGGACAATGTTGGGATGACTAAGTTCAGCCGTAGCGGCAATTTCATTTTCAAAGCGCTTACGGACGACGTCTTTATCTCGCAAATCAAATCGTAAAATTTTAACGGTTACATCACGTTGTAAAATTACATCAAAAGCTCGGTAGACATTAGCCATACCGCCTTCGCCGATTGGTCGGATAATTCGATAGCGATCGCCAATTAATTGATTTAATTTCATTAGATTTGGCCCTCGTTTTCCTGATAACCCAAAAGGACTGTTACATTATCAGGTCCACCACCTGCATTAACATTCTTAATTAGATTTTCAACTGCTGATTTTTGTGAATCGGCATTTTCAATTTCATTGACAATTTCCTTATCTGACAAAACTTTTGGTAACCCATCTGTTGTCAAAAGTAGTAAATCATCCACTTGCAAAGCAAATTGATAGATGTCTAAAGCCACATCTTCCCCCACCCCTAAAGAACGGGTAATGATGTGGCGACCAGGATGTTCAGCTGCTTGATCAGCTGTAATCGCTCCTTGTCTAAACAATTCGCCAGCTAGATTATGGTCTTCAGTAATTTGCCGTAACTCACGATTACGCAATAAATAAGCACGGGAATCGCCTAAGTTAGCAATGATTACTTGATCCGCTAAAATAATTGCGACAACCAATGTTGTTGCCATCCCTTTTAACGTCCTATAACGACGTCCGGCATTTAAAATCGTTGTATTTTCTTGCGCTGCCATGGCTTCTAGCCAACTACGCCCAGCGTTTGCATCAGCCACGTCAGTTAAACGCCATTCATTTCCTAGATGTAAAACTGCCATGGTTGATGCAACATCGCCACCAAACTCACCACCAACACCGTCAGCAACAATTGCCAACTGGCTACCCCTAGTATTTACGAATACATCAACATAGTCTTGATTATCAGCGCGTACCCGCCCTCGATCGGACGCATATGTGATTTTCATGTTGTTATTGGCCTCTCTGTTTTCCTACAAAATTATGCTTGCTTTTCCAAGGTCGCAATAAAGAACCCGTCTGATGCAAAGTCATCAGGGAACATATGTACCATACCACGCCCATCACTTGCATTCAAACTAAATTCTGTGTACGTTGGCACAAGTTTGAAATCTGAATGACTTGCTAAAAACTGATCAATAACATCTTCATTTTCATTTTTCAAAATCGTACAAGTACCATAAACCATCCGGCCACCAGCCTTTAACTTTGGCGCAACAGCGTCCAAAATTGCTAACTGAATCTTTTGTAAGTTCTCACTATCCGCCATACTCTTGCCATAACGAATCTCTGGCTTACGTCTTAGTAAGCCAAAACCAGAGCACGGTGCATCGACCAAAATTCGGTCAAAAGTTTCATCAGCAAATTGCTCGTCAACCTTTCGTGCATCTAACAAAACTGGCTTTACTCGGTCCGCAACCTTTAAACGTTCAGCATTGGCCTTAATCAAATCGACCTTGTGCGCATGAATATCCAAAGCCGTTGCCTGACCGCCAGCCGCTTTTGAAAGATAACGTGCAATCTGGGTCGTTTTTCCACCCGGTGCCGCTGCGGCATCTAAGACTAAATCACCCGGCTCAACTTGTAAGCTAGGAACCATCAACATTGCTGATTCATCTTGTAAAGTAACCCAACCGTCATTAAACGTTTCTGAGCTAGCGACATGACCACCATGCAGAATTAAACCTTCTGGTGTAACTTGTGATTTCTCAACGGTAAAGCCTTCGGCGACTAAACGTTCGCTTGCTAGTTCAACTGTTGTGACCGCTAAATTAACCCGGGCTGATTGCGCCGGTGCCGTGTTAATTGACTGTGCAATCGTTACGGTCTTTTCCCAACCAAGTTCATTACTCATTGTCTGGATTAGCCAAGCAGGTAATGAAGCTTCAATACTTAAACGCTCAATTGGATCAGCAATTGTTGCAAAATCGGCCAAGCCTTGTCGGTCAATCGCATGCAATACGCCGGTAACAAACTTACGAATTCCATCGTGACCGCGTCGCTTAGCTAGCTTGATTGTTTCATCAAAAATTGCATGTTTTGGGACCTTATCAAGAAAGGCTAATTGAAAGATTGCAGTATACAATAATTCGCGTACCCAAGCATCTAATAGTTTTGGTTCCTTCACAAAAGGTTTTAACCAAAATTCCAAAGTCATCCGGCGTTGGATTACACCGTAAACAATTGTGGTTAATAATTGAATATCCCGGGGCTCTAAATTAGACTCTTTAATAATTTGATTTAATTGTAAATTAGAATAAGCACCATCTTGTACACGTTCTAAAGTCCGAATTGCTAAAGCCCGGGTATTATTTAGTTCCCAAGGCGCAATCTTTTGATTAGTTCCTTTACTCATTTGAAATTACCTGTTCTCCTTCGGCAAAATTGGCATGGCCATTTAGATAGGCTGTGATGTCCATTTTAGGCTTACCAGCTGGTTGTAACTCATCAATTGCAATTACAGTTCCTTGACCGGCAGCAATATGCAAGGCGTGTTTATCCTTTAAAACGACCGTTCCTGGCGCTGCCAATGTTTTTTCAGCTAACACATGCGCCTTTTGAATTTTCGTACGCACACCATTGATTACTGTGTGGGCAATTGGGAAAGGATACAACCCGCGGATATGATTATTTATCATCATTGCTGGTTGCGTAAAGTCCAAAACTTCCTGCTCAGCTGTAATATTTGGTGAAAAAGTAACTAAGGCCGGATCTTGCTCAGTTGGAACATTCTTACCAGCAATCAATTCAGGTAGGGTTTCCAAAAGTAAATCGCGCCCAAGCAAACTTAGCTTTTCAAACATTGTTCCGGTGTTATCTTCAGCCTCAATCTTTATTTTCGCTTGTGACAAAACAGCGCCTGCATCCATTGCTTTAATCATATACATAATTGAAACACCAGTTTCGGCATCCCCATTCATTACTGCATAATGGATAGGTGCACCACCCCGATACTTAGGAAGTAATGACGCATGTACATTAATTGCAGCTATTTTAGCCGATGCTAATAGCTTACTTGGTAAGAATTGACCATAGGCAGCAGTAATTAGCAAATCAGCCTCAAGGTCGATAATTTCCGCTAACTCTTCACTACCAGAAAGTTTGCTTGGTTGATAGACTGGAATACCCGCTGCAACAGCCGCTACTTTAACTGGAGTTGGTGTTAGCACCCGCTTACGACCAACTGGCCGATCTGGTTGGGTTAATACAGCAATCACATCATAAGCTGGATCTGCAATCAAAGCTTCTAGAATAGGCACTGAAAACGCTGGTGTTCCCATAAAAATAATTCTTTTTGTCATAATGCTCCTTTGATTAAATAAAATTATTGGGATCTCGATCAATCGTTAGTATTACTTTTTGCTTTTGTAAGCGCTGTGCAGCAAGCATCAGTTCCTTTAAAGCCATCTCTAAGCCATCATCATTTTTAAATTTAATTAACATTCGATAGTAGTACTTATTTTTTAAACGGCTAACTGCCCCAGCAGCCGGTCCTAGTAAGGTTGAATCTATTGCTAATTTCTGCTTTAACCAATTTGCCGTTTGATAAGCAATCTTAGCTGCAACTGCTTGGTCTTCATGAGCAATTTTAATTTGTAATGTGTAAAAATATGGCGAATATTGCCAAGTGTGGCGTAGACGCATCTCAGTTTCATAGAATGCTTCAAAATTTTGCTGACTCGCCAACTGAATTGCATAATGCTCCGGGTTGAAGGTTTGAATAACCACTTCGCCTTGCTTGTCGGCACGACCAGCGCGGCCAGCAACCTGTGTTAATAATTGAAAGGTACGTTCTGAGGCACGAAAATCGGGCACACTTAGTGAAGTATCTGCATTCAGTACCCCAACTAAAGTAATATCCGGAAAATCTAAGCCCTTTGCAATCATTTGTGTTCCTAATAGGATATCAGCCTTCTTCTCACCAAAGTCTGTTAACATCTGGTCAACCGAACCTTTTCGCCGCGTTGTGTCTACATCCATCCGCATAATACGAGCCTGTGGAAATTCCTTATGTAAAACTTGTTCAACTTTTTGCGTGCCAGCACCATAAGGGCGAATTCGCTCAGAACCACATTGGACACACTTATTGGGAATTGGCTCACTGTAACCACAATAATGGCACTCCATCCGGCCGGTATCCGTATGCATGGTCAATGCTAAATCACAATTTTTACATTTAGGTACATATCCGCAATCGCGACACATCAAAAAATTTGCATAGCCACGACGATTGAGTAAGAGCACACTTTGTTCTGATTTTTTTAAACGATCAACTAGCTTTTCAGCCAATAAAGGTGAAAACAATTCATTCGAACCGTTTTGCAAGGCTTCGCGCATATCAACAATTGTAGCGGTTGGTAAACTGCTATTTTGCGCGCGTTTGGTTAATTTCAATAACTTATAGCGCCCTTTTTGTGCGCGTGCGCGACTTTCCAAGGAAGGCGTCGCTGAGCCCAAAACAACCGTTGCATGATGATACTCTGCCCGCCAAATTGCTACATCACGCGCATGATAACGTGGGTTTTCATCTTGCTTATAAGAACCTTCATGTTCCTCATCAATAATAATTAAACCAATATTTTCTAATGGCGCAAAAATTGCTGAACGGGCACCAACCACAACTTTGACTTCACCACGTTTAATTCGCCGCCACTCATCGTAACGCTCGCCATCTGACAAACCGCTATGCATAACTGCAACCTGCGCACCAAAACGTCCTTGTACTCGACGCACCATTTGTGGGGTTAAGGTAATCTCTGGTACTAGCATCAAAGCTGTTCTACCAATTGCCAAAGTTTCAGCAATTGCCTGTAAATAAACTTCAGTCTTTCCTGAACCTGTAATCCCCTCTAACAAAAAGGTCTCATTCTGCTTTGCAATTACAGTTTCTGTTATTGCTTGATAAGCCTGCAACTGCTCAGAATTTAATTTTAGCGCTTGGGTTGTTTCGATTGTTCCCGTTAATTTTGGTAAACGATAAACTTCAATCTTAGCTTGCTCGACCCACCCATTCTTAGCGGCCCGTGTAATTAAACCGGCATCGATACCCAATAGCTTAATTAATTCTGCTTGTGGTAGATATTCATTAGACATTGTCATTAAATAGGTCAACAAATGTGCCTGCTTATGCGCCGTTGACCGTAAGCCCTGTCTTATTTGATCATATTCACTTGCTGATAAGGCTGGTTTTATTGCCAAAACCAGCTTTTCCTTAGCTCGATTGCCTACTATATACCCGATTTGTAACTGATTCAAACGTAATGCTCGCTGTACATTAGCTAGTAACTCTACTGGCACATTCTCACTATCAAAAGTAATTGTATTACGGTCAATAAAAAGTTGTTTAACTTGTGGATCCTCAATCGCATCTATATTAAGTGCTTGTAACGTCTTAGTATACTTTGCTCGCATTACATTTGGTAACATCATCTGTAAAACACTAATCTTAAAAGCAAAATTGCGATTAGCCAACCAAGCCCCTAATGCCAAAAGCTCTGTATTCAAGACTGCGGTTGGCTCTATTAACTCCTCAATACTCTTTAAATTAGTTTCACTTGGTTCAATGCTTTGAACTTCCGTTACAAACCCTTGAACCAACCGGTTACCACGTCCAAAGGGTACCGTTACGCGCATGCCAATTTCAATTAGTTGCTCTAGGCTTTCTGGCACTAAATATGTGTAGGGCTGATTGGTTTGCATCGTCGGTACATCTACAATTACTGCTGCTTGCTTCATACTTACCTCCCCACATTAATCGTAAAAAGACGAATTACTTTAATAGTTATTTTAACAAAGCTGTCAAAAAAGGTCTGCCTCAGCTCTGTTAGTAGTAAATAAACTAGTTTTTAAATTTACTTATCACAAGAAAGGGCGAATAAAGCCAAGGTTGCACTCGGTATTATTCGCCCAGTATTTAAATAAACTATTAAAGCACCATTGAAAAATAATTATTTTTCAACAACCCTACCAGAACTAATCAAAGCCAAGTTTTTATTGCTCATTCATCAATTCTTGAACATCACGTGCAATCATCAACTCTTCATTTGTAGCAATCTTCATTACTGTGACCTTTGAATCTGGATTTGAAATAATCATTTCATCGTCACGTCGCTTGTTTACTTCAGGATCAAAGGTAATTCCCATATAAGCTAATTGCTCCAAAACTCGCTCGCGAATGATAGAAGAATTTTCACCAATACCAGCGGTAAATACCAAAGCATCTAGGCCACCCATTTCGGCTGTATATTCACCAACATAACGCACAACACGATTAACGAACATCTTCATTGCCAAAGCAGCATGTTCATTTGTAGCTTCAACATCTTGTAGGTCACGCATATCTGATGAAATTGTTGAAATTCCCAACAAACCTGACTTCTTGTTTAGAACGTTTAACATTTGCTCATTCGTCAAGCCTTCACGCTCTTGGATGTAGTAAACCAATGAAGGATCAACGTCACCTGTACGAGTAGCCATCATCAAGCCAGCCAATGGGGTGAAGCCCATTGATGTATCAAAGGAAACACCATCTTTAATGGCAGTTACAGAAGCACCTGCACCTAGGTGCAAAGTAATCATCTTTAAGTCTTTTAGATCACGACCCATTACCTCGGCACCACGATGCGCAACATAACGGTGAGAAGTTCCATGCATTCCATACTTACGTGCACCGTACTTTGTGTAGTACTCATATGGTAGTGCATAAAGGTACTTATCTCTTGTCAATGTCTGGTGGAAGGCAGTATCAAAGACTGCAACTGAAACTGCATCAGGCAATAGTTCTTGGAAAACCCGGATTCCCATAGCATTTGCTGGGTTATGTAATGGTGCATATGAAGCAAGACGTTCAATCTTCTCTAGCGCATCCTCGTCAATAATGTGTGATTTATTAAACCACTCACCACCAGCAACAACACGGTGTCCAACACCCTTAATGTCATTAAATTGCTCAATCAAATTGTGCTCTTGCAGTTGGTTAAGCAGCAAATTAATTGCTTGTTCGTGATCGTTAATGTCTTGGATCAACTCTACTTTTTCACCATTAAACTTTAAAGTGAAAATTGAATCAGTCAAACCAATCCGTTCAACTTGTCCTTTTGCAATTACTTTCTCCGCGGGCATCTCAATCAATTGAAATTTCAATGATGAAGAACCGGCATTAACTGCCATAATCATTGCCATGTTAGTTGTCTCCTCTGTGAACTTGTTCAAAATATCTATCCTATTTTAGCATAAATAACGGTCAACGGCGGTAAATATATCAATTTTATAGATGATTCTCTATTAACCAAGCATCTAATTCGGCTAAAAAGCGCTCAGTTGCCTGTTGGTCTGTGTACGAAGGAATAGCGGCCAGCAAGACTGGGCTTGCTTGTTTCACCCCTTCGCCAGCTGTTTGCAAGACTAACAAAGCCTTGGCATTGGCTTGACTGGCAAACATTTTCCCCGGGAAGCGCAAAAAGGCTTGTAGATAAACATTTTCTGTCTGCAAAAATTTTAACAATCCCTTAGCAGCCTCTGTATCAAATAAATTAGCTGGAACTAATAATAGCGCCGTACCAGCAGGTTTTAAAATTTTAACCGCTTTTTCAATTAATAAGTGTTGCACATATGACAACTTACCGCTTTGATTAGCAGTTACAAAATCATTACTTACCGCCTTAGGATAATAACCTACTGGTAGGTCTGCCATGACAACATCAAAACGCGTGTTAATTTCAGCCGCAACTGCATCATCATGTTCAAGCTGCCACGTTTGTCCCAATAGTGTTGCCAAGCCACTAGCCAATGAAATCATCGTATCATCATTCTCAAGTGCAGAATAAACGCCCTTAGGCTCATTTTCGGCTATCGTTGCTAAGAGGTTTCCAGCGCCCGCCGTTAAATCCATAATTTGCGGTGCTGTTTCATTTTTTGTGATGTGACTGACTAAATAACTAAACCACATACCAATTGCATCTGGTGTAATTTGATAATTTGCCTGTAACTGATCTTGCCGTTGCATACCAACTAATAATAATTGTAAAACCTGACGCTTTTCATCTAACTTTAAATCACTAAAAGCAGCCTTCTCTAAACTAGTTTTAATTTCTGTTAAATCGGTAGCAGCTAAATCAGCAAAAGCTTCATCAGACTGATTCAACATTAGTTCAAATAATAAAATACTTGCTTCGCTTACAGACATGTCTAATTTATCAACTAATATCTGCCTAGCTGCCTCTAAATTAATTGTTGCATTTTCAATTGCTTCGTACATAATATCTCCAAAATTTAATAGCTAAATGCGCTCAATTTCCGCCAAAACTGTCGAAACTAATCCGTTTACCGTCTAGTTGACTCGTTTTTGTATAAATATAGCCATTCCATTATAACGCAAAATGTTGCGCTTATTGTCAATCCTCCAAATCACTACCTTCCTAAAATGGTATTTCATAGTTAAAGTCAAAACTAGGCCCTTTGAAACGATATATATTTTGACCAAGATAATAAACTTCACGTTTGCCATTTTTAATCAATAGCCCGTGCTTAAGTGCCTCATTTTTTCGCAAATGGTAATACAAATCTTCGCGGCAAAGATAGTAATTAATTTGATTACAGAGTACACGCTGATTTTGTTGACTAAAAGTCAACCAACTTGCAAAAAGCGTCAAAATTATTGTCGTATATAGAATCGTTTCCAAAAGAATGCTAGCAGACCTAGTCATAGTAAATAAAACCTTGATATTTTTTCTTATCAATCTGCAAGATTAATTTTAAACGGTTCTGCTTATCCACCGTTTCTCTTTGAATCTCTAGCGTATCAATATTTCGCATAATAAATAATTGACCACCCGCTTGTGTTTTAACAACCAAATTACGCTTTGCTAATAGTAAATGACAGTTCCCATAACTTTTGTTAGCAAAGCTTAAATACTGCCATGTTATCGCTTTTAGTTGACTCGCCCTAAATAAATTTTCGAGCCGTTGGCAAATCTGCTGAACTTGACTTTTCTTTTGTAAAATCATTTGGCGTTGTTTAGCTTCATTTAGTAAACGATAAAAGTCATTTAAAGCAACAACCACAAAAGAAAAAATCATTAAAGTAATTAGCGCCTCAATCAAGCAAAACCCTTTTTTCTTGATCACCGTTCCACCTTTCATATGCTACCTGTGCAGCTTTTTGAGCCAGAAACACTTCTTTTCGCAAATCGTTTTCTCTTTGTATCATACATTTCATTTGACTCATCACGATAATTGCTAGTGAGGTCAGTAGACTTAAAGCTAATAAGCTTTCAAAAATTGTACTAGCATGGCGCTTAGCGAAAATCATATGTACCTGCCCCCATTTGGAAAACTAACTTCTTTTGCCTTAACTGTTGATTCATAAAATAGACTGTTTTCGGTCGACTAGTTAAACCATCGCGCCTCATAACTAACATCAAGTTTGGACTTTGAAGCTGCCAACCAGTTGGCAGGACTAAATTAGTCTCATTGACCTTGATTGTTTGAGAATCGACCCGCTGAATTAAAAACGTAGCCTTACTAACAATGGCCGTATCAAAGGCTAAACTAAAGTTTTGTTCAAAATTAAGCCAACTATCTTTTTTAACCCTTGGTTTACTAAGATTGCTCCCAAGTAAGACCAAACTCAAAATAATTGCTAATACCAAAATCGCTTCACTCAGTAGAAATCCTGCTCTAGCCTTCATATTTTGCTTGATTATTAATAATCTTTATATTTAACTGTTTGACCCTTTGACCTTGTGCTTGATTTAGATATTTTTCATTCTGTAGTAGTTTTTCTAAGGTCACTTCTTTTTCACCATGTTCATCACGGTATAATTCTATTTGTCCCTGAACCAGCTGAGCCATTGCCTGAGCCTGTTTATTATCTGCTTGCATTCTGACGCGATTAAGGTTTGGCAAAATTAATAGCAGCAAGAGACTAATAATAAATAAAGTTGTTAAAACTTCAATTAAAGTAAATGCTTTTCTTTTAACTAGCAAGAAGTGCCTCCATTTCCCCATACATAGGTGTTAATAACATCATGTATAACCAGACAATAACCGCAGCAACTACGATAAAGATTGTTGGTTGAATTAGTACAAAAAGTTGATTAAGTTTTTGTTCAAAATGCGTGAAATCATTACGTGCAATGCGCAATAAGTCTTCACCGATTTCATTTTGACGTTTGCCTTGCTGGAATATATGAGCTAGCTGCGGTGAAAATAATTGACTGTTCGTCAGTAGAGTCACTAGCGAATCACCTTTTTGTAATTCTAAACTTGCTAACTGTGCGCTCTCCATCAATAATGGATTGTCTTCACACTTACGACAATATTCAATAATCTGGATTAACCCCACCCCGTTTTCAAAAAGTAGCGCTAGATGTAATGCCACACGATTAGAAAAATACAATCGTAGTAATTGACCAAAATATGGTAATTTTAACAACCACTTTAACTGGGTCAACTTAGAAAGTCGGGCAAACTTAACCTTGTATCCATAAATTACTATTCCAAATATGACCACTGTTAAATATAATACTTTTATCAGGATGTTTAACCCACTAAACGTCTCGCTAATATCCAATAACGGTAAAAGATACATAGCAAAAAAACAAGCAATTATTAATGTTATCACTATTAAAAAAACTGGATAATACATTAACTGTCGCAAGCGATTTTCCTGACGAACTTGCCGATCAATTCGCTCACCTAACTCGGTTAAGTAACCTGTGAGATTACCATGTAGATTAACAAAGCTTAATTCCCTAACAATTGACCTATGCACATACGGTTTTAGAATCTCTGGTAAATTAGCCGTATCTTGTAACTGTTTTTGCATCGTTATAATAACAGTGCACTCTTTATTTAGAATAACTGAAAGCAAAATTAGAGCTCGATTTAAGCTATAACCAGCCTTGATTAATTGACCGAGTTGTTTGAAGAAAATGGCTTGTTTTTTCCTTGACCACCGCTTTGTCTTAAAAAATATCATCCGTAAATTCCTTCTTTTGTTCCAATAATTTAATCAATACTCCTCCGGTTGCATAATCTAAATCTGCACTTAATCTTCCATCAGCTTTGACCAATAATTTTTGATATGCTAAACCTACAACTGCCTCTTTAAGTAAAGGCTCTGTAACCTCTAAATCAAGCATCCGTAGCCAACATCCTCGAGTTGATCGTGCATGAATCGTGCTTAACACTAAATGTCCAGATAGAGCGGCTTCTATCGCTAAACTTGCCGTCTTACTATCTCTAATTTCACCAATAACAATTACATTTGCTCGTAGTCGTAATGCAATCATTAACAAATCTGCATAATCTAAATGAGCTGGTGGATTTACCTCAAACTGTAGATAATTTGCATTAAAAATTTCAACCGGTTCTTCAATTGTCACTACAACTTTATGACTTGGTAAATCAGCTAATGCTGCATGTAGCGTAGACGTTTTACCACAGCCCATTTGGCCAGCTAACAAAATAAGCCCCTGCTTGATAGCTAAACTATTGGTAAGGCGCTTAAAACGATATTGTTGCTCAAAATGTAAATTCAACATCGAAAGTGGATATAAAAACCTAACGACCAAACTTTCCAAACCACTGACGGTTGCCACACTAGCAACACGTAGCGTAATTGTCTGGCCTTGAAAACCCAGCTGCCAACTACCAACTTGTGGCCGTCGACAATCAGTAATATCCATTTCAGCTTGATATTTGATATATTGAATTAGCTGCTGACCCAAAGGCAAACTTAGTTGATCACATTCTATATAATTAGACTGACTTAATATGATTACTCGATAATGGTCCTTTCCTGGAAAAAAATATAAATCGCTACTTTTTAATTGGCATGCCTTTTGCTGGTACTCCGTAAAAATTTGGCTAATCTCCATATAAGTTGCTACCTCCTCAAAATAATAAGAGGCGCACCAGCTTCCATAAGGCTAAAAAAAGTACCAGCAAAAATTTTGCTGGTACTTTTTAGTTTTATCACGAAGTCACACAAATTTTGTCTTACTTTGTATTCAAAGCTAAAACAATAAAATTAAGTAAGAACAAGGCTGTAATTACCCACAAAATTGGGCTAATCTCATTAAACTTACGTCGGACTGCCTTGACCAAGATGTAGAAAATGAAACCGGCCGCAATTCCATAAGAAATTGAGTATGAGAAAGCCATGAATGCAGCCGTAAAGAATGCTGGCACCGCAATCTCAATATCGTTCCAATCAATTAGTTTAAATTCATTCATCATCATAATTCCAACAACCACCAAGATTGGTGCTGTTGCAGCTCCTGGAATCACATTAACAAAAGGTGCAAAGATAATTGAAATTATGAAACCAAATGCTACCACTACAGAAGTCAAACCAGTTCGACCACCAGCCTTAATCCCAGAAGCTGCTTCGATAAAAGTCGTTGTATTAGAGGTACCAAAAATTCCAGCAAACATCGTTGCAAAGGTATCCGCAACAAGGCCTCGATCCATTTTTGACTTAAAGCCTTTACCTTCATAAAACTCCTTTTGGTCGGCTGCTGAAAAAATGCCAGTTGATAATCCAGTACCAATAAAAGTACCAATTGCATCAAACAAACCAGACAAGCCCATTGAGAAGACCGTTAGAATCACGACTAAGATATGCGTTGGACTATCAAACATTGACCAAAGCCCTTGACTTCCCAATGCTTGCCCGAAAATTGACCCGAAGTCTTTAAATGTTGTTCCAAAAGCTGCTAGACCTTCAATGTGTGTATTTGTCACACCCATTGGGATACCAATTAAAGTCGTCACAATCACGGAAATAATAAATGCACCCGGTACATTAGTAATAACTAGCAAAACTAGAATGATTAACCCAATTAATGCCAATAGCACTCCTGGAGTATTAAAGACTGCAATCATTGGCGTTGTTCCAGAACCTGAAACGACACTACTAATTGAATCGTGAATTTTCTGGCCATGGAAAGCAACATTATTAATTGATAGGATGTTGCTAGCATCAATATTGAAGTTTAAAAAGCCAGCATTGTTTAACCCAATATAAGAAATAAACAAACCAATTCCAGCGGCAATCGCATGCTTCAACTGATCTGGAATCCCCTTAACAATCATTGCTCGAACCTTAGTCAAAGTTATGATTACATCAACAAAGCCGACCAAGAAAACCATGCCTAACGCCTGTCGCCAAGTGAAACCCATTCCAAAAACAATGGTATAGGTAAACATCGCTTGCATCCCCAAAGAAGGTGCTAAAGCATATGGTAGATTTGCAAACAAACCTGTAATCAAAGTACCAGTCACTGCAGTCAAGATTGTCGCTAAAAATACACCTTGGCTAGGCATACCCGTCAATGACAAAACTGCCGGATTCAGAAAAATAATATAAGCCATTGCTACGAAAGTTGTAATTCCCGCAATCACTTCAGTTCGAACGTTTGTCTTATTTTCAGACAACTTGAAAAAATGCTCTAACACAATTGATCTCCTAAAAAAATCAGTCGTGACATATTCTGCCACGACTGAAAATATAAAAGAATCCACCTATGCTAAAAGACACTAGCAAGCCCAAATGGGATTCCCTTTTTCCGAGTCTGTGGCAAAACACGTTAACGACTCAATATGAATTTGTTCTACTAACAATATGCCTATCTATAGTAGATGTCAAGATTTTTTAAAATCCATTCATATTTCCAAAATAAAAAGCTCAGGCTAATACCTGAGCTTTTTATTTAATTGCCACTACTCAGCAGTTGTAAAGACCGCTTGCACATCATCATGCTCTTCTAGTTCATCAACTAGGCGGGCAAGTGACTCTTGCTTATCTTCTGGTACTTCAAGTGGATTTTGAGCAACCAAAGTTACTTCATCATTTTGCAATTCATAGCCAGCTTCTTCCAAAGCCTTACGGACTGCAGGGAACTCTTTTGGATCTGTATAGATTTCAAATTGGTCATCAAAGGCCTTAACGTCATCAGCACCGGCCTCTAACGCAGCCATCATAACTTCATCTTCATCGAAATCAGAATCTTCTGGCCGATCAATTTCCATATAACCTTTACGGTCAAATTGGAACGCCACTGAGCCAGTAGTTCCAAGCTCACCGCCGAAGTGCTTGAAAGCAGAACGGACGGCGGCAGCTGTACGGTTTGTATTGTCTGTCAAAACTTCTACGACAACACCGACACCAGCTGGTCCATAACCTTCATAAGTAAACTCTTGATAGTTTGCGCCACCAACACCAGTTGCCTTGTTCAAAGCACGTTGGATGTTGTCTTTTGGCATGTTGGCAGCCTTTGCCTTATCCAAAACCAAACGCAAAGCTGCGTTTGAATCTGGATCTGCACCACCAGACTTTGCTACTGTATACAAATCACGTGATAACTTTTGGAAAATCTTTCCACGCTTTGCATCTTGGGCGTTTTTACGTCCTTGAATATTATGCCACTTACTGTGTCCTGACATGTCAGAAACCCCTTTTCAATCGAATTATAACGCTTTATTTTAGCATATTTAATTTAGCTTTGACAAATTAATTCGCAAAACTAGCGGGACTTAAATCGCTCATACCAATATTGGGGTCAATTTGCTCTGCATCAATTAAAACCTTTGTTAAATAATGCTCACTCAAATCAGGTGTTACGATCTTTTGTTCTGCTGTATTTTCCTCAATTGCCTCTGCTTGACGCTCCTTAGCTACTTGCGGTTTAGCTATATTACTCTCGGCTTTACCCAAAAGTGGTTTGCCCGCCTGCACCTGCTTTATTCGTTCTTGTAAGGTCGTTTTCCGGTTAATTCCTTCATTAGTTGTGGCTCGTATGAAAGCAGCCTCCTCACCAATTAACACTAAAGATGATGATGCTCTAGTCAAACCGGTATAAAGTAAATTGCGTTGGAGCATCCGACTAAAATAATTCACCAAAGGTAAAATTACTAATTTAAATTCTGCTCCTTGCGCCTTATGAATAGTTGTTGCATAAGCTAAAGTTAATTGGTTAAAATCTTGGCGCACATAAGTAACTTCACCGGCATCAAAATCAACCGTTATCATATCAACCTTGTCGGTATTAACTGGGTCCTTTGCATATAAAATACTAGCAATATAGCCAATATCCCCATTGAAAACATTATGTTCTGGGTCATTAGCTGTCTGCATTACTTTATCACCCACACGGAAGGCAAAACTTAAATCACCATATTTTAACTTAATTTCACGCTTTTTAGGCGTTACCGGATTAAAAATATCTTGCGCAATTTGATTTAAATTATGCACCCCGGCAGATGACTTATACATCGGCGCTAAAATCTGCATATCAGCGACCGAATTGCCTTTATCGCGCCATGATTCAGCAACTTTTGCAACTAGTTTTGGTACTGTTTGCATCGTTGCTCTGAAAAAGGATCGGTCAGCTCGTTGAGCCGTGAAATCAGCCGGCAACTGCCCTGACTTAACGGCAGAAGCAAGCTCAATAATCGTTGAACCTTGTGCTTGTCGATGAATTAATTCTAACTCACGGTAATTTAACAACCCTGTTGCTAACAGATCAAAGAAAACACGACCAGGGCCAACTGATGGTAGCTGATCCTTATCACCAACTAAAATAATCTGCATACCAGCTGGTAGCGCCGATAAGAGTAGTGCAAACAACTCTGTATCGACCATGGACATTTCATCTACAACTAACAATCGACTGCTTAAACTTTCTAGTTCTAAATCGGCATTATTTTCCCGCCCGGTAATTCCTAAAAGCCGGTGAATCGTCGATGCCGGCATCTTTGTTGCTTCGGATAAACGTTTAGCAGCCCGCCCAGTTGGCGCAGCTAGGGCAATTGCTTGATCAAGCTCATCAGTCTTTAAGCCCTCTTTTTGTAATAACCGTCGGTAAACTTTGACAATCCCATTTACAATCGTGGTCTTACCCGTTCCTGGCCCACCAGTTAAGATGAAAAGATTCGCCGTTAGAGCCGCAACAATTGCGTCTTCTTGCGCTTCATCATAAGCAAAATCATTCTCTTCTTCAATCTGCTTAAGCTCATGCAAAACATCAGCTCGCTTAAAAGCCCCAAATTTACGTTTGGTTAAAGTCACCATTTTTTCCGCAATTGCAACCTCAGCATTATAGATTGTCTGCATATAAAGTCGGTTATCTTCCGCAATGATAATTCCATCCGTGGTTAAAGATAGGATTGCCCGTTCAATCAAAGCCTGGTTAATTGCAGTATTTTGGCTACGTTCTAAGAGTCTTTGCACTGCTGAAAGCAACTCATCCACTTCAACATAGCTATCGCCAGCCCCAAAGGTCACCTCATTCAAAGCTGCAACCGTCCCAGCTTGAATCCGGCGCCCATCAAGTGGATCCATACCTTGCTGTTGAGCCAATTGGTCAATTCGGGTAAAGGAAACGCCTTCAATATCAAAGATTAATTGATAAGGATTTTCTTTTAAAACAGCCAAAGTTTGGTTTTGGTACTTTTGATAAATTTGATTCGCTAAAGCCGACCCAAAGCCATAATCATTAAGGGCAATAATCGCCCGCTCCATACCATCCGTCTTTGCTAATTGTTCAACCAAACTGGCCTTAGTTTTACTTGATAAATCTAAGTCATCTAAAACATGTTCATCGGCCAAAATTAAATTAATGGCTTCAACCCCTAAGGCATCAACAATCTTACTAGCAGTTGCTTTACCGATGCCTTTAAAATGCTCTCCTGCCAGATAATTTACTAGGCCAGAGGATGTTGATGGACTCTGCTTAGTATAATTACTAGCTGTAAATTGAATGCCATAGCGTGCATGATTAGTCACCCGGCCGGTAAATTGATAACCAGCACCCAATTGAATATCACCAAAAGAGCCTGTCACAACAATCTCTTCTTCTTCATAATCAATATTTTGATCGGTTACCTGCACCCGCAAAACTTTATAGAAACTGTCTTGTGCTGCAAACATAATCGTCTGCACTTGACCAGCAATAAAGGGCGCTTCTGTACTACTTGCATCCTCATCAAAAAATAAATCAGTCTCTTCATTCATGCTCATTATCAACTTGCCCCGCCAACAGCTGGGTGATTTCATCAAGCCGTTTTGCCTGCGCCTGAAACTTTGTAGGATCTAGCTGCTTAGCCTTCAAAAGCCAAGCATTCTCGTCATCACCCTTAACAACTGCTACCACACCACGGGCAAAATTAGCGTCAAAATTATCTGGCTCAACTTTGATTGCCGCATCAAAAGCTTCCTGGGCTTCCCAACTATTTTGCAAAGCTAACCAAATATTACCCAAAAGAATTTGGGCTGAAACATCCGTTGCGTCTTGTTCAACTCCGGTTAGCGCAAATACTAAAGCTTGTTGGTACTTATTTTGTGCATACCAACCTTGGGCCTGCATCATCGTTGCATCATGCTTCAACTTGTCATCATTAATTTGATTAAAGTATTGATTAGCTAGTGCATACTCGCCAGCAGAATAGTAAACATTACCTAACGCATAGAAAAGATGTGGTCGTGCTGCTTGAATTTTATCAAAAAGTCCTAAACTCTTTAATGCTAGTTCCTCAGCTTCTGTGTAATTCTCAGTAATCATTAAAACATTAACTAAATCAATGTAAGCGCGCCAATCATCTGGCTTGGATTCAATCTTACTGACCAAACTTTTAATATCATTTTGTGCAGCTTCTGCTGGTGTCATATTCTTTCTCCCTTAAATCGTATTGGAGGCATCCGCTTTAATTCCCAAATATGAAGTATCATTGCGGACTAGTTCGGCAAAATTCTCCCCATCGTCAGTCGTTAAAACTGATGTACTTGTATTCCCCAAGCCCCCACGTGCTCTGATTTCTGTCAAAGGAATCTTTAATAAGGCGCCCATGCCAGCCGTCAAAACCATACCATGGCTAAAGAAGATGAGCGTCTTATCCGGTCCGCCATACTCTGCCACGACAGCTTGAACTGCCTTAACAAACCGTGCTTCAACTTGTGCAAAACTTTCAGACCCTTGAACTAAGCTTGAATCAAACTTTTCTGGATGGTGTCGATAAGCATCATACATTGCTGGCCATTCTGCTTTTACATCTGTAAAGGCCATACCTTCCCAAACACCCATACCAAACTCAATTAGTCCAGGTAACTCTGTTAGTAGCGGTGGACGTTTTAACTCTTTAATTGTTAATTCAGCGGTTGTTTTAGCTCTTTTAATTGGGCTTGTAAAAGCATGGTCAAAATCCAAATCTGCCAAATGTTGACCTAATAGCTCAATTTGAACCATTGACTCTTTTAGCAAGGGTGAGTCACCACTTGCTCCTTGAAAACGGCCTTCATCATTCCAGACAGTCTTACCATGGCGAATAAAATATAAAGTCGTCATTTTTTGCTCCATTTCTAGTAACTGCTATTCATTATAACAACTTCTTAGCTACTAAAAAACTAACTAAATAATGAAGTAAACCCCTAGAGTCAGAGAATACTCTCCAACCCTAGGGGCTCATCACTTCAAAAAGCCAACAATCTCAGTAAACGTGTTTACTATTTTTTGACCTTTAATTAGTTTTGTTAAGCTTAAAACTCTAAGCCTTCTTCTAATGCGGCTGGGTAGTTTTCACGAATGATTGCAGCTTCATGCGCTGACAACATTGGAAAATCACTATCCGCACCCAAATCTGTATGATACATCCGATCACGTGGTGAAACTTCACCGGCAGCTTTAGCTACTGAGATTTTGTAATCATCATAAGTTGCAACATCATCAGCTGCTTCGCTTATCTTCTTCAAATGTAATTGTGATACCATCAAGATTACACGCAAATCTTGACCCAATGAATCTAATAAATCAGCCTGCTCGTCAGTTAGATAAACGGTCAAAGCTGCTTCAGCTGGCTTACCAATCAGCTTATCATCACGAGCTACTTCTAGCGCCTTATTTGCCGCATCACGGAGTGTCATAAAGCGTTGCCACTTAGCAATTAAATTCGTTGCATCAGGTAAATCAAGCACTTGCGGCATTTCAGCTAGATAAGCAAAATCACTAGTTTCATTATCCATATACTCATGAATCTCTTCAGCTGTATGTGGCAAGATTGGCAAAATTAGTTGTTTTAAATCAGCCAAAATCTTGTATAGTACCGTTTGAACAGAACGACGAGCCTGACTATTAGGCGCCTCAACATATAAAATGTCCTTAGTAAAGTCCAAATAAAATGCTGACAAATCAACATTAATAAAGTTAATCAAAAGCTTATAGAGCGCTTGGAAATCAAAGGCATCATAGGAGGTTTTCATCTCACCAACAAACTCGTTGAAACGAGCATAGAAATATTGATCAACCGCCTGCAAATCAGCATAATCAACCGTATCATTTGCTGGTACGAAATCGGCCGTGTTTGCTAGCAAGAAGCGCATTGTATTACGAATCTTACGGTAAGAATCAGAAACAGTCTTAAGAATTTCCATTGATACTTTCATATCAGCTGAAGAATCAACGGTCGTTACCCATAGACGAATGATTTCTGCACCCATCGCTTTAACAACTTCATTAGGTGAAATTGTATTACCCAAAGACTTTGACATTTTATCGCCGTTACCATCTAAGGTGAACCCTTGTGACAAAATCTTCTTATATGGTGCTTGACCAGTTACCGCAACAGAAGTAATCAATGATGAGTTAAACCAACCACGGTATTGATCTGAGCCTTCCAAAACAAGGTCCGCTGGGAACTTTAGATTCTCGCGCGCATTCATTACACCTTGATGCGAACTACCTGAATCAAACCAAACATCCATAATGTCCATTTCTTTAGTGAAATTTCCATGTGGTGAATGTTCATTTTGATAACCAGCTGGCAAAAGTTCCTTTGCTTCCTTCTCAAACCAGATATTTGAGCCATGCTCGGCAACTAGGTCAGCAACATGATCAATCACGGCTTCATCGACAATGGCTGTACCATCTTCGGCGTAGAAGATTGGTAGTGGAACACCCCAGACCCGTTGACGAGAGATTACCCAATCACCACGGTCACGAATCATATTGTATAGACGCTTTTTACCCCACTCTGGTTGGAATTCAACCTTGTCTAATTGGTCCAAAATATCTTGTCGGAATGTCTCAATTGATGCAAACCATTGTGGAACTGCCCTAAAGATAACTGGCTTTTTAGTCCGCCAATCAAATGGATATGAGTGTAGGAGATCTTCTTCCTTTAGTAACACGCCGGCTTCGGCCAACTTTTTCAAAGATACTGCATCTGCATCTGAGTATAGCAAGCCTTCGAAATCTGCGCCTGCCTCAGCAGTCATTTTTCCTTGATCATCAACTGGTACAGCTACTTCCAAACCATAGCGTTGACCAATGATATAATCATCTTCACCAAAGCCTGGTGCAGTATGCACTAACCCAGTACCAGCATCAAGAGTTACATGATCACCAGTCATAACTAGTAGTTCAACATCCATGAAGGGATGTTTTGCTGTCATGTATTCAAGTTGACTACCTTTCAACTCAGCTTGCACTGTATAGTCGGTCCAACCAAACTTGGCTGCATCAGTTTCTAGTAATGCTTTAGCGATTACATATTTCTTAGTTGAATCATTTGGTTGGACAACTGCATAAGTAAAATCAGCATTAACTGAAATACCGCGTGAAGCTGGAATTGTCCAAGGTGTGGTAGTCCAGACTACGAAATAAGTATCTTCATCTAAAAGACCCTTACCATCCTTGACCTGCTCACCATAAAATGCAGTTTGTGCAGTTACATCGTGATATTCAATTTCAGCCATTGCAAGGGCAGATTCTGATGACCAAGACCAAAAGACTGGTTTTTTACCACGATAAATCAAATTTTTACCGGCCATCTTACCAAAGACCCGCAATTGAGCAGCTTCAAATTCTGGCAAAAGGGTCAAATATGGGTGGTCCCAATCAGCTGACACACCTAAACGTTTAAAGTCAGTCATCTGAATATTAACTTGCTTACGTGCAAATTCTTCAGCCATTTTCCGCCAGATAATTGGTCCAACCTTCTTACGGTCCTTACCGGCTTTAGTTAGTTGTTGCTCGATTGGCAATCCGTGAGTATCCCAACCTGGCACATAAGGTGCATAGAAGCCGTTCATTGACTTATATCTTACAATAATATCTTTAGAAATCTTGTTTAAAGCGTGCCCAATATGGATATTTCCATTTGCATATGGAGGTCCATCATGAAGCATAAATGACGGCTTACCTTCATTTAGCTTCTGACGTTGTTCATAAACTTTATTTTCAAACCAAATTTCTTCACGCTGGGCCTCAGTTTGTGGTAGGTTTCCCCGCATTGGGAACTTAGTCTTACCGAGGTTCAATGTCTCTTTTAATTTCATCGATCTTACCTTTCTGCTTAAAAGTCACGATTTATCCAATAATAGTTTTTAAATAAAAAGTCCCGCGCCAGCTAATGCTAGCGCGGGACGTTCGTTTAAAACGTGGTACCACCCGAGTTCACGGTTAAAAAACCGCCTCATTGCGTATTTAACTTAGCCTCTTACTGATAAAAAATCTACGGTACTTTGCTGGACTTGCACCATTCTCCAGCTCGCTATAAAGAATATAGATTTCACTTGGTTAAGAGATTAAACATTATCATACTCAACTTGGCTACCAAGTTCAAGTAATTTTTTATTTTTGTTCATCCGTTGGGAAAACAACGACTGTTTCTACTGACGATTCAACAGGTGTTGCAGCTGAACTTGGTACAGTCGAAGGTTGACTTTGTACAGCTGGCTTTGCTTGAGCAAGTGGCTTTGCAGCCTTAGTAAATGCAGCCCACTCGTCAGTCTTTAGTAAGTCAATTTGTGCTTGCAACATACCTTCAAGCTTTGACTTGAAAGTTGTCATGTCCTTTTCTAGGGCATCATGTTGCAAAACCAAACCTTCATTCTTGCGTTGGCTATCACTAATCAATGCATTAGCCTTGGTATTAGCTTCCATAACAATCCGCTGTGCTTCAGCTTGCGCTTGTTGCAAAGTTGCCTCTGATTCAGCTTCAGTTTGCTTCTTCAAACGGTCAGCTGCCTCTTGAGCAATCAAAATTGATGAATTAACCGATTGCTTCATCTCTTCAACCTGAGATGATGCTGCATCAGCATCAGCCAACTTAGTCTTCAACATTGCATTTTCTTGCATCAAACTATCATAATCTGTGACAACTTGGTCCAAAAATTCATTGACTTCCATACGGTCGTACCATTTATTGGAACGAGTTGTAAATTCTTTAGCGTGAATCTCTTGTGGTGTTAATGCCATTGTTCTACTCCTTATTTCGTAATGACCGATAAAGTTATCCGCCATTTATCTTTTTTCGTTAAGCCATTCTCCGCAACCAACTTAAGCCGGCCAAATCTACGGACCGAAAGCATATCATTGACTGCTAAAACAAAATCTGGTCGTAAAATTTCCGTCCAATTAACGCGAACCTGTCCAGCTTCAACTAATTCCTTCGCGTGGGTCCTAGAAATATTATAACCATTTGCAACAACGTTATCCAATCTTAAAGAGGATACTGTAGTTTCGGCGGTTACCCAATCATCACCAGCTGAGCGTAAATCTTGTAAAGCAATCTGGTTAAACCGTACCTTTGTTTTACCAATATACTCCATCGTATTGAGCAGATAATCTGCCATCACTTTGGTTGTTACAAATTGCCAAGTACCATCCTCACTACCGATAATATCACCAAATGCACTTCGTTCCAAACCATTATGTAACAAAGCACCCATGATTGTACTATGGTGTAGTTCAGCAAATTTGCTTGGATAATTAATTTCAAAGGCCGCTAGCTCAAAATCACCAATTGTAGGTTGATAATAACTAGGGTAAATCAAACTACGCGCCATCTCTGGGTCTGCATTTCCGCCATTATGTAATAACTTTAGTTCATCGTAGGGATTAACTAAAGTTTCCAAAATATATCGCTCACGGGGATTTAGAAAATTCGTTAATACTGGTCGATATTCATCTAAAACCTGTCGAATTTGTCCCTGCACAACTTCAATATAGTTGCGTTCGTTTGGGCGAAAATGTTGATAAACATTTTCATTCATTTTTAAAATCCTTGACTAATCATCTGAATACCCATCTGCGCTAATTGTAATAAAATAATACCAATTAAGGGAGAGAAATCCAGCATCCCAGTTCTCGGCATCACCCGCCGAATCGGATCAATTATTAAGCCAGCAAGCCGTCCCAATAATTGGCCAAAGCGTGAGCGCTGTGCACCAGGCAGCCAAGACATTAGCGCCCAAATCAAAATAATAAATTCAAAAGCGCGTAATACCAGCATCAGTCCTTGCAGAATGTATATCATAATTAAATCCTAACTAAATTGTTGCGTTAAGTTTTGTGATACTGCCCCAGATATTTTAAAACTCTTTGGTGTAAATAGGAAAATCCGCTCACCAATCCGTGTCACATCACCCTCAACAGCCTCAGCTGCCCCTGACATAAAGTCGATAATCCGACGTGCTTGTGTTTCATCAATTGAAGCAAAATTAACAATTACTGCTTCACCAGCAAGTACTTGTTGCACAATCGCCTTAGCATCTGAAAAAATTCGTGGTTCATATAAAGCAATCTTTGAAGCCGCTTCTCTTTGACCATCCATGTTTAATACATTCGGCCGTCGCGAAGCAGCTGGCCGTGTAGCACTAGCGTTTGCAACGTTTGGATTTGTGTTGTTATCAGTACTTGTACCTTCGTCAACAAATTCCTCAGATTGGTTTTCATTTTCTTCGTAGTACTCATCAACACCAAATAAATTTTTAAAACTAAATGCCATTTTCGGTCTCCTTACTTATCGCCACGGTTTTTCCATGAAAAGAAAGCAGGTCGCTCGATTTCTGATTCAGCTGCCGAGTCAACAGCCGTATCACTTTGTGGCACTGCCTGCTGGGTTGTCTGTCCGCCATTAAAGGCATCATTATTAGCTGTTGGTGTTGCATCAACAGCCGGAGTATTTACAACATTCCAATCAGCAAAAGGATCCGTTGGCTTTGTTGCCACTGGTTTACTTTCTACTGGTTGTTGTACAGTTTGCTCAAAAGGGCTAACTGCACTTTGATTACCGACTTGTAATTCTGGACGAGCTGTCACAGGTCGATCAATACCTGTAGCAATTACTGTTACTTGAAGTCCCTTCATGTCAGCATCCATCGTTGTTCCAAAAATAATGTTGACGTCATTACCAGCTGCAGCTGTAACCGCATCAGCTGCTTCTTGGGCTTCAAACAATGACATGTCCATACCACCCTTGATTGAAAGCAAAACGTTTTGCGCACCCTCAATCTTTGCTTCAAGCAATGGAGAAGCAATTGCCTTACGAGTTGCTTCAGCGGCACGGTTTTCGCCTTCGTCAACACCAATTCCCATCAAGGCAGTTCCTTGATCGGCCATAACCGTTTTAACATCGGCAAAATCCAAATTAATTAATCCTGGATTTGTAATCAAATCAGAAATTCCCGCAACACCATTCTTCAAGACGTTATCAACCATTTTAAAGGCCTCTAAGATTGGTGCTTTTTTATCAACAACTTGTAACAAGTTATTGTTGGCAATCACAATTAAAGTATCGACATTATCTTTAAGCTTAGCCAAGCCCTCAGCAGCAGCTGTACCACGACGAGGTCCCTCAAAAGAGAATGGTCGAGTTACCACACCAATTGTTAAAGCACCTAGATCTTTAGCAATTCTTGCGACAACAGGCGCAGCCCCGGTACCAGTTCCACCACCCATACCAGCTGTCACGAAGACCATGTCAGCTCCCTTAAGGGCTTCTGCAATTTCTTGCTCACTTTCGCTAGCAGCACTTTCGCCAACTTCTGGGCGAGCTCCAGCACCTAGTCCACGAGTTGCTTTGGTTCCAATTTGAATTTTGTGTTCAGCTTGTGAACGTTCTAAAGCCTGGGCATCAGTATTAGCAACGATAAATTCAACTCCGCCAACACCTTCATTGACCATTTCATTGACAGCATTACCACCACCGCCACCGACACCGATGACTTTGATTGTCGCCCCATATTGTTGGTTATTGTCGATTTGGAAATCCATAACGAGCTCCTCTTAATTCTTTTTTCTTAGATTATTAGTCAAAAAAACGGCCAAACCAGTTAGAAACCTTACTGGTTTTACTTGCATTTGTCGTCTGTTTGTTTGCATTATTTTGGGGTGCTTCTTGTGTAAAGTCCATCACTTCTTCAACTGGAGTAGCTTGGATTGCCTTGGCTTCGGTTGACGCCATATCAGGAACTTTAACAACAGCGTTTGCCCGCAAGGTTTGCACCGGTAAATTATACAAAGCTTGCTTAATCGCTAATTGTACCGTGGATTGTTGCGCTGCATGTTGAATTAAAGCCCAAGAGCGTGCAAAACCTGGATGGCGCAGGCCAAGATCTTCTGGAATGAAAACCCCGACTTTAGTTCCATACATTGTGCGCACCATATCTTGAATACCAGGTAGAGCGGCTCCACCACCAATTAAAATGACACCACCAGCGAGGTCAAAAGCTGATACCAACTTTAACTTTTCACCCAATTTACCAATGATTTGCTCAACTCGTGCTGTAATAATTTCAGCTAAATATTTTTCAGTAATTTCTTGTGGTGCATCAGCACCAAGCGGATTAATCACTAAGGAATTATTACCTACCGCATTGGGGTTAGCATTACCAGCGTCTAATTTAAGCATTTCTGCTTCATGTTGAGCAATATTCAAAACCACACTGATATCTTTAGAAATATGCTCAGCTCCAGCCGGGAAAACTGTTACAAATCGTAACTGGCGGTCTTGCACCACTGTGGCCGTCGTTTGACCGGCTCCCATGTCTATAATTACCGTACCGAAGCCTTGCTCAGCCTCGCTTAAAATCGTTGTCATATCAGCCAAAGGAGCTAATACAAAATCGCGAACTCGCAAACCAGCATGTTCAATCGCCGTCTTTAAGTTTCCAAGCACTTGACGTGGCGCTGTATAAATAGTTGCCTTCACTGCCAAGCGCATGCCAACCATATCATTAGGATCTTGAATACCATCAAAATCATCAACTGAAAATTCATTTAAAACAATGTCAACAACTTGTCGATCGGTTGATAAATCAACCATCATTGCATCACGTACTACATTTGCAACATCATCGTACGTAATATGTTGACTATCTTTAACCGTTACTAATCCACTAACATTTTGAATTTGAATATTATTGGCGGGAATACTAGCGATCACATCCGTTACAGTTCGACCACTTTGTTCATTGACCTGTGCCATTGCTAATTGAATATCTTTTGCTGTCGATTCAATATCAATAACAAGACCCTTTTTCACGCCGTGTGAGACGGAACGGCCAACTGCCAAGACATTAACTTGTTGGTCACGTACATCAGCTGCTAAAGTTTTAACAGTATTTGTACCGACATCTAAGCCAACGATTAAACCGTGATTGGCCATAATTCTCCCCCTTTACTATATTTTTTATTCTAATTTTATCTATAAAACAACTTCATTTAAAAACATCAAAATTGAATCAACAATTTGTTAAAATAATACCATAATTTATGCTAATTGTTCCAGTATTAACAGGTTTTCTCTATTTTTATTGACCACCATACGGTGTTGCAAAGGCCCCCTGCTGTAAATCAATCGTACCATTTGTATTTAATTGTGCAGCCATCGCTGGATAATACTTAAACTTACTTGCAAAATCGTCTGCATTTGCCAGCACTTCATTACCATCCTGCATGAATATCAACAAGCGTTGATTATTTTGATCATTTGGTGACCAGATAATTTCTGAAACCGAATGTCGTAAAGCGGGTTTAAGTTGACCAAATTGCTTCAAAACTGCCTTTAATTGATCTTCGGACTTGAAATTTTCATAAAGTGGCAAACCGGTACTTGGCATATTGTCCTTAGCCTTTTGTAACTTGGTCCCATCAGCCAATAAACCATAATATTTGTTGTTATTTTGAATATAACCAACTTTAACATTCTCTTTTACGTCTATCTCAACCTTGTTTAAACTTTTAAAGCTGATTTGATAATCCTTAATTTGGGCATTATTCTTTTTAGCCGTCTGACTAAAGTAGCTTCGTTCAAAAAATAGTAACCAAGCCGATTGTGGTGTCTTTAGGCCAGCCGCCTGCAATGCCTCTGCTTTAGTCATATCTTGTAAACCATTTACTTGATAACTTTGCACTTGACTTGCCGGTGAAAAAAAGAACCCCCATAGAATCGCTAAGGCAACTAACCCAGTTAAACAAGTTAGGGCCTGCTTTTCATGACCTAATAATAACTGTCTTGGCCGGTCAGGAAGCTTAAATTCAGGCCGTCTAAACGGAATTTTAAATTTAGAACCTCCTTGCTTAGCCACTTTTGTTGAGTGGTTGGTCCTGTTAGTTACCTGCTTTTTATCTGTTACTAAGTTCTTAGCTTGCTCTTCAACTACTTCAGTCTTCTTACGATCAACTTGTTGAGTCGATGCTTTTTCTGATTCTGCTTCTTCATCAACTAATTGCGCTAACCTAGCTGCCAATTCCGCCGAACTAGGTTTACTTGGCTGATTAGTATTTTGTTCTTTTTCGGCCATGCCTAGCTCCCCGCCTTATTCTTTAATCACACTCTCAATTAAATTCACAAATAAATCAGCCGCATTTGGAACACCAATTTTTTTAGCAGCTCCAGCCATTGCCTGACGCTTATCTGCGTCCTGCATTAAATCATTGATGACATCAAACAGATGTCCACCAGTTAAGTTAGCCTCAGTGATTAGACTAGCAGCGCCAACGTCAACTAAGGCCTGTGCATTTTTGGTCTGATGATCGTTTGTCACATAAGGACTTGGTATTAGAACCATTGGCTTACCCAAAGCTGTTTGCTCAGCTATACTAGTTGCCCCAGCACGCCCAACAATTAAATCAACTTGTGGCATCAACTGCGGCATGTTGTTAATATAAGGAACAACTGCAATGTTATCAGCTACGTTAATCCCTTTGCTTGTTATTTCTTCGTTCACCTCAGCATAACGTTTTGCTCCAGTTACAAAAATAACTTGATATTTACTACGATTGAATACCTTTATTGCATCAACCATTGCATGATTCAGCTTTAGAGCGCCTTGCGAACCACCAAAAATAAGCACTGTTGGTTGTCCAGCTTTCAAGCCAAGACCTTGCCAGTCATATTTCCCATTGGTTTCCACCACTTCTTGCGCTCGGGGATTACCAACAACTGTTGCCAAATTGGGCTTAAAGGCGGCCAAAGCCGCTGGGAAAGCAACCCCAACCTTTGTAATCTTCCGTGCTAGAAAACGGTTCGTCACACCAATCACAGAATTCTGTTCATGGATAACCGTCGGAATCCCCAAACGTTGTGCTGCATAAACAACTGGTCCACTCACATAACCACCGGTACCAACAACCACGTCTGGTTTAAACTTGCGAATTAAGCGCTCAGATTCGTGAACAGCCTTCAAAAATAAGTAAACGGTTTTGAAGTTATCCGGAGACAAAGACCTCTTAAAGCCTTGTACTTTGACACTAGCAAAGTCATAACCAGCTTCAGGGACTATTTTACCCTCAAGCCCCCGCTCACTTCCAATATATAACACTGCAGTGTCTGGTTTTAATGCTCGTAATTTGTTTAAAGTTGCCAAAGCCGGGTAAATATGACCACCTGTACCACCACCAGAAATAATAATACGCATTTTAAATCACCTTTTCTAATTATCCTTATAATTGTGGACAGCATCCATAAATAAATTACCACGTGTTTCAAAATTAGGATATTGATCCCATGAAGCAGCTGCTGGCGACAACAAAATTATCTCACCAGGCTGTGCCAAAGTGAATGCTGGCTCAACTGCTGTCACAACGTCTTTAGTCTTAATTACCGGTAAGTCAAGTGTTTTAGCCATTGCAACCAATTTGTCAGCTGTTTGTCCAAAAACCACTAAAGCTTTGACATGTTCCTTTACCGCTGCTAAGAGCCGCATCTGGTCATCCCCCCGGTCTAAACCACCAGCCAGTAGAACTACCGGCTTCTTAAAGCCACTTAGTGCCATCTCAGTCGCCTCAATATCAGTGGCTTTTGAATCATTATAGACAGTCCGACCGGCAATGTCGCCTACCAGCTGCAAACGATGTTCTACACCGGTAAAGGCTTTGAGTGCTGATGCAATCCGCTCTGACTTGACCTTGGATAACTTTCCTACTGCAATCGCAACAAGGGCATTTTCAATATTATGTTGTCCTGGAACAGCCAAATCTTTTGCATCCATAATATATTCATCTGCAAAATATAACTTACCATTCGCTTGATAAGCACCACTATGATCTAAACCTAACCGAGAAAAAGGAATCACTTGCGCCTTAGTTTGCTCACCTAAAGCAACCCACTCTGCTCGATCAACGTTTAGCACCAGATAATCTTTTTTTGTTTGATTACGGGTAATTCCCATTTTTGCTTTAATATAATTTTCGCGGCTACCATGATAGTCCAAGTGTGACGCAAAAATATTAGTAATTACTGCAATATGTGGTTTAGCCGTTGGCATGCCCATCAATTGGAACGATGATAATTCAGTTACTAAAGTATCAGTTGCTCTAACTTGCTCGACTACTTCACTAACTGGCGTACCAATATTACCAGCGACAATCACTCGGTGATCATTATTAGCCGTTTGTTGTAGGACAGCATTAATCATTTCAACGGATGTTGTCTTACCATTTGAGCCAGTTAGGGCTATCCACTCACCTTGCATATAACGTTGTGCTAAGGCCACTTCAGTATAAATTGGTAACTGTTTTGCCAAAGCTGCCTGCAAAATTGGAATTTGATAAGGAATCCCTGGATTTTTGACAATCATATCCGTATCTGCTAATAAATCAACATCCTGTGCTTGAGTAAAGGTAACGCCTAAAGCTTGCAATGCTTGTACCTTTGAATCATCAAGATTTAACTTAGGGTCCGAAACAGTAACCGCTGCGCCTTCTTTCACCAGTAATCTTGCTACTGCTGCCCCAGATCTAGCAAATCCCACTACTAATACGCGCTTTGTCATGTTTCTACTCCTTTTAAAATAAAATTATGTATCTGCTGACCCAAAATGGCCAGCAGGGCTATTAACTCTTTAGTGTAGACTAAAGAAAATGATGGTTGCTAATAAACCAACCGTCCAAAACAGACTGTCGACTTTCCATTCTGACCAAGGATGAGCTGGGTTACCAAATAGTCCACCCTTTTCAAAACTATGGTGAATTGGTGTCATTAAGAACACCCGTCGACCAGTTAAACGAAAACTACCAATTTGAATCATCACCGTTAAAGTTTCAATCATAAAGACAAAACCAATTAGTAATAATGACCATTCAACATGCAAGACCAATGAGTTCATAGCCAAACCGGCACCCAATGCTAATGATCCAGTATCACCCATAAAGATTGAAGCTGGGTAGCGATTAAAAATCAAAAATGCTAAAAGTGCACCAATCATTAGTGTGTTGAAAAGAATCAACGTATTGTTTCCTTGCTGAAAGGCAATTACCGCATAAGCAATATATGCAATTACTGCCGTTCCTGAAGCTAAACCATCAAGACCATCTGTTAAATTAGTCGCATTTGACCAACCAACCAACCAAAAGATGGTAAAAATTGTATAAATTGCAACACCATGTAAGGCGCCGAGGTTGAAAGGTAAATTAAGCACAAAGTCAAAATGGCCCAAAGCCAAAACTAATACAGCTAAGATAGCTGCAAAGATTTGAGCTGCTAATTTGGGTAAGAAGCGGAAGCCTTCATCCCGATGATTCCAGATTTTAATACTGTCATCAAAAGCCCCAACAATTGCGTAAACCAATACCGCAAGTAATACTGCCCAACCAGTGGCATCATGCAGATTAAAAATTGTAGCCAAGATTAGATAGGCAACGACAACCACTGCGATAAAGCCAGCGCCCCCCATTGTAGGTGTTCCAGCTTTGGCTGCATGGTCAGGACCATGTTCTTGTTTACGCATTACTAGTTGTTCAACTTTAATTTTTTTAAACCATTCACGTAAGGCTGGTGTCACAATCACTGTCAACCCAAACCCTACCGCTAACCCAATTAGCCAGATCATTATATGTTACTTCCTCCACGTCCTACTTAGTTGGTTCTTTTAATTCTAATGAAATATTATTAACGCCATCCGTTAACTTAGTTCCCGTATTAACTGACTGAGTTGCCACAAAACCATCACCATGAATAATAATATCAACATTGGCTAGCTTTCCCCAGGTAAGAGCATCACTTTTTGACCAACCTTGCATATTAGGTACTTGAATCCCTGTACCTGTATTCAAGAAAATTCGCTGTCCAGGTAAGCTTGCTGTATCACCAACTGGCATTTGAGTTGCTACCTTATCACCGGTTCCCATTACAATCGGCTTTAGACTAGCAGCAGAAATATCGCGTTCTGCCTGACTAACGCTTTCACCCTTAGTAGTAGGAACTTTTCTTTGTTGATCGGCGCTGATCGTAATTTTATTATCATTTTCTGACATCGCCAAAGCTTGTGTCATAACTGATTTAAAGACATCAGCCTGATAGTCGTTAATCTTAGCTGCATTTTCTTGTGGCTGTTTAGTCACAATATACATTAAGTACCTTGGATTATCAGCCGGTGCCATTCCCATCCAAGAGAAAATTTCATTACTAGTATCCCCTGGACGACTATAACCAGCACTTGTAGCAATTTGTGCTGTTCCCGTTTTCCCGGCCGTTACAATATTTGGCAAGGCAAACATAGATGAAATTGAGCGCTTTGAATACAAAACAGTTTCTAATTGCTTACGAGTTTCCTTGGCAACGCTATTTGAAATAGGCTTACCAACAGATGTCTTCTTAGCTTGATAGACAACCTTATGAGTATTAGGATCAACAATTTTTTCAATAATATTGGGTTTCAATAAATTACCATTACCCGCAATCGCTGAATATGCTTGCAACATCTGAATTGGCGTAACCGAAATTCCTTGTCCAAAGGCAGTGTTGGCTTGTTCAAATGGATACTTAAACTCATAATTTCCACTTTGCTCACCAGCTAGTCCGGAATTAGTTGACTTTAAGAATTTAAAAGCCTTGATATACTTTCCCCATGTAGCTCCACCAATTTTTTGCTCTGTAAGTGAGAAAGCCACATTAGACGACAAGGCTAACCCATCAGCATAGCTAATATAACCCCAACCTTGACCATTGTTCCAATCAGTAATTTGCTTGCCATCAATATCCAAAGTACCTGATTTATAAGTTGCATTTGCATTCCAGTTATTCGTTGCGATAGCACTTGCCAGAGTAATCCCCTTCATAACTGAACCTGGCTCAAACTGGTCTTCAGTCAGTAAGTTAGTCCAATATGAACCTAACCCCTTACCAGTCGTTGCATTAAAACTAGGGCGTTGACTTACTGCAACGATGTTTCCAGTCTTTGTATCCATAACAACGGCAATTGCTGACTTAGGCTTTTCGTTTTTATCCAACTCATCCATCTTAGATTCTAAAGCCATTTGTAGCGTAGAATTTAGTGTTGTATAGATGTCATCACCATTTTTAACTGCTTTATTAGTTGCCCTCATTGTTGGATCAGAAGACGTTAAAGTTGAACCATCCTTACCACTTAATTGTTTATTATATGCTGCTTCCAAGCCCATCGTCCCCTGCAAAGTTGTTTTACCATTAACAACCTTTGGTTGAGCCAAGCCAATCAAGTGTGAAGCAAAAACGCCATTTGGATAAAATCGATCAGTTCCTGTGGAGAAAGTAACACCAGGTAGTTTATCTGCTTTTAGCGCTTCATATTGTGCGGAAGAAAGGTTTGAACCGACTGAACCAAATTCAACTTGGTAAGTATCCTTGGTCACATTTTTAAAGAAACCTTCATAATACTCTGGTGTTTTACCTAGCTCCTTAGCTAAAGCTTTTGCAATTCGTGAATAATCACCCTTACTGGCTGAGCTCACCGCACTACTTTTCGTACTTACTACAACCGCAACTGTATAGGTCGTTGTATTTTCAGCTATCACGTTCCCAACAGAATCATAAATAGTTCCACGCTTAGCAGGAACATAATTAGCTTGTTGATATAACTTTTGTGCATCTTTAGAAAGCGATTGCCCGTCTGCTTCCTTAGTAATAGCCGTTCTAGCAAAAACGAAGCCGAGCCAACCAACAACAACAAACATGAGTATCAGGAGAATCCATCCCGACATCCAACTTCGCTGCCTTGATTGTCTCGGCGTTATATTTCTTTTGAATAATTTAAACATAACTACTGTACATTCCGCACATTATTTACATTCATTGACAAGCCGGACTCTTGGGCAACCTGAGTCAAGCGGTCAGTGTTAGTCAATGTTGCAATGTCTTGTTTTAAATTGTTATTGTTATTTCGCGTATTAGTAACTTTTTGATTTATTTGCGTCAAGTTTTTTTGTGCATTGGCACTTTTATTCGACACGGTGATCACTGAGAATGCGACAGCTACCAAGGCCAAAATTGCCACATAATATGGTAATTTATCTTGAAAAGTCCAAGGAGTTGCATTTAACGCTTGGCGTCGTACTGGCTGTTTTGCAACCCTAGGGGCTCTATTCGGTTGAGTAGCTTGCCGTGCAGCTGTCTCACGGCTGTAATCTGGAACTTCCATCGTTTCTTCTCCTTGCACTATTTAATTCGTTCGATAACTCGTAACTTGGCTGAATGCGCACGATGATTGTTTAACAGTTCAGTCTCACTTGGCATAATCGGCTTACGACTAACTAACCGATAGTCTGGTTGTAACTCATCAGGAATTACCGGCAAACCAATTGGTAAGTCTGGCAGTGATGTCTTTTCTTTAAACATTGTTTTAACTAATCGATCTTCTAAAGAATGGAAAGTGATTACACTAATCCGCCCACCAACTTTTAGTAACTCCAACGCTTGTGCCAATGACTCTTCTACGGCACCAAGTTCATCATTTACAGCAATTCGAATCGCTTGGAATGATTTCTTTGCCGGATGGCCACCTGTACGCCGAGCCCCCATTGGAATTGCGGACTTAATAACTTCAACTAATTCAAAGGTCGTATTAATTGGTTGAACTGCCCGCTCTCTTTCAATTGCCCGTGCAATCTGCTTAGCAAACTTTTCTTCACCATAACGCGATAAGATTCGCATTAGATCGTTGAAGCTCCAATTATTGACAACTTCCCAAGCCGAAAGGTCCTGGGTCTGATCCATCCGCATATCCAATTTAGCATCATAATTGTAAGAAAAACCTCGCTGCCCATCATCAAATTGGGGCGAAGAAACGCCGAGGTCATAAACCATTCCATCTAGTTCAGTTACCCCATGTTCGGCTAGCTCACTTTTTAAATCGCGAAAATTAGCCTGCACTAATTCAACGCGGTCTTCTGCAAGTTCACTGGCTAAATGTTCTTTATTATAGTTAATTGCTCGTATATCTTGATCAAAAGCATAGACTTTACCAGTAGTAAGGAAACTAGCCAGTAACTTTGTATGGCCACCACCACCCAAAGTTCCATCGGCATAAATGCCCGCTGGTTTAACCGCTAAGTAGTCAATCGCCTCATTCAAAAGCACGGTTATGTGATTAAATTCTGCCATCTATCCTACTTGTCTCCATTCCTAAAAGCCCAAATCCATCAAACCGCTGGCAATGTCATCAAAGTCATCGGCTGTTTGTTCATTGTATTCTGTCCATGTTTCAGCTGACCAAATTTCAAAGCTGTCGTCCCCATTTCCAAATAGGGTTACATCTTTAGTGATACCTGCGTACTCTTTTAAATCAGCTGGCAAAGAAATTCTTCCTTGCTTATCAAACTCGGCCTCAACTGCACCAGCATAGATAAAACGACGGAACCGTCTTGCATCTTTATTTGTATTTGGTAATTGATTTAATTTTGTTGAAAATTCTTGCCAGCCTTCTAATGTAAAAGCATGCAAAGAATTTTCCATCCATTTCGTAACTACAAACGTCTCCCCAAGTTGATTACGGAATTTTGCTGGGACTATTAGCCGATTTTTACTATCAAGCGTATGTTGAAATGTACCCATAAACATTGGCCATAATCCCCTTTCATTCCAAAATCAGTTCAAAAAACGATAAAGTTATCCCTTGGATCAATTAACTATTCTAATTTACCACAATCCCCCACTATCAACCACCCCACCCCACCACCTTAACAAAGCTAATTCAAGTAAAATTCCGTCTAAATGTTGGTGTAACGGGAACAAAGGTCATCAAATTTTATTTTTAAATTTATTAAGCCTTCTTAATATCTTCTTAAGTTCCCTTTAAAAATGCGATTATATCAGTCTTTTTCACCATTGCATCTAAAGTGGGGCCTGGTGGGAGATAAATTAAAAAAAACGCCATTTCGGGAGTGTAACACCCAAAATGACGCTTTTATTTTGTTGCAAATGTCGCTATTTTATCTACTTAACGCTCTACCGATCACCCTTGAAACCACCATCAACTGGAATCTGGTCACTATAGTCCAAATCATCCGTTTGTCCGTGCGTGTAGGTAAAAATACTGATTACCAAATATAGCAAGGCAAAGAAATAACCATAAAGGACTACAAACAACCCTAGCCAAGTCGCCAGTGCAATAGCCAAGGGCCATAAAACTAGGAGATACCAAAACGCTCCATGTGCTCTTAAGTAAAAACCTGTATAAGCACTATAAATACTATTGATGATGAACATCAACCCAATGATTTTGAAATTATTAGATACCAAGTGGGTCTTATCAATCAAATATGGTAAGACAAAAGCTAACACTGGTAGCCATATCCAAAAATGCCAGGCAAACCCTTCTTTTAACCGTTTCATAATAACGCTCCAAATAAGTTATCGTTCAAGTTCTAAAGCATAGCTAAGTGCACTCAACAAATACAATGGTGCTGTTTCGGCTCGCAAAATACGAGGACCCAGTCCTGCTGCTTTAAAACCAACCGTTTCTAGATATGCTAATTCACTTTCCTTTAAACCACCTTCAGGGCCAACCAGAAAAGCAATTTTCTCACCTGCTTTTAACTCCGCTAAAGTTCGTGCCAAATGCATAGCTTCCCCTACCTTAGCACTTTCTTCCCATGCCACAATTTTTTGCGTATCAGCCGGTAAATCCAAAGCCTGCAAGTTTGATAGATAGCTAATCGTCGGTGTAATTAACCGGTGGCTCTGCTCAGCAGCTGCCTCTGCAATCTTGAGCAAACGTGCCACCTTTTTACTAGCTTTGCTTCCCCAATGCGTTACTGACCAAGCAGTTTCTACAAAAATTAAATGATTAACTCCAAGTTCTGTTGTCTTTTGTGCGACTAACTCAGGCTTGTCTCCTTTGGTTAAGCCAATAATCATTGTAACGTCGACTGGCAATTCGACTTCTGGGGCCATGAGCTCCAAAACAACCATCTTAGTTACATCAGCATCAGTTGACACCACTTCGGCAATCGCAACATGCTTTCGATCAGCAAGCACAAACTCAGCCTTGCTACCGACTTTAGCTCTCAAAACTGTCATAAAATGATGAGCAATGTCTGTTGGCAAGTCAAACTGACTGTTTATAGCTAAATCTTCTTCCAAAAAATATCGTTGCATTAATTTTCCTCAGCTACTACTTTACTAGCAATCAAGCCATACCAATCACCAAGCCGCATTTGCTCATCAAGTTGATAACCATTTGCCTCAAGCAGCTGACTAATTTTATCAAGCTTATCATAATAAATACCTGACAATAAAATTTTTCCCTCAGCTGCCAAATAAGGCTTAATATTAGGAATCAGCAATTCTAAGACCTCAGCTAACATATTAGCAACAATCAAATCAAATGGCTTAGCTGGAACTGCTGCCAATAAATCTGAGGCAACAATTTCAATATCAGCTGCCACTGCTGGGTTCAAATCAATATTATCACGAGCCGACTGAACAGCAACTTCGTCAATATCAGTTGCTAAAACCTTACTTGCACCCAAAAGTTTAGCCGCAATTGCTAAGACTCCTGATCCAGTTCCTACGTCTAAGACGCTTTCTTCACCTCGAATAACAGTTTCTAAGGCCTGCAACATCAATTGAGTCGTTGGATGTGTACCAGTTCCAAAAGCCATCCCTGGATCCAAAACAATTTGGTGTTCACGTATGTCACTAGGTTGGTATTCCTCCCAGTCTGGTACTACCGTTAAATATCGTGTCACCCTAAGAGGATGATAATACTTTTGCCACTCAGTCGCCCAGTCTTCTTCAGCAACCCCAACTAGCTCAACCGTCCCAGGCAATGAGTTTAAACCAAAGTCAACCAATCGTTGCACTTTTTGCTGAATCTCAAGCACTAGCTCTGTTAAATTAGTTTCACTTGCAAAAAATCCAGCCACTTTTGCGCCTTCTGTTAAATGATCAATTTCGTTCCAATCAAGAAAGACCGTTGCATCATTTGACGTAAAGTTTTCCACATCTGCAGAATCTTCAATTTGAATTCCTTGGGCGCCAGCCTCCATTAAAATATTACTTACTGCCTCAACCGCTTCACTTTGGGTTGTAACGTTAATTTGCTGCCAGCTCATTTGCGTCTCCTCACTCATCTTTTGTCACATTAAGTATAGCAAAACATTACTTTAACGACAAAGGCGCAAAACATTGATTTGGATTTACGCTGATTACTTTTTAATAAAAAAAAGCGAAATCAATTATGATTTCGCTAATCTTTATAAACAAGATAAATCGAGTTTAGTCGATTGTTTGGATAGTCATCAAGTTAGTAGTACCTGATTCAGTTACAGGTACACCAGCAGTAACGATGATTGTATCACCCTTTTGAGCCAAACCGCGCTCAACAGCCATCTTTTTAGCTGCTTCAATCATTGCATCAGTATCTGATGGTGCTTCAGCAATAACTGGTTGAACACCCCAGTACATCATCAATGCACGTTCAACACGCTCATCGAAAGTCAAAGCCAAGATATCAGCATTTGGACGGTACTTTGAAATCATCTTTGCAGTATAACCTGACGTAGTTGCGGCAACAATGGCCTTAACATCCAAGTTTGCAGCTGCAGTAGCCACAGCAGCGGCTACAGATTCAGTATCATCAGTTACATCAAAGTTATTGATGTGACGTCCGTTGATAGCCAAAGCAGTCTCAGCCTTTTCGTCGATACGAGCCATCGTAGCAACTGACTCAACTGGGTAGTCACCATTAGCTGACTCACCAGAAAGCATTGTTGCATCAGTTCCGTCAAAGACAGCATTGGCAACGTCAGATGCTTCGGCACGTGTAGGACGTGGGTTCTCTTGCATTGAGTCCAACATGTCAGTAGCAGTGATAACTGGCTTACCAGCTGCGTTCATCATGCGGATCAAGTTCTTTTGTACCAAAGGAACGTTTTCGGCTGGAATCTCAACACCCATGTCTCCACGAGCAACCATCAATCCATCAGAAACTTCCAAGATAGCTGGGAAGTTATCGATACCTTCTTGTGATTCGATCTTAGGGAAGATCATTACATCTTCCATACCAGCCTCGCGCAAGATAGTGCGAATCTCTTCAACATCTTCTGGCTTACGAACGAATGATGCAGCGATGAAGTTAATGTTTTGAGTAAGACCAAAACGAATATCATCAGCATCCTTCTCAGTGATACCAGGCAAGTTGATTGAAACACCAGGTGCGTTAACACCCTTACGTGATCCCAAAGTGTTGTTATTTTGAACAACTGTAACCAATTCCTTGGCTGCGTCGTCCTTTTCAGTAATCAACATGTCAATCTTACCATCATCGAACAATACGTGACCGCCAACAACAACGTCATCGAATAGTCCTGGGTAAGTAACAGCAATCTTTTCCTTAGTTCCCTCAAGGCTATCATCCATTGAGATACGAACTACATCACCAGTATTGAATTCAATCTTACCAGTTGGTGTGTTTTGCTTAGTAGTACGGATTTCCGCACCCTTAGTATCCAACAAGAAACCAACTTTCTTGCCAGTAATCTTTTCAGCTTCGTGAACAGCGTTCATACGAGCCAAGTGCTCCTCGTGATCACCGTGTGAAAAGTTAAAACGGAAAACATTTGCCCCAGCTTCAATCAACTTAGCAATTGTGTCAACGTCTGAACTTGCAGGTCCAAGCGTAGAAACGATTTTGGTCTTCTTCATGTCTGAAAAATCTCCTTAATTCCATAGGTAGTATATCTTTATCAATGACTAGTATTTTACACTTGATTGTATGAATTGTATAGGTAAAAATTCTTATTATTCGCATTCGTGATTGTTAGCGCTTTCATAAAAGACACATACTTGTCAATATTGTACTAATATATATAGGCTAAATTGCCAGTATTTTAGTCAAGTTCTCCTTAGTTGAACCAGCTTCATCCTAACTTTACTTTCTATAATATTCGTCTGTCTGAAAATTCGACCTATATTTAGCAAGCTACTACTCTAAATTCCTGCAAAGGTGAAAGAGTAACAGACATTAAAACGAGATGGCTTTAATTTGGTTAATTCTATAAAATTTTACTAAAATCATTTAAGTTATTATGCCAAACTTAAGACCTAATTCTTAATATGATAGACTAATAATATCTGTTAAATACTTTAGGAGATTTACCTTATGATTATCGGTCCTGATCGTTTACGCAAACCATTAATGTTTCTTTGGCTAATTATTTTTTTAATTGTTGGCTCCAATCTTTTTTTGCCAAGTCCTTTGCTTAACATAATCGATAATTTCACCTTTAATTTCCAAAATTTGTTTTTACCAACCTGGCTATTAACAATCGCTGCCCCTTTCACTTGGTTTAGTCACGGATTTGGTAATGCCATTTTAATCTTCTTACTAATCTTTTTGCTCTGGGGCTTTAAATACAAAATTCCAGCAGCCTGGCTTCTACTCACCAATCTATCCGGCTGGCTATTAATTTCAATGCTCACCTTACTTTTAAAACATCATATTGCTGGTGGTGAGACCGCCTTTCCAAATGTGGCTATCTTCTTTACCACTCTTTTAATTACCTATCTATATAATATAGTCTTACCAGAACTTACTAAGGTTCGTTACCAAATCTTGCTGCAAATCTTTTGCATTCTAACTTTCTTAACAACCATCGTCTATGAAATCGGCCACCGTATCGCTGTCCCAACAGACCTATTAGCTGGTTGGCTCCTAGCCTTAATCTGGCTTTCGTTGGCTGAACTTATGTACGTTAAATACGCTAAACCCATGCGTCGCCGGGTCATCTTCCGTAACTCATGGTATTAAGCCTACAAAAAAAGGATTTATCCGCTTGCTAATCACTAGCTTTTGGATAAATCCTTTTTATTTTATGATAACCCGCTAATCTTACCTTCCGCATCAATATCCATATCCATTGCTGCTGGGTGCTTAGGCAAACCTGGCATCGTTAGGATTGTCCCGGTCATTGCGACAAGGAAACCTGCGCCTAATTTAGGCACAAATTCCCGCACATGAATTTTAAAGTCATGCGGTGCACCTAACAACTTAGGATCATCAGATAGTGAATATTGCGTCTTCGCCATAATGATTGGTAAACGATCCCAACCGAATTTAGCAAATGTTTTTAACTGTTTTTCAGCCTTGCTTGAAAGTTCAACACCGAGGCCACCATAAATATCGCGTACAATTTTGTTCAACTTATCCAATGCTGGCTCAGAAAAATCATATAGCGGTTGAAAATCACTTACCTGCTGACTGCTATCGATCACTGCTTGGGCTAGATTTTTTGCACCAGCCCCACCATCAGCCCAGACGGTAACTGGATAAGCAGTGGTCTGTTTTGTGCTAACATATTCAGTTAGCAATTGAAGCTCTGCATCCGTATCCTCAGTAAAGCGATTAACTGCGACTAACACAGGTACACCATAACGTTGCATACTCTTCAAGTGCTGGCCTAGATTAGCTAAACCAGCTTGTAGCGCAGCTAAATCTTCGACTTTGAGTTGATCTTTATTTGCGCCACCATTTAACTTCAAAGCACGCACCGTTGCAACAATGACAATTGTATCCGGTGTTTTTCCCAAAAGCGGTACCTTAAAGTCTAAGAACTTTTCACCACCTAAGTCAGCACCAAAGCCAGCTTCGGTAACAACGTAATCAGCCAATTGTAGAGCTGTTTTAGTTGCTTTAATCGAATTTGTTCCCTGTGCAATATTGGCAAAAGGCCCACCATGAATTAGGACTGGTGTATGCTCTAACGTCTGCACCAAGTTTGGCTTAATTGCATCTTTTAACATCACAGTTAAGGCACCCGCAACACCTAAATTATCAACCGTAACTGGTTGGCGGTCATAATTATAGGCAACCACAATACGCTTTATCCGAGCCTTTAAATCCATTAAGTCATGCGACAAAGTTAGAATTGCCATTAGTTCAGAGGCCACCGTTATATCAAAGCCGTCTTCACGAGGAACCCCACTTGTTGGACCACCTAGGCCAATCATAATATGCCGTAAAGCCCGATCATTTACGTCAAGTGCCCGCTTCCAGATAATTCTTCTTGGATCAATGTTTAAAGGATTACCTTGCTGAAGCGAATTATCAATTAAGGCCGCCAAAGTATTGTGCGCACTAGTCAAAGCATGGAAATCACCAGTAAAGTGTAGGTTGATGTCGGCCATTGGAACTACCTGGGCCATTCCACCACCAGTAGCACCACCCTTCATCCCCATAACTGGTCCCATCGAAGGTTCGCGTAAAGCGACCATTGTTTTGGCTGCAAGCTGATTCATTGCATCAGCCAAACCAACAGTTACCGTTGACTTACCTTCTCCGGCCATTGTCGGATTAATTGAAGTAACTAAAATTAACTTGCCTAGTTTAGCCTGGTCAGCCTTAGCTGGGTCAAGCACTACCTTGGCCTTATCATAACCATATGGTTCTAATTCGGCCGGGGTTAAACCAACCTGACTTGCAACTTTACTAATTGGCCAAATTTCAGCTGCCTGAGCAATTTCAATATCAGTTTTCATATTCCTTACTCCTTACTCCTCTTACTGTTCTGCTGGGATAAACAACTTCCGTACATGACTAATAAAATACAATGAACCGGTGATAATCGTCATTTCTTTTCGATTAGGTTCTAACAAAAGCGCCTTTACCAAGGCTTGCCAATCTGCGACTAAATGCACGTTATCTGCTGATAGATACTGATAGTCAGCCAAATTTAAAGCCCGCTGGTCATCAAAGGTTGTAATAATGATCTGAACCTGTGGTAATTGGGCTAAGAGCCCTAACATACTGGCAATGTCTTTGGTAATAATTGCTGAAAAGATAATCGTAATTTGCTGATTAGTATAATCTTTTTTGATATTTTCAATGAGTCTTTCCATTGCTGGTACATTATGGGCACCATCCAAAATAACCAAAGGCTTTTTTGAAATCATTTCCATCCGTGCCGGCCATTCGACTTCTAACAAAGCCTGCCGAATTTTGGTTGCATCCAAAGTAAGTTTCTGCTTTTTTGCATAAATAAAAGCAACTTCAAGGGCTAAACCGGCATTCTCTAGTTGATAATGACCTGCCAGGCCGCTTCTTAGGCCAGCTAATGTTTGATTATTATTTTGGAAAGTAAAACTCCCATCGACCGCTGGCAAAACCTGATAATCGGTTTGCCAACGATATTGCATCACCCCAACCTTTTGCGCCGTAGCATCAATCACTTCCATTGCGGTTGGTCCAATGTTACCAGTAACTAGGTCAGCTGATGCCTTGATTATACCAGCCTTCTGTCTGGCAATAGCCGGTAAATCTTTACCTAATATCGGTACATGATCCAGTCCAATGGTGGTAATTGCGGTAACCACAGGGGTTAAGACATTTGTACTGTCTTCTAAGCCCCCCATGCCAACTTCGATAATGGCTAAGTCGACTGCCTGATCTAAAAAATATTGAAAAGCAATCGCCGTTGTAATTTCAAATAAGGTCGTACCTTCTGTTAAGGGGTCTTTATCCAGCTGCTCAACTAATGGCCGAATCTTTGTAATCTGCTGCTGCAAAGCGTTTAAGCTAATTGGCTGACCGTTAATCATGATTTGTTCTGTAAAGTCTCTAATTGCTGGACTGGTAAACGTCCCTACCTTTAATTGATGCGCCTGTAAAATTGAACGTGTAAAAACTACCGTTGAACCCTTACCATTTGTACCTGCAACATGGATAGTTGGATATGCTAATTGTGGGCTACCTAGCATAGCCAAGAGGGCTTTAATCCTTACTAAGCCCGGCCGAATGTTAAATTTCTTGCGTTGTTCAAGCCAATTTTCTTCTGCACTTACTACCATATGCTCTCTTTTCTAACTGCCGCTAATAGAAAAATTCTAGATAAAAGCCGGGATTATCCATGGTCTTTTACATTTAATCTGCCAAGTTAAAATAAACTTTGAACTCTTCACTAGCCATATTGACATCCATTAGACGTACTGGCAACTCAGCCAAGCTGGCCGGCTGTGATGATAACTCTAGCTGAAAACGAAAGTCAATATGGCGATGCGCAATTTGTTTTTTTAGTGCATTTTCGGGAATTTCAATTATATTTACATCCACTAATTTACCACCTACTGCTTTTAAACCAGTTTCCTCAGAGAACTCTCGCCGTGCCGTAGCTAAGGGCTGTTCATCCAACTCGACGTGACCAGCTGGCAACAACCAAGTTTTTAAATAGGGATGTTTAATGAAAATTACCTGTTTATCAACAAAGACTAACGCACTTGCCGATATCTGTAGGTGCGAATCAACGCGACCCCGTAATTCTAACGGATAGGTTGCAAGTAGTTGCCGAATCTCAAATAGCTTAGTATCCTGCTGTTGTGAATCCTCAAGTGTATCCATTAGACTAAGTAAATCTTGATTGCGCATGAATCCTAATACTCCTGATACTTAATATATCCATCAATCAATAAACGAGTTGCCTTGGTATCATGCACACGAATTACCCGACCACCAGCTTCAAGCATCTTAGCTTCAAAAACTAGGCTACTAGTTAATCGCTGCTCTTCTGGCACCGCAAAAACCTTTGACATAAATGATTTATGTGAAATTGCCAACATGACTGGCAAACCTTGTTGGGTCAAAACTTCAGTTGCCTTAACTCGTTCAACTGAATCCATACCATTTCTTTGATCAAAAAAACCTACACCGGCATCAATACAAAGTTGCTCATTCGTGAGCCCTTGGGCCAGTAAAGCTGCTTGCTTGGCAGCAAAGAAACTTGGTAGCTCCTCATACACATTATCTGCATATTCAAAACCAGCACGTCCATTATTCATAATAACCACTGCAGGCCGATATTTAGCAAGTAAGGCCATCTTTTCTGCCGTATCAAAACCATCAATGTCATTGATAATATCAGCCCCAGCTAAGAGGGCCTGTTCCATAACGTACGGTTCGTCAGTATCAATTGCAATTACTGCCTCTGGGAAGCGCGCTCGAACTGCGGCAAGTGGCTGTTCTAGCCTAGCCCATTCGGCAGCCGGACTGATATCTTCATAACCAGGGCGTGAAGACTTACCACCAAATTCAATCACGTCAGCTCCAGCTGCAAGGTCCTTTGCCACCCGATCTAAGACGTAATCCAAGGTTAAGTTGTTTGGATTACCGTCATAAAAAGAATCTGGCGTAATATTCACAATCGCATAAACAATTGGTTTAAAAGTTAAGTCGAATTTAAAACGCTTGCCTGCCCAGATCACCTGGCGTTCCGCCAGAATTGCTGCCAACTGAGCCTTTGCATTTCCCTGTGCCCAATGATTAATCAAGTGCCGTAATTCAAAGACTGAAAGCGAAACCAACAACTCATCTGGTTTTAGCCAATTAATCTGTATATTACCAGCTAAAATTCGCCGAATTTCAACGACCGTATCTTCGTCAATGCCCTTAAATATTAGACCAACATTCGTTAAAGCCTTGCTCTTTGGATTCAATGCAACGATTTCCATAAATCACTCTCCCTTATCCTACAAGCCTGCCAAAAATTCTTGTCGCATGTTGGCATCCGTTTCAAAAACGCCTGTATAGTAACTTGTTTTCGTATGTGAATTGAGCTTTTTAATTCCCCGCATCTCAACACACATATGCCGTGCCTCAACTACTACAGCTACACCCAATGGTGCTAGGATTTCAACCAAGGTTTCAGCAATCTCGCGTGTCAAATTTTCTTGTACTTGTAACTTTTGAGAAACGTATTCAACTAAACGCGGAATTTTTGATAAACCAATAATTTTGCCAGCTTGTGGTAAATAAGCAACATGCACTTGTCCAAAAAAAGGTAGCATGTGATGCTCACACATTGAATAAAACGGAATATCTTTCATTACAATTAGTTGATTACGTTCATCAGGACTAGTTTCAAAAAGCTTATAGTCTTCAAAAGGGCCTTTAGTTTGTGATGCTAGGATTTCTTCATACATTTTAGCAACACGTTGCGGAGTTTCCACTAACCCTTCTCGCTGTGGATCTTCGCCAACAGCGGATAAGATTGTCTTCACAGCCGCAGCAATTTTTTCTTTGGGGGTTAAATCGACCGCAACTTTTTCTAGGCGTTGATCTGTAACGGTCTTTGCTAACTGCTCTAAAGCAGTGTTTACCTGCGCTTTGACTGGTGCAGAATCTTCCATAATTTCCGCCAAAGGTTGCAAAACAAAATACCGGTTAAATGCCTCTGGATGTGGCACCTTTAAGTTTGCTTGATCAATTTGCTGTTCACCATAAAAAATAATATCAATATCAATCGTTCGTGGTCCCCAATGCACAAGCCGTTGCCGATTTAATTGTTTTTCAATCGTATGAATTAAATCGAGGAGTTCTTGTGCTGATAGGGTTGTCATAATCTCAATGGCTAAGTTAATGAAGTTATCTTGAACTACGCCCCCAACTGGTGAGGTTTCATAGAAGCTAGATTGTTTGCTTACCATAACTTTTTGATTCGTTCCCAATAAAGTTAATGCTTGTTCTAAGTAATGTTGTCGATCACCAAGATTGCTACCTAAACTTAAATAAACTGTTTCCATCGCTTAACCCCGCATTTCAATTTCAGTATTTGCAAAAATTCCATCAATTGGTACTGCTAATTTTCTAACATGTACTTCAACCGCCGCAATCCGCGTTGGATCTTGCTGCTTAATTGTCTGAATAATATCAAAGGCCAATTTCTCAATTAAGTCAACCCGTGAAGCATCGACAATTTGCTTGGTTGCAGTATAAAAATCTACATAACTAAGACTTTCAGTCAGTTGATCTTGTCCACTAAAATCGAAATTAGTTTCCACCTGTAAATCAACTTCAATTTGTTGTCCAAGGATTTTTTCTTCTGCTAAGACACCAATGTGACTATGAAATTGCATTTTATTAATTTTAATCTTATACATTTTTATTCACCCCTACAGTGCCTTTTGAATCCGTAAAAACTCATATCTCCATTGTAGGGATTGGACCGGCATAAGTAAATTGTTTGCTGAGCATTCAGAATGGATTTTCTAAGCTGCATCGTTTTACTAATTGACCCACATCAAATATGCCCTTAGTAAGTTTGACGCAGTAAAGCTCAAAAGTATAAAATGACTGTAATAGTAATTACAATTACAAATAAACTTAATCTATGGGAGAAAAAATTGACCACTAAATCGCTATCAATAATCGTTCCCGTTTATAATGAAGAAGTTGCTATCCCCATCTTTATTGACGCTGTCCAGCAGAACATGCGTAAAATGCCTGAACTTGAAGTTTCTTTTTGGTTTATCGATGATGGTTCAACTGATAAAACCATTGATATTTTAGAAAATGTTAGTCACCAAGATCCATTAATTCATTACATTGAATTTTCACGTAACTTTGGTAAAGAAGCTGCTCTCTACGCTGGATTGCAGCATGCTAAAGGTGATTATCTAGCAGTTATGGATGTTGACTTACAAGACCCACCAGAATTACTACCAGAAATGTTACAAGATGTAATGTCTGGCAAGTGGGACTCCGTTGGCTCGAGGCGTACCAATCGGGATGGTGAAGCTCACCTCAGGTCATTTTTTAGCGACCTATTTTATTGGCTCATCAATAAGGTTTCCGATACTAAATTAGTGAAAGGTGCCCGTGACTACCGTGTCATGACTCGCCAAATGGTTGATGCCATTTTAAGCATGACCGAATACAATCGCTTTTCAAAGGGGATTTTTTCTTGGGTTGGTTTCAAAACTAAATACCTTGAATTTGAAAATGTCGATCGCGTTGCCGGTAACACTTCTTGGTCCTTTATGAGTCTTTTTAGATATTCCATTGAAGGGATTATCAACTTTTCAACTATCCCCTTGGATTTAGTTATTGCCACTGGTTTGGTCACCTTTTTTGCTTCAATTATTGGCATCATCGTTATTATTATTCGGGCTTTAATTTTCCCAAATACGGCGGTTTTTGGTTGGCCTTCCCTAGTTGTCATTATCCTTTTAATTGGTAGTATTCAGCTATTAAGCATCGGAGTAATTGGCCGTTACATTTCCGGTATCTATAAGGAAGTTAAACATCGGCCAATCTATATTGCACGGCGTATTAAATAAGGAAATTTGCTAATTTTGCATTCTGACAATCTATTCTTAAAAACTTGTATAAAAAATATCCGTATGACTATCTAGCAGTCATACGGATGTTTTTTGTTAAGTTACTTACGACGACCTAATGGAATTCGATTATCCAAACTTTTATCGGCAATTGTATAGTTTGCGATATCTTCTTGCAATGTCTTTTTATAGAGCCAAACCAAGAAATTATAAACTACTAAGAGAATCAATAAGTTCACCAAAATCGTTGGAAACATATGGAAAATAATGAAGCTTGATAAGTTTGCATTAGCCATATTGATAATTCCAAAAGCCATATAGTCGAAAAACAAATATGCACTTAGCGCAATAAACCAGGTTAATACGGCTGAACCAAAGTTGGTCGCAAAATATTTTTTAATTATCAATGCAATCCAGACTACCAAAGGGAAACCAACCATAGCAATACCAACAACACCATTATAGAACAAATCAAAAAGCAAGCCAGAAACGATTGCTGCCCCATATAGACTTTGTTTACTTAGTTGGTCAGCGAAACCACCGATAATTGGGATAATTAACACGATTATCGTCAGAAAGGGACTTGCAGACATTGGCTGATGAAAGAGAACAGGCGCAGCATTTAAAGCTATCGCGCCATCTAATAGCATGGCAATAAATACTAAGAAAAAATGTAACCACTTCATAGGAATATATTTCATTTGAAGAACTCCAGGCGTGAGGTAACACCCCACGCAATCTTTAACTTTTAATTATAGAGTTCAGTTTAGCATTAATTCAAAATCACGTCCAACAATCTTAAGGTTACCGTCTTAGCTAATATGATAAAATAAAGCCAATTCATTCTTACTAGAAAGCTAGGGGTTATAAAATGAAATTTGATTATTCACACCAAGAAAACTGGTACTTTGAACATGGTAAGCATCAGTCACCCATTAACATTGATGACCAAGTTGCTACTACTTGGCCAAGAGGTTCTGCACTTGAAGTTGACTACCAAAATGAAGTTAGTTTAGCCCATGATTCAGGCAACGGTCTGGAAGTCTTTGTGACAGGTACTGCAATTTTAAACTACCGTAAGTTTAATTTAGTGCAATTTCATACCCATACCCCTAGTGAACATCAATTGAATCAACATTCTTTTGCTGCAGAAATTCATTTTGTACATCAAGCTCTTAATGGTGCCAAGGCCGTAATTGCTGTCTTTTTTGAAATTGGTCCGGCTAATCCGATTTTAGCCTCTGTTATAGAAAACTGGACAAAGCCAAATGACTTTACCATTAAATTAACAGACTTCATTCCAGCTAATCCGGCTTATTATCACTACCTAGGCTCATTAACAACGCCACCTTTAACCGAAGATGTTGAATGGTACGTTATTAAAGACCCAGTTACTTTAAGCCAAGAACAACTAGCTTTCTTGGAAGGCCTTGCAGCTAAGAATAATCGTGACCTTCAACCACTTAATGACCGTCCAATTCTTTATCACGAATAAAAATAAGCCCGACCAATTAGTTCAAGCTAATCGGTCGGGCTTATTTTTCTCTATTATGATTGTGGAATTGCCACGGACACAACTGGGATGTTATTAAAGTCAGTTGCTGGCTTAATCAAAATTTGCTTTGAAACTCCGCCCTCATCCTTAGTAACAGCATCAACCTTACCCACATACAAACCAGATGGCGTTACCCCACCTAAGCCAGATGTTGTAACCATATCACCCTTTTTCACTTCAGTTTGTGATGTAATGTTGCTCATAATAATTTCATTTTTTGTCTGATTAAAACCAGAGATGATTCCATCAACAACCTCACCATTGCTAGTTGCTACTCGAATTGCAAAGCGGTTAGCTGTCTGGCTATTGTCAGAAATCAATTCTACTTTAGAATTAGTCGTATTAACTTGCACAATCCGACCAACCAAGCCACCAGAACCCATCACCGACATATTACGCTTCAAACCAGCATCAGTCCCTTTATTAATAATAATTTGTGACTGCCAATTTGATGGTGAACGCGAAATTACAACTGCATTCACAACTTTAAAGTCGGTCAAAGTTGAATCTAAGTTCAATTGGTTCTTAAGTGCTTTATTTTCAGCTTGCAAGGTTTGCAACTGAACCTTAGCTTGTGCTAGTTCATCAATTCGAGTTGTCAACTTTTCATTTTCTTGATAAGTATTCAACAATTGTTGAACCGACGCCACACTCGTCGTCAGGGCTTTAACTGGCGTTCCAACCACCTGAGCTGTCCAGCCAGTAATGTCTGATAATACTCGACTTGGCAACGAAGGTTCTGCCTTTGAATTGCGGGCATTTGAACTAATCGTAATAATTGCAATTGTTAAAATCGCAATTATTACTGCAATCACCAAACGACGTGAAGAAAATGGATTTTTCATTATAACTCCCTTCGTTCACGACTAATTTTATTTCCGATTAAGTCAGCATCTTTTCTTTAAGAAAAGCGCATCACATCTAATATGTGATGCGCCACCAAAGCTATCTTAATTGTTCAAAACGTCGATTGACTTTAAGATTTCACCCGTTCCCAAAACGACAGCATCAAGCGGCTCAGTCGCAATAAAGACCGGAACTTTGGTTGCATCGGCAATCACTTCATCGATATGGTGCAAAAGTGCTCCCCCACCAGTTAAAATAATTCCATGATCAATCACATCAGCTGCAATTTCAGGTGATGTCTCTTCAAGAGTCTCCTTAATTGCCACAATAATCTCAGCAATCACATCTTTAATCGCATCAGCAACATCAAAAGCGGTTACTTCGATTGTCTTTGGTAAACCAGTTACTAGGTCACGTCCACGAATCGTAGCGCCATCCATATCCTTAGCCAACTCTAAGTTTGCTGAACCAATTTCCATCTTTAGGCGCTCAGCTGATTGTTCACCAATCAAAACTGAGTAGTTTTGGCGGATATAAGTCATAATTGCATCATCAAGCCGGTCACCAGCCATCCGAATTGATCGTGAAGACACGATTCCACCCAATGAGATTGTCGCAACATCAGTTGTTCCACCACCCATGTCTACAACCATTGAACCAGTTGGCTCCATGACTGGCAAACCAGCTCCGACAGCTGCGGCAAATGGCTCTTCAATCACGAAGGCATCCTTAGCCCCAGCAACCCGAGCAGCATCAGTTACTGCCCGACGTTCCACAGCGGTTACGCCAGAAGGCACACCAATTACAACCTTCGGATTTGTCCGGCCATTGCCCAACGCCTTGTTCAAATAATACTTAAGCATTGCCACAGTTGTTTCGTAGTCAGCAATCACACCATCACGCATTGGACGAATGGCTTTGATTGATCCTGGCGTACGACCAAGCATCTCTTTTGCGGCTTCCCCAACCGCAACAACTTCGTCGGTTCTTGTGTTACGGGCAACCACAGATGGCTCACGCAAAACAATCCCTTTTCCTTCAATATAAACGAGCGTATTTGCAGTACCTAAATCAATACCAACATTTCGACTTCCAAATGAGAACACAGTATTTATCCCTTTTCCTTCTTTGAATATTTTATTTGAGTTTATCTATTACAAGTTTTTAAGATTTTAAAAAAGCAATTGAACATATCCCTTTAATTTTAGCACAGCCCTACTGAGTCCGTAAATGGCAGGATTACCTCAGCCAAGGAAATTTGTGGCATTCGATTAATCGAACGCTGACTAATAAATTCTTGGCGGGTAACTACGATAAAATCTAGAAAATGACATTGTATAATTTTACTACAAATTTCAATTTGAATCTTAAATTTTTCATCATTTTCCGACAGGTTTAAATTATTACTTGGGTGATTATGGATAAGCACAAAACCGTAGACATTCATCGCAATTAACGGTCGAAAAATATCACGTGGTTGCACGTCTACATGGTCAACACTCCCTAAGGCAACTCTTTGCATGATTAAAACTGCCATTTGAGTTGAAAGGCCGACAACCCAACATTCTTCTTGAACCGCAGTTCCAATTTTATTAACCATAATTTGACCAAGCTGTTGCACCGATTTTATCATTTCCATCTTAACACCCCCTTATACTTAACAAGATAGAGTGTCACTCTAGAATGTAAAGCGGTATAATCATACTAATTGTTTTTGAAAGAAGGTTTTTTATGCGTGTGCGTAAGTTTAGTCCCAAATATATTCCTAGTAAAAATCTTGGTCGAGCTGTTCGTTTTTACCGGGAGGTTTTCGATTTACCAACTGAATTCGGTGAGCATGAGGACCGGCACCTCTTTTTTAACCAAGAAGCAATCGTCTTTGATGAAGTTGAAGCTGAGCCAATTACGGTAACGGTAGTTGTGCGTGATCATGAAAGCACAGTTGAAAAGCATCTCATTAATTATTATGTACAACAAAGTGCACCCGTTACAGAAAGTGCAGATGGTAAGCACGTAACATTCCACTTAGATGATTTTGAAGGTAATCACATCGAAGTAATTGCAAATAAATAAGTCCTAAAAAGCGAGCATGTCTTTGTAGACATGCTCGCTTTTAATTTTTTAAACCAATGATTGATAATCACGTGCCCAGATGACACCCATTGCCTTTTCACCAGTATGGACACCAATGTATGGTCCGATAATTGAATGTTCAATTATCAAATCTGGTGCCATGGCTGTTAATTCAGCAATCCAACGCTCCGCCAATTTTGGATTATTCGCATCTAAAATTGTTACTCTGAGCGGATAGTCAACCGTTGCAATTACCGTATTCAAATTTTCTTGGATTTTTTTCCATGCACGCGTCATTTGGCGTTCTTTACCAATGGCAATAATCTTACCATCATCAAAAGTAAGCATCGGTTTGATATTTAATAATGAACCTAGTAGTGCTGCCCCATTTGATAGCCGTCCCGTTCGTTGTAGATGTTTAATATCATCAACAACAAAACGAACATCCGTCGAAGCCCGTAAGACTGCCAACTGCGTAAGAATCTCTTCCACCGGTTTGTTCGCATGCACGAGCTCAGCTGCTAGTAGAGCTTGATTACCAGCCCCTCTGGCAGCAATCTTTGTATCCCAAACATGCAGTTTAATTGGCACTTCATTTGCCAAGGCAGTTAAACTTGATACTAACCCAGAAATTCCAGCCGAAATTGCGACAAAAATTACATCCGTATAGCCCGCCTTGGCTAGCTCATGTAAATATTCATCAATTACACCAATCGCTACTTGTGAAGTTGTCAAAGCTGGCTTAGCCGTTTGCTGAAATTGATAAAATTCAATTTGACTTTGCCAACTAATCCCTTCAAAATACTCCGTTGCGCCCATCATCACAACATCAGGGAATGTTTTAATATCCAAACGATTTAATTCTGCTGCTGTTAAGTAACTTGAACTATTCGTGAGTACTGCAATTTTTGACATGCTTATACCTCATTGTATTTATTTTTAGAAAGTTTTTGCTACAATAATCCCCAAAAATAACATTACTAAGCCCCCAAAAAAGGCGATAAGGGTCTTAATTTCAATCAAGGTCCGATCGCCACGTTCATTACGTTCAAAGGCATCGGCTAATTCAACAATTGGTGCTGAAAAAGTTGAATATCCCCCTAGAATACCGGTTGCCCAAAAAACATTCATACTAGACTGCAAATGTAAGGCAAAAGCAATTCCAATCAAAAATGAAGCACTGAGGTTAATAATCATAACCATCCAGCTAGCTGCCTCACCAAAATAACGTTCACCTAATTCTAAGAGTAAAAATCGTAGAATCGAACCGAAAATTGCTCCAAAACCGGCCAATAATATTAATTGCATTTAAGCAACCACCTTTCGCGCTAGATTACGGGCGAAAATTACTACAACTAGGCCCCCTAACAAGGTAATTACAAAATACATTAGTGCTGGCCAGATATGACCAAGCTTTACCATGTCGAGGATGGCAGTTGAAAAAGTGGTAAAGGCCCCTAAGATACCAACCAAAACAAAATCAGATGTTATTTGTCCGACACCAATTTTATGCGCAAAAAGAATGACCAAAAAAGCCGAAATAAAGGTACCAACTAAATTGATCACGATTGTTCCCCACGGAAATGGCCCAGCCATCCATAATTCAATGGCCTCGCGCAACGCCCCACCAAAGAAGCCACCAAAGCCAACTGCTAATATGCGTCTCCAATATTGCATTCTACCCCTACCTAACTAATTTATTCTAACAGTTAAATCTACGCTAATTTAATTCTAAATGCAAAAAGCACATTGCAATTATTAAATAATAAACTATCCTTCATAGTTTTTAAAGTCTTTATCTTTAAAAAACAAAGACTGTCTGAAATTAATTTCAGACAGTCTTCATATTTGAGACGTACTTTAATAGCGGTTAAAATAAGTTAATAAATCTGTGACGGTTAATTTATTTTTAACCGCACCACTTACATCTAAAGCAACCTTACCATCTGCAATAATCAATAACCGATTTCCATATTCTAGGGCATCTGTTAAGTCATGCGTAATCATTAATGCCGTCAAATTAGCAGCCTTAATACTTTGATCGGTAATTTGCATTAATTGAGCTGAGGTCTTTGGGTCCAGCGCTGCGGTGTGTTCATCTAGCAACAACACCTTGGGCTGACTTTGCGTAGCCATTAGAAAAGATAAGGCTTGCCTTTGACCACCAGATAAATCACCAGTTGCCATACTCAACCGACTATCCAAACCGTTACCCATTTTAGCAGTTAATTGACCATACTCGGCTAATTTCGCTTTAGTCAAATTTCGGTTACGTAACCGGCGCCTTTGACCACGCCTTTCAGCCAATAATAGATTTTCAGCAACAGTCATCCGCGGTGCCGTCCCTAACTTAGGATCTTGAAAGACCCGCGACAGATACTTTGTTCGTTCAGTCTCTGATAAATGCGTTACATTAATCCCACCTAAATGAATTTCGCCACCTGTTAGCGGTAAGGTTCCTGCAATTACATTAAAGAGGGTCGATTTTCCAGCACCATTTGAGCCCAATACTGAAACAAAATCACCCGCCGCCAATTCTAAAGAAACATGGTCAAGAATATTTTTTTCATTGCTTAGGCCAGCATTTACAGTTACGGTCGCATCAATTAAGGCTACATCAATTTCAGTCATGGCTATTCACCCCTCTTTTAATAATGCTTTCCAAACGGAAAAATTTACGTAGCTGTGGCAAAATCAAGGCTAGGCCAAGAATTACCGCGCTAAATAAGTTTAAGTCATTAGCTGAGAAGCCAATTGCTAAGACAATCACTAGAACAAAACGATATAGAATCGAGCCGATAATAATCGTGATTAAGCGATTAGTTATTGATAAGTTACCCGGATAACTAACCTCACCAATAATAATTGAAGCTAGTGCAACCACGATAATGCCAATTCCCATGTTTACATCGGCAAAACCATTATTTTGTGCCACAAGTGAACCGGCAAAAGCAATTAAAGCATTTGAAATCATTAGCCCCAAAATTGTCATACTATCAGTATTAATCCCTAATGAGCGAGCCATCGTCCTGTTATCACCAGTAACGATAAAGGCTTGACCTAGTTCTGTCTGTAAAAAGATTGCAACTAAGATTGTGATAATCGCAATGACAACGGTTCCGATTAGGACGGCGGCATAATTAGGTGGTAGCTTGTCTAAACCTAAGCCAGAAAAAATCGTTTGAACGCCTAATAATGATCGATTAGCCTGCCCCATAATCCGGAGATTAATTGAATAAATTGCCGTCATCGTTAAAATTCCGGCTAAGAGAATTGGCACTTTTCCTTTAGTGTAAAGTAAACCAGTTACTAGACCAGCAAGGGCCCCCGCTAAGGCTGCCAGCAGACTAGCTAACAAGGGATTCATCCCTTGCGCAATTAAAGTAACGCCTGTAGCCGCACCAAGCGGAAAGGTTCCTTCAACTGTCATATCTGGAAAATCTAAAATTCGAAAGGTTAGAAATAAACCAATCCCCAATGTCGCCCAAAGTAGGCCTTGCCCAATTGCTGAAATAATTAACTGCATCTTACTCTCCTACAATCTTTGCCTTGTTGTATTCATTTGGAATTGTCAAACCAAGCTTGTTTGCTTCGGCTTTATTAATTACCAAATTACCCTTTTTCATAAATTCAACTGGCATCTTGCCTGGTTGCTTACCCTTTAAGACTTGGGCAATCATCTCACCAGTCTTAACACCAATTTCTTTTTCGTTAATTGATTCAGCAGCAACACCGCCCTGCTTTACCATCGTATCAACCGTTGGGAATACTGGTACCTTTGCATTATCGGTATTTTTCAATAGCGTTGTGAAGGCTCCTGCAATAGTGTTATCAGTTGGTACGAAGACGGCTTGCACGTTGTTATTATTAACCATTTGTAGTGATGTTTGATTCAAATCATTTGAAGAAGCAATCGTGTATTCCTTAACTTCGATACCAGCGGCTTTTGCTAAACTAGCCATCTTTTTTGCTTCAGTGGTTGCTGAATCATCGGATGAAGTATAAATAATTCCTAGCGTCTTTAAATCAGGCATGAAAGTCTTCATCATCTTTAATTGAGCAGCCAATGGAGCTTGGTCAGAAACACCGCTAACATTACCACCTGGGTGGCTATATGACTTAACTAATTTTGCACCAATTGGATTGGTTGAAGCCGAGAAAATCACAGGCTTACTAGTAACTGTATTTGCTACGGCAATTGCGGCTGGAGTAGCAATTCCAACTGAAACATTTGCTTTTTCATTAGCAAACTTCGTTGACATTGTTTTTAGATTGCTCTGATCTCCTTGGGCATTTTGAAAATCAATTTTCACATCCTTGCCTACTTTATAGCCAGAATCAGCTAACCCAACTTTAATTCCGCTATAGATTTGATCCAAGGCGGGGTGTGACATAAATTGCAAGACGCCAACGGTTGGCACCTTAGCCTTTTGAGCATTAACCCCTGAATAAATACCGGCACCAGCTAAAACGGCTACAATTACTGCTAAAGTTCCTACAATCTTCTTGTTCATAACGCTTCTCCTAAGCTTAGATAAATTTACGTGCAGACAAAACAAAAAGGTCTGCACGTATCCGTGCAGACCTCTCAAGAAATCCTTATGTCAGCACAGATTCGATATGCGAGCTCTAAAAAGAGCACGTACCGAATCTGCTTATTTCACAGTCCGGCCGTGTTAACGGCGCCACCAACCATTTAATTGTGAAATATGCTTACTCATAATAATCTCCTGTTAAATCTTTAATAAATTTCTATGAGCTAAATGATAAACGCTCTAATTTACTTTGTCAACCCTTTTAATTAATTATCAATACCATAGTTATAATCGGCATCTTCCATTGTCTCCAACTCACCTAAGCGATAACCATTACCAACTTGTGAAAAGAAGTCATGATTTGAAGTTGTCGTTGAAATTCCATTCATCACTACTGGGTTAACATCATCCGCAGTATCTGGGAATAGTGGGTCTTGACCAAGGTTCATTAAAGCCTTATTGGCATTGTAGCGTAAGAAGGTCAATACTGACTCAGACCAACCCACTTCATCATAAATTGCGTGAGTAAAGTTCGTTTCATTGCTATACAAATCCATTAGCAAATCATACATCCACGTCTTTAATGCTTCTTGTTCCGTCTCTGGTAATTCAGCCAAACCACGTTGGAACTTGTAACCAATATAAGTTCCATGAACTGATTCATCACGCAAAATTAATTTAATTATTTCGGCAACGTTGTTCAATTTATTGTGACCTAAATAATATAGTGGTGTATAGAATCCTGAGTAAAATAAGAAGGTTTCCAAAAAGACAGACGCAATTTTCTTTTGCAAAGGTGTGCCTTCGGCATAAATCTTTTCAATCCGTTGGGCTTTATATTGTAAAAACTCGTTTGAATTTGTCCAAGCAAAAATCTCATCAATTTCGGCCGGTTGATTCAAGGTCTCAAATATTGAAGAGTATGACTTAGCATGAACTGACTCCATGAATTGAATGTTATTTAAGACTGCTTCTTCATGTTGAGTCCGTACCGACGCCTTCAAAGAGGCCATTCCATCTTGTGATTGCAAAGTATCAAGCAGAGTCAACCCACCAAAAACTTTACCCACTAAGTCTTTTTCGGCAGTACTGAGAGTCCGCCAATCATCCAAATCATTTGAAAGTGGAATTCGTGTATCGAGCCAAAACTGCTCAGTCAACTTTTCCCACGTTGCTTTATCTATTGCATCTTCAATTGCATTCCAGTTGATTGCAATATAATTATCACTCATTTAAACAATCCTCTTTTTCTCCACTCCGTACAAAACTAAAATCCCTAGTTATCTTAGCTATGCAAAAAACAAATAACTCATGTTCAGGTTAAGTCAACTTACCATCAATCGTACGCGAATTATTGCTCTATGCTGTACTCTGACTCATCTTCTCTAAATCGAGCAAGATTCGCATTCATTTACGCCAAACTCTTCCATATCATCTGTATAAGTACGTACGTAATAAATTGATTTCACGCCCTTATTATAAGCATACAACCGTAAGATATTTAAGTCACGTGTTGTCATCTTATTTGTATGACCAATTTTCCATTCGTACAAGTCTGCGGGGAGTGTTGCACGCATAAAGAAAGTCATTGCCATTCCTTGATCAATGTGCTGTTGAGCGGTCGCGTAAACATCAACAACACGACGCATATCAATATCATAAGCCGATTGATAATATGGCAAAGTTTCATTACTTAGGTATGGTGCTGGATAGTAAATCTTACCGATTTTCTTTTCTTGACGTTCTTCAATTCGATTAACAATTGGCTGTAATGATGCAGTTGCATCATTAATGTAAGAAATCGAACCAGTCGGTGCAATTGCCATCCGATAGGCATTATAAATGCCATGTTCCATAATTGATGCCTTCAAGGCGGCCCAATCAGCTTGATCAGGGAAATGATGCTTAGCAAAAATTGCTTGCACCTTAGCCGTCTTAGGTTGCCAATCTTGTTCTACATATTTATCAAAGTAACTTCCTGACGCATAATCTGAATCGGCAAAGCCAACAAAACTTTCACCACGCTCGATTGCGATTTGATTTGAAGCTTTAAGCGTATAGTAGTTGAGCATTAAGAAGTAAGCATTGGTAAAATCAAGCGCTTCAGCATCACCATACATCATCTGATTCTTAGCAAAGAAAGCATGTAAGCCCATTGCACCTAAACCAATTGCATGCAGCTCATTATTACCGTTTTGTACACTAGGAACAATATCTAACTGTGAACTATTTGATACGAAAGTTAAAGCCTTAACCATTGCTGTAACGGATTGTTCAAAATCTGGCGTTTCCATCAAATTCACAATATTAGTTGAGCCTAGATTACATGATACATCCGTACCCAAAATCGTATACTCTTGTCGATTATTGATCGTTGAAGGTCGCTGAACTTGTAAAATCTCTGAGCATAGATTTGATGAGATTACCTTACCGGCAATTGGATTTGCCCGATTGACCGTGTCGATATTAATGATATATGGATAACCTGATTCTTGTTGTAACTTTGAAATTTCATTTTCAATATCACGTGCCCGAACCTTCTTCTTGCGAATATTTTCGTTAGCCACCATATTGTCATATTCCGCCGTAATATCAACGTAATTAAAAGGCTGGCCATACTCGCGTTCAACGTCGTAAGGTGAGAACAAAAACATATCTGCATTCCAACGTATTAAGTCATAGAACTTATCTGGAACAGTAATTCCCAAAGAAAGCGTTTTTACCCGGATTTTTTCATCCGCATTTTCCTTTTTCGTGGCAAAGAACTCCATAATATCTGGATGAAAAATTGATAAATAAGCTACTCCGGCTCCATTACGTTGCCCCATTTGATTTGAATATGAGAATGAGTCTTCCAAAAGTTTCATAACTGGCACAACTCCAGAAGCAGCATTTGCTATCCCTTTGATTGTTGAACCTGCTTCCCGTAAATTAGAAAGATTAATTCCAACACCGCCACCAATCTTCGATAGTTGTAAGGCTGAGTTAATCGTCCGACCAATCGAATTCATATCATCAGTGCTTTGCAGGATAAAACATGAGACTAGTTCACCCCGCCGCGAACGTCCGGCATTTAAAAATGATGGTGTTGCTGGTTGATAACGTTGATGCACCATCTCATCAGCCAACTGTAATGCTAGTTTTTCGTCACCAGCTGCATAAAACAAGGCATTAATTGCTACACGATCGGTATAGCTCTCTAAATACCAATCACCATCATTAGTTTTTAGAGCATATTGAGCATAAAACTTATATGCTGCCATAAAAGATTTAAATTGGAAATTGGCATCAGCTAAAAATTTAAACAAGCGCTCGATAAAAGTAAAATCATATTGCTCGATTGTCTTTGCATCCCAAAAATCATTTGTCAGCATATAAGATACACGGTCAGCTAAACTACTAAAGCTTTTCGTATTTGGTTGCACGTTTTCAGCAATAAAGGCGGCAAGCGCCTCGTCATCCTTTTGTAATTGAATGCTACCATTCAATGGTATGTTGACTTGATTATTTAAATCAAAATAAGTCACTTTATTAGTATCAAGCGTTGATAAAGACATATATTCCCTCGGTTCCTGTTCTCAAAGTAAAGCGGAATTTCACGAAAATTGCACCGATTCTTTGAGAGCAATGTTTGTATAATTTAAATTGCTTCCATCAAAGTAGCCAGCAAATCAGGTCTAAAACCGTTAATCGGTTCAAAGTCTTGTGCCATCACAACGGGAACTGATTGGTACCCTTGTCCCTTTAGAAATTTTAAGGCCTCAGCATCCTGAGAAACATTACGTTCCTCAAAGGAAATACCATATTGTTCTAATGTCTTTTTTGTCATCTTGCACTGAATGCAGTTATCTTTTGTAAATACAGTTATATTAGTCATATCGACACCTCACTTAGTCATCTAATTAAAAACCCTGTCATGAGTTTACCAGTGAATATAACAGAATGCAAATTTTAAAATTTTCGGCTTAAAGCTTGATATATAAGGGTTTATGATGATTATTTCATTTACTTTACAAGAATTAAAATAACTTTCCGTTAGCTAACTTTAACACAAGCCTTGTCGTTACTGACTTATCTTCATTTAAAAAAAAATGTGGATATTTTACTCAAAAATTATGCTTTATGTCCCTGTTGCAATGCAATGTCAACTAGCGTAATCTTTATTAATAACTAGATATCTTCGTGATACAATTCATAAGTATGGGGTTTAATATGATCGTTCGGATTTTATACATTTCACTTGGTGGTAACACACGTCATTTTATAAAAAAATTACAGGCTTATGGTCAACAACTTGATACTTCTATACAAATTGAAGCGAAAGAAATTACTGATGCTAGCTTTGATTCGATTGAAACAACGCCTTATTTTGTGCTTGTTCCTACTTATCTGGATGGTGGTAATGGAATTGATAATGGGGTCAAGGAGATTATGACTAATCCACTTCATGAACAACTTAGCTACCAAAATAACGCTGACCAATTGATTGGGGTTGTTGGTTCAGGTAATAAAAATTTTAACGTACAATATGTCCTAACTGCACGTCGTTACGCAGAAATTTTTAATGCTCCCCTAATTGGGGATTATGAATTGCGGGGCAATGATCAAGATGTAAAAAGGATTTTTAACGCTTTAGTTACAAGGCAAAAAGAATACCTAAGCACTCAAAAAGACTAATCTATAAAAAAATCGCTTTAAAACAGCAAAAAATATTTGCCGTTTTAAAGCGATTTTCATTTGTCGATTAAATTATCTTACTTAATCATTATGATTTCACGCTCAATCAATTCTTGTAAGTAAAAATGATATAGTTCGATCAATTCAGGATCTTTTTGAGCCAACTTAAAAATATCAACTATCGCAGTACCGCTTGAATTAACGGTTTTAATCTTCATTCCCGTCAACTCTTTATTAATCACTACCTTTAATTTAATTGAATGTGCCAGGCCTTTACTTGGTTCTAAAGCCCGTTGCATTACATAAGCACCAGCGTTATTTTGAATAAAACCGGTATCACTCAAAGCATATTTTTTTAAAGCTGGGTTAAAAGCATAGGTTTGCTCATCGCCAGTAACTTTAACAATTTTTTCAAAGGCCATCAATCTGCTCCCTAAATAAAAAAAGACTGAACCCAAAACGGTCCGGTCCAAATTTGTAAACGAATCGCTTACTTGTTAACTGCGTCCTTCAATGACTTTCCAGGCTTGAATGCTGGAACCTTTGATGCAGCAATTTCGATTTCTTCACCAGTTTGTGGGTTACGTCCCTTACGGGCAGCACGCTCACGAACTTCGAATGAACCGAAACCAACGAATGAAACTGTCTCGCCAGCAACCATAGTCTCTTGGATTGTCTCCAAGAAGGCGTTTACTGCCTTTTCAGAATCTTTCTTAGTCAATTCTGTCTTGTCTGAAACTTTTGCAACAAATTCTGCCTTTGACAAACTCATGTTAAATACCTCTTTCATGTTTGTAGCCTTATTATACTAATACTATCAAGAAAAATACAACCTTTTAAGCAAATTTAGTCGTTCTTTCTAAGAAAACTTATATTATTCAACATTATTTTCCCAGTATTGCCGATTTTCTTTGTAGCGTTTTCACTGTGTTTTTATATTATTTAACTACTCTGGCAATTAAGGTGTCGGTAAACTGCTTTAATTCTGCTTTAGCAGTCGTATTGGGGCTCAAATTTACCCGTACGCTAGGAGCGCCTTGGCTTGCTCCTGCTTTGATAAACTGAGCTTCAAATTTATCAACAGCTTTAGCAAAATCTGCACCATAAAACACATCTCCCGAACCAGCAACCCCAAAAATTTGACCATGTAAATCAACCATTGCTAAATCTTCATAAAAATCTAGCGCTTCATCTGGTAAGGAACCTTTATCAAAGGTATATGGTACTACCACCACAATATCATTTGTGGCTGCCTGTAAGTCATATGGGTCAGCGTTGATGATATCTTCTTTTGTCACTTCTACACCGTGGCTTTGAAAGTTTTTGATAATTTCATCCGCAACATCCTCATTATTACCTGTGATTGTCGCATATAAAACAAGTGCTCGCACCCTATTCCCCCCTATCTACTTTCGGCTTAAAACGGATGATTATCATATTCAACCCATGAACCGTGGGAATCTTGAATCCGTTTAAACATTTTTTCCATATCAATCAAAGAAAATGTTACCACAACTGGACGGCCATGCGGGCAATTAAACGGATTTTCACTCTTAGCCAATTGTTCCAATAAGCCGCGCGCCTCGAAGTCATTCAAAGCATGATTAGCCTTAATAGAACGTTTACATGCCATCATAATTGCCGTACGCTCACGGAAATCAGCTACTGTCATCTGACCTTCTCGTAAAATCCAATCAACCATTTCACGAACCGTGCTTTCTTCTTGACCAGCAATAAACCAAGCTGGGTGTTCGCGAATTATCAACGACTTATCGTCAAAAGGCTCAAGATTAATTCCAACCGCATTTAATTCCGCTTGATGCGCCTGAATTTTGATAATATCAACTGGCGCATATTCTAAAATAATTGGTACTAAAAATTGTTGTAATTCTTGCCCTTGGCGTCCAATTTCATCACGATAATACTCATATTTAACCCGTTCTTGCGCCGCATGTTGATCGACTAAATATAGACCATCTTCTGCCTGTGCAAACAAAAAGGTACCGTGCATTTGCCCAATATAGCTTAATAATGGGAAGCGTTCTTGGCCATCACGCTTCGTTTGCTTATCAAAGTCTAATTGAGCTTGACTACCAGCAAAAGGTGTACCACCTTCATTAAATGGTGTAAGGTTCTCTGAATGAGCATAACGAGCTGCAAAGGCCTGCAATTCGCTAGCATGCAAATCTGCTTCTGCATGGATTTCCAGTGGCTTGTGCGCCAAATCTGCAAATTCAGTTAAATCAACATCTGCTAGAGGCGTCTGATTGCTTGTTTTATCATGCAAACTTGTATTTGATTCTCCAAACTCACTAGTCGGACTTACAAAGACAGCTTGGCGTTGTTGTGATATATCATTCAACTGCATAATGAAGGGTTGGTCAGCTTCATTCTGGGTCTCTTGCTTTGCACCCATATAATTATCATAAGCATTTGGAATTAAATTTTCCGTTTGCAAGCGTTCTTTTACCGCTGTTTCAATTAAGTCCATTAATTGCGTTTCTTTAGATAGTCGCACTTCTTGTTTTTGTGGATGAACGTTGACATCAACTAATAATGGGTCCATTTCAATTGCTAAAACTGCCATTGGAAAACGACCGACCATTAATTTTGAACCATAACCTTTGATTAAGGCCTTTGTCAACTGATAGTTTTTAATATAACGCCCATTAATTAAGACTGAGATATAATTTCGACTCGCTCTGGTTAGTTCAGGTAAAGAAACATATCCAGTCACTTTAAAGTCAGCATCCTCCGCTTGAATCGCTAACATCTTTCGTGCTTGTTGCACACCATAAATGGCCGCCAGTACCTGTTGAATATTGCCATTGCCAACTGAACTGGTCACTGCTTTATCGTTATGTACTAAGCGAAAAGCAATCTCGGGATAACTTAGCGCCAAACGATTAATAATATCAACAATCTGCGCCAATTCAGTTTGCTGTGATTTTAGATACTTTAGCCGCGCTGGTGTATTAAAAAACAAATCTTTTACTGTGATTGAAGTTCCTTTTCGAGCATCGGTTCCGCTCTCCTCTAGCAGGCTACCACCACGATAGTGTACTAGCTTTCCCTGTTCAGCTCCTGCTGTTGCACTTTTTAAAATGACATCAGCCACTGAAGCAATTGACGGTAAGGCCTCGCCCCGAAAGCCTAGTGAATGGACACGAAATAAATCGTTACGGTCAGTTATTTTTGACGTTGCATGCCGTAGGAAGGCACGAGTTACTTGCCCAGCTTCAATTCCGTCACCGTCATCAATCACCGTAATGGTCTTAATTCCCGCCTCTTCAACCAAAACATCAATTTTACTAGCATTGGCATCGATTGCATTTTCAACTAATTCCTTAACTACTGATGCAGGCCGTTCAATCACTTCACCAGCTGCAATTTGATCAGCTAAAATCGCTGACAATTCATGAATATCTGCCATTAGTACCCCCCTTTAACTATTTTTTAACTTATCTTGCCAATTTTGTACTTTTAACATAGCATCAAGCGGCGTTGTTGTCGCAAGATTCAAGGCCTTTAGAGCATCTAAAACTGTTTGCGTATTAGCATCTAATGGTGCTGTTGCAAACAAATCTAGTTGTTCGTCATCAGTTGAGCTAGGTGTTTTCACTGGCAAATCAGATACTGGCTCTGCCAATGCACTGGTTAAATCAACATTAGAATCATGCGCCTCTAAACGGGCCAAAATTGTATCAGCCCGTTTAATCAAACTTGCAGGTAAGCCAGCCAATTTAGCGACATTAATTCCATAACTTTGATCAGCCGGTCCTGGCAAAACACGATGTGAAAAGACTAAATTACCATCTTCCTCCGTAGCTCCTACATGCACATTTTTAAGTTCTGCTAACTCTGCTTCAAGGGCGGTCAATTCATGATAATGCGTTGAGAACAATGTCTTAGCATGGACATTGTTATGTACATATTCAATAATTGCTTGGGCTAAGGCCATACCATCATATGTCGCTGTTCCCCGACCTAATTCATCAAAAAGTATTAATGAATTAGCAGTTGCTTGTTGCAATGCTGTATTTGCTTCTGCCATCTCAACCATAAAAGTCGAGTTACCAGAAATCAAATCATCTGCTGCCCCAATCCGGGTGAAAATTTGATCAAAAATTGGTAATGAAGCTGACTTTGCAGGTACATAGGAGCCAATTTGCGCCATTACAACCGTTAGTGCAAGCTGTCGCATATAAGTTGACTTTCCCGACATATTAGGGCCTGTAATCAATAAAATTGTATCATTAGCAGTCATTGTAACATCATTAGCTACATAACTTTGTTGACCCAAAACCTTTTCAACAACTGGGTGACGACCATCAACAATTTTAAGTTCATGTTCATCAACAAGTTCTGGTCGTACAAATTGTTCTGCCTCAGCCACTGTGGCTAGTGATTGTAGAACATCGAGCTCAGCTAAGGTAGCAGCTAATTTTTGCAGTCGTTCAATATTTTGCTTAATTTGGTCACGTACTTGCGTAAATAATTGATATTCTAACTCGCTTGACTTGGCCTCAGCCTCTAAAATCTGCTCTTCACGTTTTTTTAACTCAGGAGTTGTAAACCGCTCAGCATTAGCCAAGGTCTGCTTTCTGGTGTAACGTGTTGGGTCTAAACGTGGAATGTTTGCCTTCGTAACCTCAATATAGTAACCAAAAACCTTATTAAAACCAATTTTAAGCGATGATATACCAGTTACTTGACGCTCTTTGGCTTCCATTTCAGCCAACCATTGCTTGCCATGTTTCATCACATCCCGATAAGTATCTAGTCGCGAATTATAACTATCCCGAATTACCCCACCATCTGTAACCGAAATTGGTGGCTCTTCTGTAATGGCTTGGCTAATAAGCTTTTCAATATCTGTTACTGGGTCTAACCGAGCTAATAAATCGCCAAAAATCGCTGCGTCAAAGTTTCCAAGTGTAACCATAATATCTGGTACTTGCCGAAGTGAATTTCGCAGTTGTAACAAGTCACGACCATTGGCCGTTCCGTAAGCAACTCGACCAACCAATCGTTCTAAATCGTAAACTTGTTTTAAAGCTGTTTGCAATGCATCCCGGCCAAAAAATTCACGATTTAGTTCGCCAATTTTATCATAACGATGTTCTAGCGTTGCTCGATCCAAAAGTGGCAGCTCTAACCACTGTTTAAGTGCCCGACCACCCATTGCTGTCATGGTATGATCTAACAACCACAAGAGTGTCCCAGAACGTTTTTGCGTGCGTAAATTTAGCGTTAATTCAAGATTAGCACGTGAATTACGATCTAGCTTTAAATACTGTGATATGGCGTAGGCTTGGGCAACTTGCAAATGGTCTAAAGAGCGTTTTTGCGTGGTAAATAAATAACTTAGTAACGTATCAAGTGCTGCTAATTGCTCGGCTTTTTCAATTTTTTGTCGTAAATACGAAATCTCAGCATTACTATTTAACTCACGTTGATAAGAAATTAAAATTCCTAAACTAGTTAAATTGGCTTGCAAATCAGCTGGTAGATTAGTTGTCGTAACGACTTCTTTGGTTTCCAAACGACTTAATTCATTTAAAACTGTGTTTACACTGACCGCAGTTGTGACCTTTAATTCACCAGTTGAAAGGTCTGAATAGGCTAAGCCAAATTGACCAGCGCCAGCTTGAGCGATTGACACTAGATAATTATTCTCTTTTGCACCGCTAACAGAAGTTGACATCCGAGTTCCCGGCGTGACTAGTTGAATTACATCACGGCGTACCATGCCTTCTGCCTCAGCTGGATTCTCCATTTGCTCAACAACGGCTACTTTATAACCTTTATCAACTAAAATATCAATGTAATTTTGAGCTGCATGATGAGGCACTCCCGCCATTGGTATTGGGTTTACTGAATTCTTGTTACGTTGCGTCAAGGTTAATTCGAGCAATTGTGACCCCAAAATTGCATCATCGTTAAATAATTCGTAAAAATCGCCTAACCGGTAAAACAGGAAGGCATCTGGATAATTTTTCTTTATTGCATTATATTGCTGCATCATTGGCGTTTCTTTATTTTTTGCCATTATTTTCCTCACCTTAATTTTTAAAAGCACAAATAACTATTTTTGCTTAATTAATTTTATTTTAGCGATTTAAAAGAATAATTAATAGAGCTAGTCTAATTCTAACTAAAAAACGCTCACTGAAAAGAATTCAGCGAACGTTCATCAAGACTAATTTTTATCTGAATCAAACAAGCCCTTTAAACCAGCTAATGGCGTGTTGGTACTTTCTGGCTCTTCAACTTGTTGCTTTGCAAAATCATCCTCAGTTAAAACAGCCCAACCCTCACCGGCTGGTAGTGGTGCGCTTACATCTTCATCAGCTAAAATTTGCAAAGGTACTTGTAAAACGGTGAATTCAATTACTGCCTGCAAAAAGTCGATGACACCATCCTCAACTAGCATGACCGAATCTTCAAGTTCGTACTTTTCTTCGTGTCCTGCATCCTGTAAGTATACCTCGTCAATTGCAAAATCAACTGGTAACTCTACTGGTGTCAAAGAACGTGATGACGGTACTTGCAGTGTCCCTTTAACTTGTGCATGCACGATGATATCGGTTTGGTCCGCTTGCGCAAAGCCAGTTACTTCAAGTGGACTTGCATCAATAATTAAATCGCCAAAATCTTTTTTGAATGTCTCTTGTAAATTGACCGTTTCTTTAAACGGAAAAGCTTCTTCTCGATACTTCGCTAATTCGCTAAATTGCCATTTCAGCATTGTACTCATTCCCCTTTTATCAATAATGCTTGTCTTTTGAAATCCTGCTCCAATTTCTGGGCATATGGTTTACTCATTTGCTGATAAACTTGTCCAGCACGAATATCTAATTTCAAACGACCATGCACATCAGCTTTCGTCACCCGATTAATTACCGGTAAAGTGATGTTCTCACGTTCCTGCTTAAGATACTGACGACCGCTTACAGTAGTGCCTAATATTCGTAAATAAGGTGTCTGCCAAGCATCCATCATTTCTTCAGTCGTTATGTTTAATAAAACATATAATAAAGTTCGTTGTAGCCGCGCCCAAGTATAACGTTTGCTTTTAAAAGCTTGTTGAAATTCGGACCAACTAATCGAAATTGTAAGCATCTTTTTTAGACGATAAGCCAAACCATCACCTAATTGGTAGATTTTTTCTAACTCTGCGACCGGCGTCGTTAAAACCTTATATTTAAGATAATCAAACCAAAAATCCATAAATGGTTCCACCTGACCGCCTAACGCTAATTCCTTAGCCAGGCTTTCAGGTAGGTAATTAGCTAATTCCGCTACTTTGCCTGTTTCAACTAATGCTCGCAATGCTGACGCCGATGCAATCGTTTTATCTTGAATTTTTTGGTCATGATAGCCCGCTTTAATCCGCTGAATCGGTTGCAACTGAATCTGTTCAGTTAGTCCTAGGTCATTAATTGCTGTTGCGTAGGCAAAAGCAAGCATATCATTAGGCTGTTGAATTTTAATACCCGTTTGCTCATAAATTACTTGGTTAAAACTAGTTGCATAGGTTTCATTAAAGGAAGTAAATTTTTGACTTGCTTGCAAACTATCTTTTGCTTGCTTAGCTAAGGTTAGAAAATCAAGTTCAGCATGCTCAGCACCAAAAACTAAAGTTTTAACTTGCATTGCTGCTAAACTTTGAACTGCCCCTTTAGCAAAAATATGCGCTGCTTGTACAGCATATTGAAAAGGTAGTTCAAGTACAATATCAACTCCCGCTTGCAGGGCAGTGTCAGCTCGTATCCATTTATCAACGATGGCTGGCTCGCCACGTTGAACAAAATTACCACTCATAATTGCAATCACAACATCAGCACCACTTGCTTTTTTGGCTGTTTGTAAATGATGAATATGACCATTATGGAAAGGATTGTATTCTGTTATTAAACCGACTGCCTCCATCTGTCACCTTTTCTACTTCTTTTTTGCGTTAAAGAACCAACGAGTTGTCTTTGCATCAGGTGCCTGTTTTCCAAAATCTGCTGTTACTTCAATATCCGTAAAGCCTGCCGCTGCTAGCAAGTTTTTATATTGTTCAAGCTCGTAGGTGCGCTCTGTATGAATTTCTTGGACTTGTTGAAAAGCATCTAGTTCATTTTGATAAACAAAGAACGTCAATTCGTGCTCAACCGTATGCTGCGCGGCTTCAACGCCATAAGAAGACCACATGAAAGCTCGTTCGTCGTCATGCCAATTATACATATAGCCTGGGTAGACTACATCAGTTTGATATGGCGTGATTACATCAAAAACAAATTGTCCTTGATCGACTAAGTGGTCAGCAACTTGTTTAAATGCTGCTAATAACTCAGCCTCATTGGCCAGATAATTGAAAGAATCCGCAAAGGACGTAATTGTGGCAAATTTTGCCGTATAATCTGACCATTCCCGCATATCACCAACAATTAATGGCAATTCAATGTCCGCTTCATCTGCATGTTGTGCGGCTAAAGTTAGCATTTCTTCCGACAAATCAAAGACAGTAACATCTGGAAAACCAGCCTGCTTTAACATAATTGCTAACCGGCCAGCCCCACCAGCAAGTTCCAAAAGTGGACCTTGTGGACTCTTTACAGTTGCCACCGTATAAGTTAGCCAATCTTCATAAGCGCTCTGGTCAAAAAGTTCATCATATAGCTTAGCAAAGGTTGTGTAATTCATTACAACTCTTCCTTAACCAACCATTGATCGATTGCTTGTTCAGGCGCCTCACTCCAAAGCTTTTCTAGGTTATAGAATTGACGGGCATCCGTCTTGAAAACATGAACCATAAGGTCACCAAAATCAAGGAGGACCCACTCGGCTTCATTACGTCCTTCATGACGCCGTAATTCGATCCCAGCTTCAGCCAATTTATCTTCAATTTCATCAACAATTGCCAAAACTTGGCGGTTAGTTGGTGCATCCATAATCAAAAAAGTATCAGCTACTAGGCTTACTTCATGAATATCTAAAGCAATGATGTTTTCAGCACGTTTTGCATCAGCCGCTTTAACAGCAATTTCTAGGGTTTCTTCTAATGTCATTATATACTCCATGTATTGTAGGTTTCTAAAGTGCCTGGATATACCGGCACCTGTTTATCAATTAAATAGCTTAAGGTATGACGCGTTTGCCAACCAACGCTAGCAGCTAAATCTTCAAAAGCAAGTGCCCGAACTTCCGCAACACCTGGAAATTCGCGACCAACTTCAATGTAATCTGCCATGTAAATTATTTGGCTTAACTTAGACATGTACACTGCACCAGTCGTGTGGTTACGCACGGCATCTAAAATATCTTCATGCATAATTTTTAAATCATCTTTAATCATCTCAGCCCCGACAATACCATGCCAAATGTTATTACCCCAAGGAATCAAAGTTGGACTAAGTTGCTTTTCTCGTATAACAGTTAAAAAGTCACCATCTGAGCGTTCTTTAGCATAATCATGAACCAAAGCCGCAATTGACGCTATTTCAGCTGGCACACCCCACTTTTCAGCTAATTGTAAAGCCATTGTCTCTACTCTTAACACGTGCTCATAGCGTTTTACTGACATTGCTGCCTTAATTTTCTCTAATAAATCATTACGGTTCCCCGCAAAAATGTTCATTTGATAATTAATTTCCGTCATTTTAAATAAAGTCCATTCTCAAAAATATATGCTGCCACCATATCCGGTACTAAGTACCGAATACTTTGCCCCCGCTGCAACCGTTGTCGAATATCTGTTGAGGAAATGCCAATATCAGTAACTGTTACAAAATTAACCGGATAATTAGTCCGAACCACTTGCCCTGGACGATTAACTCCAACAAAATGTACTAACTTGAGTAAATCATCAATTCGATACCATTTTGTCAAATAGTTTACTTCGTCAGCGCCAATTATAAAATAATATTCATAATTAGGATGTTCCAATTTTAACTGCAACATTGTATTGAAAGTGTAACTTTTCCCCCCGCGTTGTACCTCTAAAAGCTCAAGTGCAAAACGACTATTACCAGCAATCGCAGCTTGTACCATACTAGCCCGGTGCCTTGGATCTAATGCCACTTTAGGATCAATATGAGGTGGCATTGCATTAGGCATAAACATCACCATATCCAAATCCAACACATTAGCAACCTGTTCTGCAATTAGCAGATGGCCTAAGTGTGGTGGATTAAAGGTTCCCCCTAAGATACCTATACGCTTTTTCTCACCAGTAAAGTCAAATTCAACCTTAGTTTGTACTTGTGCTTTTAGTGAACTTACCATCTCACTTCCTCCAGCTAATTCTAATTAAATATTTTGAACCTGGGCTGAAATTTTTCGGTTCTCAAGATCTTTAGATTCACCAAACAAAACCAAAGTATGGCCAATTGTTTGTACTACTTGAATATCACTGTTTTCCTCAATAAAATTCTTTGCTTCAGCTACTTCAACATCAGAATTTTGAAGAATCGCTACCTTAAACAATTCACGTTTATCAATGGCACTTGCCAATTGATCTAACCAATTTTCGGTTAGTCCTTGCTTACCAATATTAAATAGTGGGCGCATCGCGTGTGCCTCAGCCCGTAAAAAGCGTTTTTGTTTGCCGCGTAAAGTAATCATTAAATCATTGCCTTTCTAATTAAAACGGAAACCCCTTCAGGGGCCCACCCGGCGATTACAACATTTGCCGGTACAGTAATCCAACCAAGCCCATCAATCACAAGATCTGACTTTTCGGTAATCTTATACTCATGTCGAACTAACTTTGGCAAACTTGCCAAGTTTTCAGTTGTTGGTGGTGCTAGTAGTTCACCAGCATGCTTAGCATAAAATGCATCCGCATTTTCTGATTTTGTCCGATGAATCATCAAATTATTTTCAAAATAAGTCGTAATTCCAGTCCGTGGACCTTGGATATAATCAAAACGAGCAAGTGCCCCGAAAAATAAGCTTTGCTCATCGTTTAATTGATAAGTTCGTGGCTTAATTTCTTTTTGTGGCGCTACATACTTTAAATCTTGCGCAGTTAAGTAATGCGCAATTTGATCTTGGTGAATAATTCCTGGTGTATCAATGATAAAAGTTTCATCATCAAAAGGAATTTCGATACGGTCTAAAGTAGTACCCGGGAAGCGCGATGTAGTAATTACATCCTTTTTCTCACCAGTTACATACTTGATAATTTGATTGATTAAAGTTGACTTTCCGACATTAGTCACACCAACTACGTAGACTGACCGTCCCTTACGGTATTTTTCAATTAATGCCAATAAAGCTGGTACATCAGCCCCACTCTTTCCTGAGGTTAAGGCAATATCCATTGGTCGTAAACCAGCAATATTTGCCTGTTGACGAATCCAATCTTTAATCTTTGATTGTTTCAAAGACTTTGGTAGAATATCAATCTTATTACCAACCAATAAGATTGGATTATCACCAACAAAACGATGTAATCCAGGAATCAAAGAACCTGAAAAATCAAAAACATCAACAACATACACTACCAAAGAATCGGTCGCTGAAATTTGGGTTAGCATCCGGCGGAAATCATCATCCGTTAAAGAAACCGGCTGAATTTCGTTATAATTACGTAAACGGAAGCAACGTTGATCCAAAACCTCACCATTTTCTAGGCCTTTAATCAAAGCTGACATGGGTGTATACCCAGCTGCCGTCTTATCAGTTGTTTGAATTAGAGCACCACAGCCAATACAGCGTAGCCCTTCATCAAGATATTTTTGTACTTCTAACTCACTAATCAAGCTCATTCCTCCAAGTTAAATCTGGGTTTGCTGCTAACATTGCTTTTTTTATTCCTTTTTCAAAAAAGCGATTGATTTGGGTATTCCACTGATCGGTTTCAATCAATGGTTTAACTAAAATCGAGCGAATCCCATAGTTATGGGCAGACCATACATCCGTTATTAATTGATCACCAACCATTACAACTTCTGATTTTTTTAGGCCTAGTTCTTTTACTGCCGCATTCAAGCCACGTACCATCGGTTTTAATGCCCGGGCAACGAATGGTAAGTTTAATGGATTAGCTACGCGCTTAATCCGACTAGCAGAATTATTTGAAACAATCATTACTGGTATACCGGCCTTACGCATTGCGTGTAGCCATTCATGTAATTCGCTAGTGCCATCTGGGTTATTCCAGGCAATTAAGGTGTTATCTAAGTCAGTTAAAACTGCTTTAATTCCTTGTGACTTCAGCTGTTCGGGGGTCAACTTGTAAATGGCTGTCACCATCCAAGTTGGTGTAAACTTGTCAGTCATGCACACTCTTCCTTTATAATTTGTCTCTTATATTATACGCAAATTATCTTACAAACACAAAGTAAAACAAACCAAATAAAAACTATCACTTTCACATCTTTTCCTAGGTCGCCTTAAAGACGCAACTAAGTTCATTTTTTGTGAAATGATAGTTTTGCTTTAAATTATTTAAGCTTCGTTATATTCTTTATGGCCCACTTTTTCTTCACCAAGTGCCACAAAATCATAAGATAATTTTGAATTACGGTCAAATTCAGCAATTGCATACTCAATAATTGCATCAATCAACTTTGTGTATGACAATCCTGAAACTTCCCACATTTGTGGGTACAAAGAAATATTTGTAAAGCCAGGTAAAGTATTTGGTTCCCCTAAGTATGGTACGCCATCGGCATCAAGCATAAAGTCCATCCGCGTTAAACCGACCAAGCCCAAAGCTTTATAGGCATCCAAGGCCATTTGAGTAATTTCTGCTGCTAAAGCTGGCTCCAAAATTGCGGGTAACTCAAAGGTCATACCAGAGGCATCAACGAACTTATTCTCATAATCATACCAACCATCTTTATCTGGTAGCACAATTCCACCAATCTTTGATGCGCGTGGTTGCTCATTACCCAAGATGGAAATAAAGACTTCGCGTGGTTGGTTTAAGCCAGCTTCGACCAATACCTTGTAATCATATTGGAAAGCATCGGCTAATCCCTTTTGATATTCCTGTTCATTAGTTACTCGATGAATTCCGACCGAAGACCCCTGCTTGGCAGCCTTAACAAAGAGCACCTCAGTCCCTAACTCTGCTACTAATGTTTCATAGCTATAAGCATCCTTATTTTGATCCGTCAAAAGGACGTACTGAGTATTACGAATACCAGCTTGGTTCAAAATACGCTTGGTCAAATCTTTATCAAATGATAGCGCTGATGCTGCGGTACCTGCACCAATAAAAGGTTTTTGTAGGATTCTAAACAAAGCTTGTAATGTTCCATCTTCGCCTAGATTACCGTGTACAACCGGATAGAATAAATCAATATCTTTCATCTCAGCTAAGGCAGCAATTGGTGCCAATGGGTCGTGCAAATCAACTTCGGCCATTGCTGCACTAACTAACGGATCCTCATCAGCCCCTTCAAATACCGCCCAAGAAAGGTCCTTACCCATAAGGTAACCAGCTTTAGAAATTAAAAACACCGTTACATTGTACCGGTCTTTATCCATTGCATCGTAGATATTACGAGCAGAACGCTTTGAAACATCATGTTCTGAAGAATTTCCACCAAAAAATAGAGCAATATTTAATTTTTCTGACATTGTTTAGCTCCTGTCAATTCGATTTTGTCTTAGCCTTTAGTATAGCATACAATTCGCCTGACTTGTGTATATAAACCAATAGGCCTTCCCAAGTAAAAATACCCGTCTGCAAAGCGCAAACGGATATTTTTAAACTTATTATTTAAAACGACACACTAATCAATTTACACTGCGCATTTCATCGCAATTTTTTAGTCGTCCTCTGCTTTCTTCTTACGCCGCTTAGCTGCAATCATCCAGCAAGAACCGGCCGCAACTGCTACCGCAGCCTCAGCTGCAATTGTTGCATCTTTTTGCAGATCGTCGGTCTTACCAAGATTCTCCTGACCTACAGCCTTAGTAAGCTTATGGTCAGTATTATCAGAGCTCGTTGCGACTTTGCTTGCTGAATTAGCCGAACTAGCCGCTTCATTTGCAGCGGAGCTAGTTTGTGCTGCGGTACTAGTCGTAACGGTTGCACTTGCATTTCCCTTACCTAGATGAAGCAGTTTCAAAGCTTCGACCCAAATTCGATGTCCACTTGATTCACTGATAATTCCAGCTTCCGCCACTGGCGTTTGTGAATTCACCTCAGTTACTGCCGGTGCTTTCCCACTATCGTCATTGGTAGCTAGACTATCGCTTACTCCTACATTACTACTCATTGAATTGCTACTAGTCTGCGTACTTGATGTGTTTGCATCACTCGTACTCGTCGTTGGAGCCGCATTTGACTGAGCGGCTGAATCACTTTGCGCTAGCGCAAAAGCACTAGTCAAAGCAGTACTTGTCGCTGAAGCAAGTGTGTCAAGTGCGCTAGTGGCAGCAGCGGCGGCACTTGCCACAGTACTGTCAGCACTCGCAGCAATGGCACTGGCATTTGAAACAACCGCAGCAGCCGAACTTACCAAGGCACCGTAACTAAGTTCTGCGGCACTATCACCAGCTGCCAAAGCACTAGCAGTAGCACTTTGGGCACTCGCTACAATTTGAGCCGCTGAATCTGCTAGGTTAGCCGCTGACATTGCAACACTCGCGGCGCTAGTGGCAATACTAGTAGCGCTGGTCAACGTGTTTTCAGCTGTCTGCGCTAGACTCAAAGCAACATTGGCAGTATTTGCAGCGCTACTTGCAATGCTATTCAAACTTGCAAAACCACTATCCGTTGGATAAGCATTTGTTAATGAACTAATTGTTGCGGTTGCCTGATTAGCAACACTGGCTGCTGATCTAGCGGCAACTGCATTGGCAGTCGCCACATTGCTCTGGTCCACCATACTGTTAGCTAAGCTATTAGCTGTTACGGCGGCTAAGCTGGCCGTGCTATTGGCCGCCGTTGTACCAGCAATCGCATTCGCATTTGTCAACGAATTGGCAACTGAACCAGCACTCGTGGCAACAAATGCGGCTGAATTGGCAATATCTGTGGCTGAGGTTACAACCGTAGCCGCGCTAGCAAGTTACTCGTAGCAACACTATTCGCACTCGCCGCAATACTAGAAGCATTATTTGCAACTTGGGCGGCACTCAAAGCAATTGCATATTCACCATTTGAAGTTGCAATTGCCGCCACGCTATTAGCGCTGGCTGCCACACTCGCTGCTGACTCAGCAATCACAGTCGCTGAATTAGCGACTGATGCGGCACTAGTTGCGCTGGTCAAAGCAGTCCCTACAACATTGGCGGCTGAACTAGCAACTTGTGCGGCTGAATTGGCTACTAAAGCAGCTGAGCTGGCAGCGTCAGCCGCACTGGCCAAGCTACTATCATTTGGATAAAGGATTGCATCCGAAAGTACAGTTTGTGCGGTTTCACTTGCTTGGGTTGCAGCCGTGCTAGCTGCTGCAGCTTGTGAAACCGTACTTACACTAATCGTTGTTGCATTGGTAACCGTTGAGTTAGCTGTATCAGCTGCGGCTGAGGCCGCACTAACAGCAGTCGAAGCATTGAGATAAGTATCATTGATTGCCAATGATTCTGCGACTAGCGCTGCACTATTTGTGGCTACCATTGCACTGCTTGCCGCGGCTAAGTCACCATCTGTAGCATAACTAGCAACTGTTTGCGCCAAACTAACGGTTGCACTTGCCGCTAAACTCAAAGCTGTATCGGTTGGATAAGTTGTTGCCTGACTTGCGGCCACCCCAGCTTTAATCTGTGCAAGCGATGTATCACTGGCCAAAATGTTCGCAGTTTCTGATGCTGCTGCCGCTAAGGCACTCTGCGCTAAGGCTGAGGCCGAAGTTGCCCCCGCCGCTGCATTCGCAACTGTTGTAACTACACTTTGTGCAAAGACGACATCAGCAGCCACTTGACTGGTTGCTTGAATTGCTACACTTTGTGCGCTAGCGGCTGAACTAGCATTACCAGCTACGGCATAGCTTTGTGCCGCAGCCGAAGCACTATCAGCAATACTTGCCTGTACTGTTGCATCACTAGCGGCTGAACTAATCAAAGCGCTGCCACTCGATACTGCCTGTACCGCACTATTTGCGTCAGCCGTTGCCGAAGAAACTGCTTGAGCTAATGAAGCTATGACCGTATCATCGGGCACGATGGCCGCTTGGCTAGCAAGTTCACTGCCAATCACCGCTGTTAGGCTGGCCGCACTATTGGCTGTATCACCCATAGAACTAGCAGCCGCTGCGTAATTATTTACCATCGCGGCATTACTATCCGCATTGTAGACGACACTAGTTTGCGTAGCATCAATGGCGGCCATCGAATCCGCAAGACTAGCAGCCTGTTGAGCTGCACTGGCTGCACTGCTTGCAACACTCGCTGCATAGCTAACCAAAACCAAAGCGTTGCTTGCTGCAACGGCGGCACTACTTGCCGTACTTGCCGCAGAGCTAATCAAAGCAGCATCGCTGCTAGCAGCCGCAGAATTGCCAGCTGCTAAATCACTAAGCAAAGTTTTTTCACCACTGTTAGCAATATCAGCCGCACTATTGGCCAACTGCGCCATTGAATTTGCGGTATCAACTGCTGTACTTACTGCATTCGCGGCGCTATTTGCCACTGCATTGGCACTAACGGCCGTTGCAGCGACTGATGATAGGCTGAAATCAACTGGATAGGCACTTGCATCAGCCACTGCTGTCGAAGCTGCCGTATTAGCCAAGGTCACACTACTATCCATGTCACTGACCAAACTACTAGTGGCCGTTGTAATTGTATTGACAGCATTAGTGGCATTACTTGCCGTATTCACATTTGCACTTACAATACTCGTCAACTCACTTGTTGCTAATGAGTTTGCCAAACTCAAAGCACTACTGGTTTCGCTGGCTAATGAACTGGCCACCACAGCCAAACTATTAGCAACTGCATTAGCATCTGAGGCAGTACTTAATTCACTACTGGTCATATTTGCATAACTAGTTGCAATTACCGCTGCACTTGAAGCTGAGGCCGTATCACCCGCATTGGCATAACTATCAGCCAAACTTGCCGCACTATTCGCTAAGCTAGCATCTAGTTGTGCATTTGAAGTAGCTAAAGTAGCCGTGCTGGCAGCACTATTTGCTAAACTTGTCGCTGAATCGGCCAGGGCCTCATCCCCTGTCACCAAATTGGTTAGTGAGGTCAAACTTGCATTATCACTGTAGTCATTTGCAATTGAGGTCACATCATTAGCGTTTGAAGTAACCAGCTGGGCAGCACTACTTGTTGCATTAGCGGCATCAACTGCTGTGCTAGCCAGCTGATTGGTAACTGTTGCATTGCTCGTTGCTTGGTCAGCTGCTTGCATTGCCTGACTAGCTAAGAATGAGTTGGCGACACTATCGGCAAGACTGGCAGCACTGGTTGCCACACTAGTTGCTGACGTCAAAGCAATTGCGGCTGAACTTGCTGTACTTAAAGCACTTGATGCTAGTGCATTATCACTGATGGCTGCATCTGCGTAACTATTCGCATTGGCCGCTGCGCTTGAAGCAGCCTGATTATCCCCAGCCGCCACGAAACTTGCAGCTTGTGCAGCGGCAGAACTTGCATTGGCTGCTGCCGTATCAGCTGCTAGAGCGGCAGAATTAGCAACGCTATCAGCTGTCATAATTGTGTCTGTTGCACTGTTTACGATGCTATTAGCGCTAGTTGCATCACTAGCTGCACTTGCAAGCAGACTATTATCTGGTAGATTTGTCACCTGTGATAAGGCATCGCTGGTCGCTAAACTAGCGCTGGCATTCTCATCCACAGCCGTACTTGTAATTGCATCAACATTCGTTGCCGTTACACTAGCATTTTGGGCATTATCCGCAGCTGTACTTGCAAGCACATCTGCCATCGACACTGCATAACTGCCAGCCAAGGAAGCGGTCGTATCTTGGGCTGCCGCCGCCACAACTGCTGTACTACTTGCAACACTAGCGGCGCTTTGTGCTAATGAATTAGCACTACTTGCCAAAGCATTAGCGGTGTCAGCAGTAGCAGCTGCGCTTTGTGCCACACTTGCCAAGGAAGCCGTAACAACACTCGCACTCTGGGCTAATGAGTTAGCATTACTTGCAGCAGCACTGGCTAGCGTTGCTGCGGTGCTATCAGTTAGGTTAGCACTGGCTTGATTAGCTAAACTAGCTGCATTGCTTACCGCAGCACTAACCGCCGTATTCAAACTATCGGCTGCACTGGTGGCACTACTTGCCTCCTCAATTGCGCTACTTACCACGCCTGCTTCTGCACTAGCAACACTAGCCGCACTACTTGCCAAACTAGCACTACTATTCGCAGTATTTGCGGCACTAACCGCAATCGCTGCCGCATCAGCCAAGCTAGTATCCGCTGGATAAGCACTAGCAATACTCAGGGCCGTGCTAGCAGCCTGGCTCGTGATGACTTGGGCACTAGCTGCCTGCGAACTATTGATTCCTGCCACACTAGCGGCGCTATTGGCAGTATTAGTTAGGTTGGCTGCCGTATCAGCTTGACTAGCCGCTTGACTAACTAAAATTGCATTAGCGGTTGTGTTAGCTGAATCAATTGCGCTTGCTGCACTCGCAACAACACTAGTTGCACTACTAATTATCGCTGTGGCCGTCGTAGCAAGACTCACAGCCGAGCTGGCCTCGCTAGCCGCTAATGAAGCCACGCTTGCTGCACTAACTGCTACGATAGTTGCACTTGATGCAACATTACTTGCGCTGGCCAAGGTAGCTGAATCTAGCGTGGCCTGTGCGTTGGCGGCGCTGATTGCTGTCGAATCGCCGGTCGTGGTTGCACTAGTCAAAGCGCTATTACCACTTAAGACTGCTAAATAGGCACTATCAACCACATCAGTTGCTGAACTCAAAATAGCATTAGCGCTACTTGCAACATCTGCGGCACTGCTTGCAATCATTGAATCACTACTTGCAACACTATTGGCCAAATCAGCTTGCTGAGCAGCTGAACTAGCTTGTACTGCGGCCGTGCTTGCTTGTTGCGCAATCACACTTGCAACGCTAGCCGTTGAAGCCAAACTAGTATTAGCTGGATTATTCGCGGCAATCGTACTAATCGTGTTAGCTGTATTAACCACGCTACTTGCCAATAAACTTGTTGCTAGGGCATTTGAATCAGCAACCGTTGCGTGGCTTTGATTAGTATCAGCAGCCACAGAAGTTACATCAACTGCACTCACTGCAGTTGAATTGGCCTGCGAACCTGCCAGTGAATTAGCTACGGTTGTTGCACTATTTGCCAGCGCACTATCACCAGTCGCTGCCGCAGTTGAAGCAGCTGCAATTTCAGCTGCAATCAATGATTGGGTCAAACTATCATTAACTGAAGTCGCCAGGCTTTGCAACGTGTTAGCCGTACTAATCGCAACCGTTGCATTCGACTGGGCAGCTGATGCCAAACTTGTAATTCCACTGGCACTATTTGAAATGGCAATTGCCAAACTTTGCGCAGCTGCTAAATCACTATTAACAGTCGCTGTATCGCCCGCAATTGCCGCACTCTGGGCATCACTTGCATAAGTGGCCATTTGTGCTTGCATACTTGCTACGCTCGTACCGTCAGTCCAAGCCGTTAAGGAACTAAGCGTTGCCGTATCCGTATAACTACTTGTAGCCGTTGCGGCAACATCGGCCAAACTATTGGCGGTACTAGCCGTTGCCGTAAAGTCACTATTAAGACTAGTGGCTGATGCAATTAAACTATTGGCACTTGTTGCTGTACTTGCAGCCGAATTTACAGCCCCACTCAATGCTAAGGCAGCCGCGGCTAAACTATCAGCTGTGTTTATATTTGCCGTAATACTATTTGCCAAAGATTGTACCTGCGCAGCTGATGCTAAGTTAAGCGCTAAAGGACCGATTAATGAATCAGCGACGCTGGTTGCACTTGTAGCAGTCACATTAGCCGAACTAAGGGTTACAGTTGCATCACTTGCTACGTTTGCAGCTGAACTGGCTCCACTCAAATCATTCAAAGCGTTATTAGCATAACTTGCCGCTACTTGTGCCGCACTAGCGGCTTGATTTGCATCACCTAAGCTTGCATAACTGCTTGCCAGTACCGCGGCGCTGTTAGCAGCACTCGCAGCATTGGTTGCATCAATGGCATAACTACTTGCAATTGCATTGGCAGAATTTGCCAGTGTCAAAGCCGTATCAGCTACCTGTGCAGCACTCGTTGCCACACTTGCTGCACTGGCAATTGAAGCATTATTGCTACCATAAAGGCTAGCGGCACTAGCCAAAGAATTAGCTAAAGAATCGGTAACACTGGCAGTACTCTTAGCCGTTGTTACATCTGCGGCTATCGAACTAGCCAGCAGATTTGTTGCTGGTGCGGCACTGCTTGCTAGGCTGGCCGCACTAGATGCAGCCACGGCGGCTGAGTCTCCACTAGCCAAAATTGTTGCCTGACTTTGCGCACCAGCAGCCACAGTACTAGCACTTGTAGCAACCAACATAGCGCTATTTGCTAGGCCAGCGGTGCTACTTGCCAAACTATCATCAGTCGCGATTGTGGTTGCATAACTTGTGATTGCACTAGCATAACTACTTGCAGCTAATACATCACCAGCAGCCAAAGCACTACTTAATGCTAACGATGTCGTATTAATCGCAGCTGATAAGCTTGCAGTTGCACTTGATGCGCTCGCAATTAAGCTTGCAGCGCTGGCAACTGTGCTTAATGCGCTGGCGGTTGTACTTGCCGCACTCACGGTCTTTGCTGCTAATGAAGCTAAGTTCGCATCAGTTGGATAAGCATTGGCATAATCACTAACAACCGTATTGGCTGAATTAGTAGCCATATTAGCGTTACTAATAACTGTATTAGCATTTGCCACTGCACCACTAGCACTGTTCAAATCAGTATTGGCCTGACTAACAACAGTCAAAGCAGCGCTCGTAGTGCTATTAGTATCAAGTGTTGTCTTTAGCAAGGTAATTGCGGTTGAATTTTGCATCACCACAGCATTAGCTGAACTTGCCGCACTGGCGGCACTGTTAGCTTGTGCTAAGGCGCTACCGGCCACAGCTGAATCACTCAGCGCCAAGGTTGCATATGATGCAGCCGCACTGGCAGCACTAGCTGCGTCTACATTGTCCCCTGTATTCGCATAACTAGCCGTTAAGCTAGCCGCACTTTGCGCAAGGCTGGCCAGCACACTGGCGGCATTACTTACCAACGTTATCATACTTGCATTGTTTGGATATGCGGTTGCCACGATACTAGCGGCTAAATTAGTATTATCTGTGCTAGCATCCATGCTAGCGGTACTTTGATTAACACCGGCTAACTGACTTGCATTTGAACTTGCCGCACTCGCCGCACTGGTTGCACTCGTTGCGGCTGTATTGGCACTGGCCCGTAATTGCACACCATAGGCAATATTACTTGCCTGGCTACTTGCATCAAGCATTGCACTATTTGCCAAACTAGCAGCGCTAGCGGCAATACTTTCTTGACTGTTGGCAATTATCAAATCAGCACTAGCAATGCTTGCATATGATGCCGCCAGCGAAGCGCTAATTGCTGCTGATGAATTTGACCCAGCATTAGCTTGATTTTGTGCTGCTAGCGCATAAGATTGTGCCATCGAGGCCGCACTTGATGCGTCTAAGTAAGCACTAGTAGCCTGACTACTTGCCCCACTAGCCACTGTCTTAGCACTCTTAGTAGTTGCTAAGTCACCAGCGATACTGCTAGCAGCTTGGGCCATGCTTACATTCGCTGGATTTTGCGCCACAATACTGTTAACCAGACTGGCATAACTACTTGTGTTAGTTGATGCAGCGCTGGCCACTGTCAAATCGCTCTTAGCACTCGAAGCGACAACGCTCGTAGCGCTTGCCGCAGATCTAGCCAATGATGCACTTGATCCAGCAGCACTCGCACTCAAAACGCCTGCTGCCAATGAGGCCGCTGATGTTTGATCATCATTTGCGGCAGTCTGCGCCCAAGTTGAAACTACATCATTTGCAATAATCCATGCAAAATTCAAGGTGAAAACATTCAACTGGCTAGCGACCAAGGAAGCATCCGCCGACGCCGCTACTTGAGCCAAAGAAGCATCTGAATAATCACCAATTGCGGCATAACTTAATGCAGCGGCGGTGTCTGACGCAACTGCTGATGAGGCTGTCACCACATTACCAGCATAGCCAATTTCAGTGTTAACCATTGAAGCTGTATTGCTGGCATTTGAAACAGCATTTTGGGCCAGACTGGCAGTTGAACTGGCAATGTTGGCCAATAGACTATTAGTTGGATAGGCCGCGGCTTCTGATACGGCAACGCTAGCAATCGAAACTGCTAGTGAAGCCGAACTATTAGCTGCACTCGCCTTTGTTGATAACGAAGTATAAACCGACGCTGCTGATTGGGTTGCAACCGCAACCGAAGCATTACTACTATCAGCCAAAGCGGCAGCGGACATTGCATTGGTATAATTCCAAGCCTGCGAAGTTGCCAAACTAGCTACGATTGCCAAGCTAGCCGTGGTACTTGTCGCGTTTGAAACAGTTGCCACCAAACTATTGGCGGAATTTAAGGCCGAACTCATCAGGACTGCATACGATGAAGCGGCCGCAATGTTATTAGCGGCTAAGGCTGATGATTCTAAATTAGCTAATGAAGTGAAGATTGCATATGAAGGTGACGTTGAACCATTACTAATCGCATTAGCGGCTGAACTAGCCGTTGCAGCGGCAACTGCGGCGGCAGAAGCAGCACTAACAGTTAGGTTATACAAGCTATTTACCGCAGTATTGGCGGCCAGAATACTTACATTTGAGTCAGTTGCCACAACGCTTGTTGCTGTGCTGACAGCTAAACTAGCCGTCGAAGGTGTATAACCCGCCAAAGCTTGCAAAATATTAGCCGTACTTGAAATGTAGTTATTAGCCACTGTGGCATTACTTGCGGCCATACTCGTTAATGATGCTTCTGAACTAGCTGCATTGACGATGTTTTTCATTGAATTCATCGCTTGTGCAGCCGCATTAGCAGCACTGGCATTTGAAACCGCGGTATTCAAAGTGTTGACTGCGGTTGAAATCGTTGCGGCCATGGCACTTACGCTCGCAGCTGAAAGCACCGCCAAAGATGCAGCAATTGAAGTCGCAGAACTTTGTGAACTCAAAGCGGACGCAGCACTAGCAGCCCCACTTAGATTACCAGCAACCACCATACTTAAAGCATTGCTAGCCGTTGTAGACGCTGCCAGGACATCAACAATTGCCAAGCTTTCATAATAGGTTGCATTAGACATTTGCTTAACAGCCGTACTTACAGCTGCGCTCGCACTTGAAGCCAAAGCAACATCAGAATTGGTTGCCGCTGACATTGAACCAACCGCCGTGTTATAAGCAGCTAAAGAACTGATGTTTGTCGCTGCGGAAGACAGGGCTGTGTTATTTGATGCTACCATTGCTGAAGTTACTGCCATGCTGCTAATAGCAGCATTGGCCGAGCTCGTCAATGAACTTGCGTATGATTTGAAATAATCTGAAGTAGCTGTATAAGACATTAATGTGGTCGTAGAAGCTGCCAGTGAGGCCGCCGAACTTCCAACTAACATTGCTGAACTTGCAACAGCCTCAGCACTAATTGCTGTTGATACAGCCAGGCTGTAAGCGAGTGCGGCTGATGAAGCCTGACTAGCCGCTGTAACTGCACCACTGTTGTTATCACTAGTATTATGTGCCGCTGCAAGAATTGCCGCACTGGTCATACTATCAACCGCCGCTGCTAATGATGATGCTGTAGCAATTGCTGAGCTAGCTTGGCTGGCGGCGCTAGCAGTTGTACTAGCAGCACTATTAGCTAGGCTTGTTTGGGTTATAACCACTGCATTCTCACTTGCTAAAGCTTGGTCACTAGGCCAAGCTGCTGCATAAGAAGCCGCTGACTTAGCATTTGAGTTAGCTTGACTAGCATTGGTACTCGTCACTAAGTTCTGTGAACTTACCAAACTAACAGCACTATTATCTGCAGCGCTTGAATTGGCAAAGTTAGTGAAGGCTTGGCTTTGGGCGGTCATCGCCGTTGACATCGTTGCTGCATTGGTTGTCACATAGGCAGCCGTAGCCGTAGCGCTTGATGCCTGAGCTAATGATCCAACATAAGCAGCCACATAACTACTAGCAGTCGTTGCGTAACTGTTTGCTGCAACGTTATAACTTGAAGCCACAACAGTATAACTTGCTGCATTAGCAATATCTTGAATCGCTAGCGAAGTTTGTGCAGTTACAACTGCTACCGCTGAACTAGCTAAAGCAGTATTCCCCGCTTGCGCGTAACTATTAGCGATATTTTGAGCACTATCCGCAATACTAGCAGCCACTGAAGCCGCCGAAGATTGACCACTCGCTTGTGAAGCGGCACTCGCTGCCGCACTATTCATTGCAGCTGCGGCTGAAATTGCGGCCGTAGCGGAAGTTAATTTAGCAGTGATTGCTGCCAAAGAAGCCGTCATACTCGTGATAACTGTTGCATCAGAAGCCACCACCCCACTAGCAGTATTCCAAGTTAATCCACCATAATAAGCAGTTTTATCATTACCAGCAATTGCGGCACTAGCAGCCGCAACTGCGGCGGACATTGAATTGACAGCAGCGACCATACTAGCAATTTGACTATTCGCTGTTGATTGCGCATTTAAAGTAGCCACGGCTGAACTGGCCGCCGCAGCGGCACTAGCAGCATAAGCCACCGCACTGGCCGCTTGGTTTGCAGCCGAATTAGCGGCCGCATCAGCCGAAATAGTATAAGTGACAATAATTGTGTTGTTAGCTGCGGTTGCGGCAGAACTAGTAATATTATTTTGTACCGTAGTGGCCGTAGCCGCAGCAAAGGTATATCCTGCAATGCTTGGCGCTGCATAATCATAGGCATCACCAGCTGTCGGCGTTAAGTCACCATTTACGACGCGAACCGTATCTCCAATGTTTGCTGTAATTGTTGCAGGGGCTGCAATCTGATTTCCATTTGCATCAACATAGTTGACCGCAACTGGACTAGTTCCCTTAGTTGCCGAGATTGTCCCTGGGGTATAGCTGTACGAAACAGACGCAATTGTGCCCCCATCGGCCACTGCCGCCAACGTCATGGTCTTATAAACCGTGACATTTGTTTGGGTAATCGTAATTGGCGTACCAGCCAAACCGGTCACCGCATTGATTGGTGTCACAGTATAAACTAGCGTGCCAGTCACAGTTCCGTCAGCATTAACCTTAGTTGGCGTCCAGGTGACACTGATTAATTCTTTAACTATATAAGAACTACCAGATTGGACACCGTAATCACCGGTAGCTGAGCCAACATATTGGCTACTAGTTGGCGCTGCATTGGTGGTCATCGCGGTTCCCACTAATGAGCCACTTGCATTTGTGGTCCGAATAACTGCATTAGCAGCATTGGCATAAGTAAAGAGGGTTGCACCATCCATTGCACCTAAATAAGCATCATGCCCAATGAAAACAGCATCAGCCATGCCGCCAATTCCATAACCACCGGCTTGCGGATAGGTCACCGTTGCGGTTATCTGTGCACCAACTGAATTATTAGCCACATTACTGGCAATTTCACTCGCTGTTTCTGGGACCAAAACAAACCCAAAGCCATTTCCATATGATGAAGCCTGGTTCGTAGTAGCGGTAAACGTCCCTGAAAATGATGCAGCAGATGTCATATCAATTGCACTATTTTGAACAACATAGTCCATTTGATTTGATGATGCGCTGCTCAACATCTGCACCGTCCCATCAGCCGCACTGCTCGTAGTAGTTACTGTTGAACTACTAACGGTTGTTGTATTACTCGACAGCGCATTAGCAGCATAAGAAGAATTCGCAGCCGCTGAAGAATTGCTTGTACCTGGCGTAATAATTTGTTCACCCGCCGGCGCAACCGACGCATTGGAACTCACTGCGACACTACTGCTAGCACTGACTGCTGAACTCGCCTGTGACGAACTTACGCTACTACCCGAACTGACTGCACTCGCCGCCGAATTAGTATCTACGGTTGGTGGCGTTGTATCTGCTGATGCAGTTGGTGTTGTAATTGTTAACATGCCGACCGCTGCCATGGGTAACAAAGCGGAAGCATACAACCAATGCTTCCCCTTTTTCCAGGCTCTAAAATGGGTGTGTTTGAAAATATCTTTATGAATTAACGCTTGAACTTTTGGATTATCTTTCATTGAGGGTGCCTCTTTCTCTCATTAACGCTCTCATTTGAAACTTTTTTGCAAATTTAAATGCAAAATATATACCTTGTAATTATATACCACAAAACAATTTCCGGGGAATTTCAAAACTCAAATCCTGATAAATCAATTGATACTTTGGATTTAACCATTTATATAAAAATATAAAAGGTATTATAATTATCTATATTAATTAATTAATATTTGCTTCGTAAAATACTACTTATCGGATTTTTAAATCAGTTGTTTTAAATGATTAAAAACCTGCCTAAGCTAGTAAAACACTTGCTAATTGATATAGCGCTTACATCACCAACTTAAAAAGCTTTAAAGGCAAAATCCACTTAAAAACCTGTATGGTTGAATTCAGGAAAAGACAAACAATTTATACAAAACAATTTTTTCATGCCAAGGATTTAAAATATTCAAGTAATATACTCAAATTTCAAATCCTTACTATTTTGTGTCACTTTTTTAAAGTACATTGCACCTTAACCTTAGTAAAAACAAAAAAACCAACGATATTATCGCTGGTCTAAACTTATATATTTACATTGTGAACTTTTTTCTAATTAGGCTAAAAAGTTTCGCGCCTCATTCAGATAGTCATAAATGTCACTTGGTAGGTTTTTACGTAACAGTAGTGCTTGGAATATGCGCATTTGATTATAAAATTGATGCCATTCGGCCTCAGTTGTTGGTTGTGGCCGCCGCGTCAATTCTTGTCGCCATTGTTTCAAGACCTTCAAAAAATAATTAGCATAAAGGTCATTCATATTAACAATATGTGTGATATAGGCTGCTATTCGTTGGTTTTCCCCCATAACGAGTGGCCCATCCAAACGCTTAAGCCGCTCAACTAATAAGGTCAATAAGAATAACTTATCAGCCCGCAACACATTTACATCGGCGGTTAGCTCATCAAGAAGATTTGCAATGTGCATAAAGGTGTGTGCCCAGCCTTTTTCGCCCACGAAGCCCCGATAATCCCGTTCCAAAGCTAAGTAGAGGGCTACCTGTTGAATCATAGCTTCACGCAGTTGGTCACCGAAAACATCCTGCGCCTGATTACGATTAGCATAGTTAAGCATTGAGAGTAGGAAAACTGTGAATGAGCGCATAAAAATGCCATCATTCTCTTCCTCAGTTATATGGGAAAACAATACGTTATCCTGTAGCAAATACCGTGTCATTAATAGCAGCTGTCTTTGTGAAAAAACACCATGTTGTAAGGCATCCGTAATAAAGAAAAAAACACCTTGATCGCGTAACTTTGGATCTGTTTGCCTTAGACCACTTAAAATTGCAATCAGTTCTGCATCTTCAAGCTGTGTACCACCTTCTGTTCCTAATTCAGCTTGTTTATCTGCCAACAGCTTTTGAATTTTATCTAGTTCTTTTTCATTTAATTGACTGACTGGTGTTGGCTGATCATAATCAAGCTCATCCAACAAGCGACCTAATTCAGTTCCTAAACTATCAAGTAATTCACCGGCATGCACACGCCGCCGAACATCCTGCAAGGCTTGGCGAAAATCCTCTATTGTGTAGTCCATAATTTCGCATCCTCTCAATATAATCACTTTCTTAATGTTAAAGTAAATTCCAGTAAAACACAATTAACCAAGAAAAGACAATGATTTACGTCAGATTTTCTAGATGTATGGCTGTGCAGTTTCTTAATTCAAAAAACTCAGGAACTTTATTAAAGACACCTGAGCTTTATTTTATTTCTTTACTTCAAAGAACCTGTGAAGGTCTCTAAATTTGTATTTAATTGTGCCTGCAAATTAGTGATAAACTTCTTAGTCACACGTCCTTCAAGATTATCAGCTAATTCATAGCGATTTTGCAAAGCCAATACTAGCTTTGAATCAAAGAAACCATCTACAGCTAACCCTAAACCTTTTTGCATTACCCGGACAGTCGCTGAACCTTGTGCCTGTGCATCAGGAACAAAATCAAATCCTTGATCGTTATCAAAATTGGCCTGATTTGACAATGGTTGTGAACTAATCACACCATCAGCTGGCAAACCTAGTACCGTTTGCATCTTCTTAATCACCAACTCACTAAATTTTCCATTTGGTGCTAGCTTGGTTTCATACTTAACAGTATCTCCAGTTAAAGCAGCAATGCGCTTTAAATATGCCTGCCAGGCTGCTGGTTTTGCTAATGATTGGGGACATTCCGTTGGCGTAAACTCTTGGTGCATATGCACATCATTCACCGATAGCCCATACTTCTTAATTAGTGATGCAATAAATTTAACTGAGCTAGCTAGGGTTGCCTTAGAAAACTCCCAGGTTGGTGCACCAGTGCTATTTAAATGTTCAACCCCAATTGAACGTAAATTAACACTCCAATTGCCGGCATGCCAAGCTGTATCTTCTGGTGCAACATAAAGTTCAACCCGCTCATCCTTCACACCATAGTGTGCTGATACTCCCGACTCATCCCAAGCCTTTGGAAACAAGTCTGCTTGTGTTGTTGCCATTCCATGAATCACGATCATCTTAATTGGGTAATCGCTACGACCAGCACTTTCCCATTGTTGCCCCCAAGATTCACGCATATCAATAATATTCATAAGCTCCCTCCAATAGTCAATTTATTGTTCCTTTAACAATCTTTTTCAATCGTTAATTTGAACACCTTTATACTAACGTGCATTAACACGCACTTACTTGTCAAAAGCCCCTCACTTATCAATCAATTCCAGCAAAGCTAATTAGTCAAACATAAAAAGCCATTTACTGCTATTCAAATCGCAGTAAACGGCTTTCAATCGTCATTCATAATGGCCATAATCAGACAAAATTACTACCTGCTTATTTGCTTGATTAACTTTATAGACAACTCGATGCTGTCCATTAATTCTACGTGAGTATTTACCTTCAACTGGGGGCTTTAATTTTTCGAATCGCTGATTAATTTTAAAGGGGTCATCTTTTAATTGTTCAACAACTTTTAGAAACTGACTTTTCAAATTGGCTTTGCCTATTTTTTTCAAATCAAGTTTTGCTGAATTTTCAATCACAACTTCAAAATTGGCCATTATAGGTTATCCCAATCGATATCATCGATATTCGTAACCCCAACTGAATTTTTCTCGCGTTCTAGCGCATCTTGTAACTGTCCGTTCATCATCAAAGCCATGGTTTCTTCCATCGCTTCATAATCTTTACGATTAATAATGACAGCGTCTAAATTTTCATCTTTTTGTTGAATAATAATAGGCCGGTGTTCAGTAGCAGTATCACGTAAGATGGCAAAAAAGTTTTGCCGTGCGTTTGACGGTGTAAAAGCTTGCTGCATAACTCGTACCTCCTTCTTGTACAACAATTATATCACTATAGTTGTACAGATATCAAGTACAATATCTTCAGTCTTATTAACGCACTAATACACCCAACAAAAAAGAGCAAGCTCAAGTTGAGCTCACTCTTAGTATTTTACAGATTATTAACCTAAACGAATCAATTAACTACTCTTCTAGGTGGAAGTAATAAGTCGAAACCGTTACATTTCGTCGACTCAAAGCAGCCCGTAAGCGTAACGAATTTTGATTATGCAAGGCATGCTGCCAACTCTTTCTTGGCACAAACTGTGGAATCAAGATTGTCAAAGAATGGTTCCGCTCTTGAGCACCCTTAGCAATTTCATCAACGAAACGGCTCGCAGGTTCAGTAATTGAACGATAAGATGAATGAATATCCACATAGCGTACATCTGGGAATTCATCTTTAAATTCAACACCCAAACGGTGCTCCTTAGCCGGATTCGAATCAAAAGATACGTGCATTGCTAATACCCGATCACCAATTGATTGGGCATAGTCAACTGCTTGAGCAGTAACCTTGGTCAAGTTTGATACCAAAACAACAACTGTTGCACCATCATAATGATGCCGCTTGATTGGCTCTTGTGAAATTACCCGTAATTGCTTAGCAACCATTTGATAATGGTGGTTAATCTTTGTAAAGACTAAGGCCATAATCGGCATCAAAATCAAGTAAGGCCAAGCAGATTGGAAGTGTAACCAGAATAAAGTCACGACTAACAAGCCAGAAATTGCAGCACCAATAAAGTTAATCATTGCCTTAAACTGCCAATGCGCACCACGCAGACGATTCCAATGAATAATCATTCCTGATTGACTCAATGTGAACGGTGTGAAAACACCAACCGCATATAGTGGTATCAATTCTTCAACTGAACCATTGAAAATAAAAATCAAGATGATTGCGCCGACCGCCAAAGAAATAATTCCATTTGAGTAGCCTAACCGGTCACCCTTATCCATATAACTATGGGGCATGAACTTATCTTTAGCTAAATTAAAGGCAAGCTGTGGGAAAGCTGAAAAACCAGTATTTGCAGCCACGGCCAAAATCAAAGCGGTCGATAACTGAATAATGTAGAAGGCTACCCCACGACCATTAAAGGTCCGCTCAGTAATTTGGGCCAAAACCGTCGTATCATTTTTAGGTACGATACCATAATAATATGACAAGAAGGTAATTCCAGCAAAGAAGAAGCCAAGGATTGCTGACATCATCAACAAGGTACCTGCTGCGTTTTTGGCCTTAGGTTCCTTAAAGTTAGGAACGGCATTTGAAATTGCTTCAACTCCGGTCAATGAAGATGAACCACTTGAGAATGCTCGTAGGAACAAAACAATTGAAATGCCACCAGCTGATTGACCAATATGGGCCGTTGCCATATATGGTACTGCACCCGTTGCAACATTATACAAACCGACAACCAACATAATGGCAATGGTAAGGATAAAGAGATAGACCGGAATCATCAAGAATGTTGCTGACTCCCGCACACCTCGAAGGTTAATCACCATTAGCCCTAAGATAATTAAGATTGAGATTAAAATTGAGTAAGGTCGCAGACCCGGAATCGCAGCTGCAATTGCGTCCATTCCTGAGGAAACGGAAACGGCAACCGTCAACATATAATCAACTAGTAGCGAACCACCAGCAACTAAGCCAGCCCGCTTACCCCAGTTTTCTGATGAAACCATGTAAGCTCCACCACCACCAGGATAGGCATGGATAATTTGCTGATAAGAAAAGGTAATCGCTGCCAAAAGTACCAAAACAAGAATTGCAATTGGAATTTGCATCCAAAGCGTTAATGCACTAACTGCAAACAGCGCAATTGTTACTTGTTCTGGTCCATACGCAACGGATGACAAAGCATCCGGTGACAAAAGTGCCAACGCCTTGAAACGATTCAAGTGCTGACCACCTTCGTCCAAAGTTTTGAGCGGTTTTCCAATCAAAACTCGCTTAAGAAAGCGCCACATTATTTCACTCCTAATAATTAAAATTTAGACAATCCCATAAAGGATTAATGTCTGTTCACAAAAGTTATTACAAACACTCAACGTTCTATTCTATGACCTTAACTTACAATTGTCTACACATATCTTGAATAAACTCGTAAGCCTTTTTCTAGTCGGCTTGACTAAAGCGTTTGGGCTTACCTTTATTCTTTGAGTGTTTCCGTTTAGCCTGCTTTTCTTTTTCAAAACGTTCTTCGCGGCTAACTTGCTCAACCACTGGTTTTGACCGCTTAGTTGCCTTCTTTTTATTTTGACCGCCAAGCACAATTTTTCTTGGCTTGGTTGCCGTATCAGCACTTACCTTACTTGAATTTGTTGCTGGCTTGGTTGGTGCTTCAACTGAACTGGTCGTATCAGTTACAACCTCTGCGCGTTCATTTTGTTGATTTCTTTGCCCGGGTTTACCAGTCAAATTAATTTCAACCGCAACTTTTCGTCGTAGGTCACGCAAATCGTGGTCATTACCAAAGGAAATTACTTGACCAACCTTACCCATACGACCAGTTCGTCCAGCCCGGTGTGTATAAGTTTCACCATCCCGTGGTAAATCAAAATTGATTACCGCTGAAAGGTCCGTAATATCAAGTCCTCGGGCTGCTACGTCTGTCGTCAATAAGAATTTAGCCTTGCCCTTACGAAAATCTTCTAATGACTTTTGCCGTGTTGATGATGAGTCACCACGCACTAAGGTTGCCATGGCTACATGTTCATGGGCAAGATAAGATGCCGTAATCTTTAATTGCTTAGTTGTATTAAAGAATACCATTGCTTGGAATTTCTTTTGCGCTGCTAATTGCCGTAGCCGCTTGGCACGTTGATCCGTTGCAGTTAGCCAAAATTCATGTTCAATTGCACTCGGAATTGGTACATCACGTTGGTCGATTTGGACAAAATCACGATCAAAGAGGCCTGCAGCAACACTTGGGTCAAGGTCAGTCGCCCCAAACAAAGCCACCTGAACATCAGCATCATCAATTACATCCCAAACTTGGTCAATTTGATTAGCTGTTTCTTCTTGTAACAAAATATCTGCTTCATCTAAAATCAGAGTCTTAATTCGCTGTAATTTTAACTTCCCACTAGCCACTAACTCAGCTACCCGGCCTGGTGTTCCAACTAAAATCTCAGGATGCTTCTTTAAGCGGTCTAACTGATTTTTAACGTTTGCTCCACCTGTAATTGATAATACGCGTAACCCAAGTAGCGCCGCCCACTCACGCATTACGCGGGTTGTTTGCATCGCTAATTCTTGTGAGGGTGCTAAGACTAAAAGTTGCTCCCCGTCATCAGCAGTCAAACGCGGCAGTAGGGGCCAAACAAAGGCCAAAGTCTTACCCGTCCCAGTTGGCGCCAAGGCATTAATTGATTGACCCTCAGCTAAGGCCGTTGCAGTAGCCCTTTGAATTGGCGTCAGTTCGGTAATCCCCACTGATGTTAAATGTGTTTCGAAGCGTTCGTCCATATTTGTCTCCTTATCTTCTTAGCCGAACCATTGACTAAACAGTTCTGATTCTACTAGCTAAACTAATAAAATTGCTATGTATTAAGGGTCAGATGATTGCTAAATAGAATTAACATCATCCGACCCTTAACTTAACTTATTATCCTATGTCACTGCCCTTATTTGTCAGCTGGAAAGACAATTCCGGCATCAGCCCGCAAAGCAGTTAACACCAAATTAACGCGCTGACTCAACATTAGTAAGTCTTCGTACTCTGCCTTGGTTTCAACTGGATGATTTATCATATCAGCAAAAACTTGGGCTTCTTGAACCATTGGATTAGCCGGTGCCAAGCCTGAAATCACTTGCTCCTGACCTTGTCCATCGTTGTATTTGACTTCTTCTAACTCAGCGATATTAGAAATCAAAATTGTATCACGTAACCCTAGAATTTCTGAATGCAAATATGAATTCGCTTGCTTACCAAAAATCAAAGTTACGTCAAAGTCTGCGTAACGTAAAATTGCAACACCACGTCCATCCCCACCATTACGCAACCGCGTTGCAAAGTAGTGCTGACTTTGTGGTAGCCCAAATAACTTAATTGCTGCATAGAGTGGATAAACACCCAAATCAGTCAAAGCACCCGCTGCAAACTTAGGGTTTAATACATTGGGCTCTTCACCAGCTAAGTAGGCATCAAAACGTGATGAATACTTCTCATATACGAAGGTTGCACCAGAAATATGCGCCATCTGCGCAATTTGTTCTTCAATAACTTTAAAATTAGCCTGATGAATGTGCCGGGCTGCTTCAAAGAAACGCACCTTTGGGTTTTCACGTAATAAGGCATATATTTTTTCAAACTCGTTTGTGTTTGCAAAGGCTGATTTCTCAACAATGATGTGCACCCCATTGCGAATTGCGATGGCTGCTTGCAAAAAATGTAAACTATTTGGTGATGCAATATAAACAACATCAATCCCGCTCGTCAACATATCATTCAAATCTGTGAAGACCGCTGTTTCACCAACAAAATCATCAGCAAAGGCCTTACCCGTCTCAAAATGTCGCGAATAAACCGACTTTAGTTCATATTCACCAGAAAGATACGCGGCTTCAACAAACATCTTAGTAATCCAATTTGTGCCAATTATGCCAAGTTTCAAAGTCATGTAGAACCTCCTCTTAGGCATTCTTTTCAAACACCGTCACTGATTCAATATGGGTTGTTTGTGGGAATTGGTCCACTGGTTGAACCTCACCCTTTATATGATAACCATTTTCAATAATTTGGGCTGCATCCCGAACCAAAGTTGCTGGATTACAGCTAATATAAACCAACTTTGCTGGTGCCATCGCAGTTGCGGCATCAATTAGTTCTGGGGTCAACCCCTTACGTGGTGGATCAACGAAAATCACATCCGGTTGCACTTCGGCTTCTTGCCAAGCGACCATTTGCTCTTCGGCCTTCCCTAAGGTAAAGCGCACATTTTTGATACCGTTTAGCTTTGCATTACGCTTAGCATCTTCAACGGCACCTTCGATAATTTCCACACCGAGCACTTCGCGAACCTGTTCAGCAATCGTCAAAGAAATCGTACCAATTCCAGAATAAGCATCGATTACCAAATCATCAGCCTTTAACTCAGCCTTTTGAGCAGCTAACTTATATAGTTGCTCCGTTGTCTGTGGGTTAACTTGATAGAATGATAGTGGGCCAATCTCGAACTGCTTACCAAAGAGCGTATCCTTGATGGTCTTATTACCCCACAAAACATTATTTTCAGTTCCCATGATGACATTCGTCTTAGCTGGGTTGATATTTTGGATAATTGACTTAACCTCTGGGAGTGCATCAGTGATTTCACGAACAATTTCGTCAACCAACTGTAGCTTCTTGGTACGGGTGACCAAAACAACCATCATTTCATGGCTATAATAACCACGTCGTACCATTACTGTCCGGATTACGCCTTGGTGCTTAAACTCATCATAGGCTGGCACATGGTACTTTCGCAAAATATCACGTACGACGATGATTGCCTTATCAATCTCAGGATCTTGAATATAATAATCTTCAATTGGGACAAGGTTGTGTGAATTACGGCGGTAAAAACCAGTTGTCAATTCACCCTTCACTTCACGCACTGGAATTTGGGCCTTATTACGATAGCCGACCGGATTGTCCATGCCGATTGTTGGCGCAATTTCAGCCTCAACGTGCTGCTTTTTGAATAATTCAGCAATTTGATTCTGCTTGTACTCTAGTTGTGCATCGTACTTTAGGTTTGCCAAGGGGGCAATTCCCGTGATAATTGCATCTTGGTCAACATCATGATTACGATTAGGCGAATCTTTCAAACGCTTAATCACGCGACCAAAAGCAAAATTCTTTTGTACTTTGGTAATCCCAACTTTAACCACTTCACCAGGAATTGCGTTGACTACAAAGATTGGAAAATCTTCAAATTTTACAACACCTAAACCTTGATAGGTTAAGTCGACAACTTCTGCCTCGAATTCTTGATTCTTAATAACGGGGGCTTTGCTCTTCATAAATTTCTCCTTATATTGGACTTTGCGACGTCCATGCCCCACCAGTATAACACGAAAAACTACCAATCAGCCGATAAATACACCAGCTCGTACTTCGGAGACAAAATATAGCGAACCCGTAATAATTGTTGGCTGGTCGGGTTTAGTTGCCGCCAGCGCCGTCCGCCAATCCGGGTAAACTAGAATATTTGCTAAAGCTGCATCGTCATCTAATTTTGGTGCACTAACCGCTTGGCGGCTCCCTGGTGCTTGAAATTCTGCTACCGCTAACTGAACTTGCGGTAACTTAACTAAAATTTGTAACATTGCTCGATACTCTTTATCCGTTAAGGCGCCAAAAATTACCTGAATCGGCTGCTCAGCGAAATTTTCTCTAATTGTCTGTGCTAATTGTTCGACCCCGGCTACATTGTGGGCCCCATCAATAATTAATTGGGGTTGTTTTTTTAGTGTTTCAAACCGGGCTGGCCAACTAACTGTGCTCAAGGCATTGATTACTTGGTTCTCAGTTAATTCAAGTTTATATTTGGCTAATACAATTTCAGCAAGTCGCAGGGCAACGCCGGCATTTGCTACTTGAAAGCTTCCCTGTAGATTTAACGGTAACAGTCTAAAATGATTACGACCTTGAAAATCAATTAACTGCTGCCCATGTTCTTGACCCACCTGGCGACTAAAGAAATCGTGACCCAACCACGCAGCTTCCAAATTAAGTTTCTCAATGGCTAAATTCACAACACTCTGGGCTTCAGCTGGTAAAGTCCCTAAGACAAGCGGCACACCTCGCCGTAAAATCCCAACCTTTTGCGTGGTAATTTCCGCCAAAGTCTTGCCTAGTATTTTCTGATGGTCATAACTAATTGAAGTAATTGCAGTAGCCAATTTGTTGCTGGCTGGAACAACATTTGTTGTGTCCCACAAACCACCAATCCCAACTTCTAAAATCACTACGTCAACCGGATAGCGCGCAAAATATAGAAACATTAAGGCGGTTAGTGTTTCAAACTCGGTTGGTCCCGCATCAACACCTTCTTGATCAAGCTGGCTGACCACTGGGGCAATTTCTTGCATCAATGCTAACAAACGTTCATCCCTAATTGGTCCGGCATCGTCTTGGATTCGCTCATTAAAGCGCATAATATATGGTGATGTGAAAAGGCCCACCGATAAATTTGCCTGCCGCAATATTTGCGCTAGCATCTTACTCGTTGAGCCCTTACCATTTGTACCAGTTATATGCACATATTGTGCTTGTAGGTGCGGATTACCTAAGCGGGCAAGCAACGTCTCAATTCTTTGAAAACTTGGGGTCTTCTTCCACTTACTACGTCCATGGATAAAATTAATTGCTTCCGCATAGGTTTTAATCATTATTTTAACGTCCAATCAATCTCTTCTGGCTTTACAAAGGCCAATTCAAATAAGAAGCGCTCAATTCTTTTTTGCGACCACTTATGGCCTTGATCTGGCAACAAACGATAGGTCTTTAATAAGGTATCTTTAACCCATTTCGCGTTTGCTTCTTTAATCGGTGTATTTTGCGCAATTAACTGCCCAAACTGCTCATTTGTAAAAGTTTCTCCCCGTGCGACCATTCTAACGCCTCCTAGTAAGTATTCCTTAAGTAATTATACGGGTTTTAGCAGCCAAGTAAAAGGCTTTCAACCTGACCAACTCCATCAAACTTTAGCCAAATAAAAGCTACGCTAAGTCATATTTTAAACCTAGCGTAGCTTTTTTTTAATTCACAATATTTGCCACTAACTACTTAGCTGCTTTTAATTCTGCTAAACGAGCCTCAGTTGCTGCTAATTTAGCTTCCCAGTCAGCTAGCTTCGTTTTTTCTTCAGCAACCACAGCTGCTGGCGCGTTATTAACAAACTTTTCATTGCCAAGCTTGCCCTGACCACGCTTAACTTCACCCGCAAACTTCTTAATTTCACCTTGTAAGCGAACGATTTCTTCATCTAAATCAATCAACTCAGCCAAAGGCACAATTACCTCCGCCCCAGAAATCACTTGAGTCATTGCTAACTTAGGTGCAACGATATCCGCACCAATTAACAACTGCTTTGGCTTAACAAACCGGTTGATATAGTCAGCGTTGGCATTGAAGATTGCTTGTAGCTTTGCATCATCAGTCTTAATCATCACATCAATTGCCGTTGACATTGGTGCATTGGCTTCCGTCCGAATTGTCCGCACTGCTTTGATTAAGTCGATTAGGCTTTGGAAATCTGCCTCGGCGGCTGGATTACGATAAGCTTCATTGACAACTGGGTAAGCGGCACTAACCAAAGAATCACCTTCATGCGGCATAGTAAGCCAAATTTCTTCGGTCACGAACGGCATAATTGGGTGCAAAAGGCGGAGCGTTTGATCCAAGACGTAAGCTAAGACATTTTGCACAACTGCTTTAGCGGCCTCATTATCACCATTCAAGGTTTCCTTAGTCATCTCGATGTACCAGTCAGCAAAATCATTCCAGATGAAATTATAAAGTGCACGTCCGGCTTCACCAAATTCAAACTTATCAAAGTTTTTCTCAACTGAATCAATTGTTGCCGTCAAACGTGACAAAATCCACTTATCGGCCAATGATAAGTTAGCCAATTCTGGTTGGGCGCTGCTCGTTGTATCCGTCAAATTCATAATGACATAACGTGAAGCGTTCCAGATTTTATTGATAAAGTTCCAAGCTGCGTCCATCTTTGTATAAGAGAAACGCACATCTAGCCCCGGCGTTGAACCAGTAGCCAAGAACCAGCGCAAGGCGTCAGCCCCGTATTTCTCAATCACGTCCATTGGGTCAATTCCATTTCCCAATGACTTTGACATCTTACGGCCTTCTTCATCACGAATTAAACCATGAATCAAAACATTCTTAAAGGGACGGCGACCAGTAAATTCCTTTGATTGGAACATCATCCGGGCCACCCAGAAGAAGATAATGTCATAACCCGTTACCAATGTGTTGGTTGGGAAATAGCGTTGGTAGTCAGCTGAATTTTCATCGGGCCAACCCATGGTAGTAAAAGGCCAAAGGGCTGATGAGAACCAAGTATCTAGGACATCAGAGTCTTGCGTCCAATTTTCAGGGTCACTTGGTGCTTCCATACCGACATACATTTCACCAGTTGTCTTATGATACCAGGCTGGAATCTGGTGACCCCACCAAAGTTGCCGTGAAATAACCCAATCATGAATGTTATCCATCCAACGAGTAAAGGTATCTTCAAACCGTGGTGGATAAAAATCAACCCGGTCTTCTGAAGCCTGCATGGCCAAAGCTTGCTCAGCCAATGGCTTCATCTTTACAAACCACTGGGTTGATAGCCGGGCTTCAACCACAACACCCGTACGTTCTGAATGACCAACTGAATGGGTATAAGGTTCTACCTCAAGCATCCAACCAGCATCAGTTAAATCAGCGACAATGGCTTTACGTGCATCATCCCGATCCATACCAACATACTTACCAGCACGCTCATTCATTGAGCCATCTTCGTTCATGGTGTTGATACGCTCAAGGTTATGCCGATTACCAACTTCAAAATCATTTGGATCATGTGCTGGTGTTATCTTAACCATGCCAGTTCCAAAGTCCATCTCGACATACTCATCAGCAATCACCGGAATCTCACGTTCAACCAAGGGCACCTTAATCGTCTTACCAATAATACTTTGATAACGGGGGTCGTTTGGGTTTACGGCCACGGCAACATCACCAAACATGGTTTCTGGACGTGTTGTTGCAATTTCAATGTAGTCTTTACCATCCAAAGTCGTACCATCGGTAAATGGATACTTAACATGGTAAAAGGCTCCTTCAACATCCTTATAAATAACCTCGATGTCAGATAAAGCGGTACGCGCCTTCGGGTCCCAATTAATGATGTACTCACCACGATAAATTAAATCTTTTTGATACAGGGTCACAAAGACCTTACGCACCGCCTCAGATAAACCTTCATCAAGCGTAAAGCGTTCGCGGTCATAGTCTAATGACAAGCCAAGCTTTCCCCATTGCGCTTTAATGGTACTTGCGTATTCATTCTTCCAGTCCCAAACTTGCTCAACAAATTTTTCTCGACCTAAATCATAACGTGATACACCTTCTTCAGCCAAACGTTGCTCAACTTTAGCTTGAGTTGCAATTCCAGCATGGTCCATTCCAGGTACCCAAACTGTATCAAAGCCCTGCATCCGCTTTTGACGAATTAGCATATCTTGCAAAGTTGTATCCCAAGCATGCCCTAAGTGCAGCTTACCAGTAACGTTTGGTGGTGGAATTACAATTGAATAAGGCCGTGCCTTAGCATTACCTGATGGCTTAAAACGTCCCTCTTGCACCCACTTATCATAGCGACCTGCTTCAACCGCCGCTGGATTATACTTTCCCGGCATTTCTATTTCGCGCATATTATCCTCATTTCCACTAAAACAAATAAAAAGCCCCGTTCATCTATATTCATAGATAAACAGGGCGACTAATTAACTCGCGGTACCACCTGAATTGAGGTCAAAGCCCCATCTCATTAAAAACTTAACGCGTTTTACACGGTGTGGCTACTCACTTAATTCACCAACACAGCCCATTAGCTACCTTCTCAAATAAAGCCGCATACATTCTCACCAACCATGTACTCGCTAAAGTCGTCTTTATAGATACTCTCTAATGCAATGCCATGTCATAATTTTACGGTTAAATATAATTAAATGCAATAGGCCTAAGCGCCTTTTTTGGTTTTATAATACGCTATCTACTAGTTTACAAAACTAGTAGATAGCGTTATGATATTTAAAAATGACGGAGGTGTTTAATTGTGATTATGCCTAAAAGTAATTTTCGGTCTAGCCGAACCTACCAAATTATCTATGAAATTTTAAACAGTGTCACCCATGGCCTTGGTGCTTTAGTTGCCGTTTCAGCAGCTACTTTGATGTTAGTCTTAGCTGTTATCACCAAACAAAGTCCCTTAACAATCACCGCACTTAGTATCTATGCTGCCTCAATTATCATTTTTTTGTTAGCCTCAACGCTATTCCATGCACTCATCTTTACACGTGCCGTAAAAATCTTCCAATTTCTTGACCATTCAGGTATTTACCTAGTTATCTTAGGTTCTTATACCCCCTATACTTGGCTCTTCATGCCAAAAGTAGTTGGCTGGACAATTTGGGGCATAATCGCCTTCCTAAGTGTAGCCGGTATCATCTATGACTTACGCTTTTTGGGGCGCTGGCCTTGGCTTTCTACTGGTATCTATCTAATCATGGGATGGCTAATTGTGATGGCTTTCCCTCAATTACATCAAACGCTGACCCCCTTCGCCTTTAATACCCTCCTAGCTGGTGGGGTCACTTACTCTTTAGGTGCCATGGTTTATCTCTTTCCTAAAATTCCCATGGGGCATGTCTTTTGGCACCTCTTTGTCCTTGGAGGCGCAACTTTAATGTATATATCGCTCTTTTCGATGCTATTCATTGGTCACTAAGGCAAACAAAAACCACCATTTAAAATGGTGGTTTTTTTCATAACTTAAATTAAGCCCTCAAAGGCTAACAACTCACGCTTCCAAGTCACGCCGGCGCGGTATTGACCGATACTGCCATCCTTAAGCAAGATGCGATGACAAGCCAATAAGACTAGGATTGGATTTTTACCAACTGCTGAAGCTACCGCTCTAACTGCCTGCGGATAACCTAGTGCTGTCGCTAATTGTGAATAGGTCAGGGTTTTATTTGAAGGTGCCCTTCTTAAATACTGCCAAACTGCTTCTTGTAGCTTGGTACCCTGCCAATCGACTGTAAAATCAGGTAAGGCTTGATGATTTAAGTATGCTTGCACTAATTTTGCATACTGTACTTCCGTTGCAAAGGTAAAAGTAGCTGGCTCAAACCAATTTGTATATTCAAGTAAAGGTTCTGCGGCTAGACTAACAAATTTTAGGCCTTGTTTTGAATAAAACAAAGTGATTTGCCCGCTTAAAAATGGATACTGCTCTACTTGCATCTTGCCCGACCTCACTTAGTTATTATTTGGTTGGTTGACCCGAACCCGCATCGCTTGCACCCCTAAAATATCAAGGAAATAAGATACTATCGGCACACCGACAATCAAGCCCCAGGCCCCAAGCAATCGCTCCATCACAATTAAGGTTACAAAGGTTACAAAAATTGGTAAGTGCGTACGACCGGCCATTAAACGAGGATGCAAGAAATATGATTCAAATGAATGAATGAGGATAATTAAAATCAAAACCTCAACAAACATCCAAACGCCCCCTGTTACAAAGGCCATCATTGATAATGGAATAATTGAGATCAATACACCAGCAACTGGCACAAAACCTAGGATAAAGACAATTACTCCCATAACAAAAGGACTAGGTAGCCCAATAAAGAGTAAGCCAATCACCGTTAAAATCGTATTAATTATTGTAATTTTTAATTGGACCTCAACAACTGCTCCAAGATGTGCAATGAACTTTGATGTCAGAAAATAGATATTTTTAAACAATTTAGGATGGTTTGAAGTTAAAAACTGACGGCCAAACTTATCGATTCTAAACCGTGTTAGAGCAAAAATAAAGGACATAAAGACTGATAATAACACCATTAAGGTCACATTGCTAAGCACTCCAACTGTGTGGAGCAATTGACTTGCCCAGGTCTGCCAATTAGAGCTAACTTCTTTGACTATGTCTAACTTTTTTGCTAAATCGGTTGCATAATCTGCCAAAACCGGATACTCTCGCAATCCCTTAGCTATCGCATTGGGAATTAAAATTGCTTGATTATAAAGTACCGGGAAAATATAATCGATTGCTAAGATTAATAGGCCTAAGACCAATAAGTAGGTCGCAATTACCGCTAATGGATAAGGTAAACCAGTTTTTTTAGTAATTTGGTCACTAGCTTGAATCGCTAAGTATGAAAAGATAATCAACAATAAAATCATTGAAATCATCTCATGAAAAATAAAAATCAATGCGATTAAAAAAAACAGCGTCGCATATAGTTGTACGTCATCGCGCTTTAAGAAGCGCACAATATAGTCCATAGCCAATCCCCTTTACTACTTTTTCTCATGTAGTCAAGTATAACACCTTGCAAATCGTAAATTAACTAAAAAAGTTTGTACAAATATATTACAATCCAGGATCATAAATATTTGTACAAACTTTTAAGTTTAAAGCTTACGAATTGCTTCAATTCTTTTATCAATTGGCGGATGACTATCGAATAGCGAAGCCATCTTTTTCTCGCTAGCCAAAGGATTAGAAATGTATAAGGCAGCACTAGCTGGCGCAACATTTTCTTCATCCATCGGCTCACTGGTCGAAATTTTTTCTAAAGCACTAATCATTGCTTCTGGGTTACGTGTCAACTCAACTGCACCCGCGTCAGCCAAATACTCACGATTTCTTGAAATCGCCATTTGGACCATTGTTGCTGCTAAAGGTGCTAAAACTAGAACTAGTAGCGAAAACACTAAAGCAACAATGTTATTACCATTATTGCGATTATCGCGATTCGAACCACCAAAGAACCAAAAATTAGTACCCAAATTAGCCAGCAAAGCAATCGCTGATGATAAAGCAACCGCTAAAGTCTGTAAGCGAATATCATAGTTTCTTACGTGAGTCATTTCATGGGCCATCACCGCTTCTAATTCAGCCCGATTCAAGCGTTGAATTATCCCAGCAGTGGCCGCTACCGCTGCGTGTTGTGGGTTATTCCCCGTCGCAAAGGCATTTGGGCTGGCATCATCAATGATAAAAACCCGCGGCATTGGCACCTGTGCAACCAAAGCCATGTCTTCTACAATATGCCATAATTCTGGTGCTTGCTCAGCACTAGTAATTTCTTTGGCATGGTTCATCGCCATGACGACCTCGGTCGACTGACTAAACATATAGCCCGCATACACTAAGCCAATGATTAGAGCGATAATAACCCCGGTTTGCGCTGAACGCCAGATGAAATAACCTAAAGCAGCACCAACTAAAGCAACGAATAAGAAGAAACCAAAGAAAAGTAGGACAGTTTTACGTTTGTTGCGCGCAATCTGCTCAAATAACATTGCTTCCCTCCAATCCTTTACATACCCTCATCATTAAAAGAAATATCAGGCACTGCTTTTTCTTCAGCTGGTGTAGTCAAGAACTCACTAGGCTTGAAGCCGTGCACACCGGCCACAATATTTGTTGGAAAACTCTGCAACTTCATATTGTAATTGGCCGTTGCCGTGTTGAATAGTTGGCGTGAGTAGGCAATTTTGTTTTCAGTATTAGATAGCTCTTCCATCAACTTATTGTATTGATTTGAAGCCTTCAAATCTGGATAGGCTTCACCGACTGCAAAAATTGACTTTAAACCAGCTGTTAGTTGGTCAGAAATCTCCATCGTTTGCTTAGGATCAGCACCAGTTGGTACGTTCATCAATTGGTTACGTAAACCAATAACTTTTTCCAAAGTTCCTTGTTCAAAACGCGCATAGCCCTTCACGGTTTCTAACAAGTTTGGAATTAAATCATTTCGACGCTTCAATTGTACATCAATTTGGCTCCATGCCTCAGTGGTATACATACGTGATTTTACAAGCCCGTTATAGATTGAAACCCATAAGACGGCTAAAACGATTACAATTGCTACGATAATTAGAATAGTCATAAATTACTCCCTTCAAATGTCTTACTATAAATCATAACAGAATTTTAGGCACTTTCGGTGATATTCCTAAATTCGTATTTTTATTCTCGATAATATTTCCAAGGTTCTTCAAGATTAAAGGCCGCATCCGTTGATACCACTAAGCCTTTTTTAAAACGGGTCAACAACCACTCTTGCAAAGGAGCTGGAATCGCTAATAAATTCATATCACTTGGTGACAAAGCATAATGAAGCCCCTTTTCGTCAGCAGTCACAACTTTTTGTACCCAATTAGGTTCAACAATTAATTCACGACCCAGTGCAGCACCAGCCACCCCAGCAGTTACTAGCTGTTCAACCTGGGCTGGTGTCCGCAAAAGTCCCGCAACAATCAGCGGAATATCGCCTAACAAATGTAGATATTTAGCATACAGTGGTTCCGAGTCTTCGCGGTCCATGAAGGGGCTTTGAAAGGCATCTTTGAGGGACAAGTGGAAATAGGCAATCGGACGTTTGATTATTTCTTGTGCCATCCGCAAAGCTGCTGGATGCCGGATACCAACCGGCGTTGATTCCTCTGGTGATTGACGATAACCAATAATAAAATCTGTATCCGCATACTGATTACGAATCTTAATTACTTCATCTAACACCGCTAATCCATAGCGCATCCGGGCATTTTCATCCCCACCCCATTCATCATCACGGTCATTTGCATGCGCTGAGAAGAATTGTTGCAATAAATACATATTGGCACCATGAATTTCGACACCATCAAAACCCGCCTCATACGCCCGGCGAGTTGCCTGTCCAAAGGCAAGGATACTATCCAAAATTTCATTTTCCGTCATTGCCCGCGGTACCGCCATACCAGCTTGGTGACTAACAAGATTGGATGGGCCAAGAACATCCTCATGCGGAACCGCAGCTGGGTCAGCAATCCGACCACCAAATGATAGCTGTAAAATTGCCAGTGCACCTTGATTTTGAATGGTTTGTGCTAAGCGCTTTAGACCGGGAATTTTATCATCACTGTCCGCCCCAATTTGCCCCGTATAACTTTGTGCTGGTGCTGAAACATAAGCCATTTCCGTAATTACCATGCCCGGGCCAGCCGACCGTAGTTGATAATACCGTAGTTCTGCCTCGGTCACTTCCCCCGTTGCAAAGGATGAACGCAATGTTGTTGGTGGCATAATAATATGATTTTTAACTTGACGGCCATTTGCCAACGTAAAAGGTTGTAAAAATTGATAACCCATCCGCTTTATCTCCCTATCTGACTTTGAATAAAATTAGCACTAAGTAAAAAGAGCCGGACAAACTAATATCCCGCTCTTTTTTAATTGACGATTACAGCTTATAGATAAGCATTAATTGAAGCTTCGATTGCAGCTAATTCTTCATCAGCAGCAAGGGCGCTTTCACCCTTAGTTCCAATATAGAATTTAATCTTAGGCTCAGTTCCTGAAGGCCGAACGGCAACCCATGAACCATCACTCAACCAATACTTAAGCACATTCGCCTTAGGCAAGATCAATGGCTGCTCTGCTTGATTAGTTAAGTCAATTTCAAGCTGACTAGCAAAGTCTTCCAACTTTACAACTGCAACGCCACCAAATTCAGTTGGCATATTTGTCCTAAACTTAGCCATTAGTTCAGCAATCTTGTCGGCACCATCAATACCAGCAAAGGTCAATGAATTAGTCTTTTCAACATAGTAGCCATACTTTTCAAAGAGTTCTTGGAGGCCATCATAAAGAGTCATACCAAGTGACTTATAGTAAGCAGCAACTTCAGCCAATAAGACAGTTACTTGGACTGAATCCTTGTCGCGAACAAAGCCTTTGACCAAATAACCATATGACTCCTCAAAACCGAAGAGGAAGGTATGTTCATTAGTATCCTCATAGTGTTGAATTTGCTCAGCAATGTATTTAAATCCAGTCAAAACATTGACAGTCGTCACACCAAGGTTAGCTGCAATCGCAGTTGCAAATTCTGATGACACGATTGACTTCACTAAGGCACCATTAGTGGGCAAAGTGTGATCAGCTTGCTTAGCAGTCAAAATATAGTTAAGCAAAATTGCACCAATTTGATTTCCAGTCAACAACTGATAGTCACCAGTTGGCATCCGAACAGCTGTTCCCATTCGATCGGCATCTGGGTCAACCGCAATAACAACATCAGCACCTTCGCGCTTGGCTAAATCAATTCCCATTGCCAAAGCAGCATGGTCTTCAGGATTTGGTAGCTTGACCGTTGGAAAATCACCATCTGGTTCTGCTTGCTCAGGAACAATCGTAACTTGTTCAAAACCGGCATTATGCAAGGCAGCACCAGCAATCTTCGCACCAGTACCATGCAGTGGTGAATAAACCAACTTCATATCCTTACCAACAGTATCAATCAATGCTTGATTAATTGTTACGGTCTTAATTTCGGCCAAATAGGCTTGATCAACCGCATCACCAATAACTTCAAGCAAGTTTGCTGCCTTCATCGCTTCAATTGATTCAGCTTTGACATTAAACATGTCAGCTTCACGGATTGAAGCTGTTACAATATCTGATTCTTTAGGTGGCATTTGCCCACCATCTTCACCATAAATCTTGTAACCATTGTATTCTTTAGGGTTGTGTGAAGCTGTAATCATAATTCCGGCATAAGTATGCAAGTAACGCACCGCAAATGACAACTCTGGCGTTGGCCGTAGGCTTTCAAAAACATAAGCCTTAATGCCATGTGCTGCCAAAACCCCCGCTGCTTCATAAGCAAAATCTTGTGAGAAATGCCGTGAGTCATAAGAAATCACAACGCCTCGTGTCTTAACATCGGCTGCTTGCAAGTCCATCAACCGTGCAAGACCCTCTGTAGCTTGACGTACCGTAAAAATATTCATCCGGTTAATTCCAGCCCCTAATAGGCCCCGCATCCCAGCAGTTCCAAATGATAGTGGTTGGTAAAAAGCATCCTCTTGGGTTGCTGCATCCATTGAACGTAACTCAGCTGCTAGAGCACTGGGCATCTTTGGCTCATCTAGCCATGCTTGATAAACATCTTTCCAAGGCATTAACGTGTCTCCATTTCAGATAAATTTGCTTTTATTATACCATATGAACTAAAAGCCGCCCTAATCAACAAAAGGGATTTATCAACTAATAAATAAGTTGGTTAAAAAAATCGTTAGCTAAATAGCCAACGATTTTAATTTTTCTATCCTTGTATCAAACCAGTATTAACTGGCTCACGGTAAACCAACTTCTTACGCTTAGCGTCTTTCAACAACTTCGTCCACTCTTCCCAAACAGCTTCTTCAGAGAAACGCTTTGAGAGTTCATACGAGGCGTCTGACATTTTTTGCAACTTCGCATCATCGGTAAATAGTTCAACCAACTTTTCAGCCATCGCATTAATGTCTTCGAAGGGTACAATGTACCCATTCTTGCCGTCAACAGTTAACTCATTTGGCCCATAATTGACGTCATAAGTCACACCAACCATACCGTGTGCATAAGCTTCCATCATGGCCAAATTAAAGCCTTCCATCATTGAAGCCAAAAGATAAACTTGATGGGTTCGTTGCGCTTCAGCCACTCCGGCTGCATCCGCGTACTCGTGTCCCGTTGCCCAGGTCTTCAAATCTGGATAGCGACTAGCTACCTCATCAATTGCCTTCTGGGCTGCATCTTCATTGCTATGGTCAACATACCCAAAGTAGTCCAGGGTAATGTCTGGAACCGTCTGCCGGGCAATCGCAATTGCTTCCATCATGTGGTGAACCCGCTTGTCATGGGCAATTCGCATGGTAACGGCAACTGAATGTGGCTTTCGATCACTCATCTTAACCCGTGGTTCGTTAATGACGTCATCTGGCACCACTCCAACGGAGATTGTATACAACTTGCACTTAGGCTCAAAGCGCTTTTTTACATCAGCGGTTTGCTTCTTAGTTGCTGAGATAATCGCATCATAAGCATTGGCATTCGTAAGCCCGTACTCATAGAAATTATTTAGCACTGAGTTCATTGTGTCCTGCGCATCACCCGCATGTGAATTATGCAAATGCAAAACTGTATAAGCTGGTCGGGTTAGATGCCGGAGCGCCCAATCACCAACGTGAGTCCGGTCAATGATAAAGATATTGGCACTCTCTGCATTCCAGTAATCCTCATTAATGGCATTGTAGAAATGCAAAGTTAATTCATCAATATTTGAGAAAACATAGATACCACCGTCTGGTTCAATCAACCGCCAACCGGTCTTTTGCAAGGTGTTATTGGCATCAAGGCAGTTAAAGGTTTCCAAAACCACGCGCCCCGCCGTATCGTACCAAACTTCTGTACCAATCTTGTTATCAGGCGTATACCACTGTGATAGGCTCAAAAAACCACGTGAATCATAGAAATCAACACAGTATAGGTTACCATAAGCATCAAATAACTCGACTGCACTTACCCGGCGAATTGGGTCATTGGCCATGAACCGTACCCGGGCAATCAATTGTTGCTCACGGAAAACTAAGAAGCGTGAATATTGATCTTCTAGTTGATATGATAAATTATCAACCCCAAAATCGAGATCTTCAACTTGAATTACCTTTTCCTCAACGGCAGTCGCCTTTTGGAAGTAATCAAACATCGCCAAGGTTTCATCGTCACTGACCCCATTATCATTTAAGAAATGGTGCAGATTTGGATTCCACTCACGAAAGACCAACTTAAAAGGTTCTTGGTGCGCCCGGAAAAGTTGCGCCCGCTTTAGTTGCGCATGTTCAATTCCTGAGTTCTTCTCATTAAAACTTGAATTTAGAAAAAATAGCATTTCTAGTTCTCCTTCGCAAAAATGTTATTAATCATTTGCTTTGTATTTAACCACTGTTGCCAAGCCGCTGCTTGGTTAAAGTTTTGCGCGTAATCATAGGTTGATTGTTCTAAATTGCCCTGCAAAACTTCCACTAAGGCTTTAACGGCCGTATCTACAGCGGCATATGGGACAACTTTACCGCTAACGCCTGCTTGGACTAGCTCGTTTACCCCATATTTAACCTTATAGGCCACCACTGGGACACCGTGGGACATGGCCTCAAGAATGTGCATCCCAAAGCCTTCACCCTTTGAAACTGAAAGCAAGGCCTTAGCTTGATCCAAAGCTGGTCCCAAGACATCATCAGTTTGATACCCCTTGAAGGTAACAACTTCTTCAAGACCGAGGGCTTTAACCCGCTCTTCGACTTCCTTTTGAACTTCGACTGGTGAAGCATAGCCATAAAAGTCCAAAGTTACATCCGGTACTATGTTTTTGACCCGGGCAATAATCTCCAATACATCGATTGGGTTGCGTTCTGCGGCAACACATCTTTGTACCTCTAAACGCCGATATATCAACATCGAAATCCGTTGTATTATGCAAAGGACTCACTACGGGACTCACTACTTTTTGTAAGTAAGAAAACATATGAAACATATTAAAAATTCAAACTCTACCCATTATATGTGTAGTTTATAAAATAACCCTCATCGAATAATGTCGTCATTCTATCTTGAATGGCGTTTTTTTATGAATTTTATTAGAATTTCTAATTCATAAAAACTTCATGTTGAATTCAAACAATATCAATTAAGTTCAATTATATTATCTAAATATAATATTTATTTGAGAGAGAATTGTTTGTGAGGACCTTTTTATAATGAAGCAGTTTAAATTTATTTCATCTAATATCCTTTTGGGGACTATTATAGCCATAATTCCGTTTGTACTTTTTTACCATCCAGGGATTAAGCCAGAAGGATTCCATTTTGAACGCAGCACAGCTTTAAAATCAAAAACTACTGATAGTAATAACAAATTTAAAAATGCTGCTAACTTGGTTAAAAAAGAAGTTTCGAAAATTATTTTAGAATAAAAATAAAAAAGCCTCACTAAGTAGAAATTAATCTACCTAGTGAGGCTTTAATATGAAATCGAAAGAAGGATTATCCTTTCTTTTTTTACAATTAAATTCTACTACTTAACATACGCAAGCTTCAACCAAACCGGTTCACCGTTCATTTCAATCTCAATTGAATTACCTACACGGCTAAGCACCTTATAGTTATCATTCAACGTAAAGTACTCCATTAGTCCGTTGTTACCTTGTGCTACTTGATTGCTCAATGCATTACCATAGCGGTCAGTTAACGTCATACTTTGAACTGGAATGTCGTTGTTATAGTCGGCTACTGGAATACTCATATCATCATTACGGGCGTACCAAGCACTGTTGTAGGTCTTCCATGAATCAACTACATATACACCGTCCAATGAAACCGTATCAGTTTTGTTTGTGTTTGGTTGAGTAATTGAACTATTATCGTTAGCTCCATTGCCGGTTGAGCCTGTTAATTCCGACCAATTGCCATATAAGTAGTCCCAATCATAACCGCCACCATCTCCATATTGGTAAAAGCTTACTTTATTCCACCAAGGAATGTTTAACATTTGATTTTCAGCCCATTCCTTAATTTCAGGAGTCAATGTTGTGTTCCCCATATACGGATAAAAGGCTACCCAAAGTGGATGGTCTGCAATATCTGACCAGTCAAACCGGCCATTTGCTCCCTTAGCAAAGAAGTAACTAGTATAGATACCAACCTTTTTGCCTGTAAGTTGTTGTACCTCGTCCATGAATTGCTTTGGCTCGTTTCCTGTGAAGTGATTACCGTCAACTGCTCCCTCTTCAAAGTCTAACCACAAGGTTACATCAGGATTTGCAATATCCGCTGCACTCAGTGAATTAACAAAGTAATGAGCTTGTGCGATCACATCGGTATCAGACCGTAGGTAATGGTAATAGCCTAAATGTTTTCCTTTTTGTTGAGTCTCAAGAGATTGACTATACATATATGGATTTGTGTAACTTGTTCCTTCTGTAGACTTCACAATAGCAAAGTCCCAGTTATCAGCTAAATAATTACCTTGGTGGCTGCTTACATCTGTACCGTAACTATCCGCATGAACCGAATCATTAGTAACAGCCATTCCACCTGCAAACAAAAAGGCCGTTGCAGTCGCAACAGCCAAAATTTTAAATTTATTCACTTGCTTTCTCCTTATCTTGATTCCGCTTTGAAATTTTACCAATGGTTGAACCACCCAAAATAGATGCAATCATTGCCACAACTGCGTAAATAGTGTTTGACACTTCTTCACCAAACGGTAAATTCCAAATCTTAGCAACGGCTAAATAAAAAGTCGCTAATGCAGTAAGAACTGTTGTAGCGACTGATGCAAATTCAATTTTATTCATGTTCACCTTCCTTAAATTCTAGTGCATAAATACGCTTCTCATGATTATCCAATCGCTCATCAGTAGTATGTTCAAGTTGCTCAAATTTACCGCTTAATCTATCC
>NZ_DF820486.1 GCF_000691805.2 Weissella oryzae SG25 | reverse complement strand
GGATAGATTAAGCGGTAAATTTGAGCAACTTGAACATACTACTGATGAGCGATTGGATAATCATGAGAAGCGTATTTATGCACTAGAATTTAAGGAGACTGAAAGTGAAAAATAATCTAACTGATATATTATTCTTTCTATATAACAGCGGAATGCTAACGGCTGTTGCTTTATTTGCAATAAAGGCAATTAAAGCACATACCAAGAATCAGAATTTGTTAATGCTAGCAACATGGGCCCAACAAGCAATTACTTGGGCCGATAATCAAGCTGGCGAAAACATTAACTTAGCCACAACATTTATTCAAAAGCGCCTCGCAGCAAATAATTTGCAGGGGCGCTTTTCTGATGCACAAATTCAAGCAGTATTGCTAAAGGCAAACAAGACTATTAAGGAGGAAGCATAATGTTAAATGGTATTGATATTTCAAATTATCAAGCAGACTTAAATGTAGGGGTAATTGGTGCAGATTTTGTTATCGTAAAGGCAACGGAGGGGCTTAATTACATTAACCCTGTAGCTGACCAACATTATCAACAAGCAAAGGCAGCAAGTAAACTATTAGGTGTTTATCACTTTATGACAGCTGATGATCCACGAGCACAAGCAGAGTTCTTTGTTAATAATGTTGGCGGCTATGTTGGTGAAGCAGTGCTAGTGTTAGACTTCGAGGCTGGTGGATTAGCTCTTGGCTCGAATGGGGCTAAGGTATTCTTAGACCGTGTTAAGGAGCTAACGGGTGTTGCACCATTGATTTACATGTCAAAGTGCACGATTAATCAAATGGATTGGTCGGCTGTAGCGCCAGATTATGGCTTGTGGGCTGCTCAATACGCTAATTATGCCCGGACAGGCTATCTTAGCGACCCATGGACTGATGACACCGGTTGGGGAGCTTGGGGACAACCAGCATTGTTCCAATATAGTTCAAGTGGTGCTTTGAATGGTTACGCTGGTAATCTGGACTTAGACATTGCCTACATGGATGCCGACGCCTGGCACAAGTTCGCCGGTAAGGACATAGCTAACCCAGATATTAATAACGGTCCTCAACCACAACTAAATAAGGTTGTAGACCAGGTATTAAACGTTGGTGATAATTTTAGTTTTACTGACCAAATTTATCGGGTTGACGAATTGAAGATGGTACATGATTTCTGGCAATTCATTTCTTATGAGTTGGCTGGTGGAAATGATGCTAATTGGGAAAATAACGGTGTGCCAGCAGCAATTGTTGATGAAGTAACTGTTGGGACTTTATCCGCTGAAGGACAAGACCAAGTCTTACAAGTAGGCTCATATGCTAAGTTCAAGAAGGCAGAGCCGTGGACGGTCTTAGAAGTCAATGCTGAATCAAATGGCGTTAAGGTTGATACAGACGGATATGGTACACTTTGGTTAGATGCTACAACGCTTACTAAGATTTAAACTAGTCGAATTTGACCAGTTTAAACTTGAGTTAAGCAACTAGGATTACCATATGTTTAGTAGCAACCCAACTACTTAAAATTCACAGCATACTCCTAAGTGCAATTGAATAAACAACAGCTGATTAGTACGCCCATTTTAATCAGTAAGAAAAGCCTCACTAGGTAGATTAATTTCTACTTGGTGAGGCTTTTTTGTTTTTACATACAAAAGTATATATCATAATTTATCGCAACAATATATTTTGAAATTTAGAGAATTTAAATAGCTATATATCAACGTTTATCGCTGTTAGTGGTAAAATTTTAGAAAACTTGTATGATGGTAATATCGATAATGAGAATATATAAATTTAATTAAACTAATTTGCCTAAAAGTGTTGACTTTTTGTACTATATATAGTATTATTAATATATAGAAAGGAGGAGGATATGAGATACAAGCCTAAGCATGCCAAGCGCAAACAAAAAGAGCCTTGGTCAAGGTCAGATAAATTAGCGTTAGTCGGAGTTGGAATCTCACTACTCGCATTTATCAAAGAGTTGCTTGAATAGGGCTCTTGTCAAAGAAAGGTCAGCAATGACCTTCTTTGGTGTATCCATATTAACACACATTTATGAAAAAACTTAATAGAACAGAAAAACTACTTATGCTTATGATAATTATTCAAATAATTACATTGATCGTTGGGTTGGTAAAGTCATGACAGAGAAGAGTACACAAACGGAACGTAATAAACGTTGGCAAAGTCAAAATAAAGAACGGGCGAAGTTTCTACAATATCGGAGTTATGCACGTTCTTTTATTCGTAATTTAGCAACAAAGGAAGACCTTGTAGAGTTAAAACAATTAATTAAGGATAGAGAACAAGGACTTGATTAAGTTATATGTATTTTTTAATTACCGTATAGAATAAAAAACGCCATTCAAGATAGAATGACGACATTATTCGATGAGGGTTATTTTAGAATCTATTTATATTAGGTAGCATTTGAATTTCTAATGAGATTCAGATGCTTTTTACTTACAAAAAGTAGTGAGTCCTTTAGTGAGTCCTTTGCATAATACAACGGATTTCGATGTTGATATATCGGCGTTTAGAGGTACTAAAGTGTGTTACAAATGAAACAGGCCTTTTTTGTGTTTGTTGATAGCTTAAATATCAATTAACCGCTCGAGTTTATGAAGTGCAAGCTTGCTGCACAGTAATTGAGCTTAAATCGACTGTGAATTGAAAAGTTAGTGATAATTAAAGCATCGTACTATAAATGTGTTGATCAACAACATACATTATTAAGGAGATTTTTATCATGGTTGAAGTAATTGAGCATATTGTAGTACCTGGACGGCCCGCATTAGATGAGGGGCACGCAAAACCACCTTTTGAACAAGTTCATCTACATTCGACGGGAAACATTACTGATTCACTTGAGGGTGAAAAGAATTATTTAGCAACAAATTATGAGTCGGCCAACTATACGCACATTGTTGGCTGGAATCCCAAGACTAAGCAAGCCGAAGCTTGGCAAGTGATGGCAACCAATGGTGGTGCTTATGATGTTGGCGGTGATTGGAATTGGGAAGCATATGCAGCCATTGAATTTGCAGAAGGTTCTATCACTAATCGGGAACAATTCTTTGCTGCTTATCAAATCTACATTGAGTTGACACGGCAATTGGCAGTGGAAGCTGGGTTGACGGATTTCACCCTAGATACTAGTGCTACACCAGGAATTAAGACACATAACTATGCGTCAGCAACGGGGCATGGTTCTGATCACGTTGATCCTTTGCCATTCTTAGCTAGTTGGGGTGTATCGTATGAGCAATTAAAGCAGGATGTCTTTAATGGAACTGCTAGTCAACCTAAGCCGGACAAGGGTATTGTTGTTGGCGCAACGGTAGCGCCCTATCGCAATGATGATGAACAAAAGGGTAATCTATTTATTGCGGATGCAGTTGTTTCTAGTGGCGGTATTGACCAATTAGCTAGCTATGTCCTAGTTGGTGGTGCAGACCAATTTACTTGGGCCAATAACGGTGTACCAACCGCTTTGGTTGATGAATACGATAGCACTGGTGAACATAAGACTGACGATCAAATCATTCAAGTTGGTTCATATTTCCGCTTTAACGTTAATTTTGTAATCACTAGTCAAAATATTAATGCAACTAATAAACAAAGTTATAGTTTCATTGTGCCAGTAGGTTACAATGCCGGTTATGGTTTCTGGGTCTTAACTAGTTATTTAAAAGAAATTGCCTAGTCGGTAAAAATAATTAAAAATTAAACGACGCATGCGTACATTTATTTGTAAGCATGCGCTTTTTTGTTGGATTAATTTAAAGAAACTTGCCAAAGAGCTGGAATGTAAAGAAAAGATTTACATAACCCCGTCAAAAATTTTACATTCACAAGGGATAATAGTTAATAGTAGTTGAGATAAAAATAGGAGGCGTTCGTATGAAGCGCAGTTGGTTAATAAGCGCAGCAATTGTCCTAATTGCTGGGGGCCTATTAGCTTTTGGATACTCTAACCGGAGTAAAGAAAGTGGCACAAATATTACAGCAGTTGGTTCGACTGCCCTACAGCCCTTAGTAGAAGCGGCTGGTGAGCAGTTTGCAGCAGAGAACTTTGGTGTTTTTATAAATGTACAGGGTGGCGGAACTGGTACTGGTTTGGCGCAAATTCAAGCCGGGGCTGTTGACTTAGGTGACTCAGATTTGTTTGCCGAAGAAAAAGCCGGCATCAATGCAAAAAATTTGGTTGATCACCGAATTGCCGTAGTTGGTGTGGCGCCTTTAGTTAATAAGGCAGCTGGCATTAAAAATTTAACAACTGAACAACTAACGAAAGTCTTTACGAAACAAGTTACAAACTGGCGTGAAGTTGGTGGAAATGACCTACCAATTGTCCTAGTTAACCGGGTTGCTGGTTCGGGAACCCGTGCAACCTTTGAAAAGTGGGGGTTAAACGGTGCACAATCGGCCGAAGCCCAAGAGCAAGATTCTTCAGGAATGGTTCGCTCGATTGTTAGTTCAACCCCTGGTGCAATCTCGTATGCCGCCTTTTCTTACTTAGATAAGACGGTTGATGTACCAACCTTAAATGGTATAAAGCCAACGAATGCCAATGTTGAAACTGGCGCTTGGCCAATTTGGTCTTATGAGCATATCTACACTAAGGGCCAACCTAAGGGTGCAGTTAAAAACTTTTTACAATATTTAGTCTCACCAAAAATTCAATCAACTTTGGTACCGCAATTAGGTTATATCTCAATTCATGATATGCAGGTCGAGCGATCAGCGGATGGAAAATTAACCCACTTACAACCAAATAACTAGTTTTAATGATGATGAATAAGAAGAGGAGTATCGAACATGGATGAAATCCGTGAATCGCTTTTAAAAAAATCTAAGGCAAGTAAAGTTGAACAGTTCGGACGTTATTTGTCATTGTCAGCCCTTGCATTAATCGTCTTAGTTGTGCTATCAATTTTCTACTTTGTGGCAACTAAGGGTCTAGCAACTTTTTTTGTTGATAAAGTTAATTTTTGGTCATTTTTGACTGGCTCACACTGGGCGCCTGGTCAGCTTGATAAAGCCGGTCACCAAATGGTTGGGGCAGCTCCAATGATTGTTGGCTCATTTTTGGTAACCTTGTTATCAGCTTTAATTGCAACACCTTTTGCAATTGGAACAGCCATCTTTATGACTGAAATTTCACCCAAACGTGGCGCTAAAATTCTAGGTCCAGTAACGGAACTATTAGTTGGAATTCCTTCCGTTGTTTATGGTTTTATTGGTTTATCTGTAATCGTACCGGTAATGCGGTCAATCTTTGGTGGATCAGGGTTTGGAATCTTGGCCGGGTCACTTGTCTTGTTTGTGATGATTCTACCAACAATTACTTCAATGACCGTCGATACTTTGAAATCAGTACCACGTCACTATCGCGAGTCAGCCTTGGCTCTAGGATCAACACGTTGGCAAATGATTTATAAGGTGATTTTGCGGGCAGCAACTCCTGGAATTTTGACCGCTATCGTTTTTGGAATGGCGCGGGCTTTTGGTGAAGCTTTGGCCGTACAAATGGTGGTTGGTAATGCAGCCTTGATGCCAAAGGACTTAACATCACCAGCAGCGACACTAACATCAGTTTTGACCCAAGGAATTGGTAATACTGTCATGGGAACTTTACCAAATAATGCGCTTTGGTCTTTGGCCTTAATTCTTTTGATGATGTCACTGTTCTTTAATTTGGTTGTGCGGGCAATTGGTAAGAAAGGAGCCATCTAAGCATGAAGGCGAAAACAGCAAATAAGATTGCAACGATTGTTTTATATATCATTGCGGGCTTAGTAATTTTAATTTTAGCAGCGCTGCTCGGTTATATCCTAGTACAAGGTGTGCCTCATCTATCATGGCATTTCTTGACGGCGCCAGCGACCGCCTTTACAGCGGGTGGGGGAATTGGAATTCAACTATTTAATTCAATTTATCTATTATTATTAACGATGGTTATTTCATTACCAATTGCCTTGGGCGCTGGTATTTATCTTAACGAATATGCTAAGCCTAAGAGCTATGTAACTGGCTTGGTTAGAACTGCGATTGAAATTTTATCATCATTACCTTCGGTGGTTGTCGGTTTGTTTGGTTTCCTTTTATTTGTGGTTCAATTCAAATTAGGCTTTTCAATCCTATCTGGTGCGGTTGCCTTAACCTTCTTTAACTTACCTTTGCTAACTCGTTCAGTTGAAGAGTCTTTACGGACAATTCCTGATTTACAAAGAGAAGCCGGTTCAGCTTTAGGTTTGTCGCGATGGACCACAGTGGGACATGTGATTTTGCCAGCTGCCTTGCCATCAATTGTTACCGGAGTTGTGCTTTCAGCCGGTCGGGTCTTTGGTGAAGCCGCTGCCTTAATCTATACTGCGGGTCAATCAGCACCAGCGTTGAATTGGACTGACTGGAATCCCTTTAACGTTTCCAGCCCATTAAACCTTATGCGACCAGCTGAAACTTTGGCGGTGCACATTTGGAAGGTTAACTCAGAAGGAATTATGCCAGATGCCGCCGCAGTTTCTGCTGGTGCATCAGCGGTCTTAATTATTGCAGTGTTATTGTTCAACTTTGCGGCACGTTACTTCTCAAAAGTTTTGTATCGTCGCTTAACAGCATCAAAATAAGGGGTCTGTGAGAAATGACTGAAACGACACAACTGGTTTTTAATGATGAAATGCCAGAACGTTACATCTATGAAATGGACGAAACTAAGCATGAAGTCGCTTTGGCGACGAATGATTTAGCAGTTTATTATGGTGGTGACAAATTAGCGTTACAAGACGCTGATTTAAAATTTGAACGGTTTAAGATTACATCTTTAATTGGTGCTTCTGGTTCAGGTAAGTCAACCTTCTTACGTTCTTTGAATCGAATGAATGATGCCGTTGCCAGAGTTGACGGTAAAATTATCTATCGGGGACTTGATATAAATTCATCAGATATTGATGTTTATGAGATGCGTAAGCATATTGGCATGGTTTTCCAAAGGCCGAATCCATTTGCTAAATCAATTTATGAAAATATTACTTTTGCTTTAAAGCAACATGGTATCCGGGATAAAGCAACCTTAGATGAACTAATTGAGACTTCATTAAAGCAAGCAGCCCTCTGGGATGAAGTTAAAGATGATTTAAATAAATCAGCCTTAGCGCTATCTGGTGGGCAACAGCAACGTTTGGTCATTGCCCGGGCAGTGGCCATGAAGCCAGATATTCTTTTGCTAGATGAACCTGCTTCAGCTTTGGATCCAATTTCATCATCTAAAATTGAAGATACCTTGTTGAAACTCAAAGATGATTACACAATTATTATTGTTACGCATAATATGCAACAAGCCGCCCGAATCTCCGATTACACCGCCTTCTTCCACATGGGGAAGGTCGTTGAATATGATTTGACACGTAAGATTTTCACACGGCCTAAGGTACAGCGAACAATTGATTATGTGAATGGAAACTTTGGTTAGGGGTTAAGATGACAGATAAGATATTAACAACAGAAAATGTCCGTTTATATTATGGGAAAAAAGAGGCCTTACACGGGATTAATCTGGATTATGATCAGTATGGAATTACGGCCTTAATTGGCCCATCTGGTTCTGGAAAATCAACTTATTTGCGGGCCCTAAATCGGATGCACGATTTAACTGATAATGTAACGGTCAACGGTACATTTCTATTCAAAGGAGCGGATATTTATTCGCCAAGCACTGATAAAGTTGAACTGCGTAAACAAATTGGGATGGTCTTTCAACAACCCAATCCATTTCCATTTTCAATTTACGATAATGTTGCCTTTGGTTTACGAATTTCAGGTATGCATAACAAGGCTGAACTTGATGAAATCGTTGAGACTTCACTAAAGCAAGCGGCTGTCTGGGACGAAGTTAAAGATACTTTGCATAAGTCGGCTCTATCATTATCTGGTGGACAACAACAGCGGGTTTCGATTGCTCGTGCTTTAGCAACTTCACCCGAAATTTTATTACTGGATGAACCGACTTCGGCCTTAGATCCAGTCTCAGCCCATTTAGTTGAAAATACTTTGCTAGATATTCGTGATAAGTACACCTTGATTGTGGTAACGCACTCAATGTCCCAGGCTTCACGTATTTCTGACCGGACAGCCTTCTTTATGAATGGCAATCTAATCGAAGTTAATAACACCAAGAAAATTTTCCTTGATCCAGATCAACAAGAAACACAAGATTACATTTCCGGCCGTTTCGGGTAAAATATAAATAAATATACAAAAGGGGTTCACTATGCGTCGACTATTTGATGAAGAATTAGCAGATTTAGATACATCTTTTAAGGAGATGGGGCTATTAGTTGCTGAACGTTTACATGAAGCTGTTCAGGCCTTTTTGGACCATGATCGTGAAGCAGCGGAGCGGATTATTGAGGATGATAAAGCAATTAACCAAAGAGAGATTGCTTTAGAGAAGAAAACATTTGAAATGATTGCTTTGTACCAACCAGTTACCACTGATTTACGTGAAATTGTAACCATTTTAAAGGCCGTTTCAGTGCTAGAACGCATAGGCGATAACGCCCGTAACATTGCTTTATCAACAATTGCCATTAAGGGTACCAAGCGGGTACCTGAAATTGAAGAACTAATTGGTTCAACGGGTGAAGTTGTTGCCAAGATGGTTTCAGAAGTTTTGACTTATTATGTGAATGATGATGCCCGTGGTTCACAAACCTTGGCAGAAATTGCTTTGGATGTTTCTCAACGGACCGCCAAAATTCGTGACCTTGTAATTGAGAGCATGAAAGCCGATTCTGAGTTAGTTACAAGCTCAACCGATTACTTAGTCATTGGTGGCTACTTAAAGCGAACCTCAGACTATGTAACGGATATTGCTGAGTGGATTATTTATAAGCGGACGGGTAAGATTGTCGAATTAAACCCAGGTAAGTCATCGTTTATCTAACGCGTGTTAATGAAAAACAAAGAATTAAAGTAAACCGCTTCTAATAAGAGGCTAGAACAAAACCCTTATAAAGGTCTTTGTTCTAGCCTCTTATTTTTTGAAATAAAAAAGCTAGTGCACCATATGATGTACTAGCTTTTATCTTTGACTGGTAGATGAGCCCAGCTATGTTTAACGATCATCACGGCGTTTGATTTCTTGATAACGTCGGAACCACAAGTCGACATATGCTTGCGAAAATGGACCTTCCTGTGTGTTGATCCAATCCACCAATATTTTAACGTGTTCTTTGACAATAAAATCAATATCACTCGGATATTGCCACTGTTCTTTGTGCAACTCATATTCATCTGTATCAAGGAGGCGCTTTTCACCATCAGGAAAGACTTTAACATCAAGGTCATAATCAATGTATTTTAAAGCTTCCTTGTCCAAGACAAAGGGTGACGCTAAGTTGCAGTAATAAGAAACACCATTATTTCGAATCATCGCAATAATATTGAACCAATATTTACGATGAAAGTATACAATTGCAGGCTCACGCGTAACCCAACGTCGGCCGTCATCTTCGGTAACGAGGGTATGGTCATTAAGCCCGATAATTGCGTTCTCGCTGGTCTTTAGGACCATTGTGTCACGCCATGTTCGGTGGAGGCTGCCGTCGTGCTTGTAGCTCTTGATCGTAATGAAATCACCTTCGCGAGGTAAACGACCATCTTTCATAATATTATATTGAGCCTTTCTGCAGCATAAAACCGAGTATCGTCTTAAATTGTACCACACAAAGTTTACCAAGCGGGAGACATCCTACTTGTTTTCTTCAAGCCATTTGTTAATCAAATCAGCCCGAAAGCCGCGCCGGAATAAAGCCCTTTTAAAACGGCGTGTGAAATCCCAGCCAGTGTACTGGGCATAACGGTCAGCGGCCTTTTGGGCTTCACGGTCTAAGTTAGCCCATTCAATGTCAGCTTTGTCATCACTGTCCAATTCAGCCAAATAGTCTTGAATGATTGGTTCGAAACGGTCACTATCAAAGCCATTCTGAATCAGTTTTTGACTAACCTTTTGGCGGGCCATAAATTGCGATTGACCTTGGTATTTTGCAAATAGTTGATTGACCTGTTGTACGATGTGTTCATCTTGGTCCTCATCAACATAACTTTCCATGGCCTCAGCAATTACATCAGAGTCAACGCCAAAAGAACGTAATTTGCGCATGATACCACGCGGACCTAACTTTCCATTGCTTGAACTAACTGCAACATAAGCTTCTGCAAAGGCTTGGTCATTTAAGATACCAGCCTCTTCAAGGCGGTTGATCACCCGATAAATAATATCATTTGGAAACTCAGCTTTTTTAAGTTTCAAAACGAGTTGTTTTTTAGCAATTAAGCGCCCCGTGGCTAGTGTGAGCCCTTTAATGTAGGCTTTTTGCTCAAATTCAGCCATTTGGATTTCTTCGAGCATTTCGTCATCAACTTCGGTCCCTTTGAAAAGATCAAATTGGATTAGAATTTTTTCATCAACGGCTAAGGCAAATTCATCATCTAAATAAATATTGTAGCGTCCAGGCCGTCGCTGTTGACTAACACGAGTTACTTTTTTCATAATAATTACTCCTGGATTTAAGTTTAAAGTTAATTTATCCGATAAGCAAGTCAGTTACTGTTATTTTAATTAGTAAATTAAGAGAAAAAACTTGGGTACAAAGGGGTTTGTTCAGCTAGGGCGCCCCAACAAAAGTGCTGGCAGAGCCTTGTTAAGAAAGCGGAAATTAGATATACTAAATTGTTAAGAAAAATAAGATTACTTTAAGATATTAAGGGCGCATTAAGATGGCAAATTTAGAAGAAGAGCTGCAAACTAGACGAACGTTTGCGATTATTTCGCACCCTGACGCCGGTAAAACAACAATCACGGAGCAAATGCTTTTACTTGGTGGGGTTGTGCGAGAAGCAGGAACTGTTAAGGGGCGCAAGGGGAACTTTGCCAAGTCAGATTGGATGGAAATCGAACAAAAGCGTGGTATTTCGGTTACATCATCAGTCTTACAATTTGATTTTGGTGATAAGCGCATCAATATTTTGGACACACCAGGGCACGAGGACTTCTCAGAAGACACCTATCGAACGCTGATGGCGGTGGATTCAGTTGTCATGGTCGTTGATTCTGCCAAGGGTATTGAGCCACAAACTAAGAAATTATTTGAAATTGTTAAAGAGCGGCACATTCCAATCTTTACTTTTTTCAATAAGTTAGATCGCGATGGCCGGCCAGCAATTGATTTGGTCGATGAACTAGAATCAACACTGGGTATCCAAGCCTATCCAATGAACTGGCCAATTGGTTCAGGAAAAATTTTGGCTGGCTTGTATGATTTATATCATAAACGGGTTGAATTATATCGGCCAGCAGACGGTGCAAAGCGTTTCCTTCCATTGGATGCTGCTGCTGGTGATGAGTTGGCAGCTGCTAATGCCTTACAAACTAATCCACTCTGGGATGAAGTAAAGGATGAAGTTGAACTATTACAAGATGCTGGTAATGAATTTGATGAGGACGCTATTTTGCGTGGTGAGTTGACGCCAGTTTTCTTTGGTTCAGCGCTTACGAATTTCGGAGTTGAGACCTTTCTTGAGACCTACATGGATTATGCGCCAGCACCAGTTGCTAAAAAGACGGTTGATGGTACGTTAGTTGAACCAGCTAATCCACAATTCTCAGCCTTTGTCTTTAAGATTCAAGCAAATATGGATCCAAACCATCGTGACCGGATTGCCTTTGTGCGTATTGTGTCAGGTGAATTTGAACGTGGTATGGATGTAACACTCAAACGCTTAAATAAGAAGTTGCGCCTATCAAATGTGACGCAATTTATGGCGGATTCAAGAGAGAATGTGCAAAATGCTTATCCGGGCGATATTATTGGTATCTATGATACCGGTAATTTCCAAATCGGGGACACAATCTATGCTGGTAAAAAAGCATTAGAGTTCGAAGAACTACCAACCTTTACGCCAGAAACTTTTATGCGCGTACGAGCAAAGAATGTTTTGAAGCAAAAGTCTTTCCATAAGGGTGTAACCCAACTGGTACAAGAAGGTACGATTCAGATGTATACTGCTTGGGATTCAGGTGAGTACATTCTAGGAGCGGTTGGTCAGTTGCAGTTTGAAGTTTTCCAGTTCCGAATGGAAAATGAATATAATACGGAAGTTACGCTTGAAGCTATGGGCGCTAAGACAGCGCGCTGGGTTAATCCAGATCAACTTGATTCACGAATGGCATCATCACGAAACCTCTTGGTGCGTGACCGTAATGGCGAACCAGTATTTTTGTTTGAAAATGCTTTTGCTGAACGTTGGTTCAAGGATAAGTATCCTGATGTAGAATTGGAGACAAAACTATGAGTATGATATTATCATTACTTCCATTTTCGGGGGCTTGGTCATTGGGCTTTGAGGCGATTGCCGCAGTTCTTGTGCTACCAACTGGTCTATATTTTGCAGGCCATACCTTGCTACATTCATATCCAAAGTTGTTTAACGCACTCCACTGGCTCTTTGGCTTGTATATTGTATATGTATTAGTAGTCGCTTTGATGATGCTAATAATCTACTAAAATTTCTAGAAAGTAGTAATTTACTACTTTCTTTTTTTTAATTAGGTGAGTATACTTAAAATTATATAAAAACGTTGATGAAGACATGTTGATGAATCAAACAAGTGTTAAGCGAGTCTGGATTGGTGTAAGCAGACCTTTGTGATTGATCGGTACTACTTCTGAAGTGAGTTGTCGAAACAACTTCGTTTCCCGCGTTAAGGGGTGAAGAGGTAGGATGTTTATATCCTGCAAATTCGGGTGGTACCACGTGTAAACGTCCCGTTGCATTTTTGTGCAATGGGACGTTTTTATTAACGTTAAAATTAGTCACTAAATTGTTAAGGAGAACATTATGGCAGATGTAAAAATTACTTTTCCTGATGGCGCAGTCAAGGAATTTCCAGCCGAGACAACCCCACTAGAAATTGCAACGGGGATTTCTAAGTCCCTAGCTAAAAAAGCCGTATCAGCCAAGTTGAACGGTCAATACGTTGGAATGAATGATGCCATCAAAACAGATGGTGATTTTGCCCTAATTACCAAAGATGACGCTGAAGGTCTACAATTGTTACGGCACTCAGTATCGCACTTACTTGCACAGGCATTAAAGCGTTTATACCCCAATATGCACTTTGGGGTCGGCCCAGCCATTGATAATGGCTTCTATTATGATACTGATAATGCAGATGGTAATCAGATTTCAGTTGAACAATTCCCAGAAATTGAAGCCATGATGAAAAAAATTGTTGATGAAAATCTACCAATTGTTTCGCATGAAATTACGCGGGCGGAAGCTTTGGAAATGTTCAAAGATGATCCATTTAAGATTGAATTGATCAATGATTTGCCAGCTGATGAACATATTACAGTGGCAGTACAAGGGGAACACGTTGAATTGGACCGTGGGGGACTTGTCCCTTCAACTGGTTGGATTAAGTTCTTCAAGTTGACATCAGTCGCTGGGGCTTACTGGCGTGGTAAGTCTGATAACCAAATGCTACAACGGATTTATGGAACCGCTTTTTGGACTAAGGCAGATCTAGATGCTGAACTACAACGGCGGGCGGAAGCCAAGGAACGTGACCACCGCCGGATTGGTGCGGATATGGATTTGTTCTTCACGAGCCAAGAAGTTGGGTCAGGACTACCAGTTTGGCTACCAAACGGGGCTGCAATTCGTCGAACTTTGGAACGTTACATTGTTGACCGTGAGCTACAAAAAGGTTATCAACATGTCTATACACCAGTCTTGTCAAACCTTGAACTATATAAGACATCTGGCCACTGGGATCACTATCAAGATGATATGTTCCCACCAATGGACATGGGCGATGGCGAATTCTTAGAGCTACGCCCAATGAACTGCCCATCTCACATTCAAGTGTATAAGCACGTACCACGTTCATATCGTGAGTTACCACTACGAATTGCTGAATTAGGTATGATGCACCGTTATGAGAAGTCTGGAGCGCTTACTGGTTTGGCCCGTGTGCGTGAAATGACTTTGAATGATGGTCACACGTTCGTAACGCTTGACCAAATCGAGGACGAATTTAAGCAAATCTTGGATTTGATGATTGATGTCTATGCTGATTTCAACATTTCTGACTACCGTTTCCGTTTGTCATACCGTGATCCTAAGAATACTGAAAAGTATTTCGACGATGATGAGATGTGGGAACGCTCACAAGCAATGTTGAAGAACGTTATGGACGACATGGAGTTGGATTACTTTGAAGCTGAGGGTGAGGCCGCCTTTTATGGTCCAAAGCTTGATGTTCAAATTAAGACGGCCCTTGGTGGTGAGGAAACACTATCAACAATCCAACTTGACTTCCTTTTGCCAGAGAAGTTTGAGCTTGAATATGTTGGTGCTGATGGTGAAAAGCATCGCCCAGTGATGATTCACCGTGGTGTTATCTCAACGATGGAGCGTTTCACGGCCTACTTGACTGAAATGTATAAGGGAGCCTTCCCAACTTGGTTGGCGCCACATCAAGTTCGTGTAATCCCAGTTAATCGTGAAGCACATGCTGACTATGCACATGAAATTGTTGACCATTTGGTAGCAGAGAATTTCCGGGCAGATTATGATGGCCGGAATGAAAAGCTAGGCTACTTGATTCGTGAAAGTGCTAAGGATCGTGTACCTTACACGCTTGTAATTGGTGATGAAGAGGTTAATAGCCGTTCCGTTACCGTACGTCGTTTTGGTTCAACTGATACGCAAGTTATGTCACTTGATGACTTCTACGCAGCATTGCATGCCGATGTTGCTAATTACTCACGACCAGTAGAGCAAGCAGCTGAATAAAACTTTAAAGAAATGAACACTTAGTTGTTCATTTCTTTTTTTTGGATATTTACAAATTTAGGCTTAGAATACTTGAATTGGTCTAGGAATTGGTCTATAATTTGGTCTATACCAATTAGAAGAAACGAGGGATTAAGCATGATGAAGATTATTCGGGTTAAAGATCAGGTTGCGGGGGGCAAGGCTGGGTTTAAAGTTTTTGCAGATGCTTTAGCACAAGGAGCACAGGTCTTTGGGTTGGCAACTGGATCAACACCAATCAGTGTTTATGATGAAATAACTAATTCAGATCTTGATTTGAGTGAGAAAACATCGATAAACCTTGATGAGTATAAAGGGTTGGCAGCTGATCACCCACAAAGCTATCACTATTTTATGAATGAGCATCTTTTTAGCAAAAAGCCTTTTAAAGCGAGTTATGTACCTGATGGTTTGGCACCAGCAGCTAGTGAAACAAAGTGCTATGACCAAATTATTGCGGACAATCCAATTAATTTACAATTGCTAGGTTTAGGTCAAAATGGACATATTGGGTTTAATGAACCCGGTACGGCTTTTTCAACGCAAACGCATGAGGTAAGCTTGACTGAATCAACAATTCAAGCAAATGCGCGTTTCTTTGCAAATGAAGCTGAGGTACCTCATTTTGCTTATTCAATGGGGATTGCTTCGATTATGCAAGCCCAACAAATTTTAATTATGGCTTATGGTGCAGCCAAAGCTGATGCTGTTGCCGCTATGATTGAGGGGCCTGTTACGGAAGCCGTACCAGCAAGTGCACTACAAAATCACCCGGATGTAATTGTAATTATCGATGATGCCGCCGCCAGCAAACTTAAAAATAATTAATTTGAGCACCGACGCTTGAATTATATTGAACAATATCGTACAATAATACTCGTAGGGGTTAAACCTATACACAACCAATTCTCTTTCTCTCTCTTAGCCGCTATGACCTAACCAGTTATAGTGGCGTTTTTTATTGTCATAATTAAAAATTATCATGATTATCATATGAAAAAACAGATGAATTAGGTCAAAATTACGGTTTTCTGGTTGATTTTTATTGCTTTGAGTATAGACAGGCCTTTAGGGTTTGGGCTAAAATAGGAAAAACATGTTAAGAGGAGTACTCAAATGACTTATCAACACTTATTTACTTTAGGATTTAAAGTTAACGATGGGACAACAACAGATTGGCGCTATCGGACAGTGACTATTGAGTCAACTGAGGCAATGCCATCATCTAGTGAATTGGCTGAAGCTAAGTTGGTCTTAAAGGGCCAGTTTGATCGTCAAGATAAGTATGACATTTCATACACAGTAATGAATATTAGTACGATTACGCTTGGTTAAGTATTGGCCAAAAAAAGGGAACATCATGGTGATGTTCCCTTTTTACGTGTTAAGGTATTTTGCTGGATAATGTCGGTCAGGCTTTATTGGAAAACCTGGAATAACATAATGAAAATCCCTGACAGGGATAAGAAAAGCATAAAGATTACAAATATTCGGATGATAATTTGTAGGGGAGAACTTTTCTTTTTACTATATTTCGCCATGAAAGCATCTCTTTTCCTAATATTGCAACCATTATAACAGATAATCGACTTATGACACAGGGGGCGGTGTGATATGCACCTTTAAATAATAATTACTATTAGAATATATGATTAAATGAAAATTAAGTTATTTCTGGGTATAATGGATAAAGAAGTCAAAAGGGGGGCGACATGTTTACGTTTGTCACTTGGCCAAACTCAATCATAATTTTGAGTGTCTTTTGGTTATTTTTATTGTTTGGTCGAAGGAGTTTCTTACGGCACCAGCTAAAACGCCGGATTAAGAGTTTCGACCTTTTATTGCCAATATTTTTGTGGGTAATCCAAAGTATTAGTTTTCAAAGTTGGCATAGTGACATATTGAGTCCCCTACTATTAGTCTTTACTTTCTGGGGAATGGGTATTGCATTATGGCAGGGCTTTGTATCACAACGCTTTACCTTTCGCTACTTTTTCAAGATTTGGTGGCGTTTGATGAGCTTAGCTTCTTTTGGCCTACTATGTATCTTAGCAATAATTAGCGTAATTTAAGTTAGAAAATGAGGTCTATAATGCAAAAAATTGATGGAATTGTTAAAACCTGGAATAGTGAAAAGGGTTTTGGCTTTATTGAAGTAAAAAATGAAGATGATGTCTTTGTACATTTTTCAGGAATTGAGAGTGCGGGTGTACGGGACTTACTCCCAGGTAGTGAGGTTAAATTGATGATTGTGAGCGGGGTTCGTGGTCCGCAAGCAGCAGGAGTTGAGGTGGTTACTGATGAAGGATGAGGCTGAATTTGCTGAGAAAGTTTTGAGCGAAAACGATAAATTTCAAGGGAAAATTATCCGTGTAACAGAACAAACAGTTGAGTTACCTGATGGGCGTCAATCAACTCGTGAAATTGTTTACCATAGTGGTGCAATTGCTATTTTAGCGCTAACCGCAGAAAATCAAATGATTGTTGAGCGTCAATGGCGTGCACCAATTCAAGCAGTAACTTATGAAGTTCCAGCCGGTAAGCTTGATAGTCGAGATACGAATACTTTAGATGCAGCTAAGCGTGAATTAAATGAAGAAACTCGGTTGGAAGCCGGTAATTTGCGTGAAATCACCACATTTTACACTTCAGTTGGTTTTTCAGATGAAAAGATGACTTTGTATTTAGCAACTGACCTTAGTCCAGTTAAGCAAGCACTACCCCAAGATGATGATGAAGAAATTGAATTAGTTTATTGGGACTTTGCTAAGGCAACTGAATTGTTTGAAAATGGTCAAATGAATGATGCAAAAACGGTGATGGCTTATCTATATTGGAAAACCATCCAGGGCTAAAAAGGTTGGCAGGTGCCTATGAAATTAAAATTTTGGTCTAAAAAGACGCCTCAAAGCGAGGAACCAGTTGAGGATACCTTGCACCGAATCAGTCGTTTAAGTGGTGATGAGCAGCCAACTGATCGTGTTTTGACCCGTCATGAATTTAAAGCAACCGACAAAGGTAAGTATCCTTTGGACCCGGTAACGCGTAAGTTGACCGTAGAGGGGAAACGGCTAAGGTTAAAACATCGTTTAAATTTAGCGATTATTATTTTATTGGTAGCGATTATCTTCGTCTACCTCATTTTATTTTTCTTATAAGGCTTAGTAACCGGTCAAATATAAGTTATGGCTTGCTAGTATTTTACTAGTAGCTGGGTGGTTTAATGAATTTTGGGAAAGTTGTGGAGCAACTTTTAGGATAAAAAAGGAGTATTTATGCAATACGGAATTATTAATGCAATGCCAGAGGAAATGACCGCACTAGTTGCAGCAATGGATGAACAAAAACAGTCGGTGATTGCTGGTAAGGTTTTTTATCACGGTAAAATCGGCCGTGTAGATGTGGTCATTGTTGAAGCTGGAATTGGTAAGGTTGCAGCTGCAATTACAACGACATTGTTATTAACTAATTTTGCCGTTGATTTGGTGATTAATTCTGGTTCTGCCGGCGCGCTTGGAGCAGATTTGCGGATTGGGGATGTAGTAGTTGCCAGTGAATTAGCCTATGCGGATGCAGATGCCCGTGCTTTTGGCTATGCTTATGGGCAAGTACCACAGCAACCTGCCCGTTACCAGGCAGATGAAGGTTTATCAAAAGCTTTAGTTGAGCTATTTAAAAACGATTTGAATACCAAAGTTGAGCGTGGCTTGATTATTACCAGTGATTCTTTTATTGCTAGTGATGAACAGAAAAAAGCAATTCTAACCCATTTTTCTGAGGCCCAGTCGGCTGAAATGGAAGGGGCTGCAATTGCGCAGACGGCCCATTATTTTGATATTCCATTTGCAGTAGTCCGTGCAATCTCAGATAATGCTAATGGAGAAGCTGGACTAACCTTTGATGAATTTATCGTTGAAGCTGGTCGACAATCAGCTGAAGTTCTAGTAAAGTTTTTCAAAGCACAATAGGGGGAGTTTAAATGAGTGAGTTAGAGGGGCTTGATCCGCACTTACAGAATGGAATATATGGGAAGAAACAGCTTAATCCTGACGAAAAGCGGCATTATTTGGGGACCTTTCGTGAACGGGTATATATGACACAGACGGTGGCGACTTTTGGTCAAGCTGACTATTTACCACTCTGGGAACGTAGCTTGTTAGACCATGAAGATGCAACCTTATTAATTAATGGTAATTTACCCATTGATTTGGTTAATAAATACATTAAACTGGCTAGTTACTATGGTGTGGCCTTTACTTTGGTGACTGATGCAGCCTACCATACTGAGCCTAAAGATCTTGCCGTAGTTTTGACTGCGCATGAGGCGGTGAATATCAAAGATATTGCCATTGAAGATCAGGTAAAGTTGGTAGAAGAAACGAAAGCGCCAAGCAAAAAAGCCCATTGGTATGACCGGTTATTCGGTAAATAGAAGGGGATAGGATGCAGCAACCTTTAGCATATCGCATGCGGCCAACTAATATTGATGAGATTGTTGGACAGCAACACTTAGTTGGCCCAGGCAAGATAATTTGGCGGATGGTGGAAGCAAAGATGCTTTCATCAATGATTTTGTATGGCCCACCTGGGACCGGAAAAACATCAATTGCTTCTGCAATTGCTGGTTCGACTAAATATGCCTTTCGTATGCTAAATGCTGCTACTGATGGGAAAAAAGAGTTACAGCAAATTGCCCTTGAAGCAAAGATGTCGGGGACCGTGGTCCTTTTGTTAGATGAAATTCATCGTCTGGATAAAACTAAACAAGACTTTTTATTGCCTCATCTCGAATCAGGCGCGATTGTCTTGATTGGGGCGACAACTGAGAATCCCTATATCACAATTAATCCGGCGATTAGATCCCGAGCACAGATTTTTGAAGTAAAACCCCTTGCTGAGGATGAGGTGAAGTTAGCAATTCAGCGGGCTTTAACTGATGAAAAGCGGGGCTTGGGTAGCTATCAAGTTGATTTAGCACCTGCGGCAATGAATCAATTGGTTTATGCAACTAATGGTGATTTGCGTTCAGCACTAAATGGTTTGGAGTTAGCGGTTAGATCAACACCAGCAGATAGTGATGGCAAAATTAAGATTGATTTACCAATTATTGAAGAAACCGTACAGCAAAAGGCGTTGACGGCTGATAAAGATGGAGACGGGCATTATGATGTTGTTTCAGCCTTACAAAAGTCGATTCGGGGTTCGGATACAGATGCCGCCTTGCATTACCTTGCACGCCTAATTGAAGCCGGCGACTTGCCAAGCATTATGCGACGGTTATCCGTAATTGCTTATGAAGATATTGGTTTAGCTAATCCTGCGGCAGCAGCCCGCGCAATTACCGCGATTCAAGCTGCCGAGCGCTTGGGCTTTCCAGAAGCCCGGATTCCTTTAGCTAATGCAGTAATCGAATTAGCTTTATCACCAAAATCAAATTCGGCTTACTTAGCAATTGACGCAGCCTTGGCCGATATTCGGCAAGGCAAAGCAGGGGTAATTCCAGATCATTTAAAGGATGCACACTATAAAGGTGCCGCTAAGCTTAATCATGGCGTTGACTATATTTACCCACACGATTATCAGGGTGATTGGGTTGCCCAACAATACTTGCCAGATCGAATCAAAGATCGACAATATTGGCAAGCAAAGGGAAATTCAAAAGTTGAGTCAGCTTACCTCGAACGTTATCAAAAATTACATCAGGGACAGCAGGCAGGGTTACGTAAAAAGTAAGGCCTAATGCTTATAATTTACACTAAAAACGTGTATAATTATCTCAGACGAATTACTTGAACGTACGAGAATTTCACCTATACAATAAATGCTTTACAACCAACTTCTAGGGGAGGGCGGGTGGTTCTTGCAGATACACTAGGTTACTAGTATGAGTGAGAATCAGCTTAATTACCCACGTCCATAAACTTGGAGCCATTTTTGTTGAAAAACCAACGGCGTTAAGCAAGTGTTCGTACCTCACGATAGGTTAAGCCTATCGTGAGGTTTTCTTTTGCAGATTAAGGAGATTGATGATGATTGTTTTTGTTTTTGGGCTCTTTGCCTGCATTATTTTGATTTTGGCGGTTTATCTATTGCGCCATCGCCATAATTTATTTGGCTTATCAGCCGAAAAATTAGGCTTAGTCCCAAGTATTTACGGTAGTTTGTTATTACTAACGGCATTGGCAATCTTAGTTTCAAGTGCAATTTATAGAGATGCCCCACTACCAACGACGCTCTTTGTAATTGTTGGTACGCTATTGACAACCGCCATGGCAGTTTCAATTAGTCAACGGATGTTTAAATAGGCTATCATAAAAAATTCATGAAAGCATCGCTGAAACTTCCTTTTGGAAAGTATGAATCAGTTGTATAATTAACTTATATTATATAAGAACGATTTTAGGAGGCTTGATTATGGATGAGTTGAACTACAAGGACGTTTTAGTACCAGTTGACGGTTCTAAGGAAGCTGAAGCTGCGTTACGAAAGGCAATTTCAGTTGTTAAGCGAAATGGTGACGGAGCATCATTGCATATTTTGCATGTCATCGACACGCGGGCCTTCCAAAATGTCGCTGATTTCCGGACAACGATGGTTGAACAAGTTTCAGCAACAGCTGAAAAGACTCTGCAAGCCTATCTAGAAGACGCTAAGCAAGAGGGTTTGGTAAACGTTGATTATTCAATTGAGTATGGTTCACCTAAAGATGTAATTGCTCACCAAGCTCCAGAGAAGTTTGGCGCAGATTTGATTGTAATTGGTGCAACGGGGTTAAATGCCATTGAGCGATTACTAATCGGTTCGGTAACTGAGTATGTAACCCGGACATCTAAGATTGATACTTTGATTGTACGTGCTAAATAATTAATATAAATTTATCTTGATGAGCAAGGCTTTGGCCTTGCTTATTTTTTTTGAAAAGTAACTTAAGTAATCGGTAAGCTTCTATTAAGTACCGACAAAGGTTCTAGCGATATTGTTTATACAAGATATAAATTCATAGAAAGCCAGGTGAAGTGAATGAACTTTATCAAACGTGCAGGCATTACTCTATGGGCAAAAAAAGGGCGAACACTTTTATTAATCGTTACCGCCGCTGTTATTTTGCTCTTTGTAATGACTGGCTTAATTATTCAAAACGCAGCATTGCAGGCTGCTAAGACGGCAACTAACTCAGTTGGTTCGACTGTGACCTTATCAACTAATCGGGAGGCCGCTTTTAAAGCCATGCAATCTGAGATGTCGTCGGTATCGTCGTCAAGTAATTCAGGTAGTAATCGGCCTAAGATGACTGAGTACACAACTAGCTTAAGTGCGGTTGAAAAGATTGCTCAGCTATCCAATGTGGCTTCGTATAACATTACTAATACCGCCCAGGTTGCAGCGAGTGGCTTTTCAGCTATTACCAGTGATAATAGTGGTCAAGGTGGTCAGTTTAACAATGACAACGCTGCAATCAGTTTGTCTGGTGTTAGCACAACGGCTGGCAACAGTGATTTTACTAGCGGTAGCAATAAAATTAAAAATGGCCGGGGAATTGAAACGAGTGACAAAAATTCTAATAATGCTGTGATTTCACAAGAATTAGCTAAGAGTAATAATTTGAAAGTGGGTTCAACCGTGACGGTTAAATACACTAATGATAGTGATGATACTAGCACTTATAAGCTTAAGGTGGTTGGTATTTACGCTGATACTACTAGCGATAGTGCTGATAGTTTCCGGGACCCAGCTAATACAATTTATACTAACTATACAATGGTAAATACCGTTAAAAATACACCAGACCAAGTCTCAAACGTTAGCTTCACGATGGCCGATTCATCTAAGACCCAAGCATTCGTTAAGGCCGCTACGAAGGACATTAATACTAAGCAGATGCAACTAACTTCTGATAGTACCGCCTATGAGCAGACAGCTAAGCAAATGCAGACCGTGGCTAGTTATGCAAATAAAATTGTTTGGGTTGTGACAGTTGCTGGCGCTTTGATTTTGGGCTTAATCATCATCTTAATGACTCGCGAGCGGCGTCACGAGAGTGGAATCTTAGTCGCACTTGGTGAAAGTAAAATTAAGATTTTAGGTCAATATTTTGTCGAATTGATTGTAATTCTTGCAATTGGCTTAGGGATTGCGACTGCTTCTGGACAAGCAATGAGTGGCGTTGTTGGTAAGCAATTAGTTAATCAATCGATTAGCGCAGCTCAGAATAATCAGACGGGTACAAATGGTGCTGGAGCAGTTCCTGGCAATATGCAAGCCGGTGGTCGACAGGGCTTTAATAACCATCAAATTAGTGGCAGCCTAGCTAATAAGCAAAGCTTACAAACGGTAATCACACCAGGAACTATTTTAGAATTAGGTGGTGTAGCATTACTGATTGCGGTCTTGTCGGTCGCGGGAGCTAGCTCAACGATCTTACGCTTACAACCAAAGAAAATATTGCAGGATGATTAAGGAGGAAGTTTTTAATGACATTGACAGTTAAAAATTTAAGTCACTGGTATACTAATCCTGATGAAGCGTTATATCGGGATGTAAATCTAACCTTTGAAGATGGCAAATTTTATGCAATTGTGGGAGAATCTGGTTCTGGTAAGACAACTTTATTGTCCTTCTTAGCGGGCCTTGACTTACCTGCCACCGGTGAGATTGCGGTTAATGGTAAAGCAATTGAGCAAATTGGCTTGACAGCTTATCGAAGGCATGAAGTATCAACAATCTTTCAAGCCTACAACTTATTAACAACCATGTCAGCCTACCAAAACCTAGCAACGGCACTCGCAATTACACAATCAAGCCGGGCAAAAGATAAAGCATATATATTCGATGTTTTAGCCCAAGTGGGGATTGATGAGCAAAAAGCGGTTAAAAGTGTACAAAAACTTTCTGGTGGTGAGCAACAACGGGTGGCGATTGCCCGGTCCTTGGCAGTGGATGCACCAATTGTGCTAGCCGATGAGGCCACTGGTAATTTAGATCATGATAATTCTTTGAAAATCATTGAACTCTTTCAGAATTTGGCCCATCAACATGGTAAAACTGTTATTTTGATTACGCATGATCAAGCCTTAGCGCTGAAAGCTGATAAAAAAATTCTGTTAGAAAAACAGCGGTTTACTCAGGTCAAAGCCTAAAAGTCATAAGTTTGTCTAAATAGTTTAGCAAAAATCCTAATCAGCCACTTGCTGATTAGGATTTTTTTCTTAGAAAGGCTACAATGAAATAAGTAGAAAATAGATGGAGACCGCGTATGAGTAATGAAAATATCGCCTTAGTGGCGTCAGCGTTAACAAATAGTCGTGGCACAACAATTTTAGGCCATGTTTCACCCTATCATGCAATTGTTAGGGTAACTTTACCAAATGATCAAAAAATTAACGTTAATGTTGATGGAACCGGTGATTTTTTGGTTCCGGTACCAGCCCACATAACACAGGGAATGGTAAAAGTAACAGCTGTTTTGCCAGAAAATAGTGATTCTTTGTCAATTGTTGAGACTGAGATTAAAGCGCCTACCCCAGTGGTAACTGGGGTGTTGGCTACCCGGGGTGGTCGTCGCTTTTTAGAAGGTAGTGTTAATCAAGCAAAACTTGAGATTGTTTTATGGATTGCTGAAAAAAAAGAGCCAATTTATATTGTGCCAGACCAAAATAACGAATTTGAAATTGAAGTTCCCGATAATGTGACAGCCAACATGTTACATGTGATTGCAACTAATCCAATTACTGGTGAACAGGGTGTTGGTGACATTACCGTTGGGGTTACTACCGAAACGACAACAGTCCCAATTTTAACTGATGAAATTATTGCAGCTTATGTTAGTCAAGCATCACAGCCAAGCTTGGTTGGACAAGACACACAGCCAGTAGCAGTTGAACCAGTTGTTGATGAAGAGGAAATGGCTGCTGCACGAGTAATTGCTCGTCAAGCTCGTCGCGACAACCATAATATGCAAGAAGAGAAAATGGAACGATCTAGAAAACAAAATCATAAGAAGCGTTCACCGCTTTCACGTTTTTTTCATGCATTGTTTGGTCGTAAATAATACTCAACCCTAGGCAAAGCCGAATGAATCGTTTACAATATTACTGTAAGCGATTTCATTAATTTTCGAGGGTGGTATTATGCTAGAAAGAACATTAATTTTAGTTAAGCCTGATGGTGTTGAGTATGGGCATATTGGTGAGGTACTTAGTCGTCTTGAGCGTCGAGGCTATGAGATTGAGGCCTTAAAAATGGTTCAGGCGACTGATGAACAACTTGCCCAGCATTATTCAGATAAGGTAGATAAGCCATATTTCCCAACTTTGGTTGCTTATATGGAGCGTTCACCCTTAGTCGCGCTAGTGGTATCTGGTGTGAATGTAATTAAAGCTTTTCGAACAATGGCCGGGGTAACTAATCCGACTGAAGCGCTCCCAGGCACAATTCGCGGTGATTTAGCTAAAGAACTTTCTGGTGACGGCATTGAAAATGTTGTGCACAGTTCCGATTGTGTTGAAAATGCTGAACGAGAAATAAAAATTTGGTTTGGTGACATAGATTAAGATATTTAAATAGCTAAGTTGATGGACACACTTTGTTGTACATCAACTTTTTTTGTGTCAGCTCAGGCAACGAAAGCTTAATAAAAATGGTAAAATATAGCAGATGGGGAGGAGTGCATGATGTTAGACCAAAATAAGATTACCCAACTAAGTGGGTTTGCTCTTTTTCAAGGAATTAATGAGCTTGGTTTGTTGGCGATTGCTAATGTTGCCCGCTATACACATCTTGATAAAGGTGATCAAATTACGAATATGGTTACCAATTATCCGGCGCTAACCTTAATTGTCAACGGTGAATTAAAGGTGATTCAACTTACTAGTTCTGGCCGAGAACAACCCCTATATTTTTTAAGAGCTGGTGATGTTGAGGGTGAAGAAGAAGTATTAACCCAAAACTTAATGGATACTAGTTTAATTGCGACAAAAGACAGTACTATTTTACGAATTGCACGTGATGATTTAGTGGTCCTTTTGGATGTGTACCCGCAGTTGAGTCGGCAGTTGAGTATGAATATGGCCTATAAATTAATTCGGCTTAGCAAGCAAAGGGCTTGGTTGTTAGCCGAAACCGTTGAGGAGCGCCTGTGGAACTATTTATTGGATTTAGCACAGGAACTTGGGAAAAATAGTTTTGTACTACCAATTTCTAAGAAGGATTTGGCTGCATATTTGGGGACCGTCCCAGAAACCTTAAGTCGCCGGTTAGCTGCTTTAGAGCAGCAAGGACGGCTACAGCGTGGTAATCGAGGCCAAATTGATTTATTGATTTAAAAATGATTCATTAAAAAGTGAGCAAGCAAGGTTTAATTGCTGCTTTTTTTTTGGAAAAATGGCGGATAACTAAGCTTGTATGAGTGTTCGTTACTAATTTAACGGCCACATATACTGAATAAAGTCCAATGTGAAGTTTAGCATAATATTTTTTAATCAAGTGTGTTCTGATGAAACATATGATTTACTATACTATAAATAAGTCGATTAACTGCTTTATGCTAAATAGTTTCCAAAAATAAGTTAGTTTACAAATTTGTTTAAAATGTAAAAAAATAAATAATTGATTTATGTCAATTACATTGTGAAAAAGACCACTTACAATATAGTCATAGGGTTAAGAGAGAGAAAGATTGAATTGAAAATAATATGGAGGCATTGCCATGAAGGTCGGAGTTATTGGATCAACACACGCTGGTGTTTTTGCAGCCAAGTCAATTAAGGGTGAACACCCTGATTATGATGTGACTGTTTTTGAAAAGAATGATACAGTTTCATTCTTATCATGTGGAATTGCGCTTTGGGTTGGTAACAATGTTAATGATCCAAAGAACATGTTCTATGAGTCACCTGAGTCATTGACTGAGCAGGGAATCAATATGAAGATGAAGCATGTGGTTACGGCTGCTGATTTAGCAACTAAGACCCTTACTTATCGGAACCTGATTTCAGGTGAGGAAATTACTGAGCAGTTTGACAAGTTGGTGGTTGCAACTGGGTCAGCAGCAGTTATTCCTGATTTGCCTGGGTTGGATAGCGAAAAGGTCTATTACGCTAAAAACTGGAATGATGCTAATCGCCTTAAAGAAGTTGCAGATAGTGTGAAGCGAGTTGTTGTCATCGGTGCTGGTTACATCGGGGCAGAACTTGCAGAGCAAATGTCATTGGCTGGTAAGGAAGTTGTTTTGGTTGATGGTGCTGATCGCGTCATGGCTAATAATTTCTCTGCTGAGTTTACTGATCGAATTGAACGAAGTTATGTTGAGCACGGAGTAGAACTTGCGCTTAATCAATTTATTACTGGTTTTGAAGAAATTGATAATGGAATTATTGTTAAGACAACTAAGGGCGAGTATGAAGGTGATATTGCTATTCTTGGAATTGGCTTCCGGCCAAATACTGACCTATTTAAGGGTCAAGTTGAGATGCTAAAGAATGGTGCCATCGTTACTGATAAGTACATGGAAACATCTGTACCTGGTGTCTTTGCAGCTGGAGATGCAAGTACGATTCACTACAATCCAACACAAGCTAATGATTATATCCCACTTGCAACTAATGCTGTTCGCCAAGGATTACTAGTTGGTAAAAATATTGACGGCAAGAATGTCGCTTATATGGGAACACAATCAACATCAGCTGTTGAGTTATATGATACAGCGATGGCTTCAACTGGGTTGAATCCAGCTTCTGCGGCTAAACGTGGACTTGATGTTGAGCATACAAGTATTGAAGAGAACTATCGTGCTGAGTTTATGCTAACTAATGACAAGGTATTAGTTGAGTTGACATGGGATAAGCAGAGCCGTCGCGTATTAGGTGCGGCCTTCATGTCACACCATGATATTTCACAAGCTGCTAACGTGGTTTCTTTGGCAATTCAAAATCAGATGACGGTTGACGAATTAGCCTTTGCAGACTTCTTCTTCCAGCCAAACTTTGATCAACCAGTTAATTACATTGGGGCCGTTGCTATGGCAGCCGCTGCTAAGTAGTTTTACTAGTCGATAGGTTAAATTAAGTTAATGAAAAAATGGTTGGGTCTTGTTGCCCAGCCTTTTTTTATTGAATTAACTAATTAGTAGTTATAAATAGATTAAATTGAGGTTATTTTAATCTAGGCTGAGGATAATGCTGGTAATAGGCGTTAGACTACAAATCTTAGATGGTCTTCCCATGTTATAATAAAAAAATCTTTAAACTAGATTTTGACAATGGAGTGGGATGTCTAATGCAAATAAAAATTCCTGGAACTTTAGGCGGGTTTGGCCCGGGGCACAATTCTTTGGGAATTGCGCTAGCAAAATATTTTACGGTTGAGCTTTTAGGTGCGGCTGAACAATGGCAAATTGAAAGTGATAGTGATAAGTATTATGAAAGTGACGAACATAATTATGTAGTGGCCGTCGCTTTAAAATTGGTAGCAGACTTACCAGCGCAGCATTTAAAAATTCATTCTGAGTTAGATGCTAGTTTGGGTGAAGAGCAGGCGGCACTATTGGCGGGAATCGAATTAGCCCGCCTGCTTGGGGCAGCAAACCTTGATACTTATACCATGTTAACTTTGGCGGCCCGAACTTTTAATGATGCCAGCCGGGTTACCGCTGCAATTTTAGGCGGGGTAACAAGCAGCTTTTTTGATGCTGATGAAGTTTATGCTAGTGGCTTAGTGTTACCAGCCTATCAAGTATTACTCTATCGGACAACTAAGCTTGAGCCTAATAAGTCCGAAAAGAGTTTTAGTGCAACCCAACTTGCACAATATGGGGCGGCAGGCAATATGTTGATTACTGCTTGGCAGAATCAACAAAAAGAGCTGGCGGGTAAGTTATTGGAAATTGATTTTTTGCTTGATGAATTGCCAGCTGAGTTAGTCCGGTTACGGCAATTAACGAGTGCTTTAGATATTTATGGCACATTTTTAGTCAATGATTTAATTGTAACCCTAGTACCAGAGGAGTTAAGTGCAGACCTATTGGCAGCATTAGCATATGTTGATGATTTAGCTGGTGAGTTTGAGTTGCTTGAACTTGCTAAAGAGGGGATAATAAACTAAGATGCTTATTATTAATAAGCATGCTAAAGGGGAGCTTAATCTAATTGATTTAGGAGATATGGGTAATGCAAAAAACACGGACTGGTAATAGTCGTAGTTTAGTTTTGACAGCACTTTTTACAGCAATTATTTTAGTTCAATCAGTAATACCATGGTTGGGGACTTTACCAATTGGGGCCTTTGTAATTGGCGCAGCTGTGACGATTATTACCTTTACAGTGGCCATTGGGGCCATGGTATTAGGACCAAGAGCAGGTGCTTGGTTGGGCTTCGTCTGGGGAGCCTACTCATTGTGGAATGCGTGGACTGGACCGATGGGTGCTAGTATTGGTGGTTTAATTTTTCGTAATCCAATCACAGCAATTGTGCCACGAATGCTAGTTGGTTTACTGATTGGCTACTTTTATTTATTAATTAAGCACCGCTCGATGAAGCAACAAGCAATCTGGTTAAGCCTTTTTGGCGGCCTAGCAGCTTTTATCAATACTTTCTTTGTGTTGCTGTCGACCTGGATTGGTTTTACGGTTATGCACACGAGTTTTACGGGGATTCCCAAATCAGGCTTAGCTAACTGGTTAGTTATTTCGATTGCGGGCTTTAATGGGATTTTTGAAATTATTACTGGAGCAATTTTAGTACCGTTGATTGGAATTCCAGTATTAACGGTTTATCAACGAAATATTAAATAGTTATTTTGGGGCCCTGAAGATAACGCGTTTTACGCGGCTAATTTAGGGCTTTTGCTATGGTTAAATATCGGAGAATGGTAGCTAATTGTAATTTATAGAAAGTGTGTTGATTTAAAATAATGTTTAAAATCGGGAAAAAATACTTACAGCTTGGGCCAGTGAGCCTGGCAATCTTATTTTTGATTGTGCAGGTTATGGCCGATTTATCTTTACCCACAATTACATCTAAAATTATTAATGATGGAATTGCTAAGGGGAATATTCCCTTTATCTGGCACATGGGTGGCCTGATGCTGGCCATTGTCTTTATCGGTTTAAGTGGGGCAATTCTAAATGTCTTCTTTGCTTCAACGCAAAGTCAGCGCCTCGGTAAAAAAGTGCGGCAAGCTCTTTTTAATAAGGTAACTTATTTAGATAACGATAATGTTGAAAAATTTGGTGATGCAACCTTAATTACTAGGACAACAAATGACGTTACCCAACTGCAAAATGTCTTTCAAACCGCCTTGCGGATGATGATGATGTCACCACTACTTTTTGTGGGGGCCTTTATTATGGCTTGGCGTTTAGATCAAAAGTTAACCCTCGTCTTTGCAGTTGCCTTGCCACTTTTGGCAATTGTAACGTTAATCAATATGCGAATTTCAATTCCGCGCTTTCGCGTTATGCAGGATAAAGTTGATCGGATTAATTTACTCTTTCAACAAGGCTTGACCGGGGTGCGGGTTGTGCGGGCTTTCAATCGGGATGGCTACGAAGTTAACAAATTTGATGATGCTAACCGTGATTTGACGCATAATGCCCAAGTCGTTTTTACAACAGTTGCCATGCTATCACCTTTGATGACGGTGATTTTATCATTTACCAATATTGGAATTGTCTGGTTTGGTGCTAAGCTAATTGGTGCGCATTTGATGCCAGTGGGTAACCTAGTGGCCTTTCTAACGTATGCAACCCAAATTTTGATGAGTTTTATGCAATTATCGATGGTAATGGTGATGATTCCTAGAGCACAGGCTTCAGCGAGTCGAATTAACGAAGTCCTTTCATTAAAAAATTCAATTACAGACCCAACCAAAGCCACCGCACTGACTGGGCAGGCAAGTAGTTTAGCCTTTAATGACGTTAGTTATTGTTTTGCCGGTGCTAAAAGGGCCGCTTTAGAGCAGGTGAATTTTTCACTTAAAGCCGGGCAAACACTGGCTATTATCGGTGGTACTGGTGCCGGGAAATCAACCTTGGTTAATCTAATTCCGCGCTTAATTGATGTTACCAGTGGAGTGATTAGTTTAGATGGCGTTGATAATAAAGATTTAGCACAGGCTGAATTACATGAACGAGTCGCAATTACCCAGCAAAAAGCCGTCTTGTTTTCTGGTACGGTGCGTTCAAACTTGTTATTTGGTCAACCAGAAGCAAATGATCAGCAAATGTGGGCCGCTTTAAGGCTAGCGCAAGCTGATGATTTTGTACAAGAACAAGGTGGGCTTGATATGAAGGTCGAACAGGGTGGAGCTAATTTCTCAGGCGGTCAACGTCAGCGGCTAGCGATTGCGCGAACTTTGATTAAGCAGGCGGACGTTTATATTTTTGATGATTCATTTTCTGCCTTGGACTTTAAAACAGATGTTAAGTTGCGCCAAGCAATTCAGCATGAGCAGCGCTTAGCGCAGGCGATTAAAGTTATCGTAGCACAACGAATTGCGACGGTAATTGATGCCGACCAGATTCTAATTTTAGAACATGGCCGGGTCGTTGGTTTAGGTTCGCACCGTGATTTGGTAAATGATAATGCTGCCTATCGTGCAATTATGCGCAGTCAATTGTCAGAAGCTGATTTAAAGGAGGTGGGACTGAATGCGTAGTTATACAAGTGGCCGGAGTGGGCGTGGTGGTCTAGGTCGCACGCCAGATAAAGCCACTCATTTTTGGACAACTGTTTTACGATTATTCCGGTATTTACGAGGTGATCGTTTTGGGGTCATTTTTTCAATCATTGTGGCGGCGGCAGCTGTAATTCTATCGGTTCGCGCGCCTAAAATTTTGGGTAGTGCAACTGATGTTGTTTTTACTGGCGTTAAAAATAGCTTTAGGACGGGGCATCTAACGATTGACTATCCTAAGTTAATGCAAATTTTACTGGTTGTTGCCATAATCTACCTAGTGGCCTTCGTTTGCTCAGTAATCCAACAATGGATTATGACGCGGATTGCACAACGTACTGTGTATACCTTGCGTAAAGAATTTAAGTTGAAACTGACCAAGTTACCGGTTAGTTATTATGACGAACATAATAATGGTGATTTAATGTCACGAATGGTTAATGATATGGATAACATTGCGGGTTCTCTGAGCTCAGCTTTGATTCAATTGATTACTTCAATTTTAACTTTTGTCGGCGTTATCTATTTCATGATTACAATTAACTTGGTGCTATCGTTGGTGGCCTTTGTCACAGTACCATTGTCTTTGATTTTAGTTCGCACAATTGCGCCACTTTCACAAAAGCTTTTTCGCCGGCAACAAGCGGCCTTGGGTGAACTCAATAATCAAATTGAAGAAACCTTTGCCGGTCACACGGTTGTTAAGACTTTTAATCAAGAAAAACGCGTGATTGATAGTTTTGAACAACAAAATGAACAATTTTATCATGCCGCTTGGCGGGCCCAATTTATTTCAACCATCATTTTTCCTTCGATGCGCTTTTTGAATAATTTAGATTATTTGGCAATGGCGGTGATTGGTGGAATCAAGGTCATCTCTGGGACGACTAGTTTGGGTGATGTGCAGGCGATGTTACAATATTCAAATCAGTTTGCTCAACCAATTACGCAAATTGCAAATCTGATTAATACAATTCAAGCAACGGTTGCGTCAGCTGAAAGAATTTTTCAAGTTTTTGATGAAGCCGAAATGGTGGATCAGACGGGAGCCGAGCGGGTCCAAGATGATGCAATTATTAGTTTTGAGAATGTTGCTTTTAACTATGTTACTGATCAGCCTTTATTAACAGATTATTCGATGCAAGTTAAGGCTGGCCAAGTCATTGCAATTGTTGGTCCAACGGGTGCTGGTAAGTCGACAATTATCAACTTACTTGAACGTTTCTATGATCCAACGGGCGGCGTAATTCGTTTAAAGGGTGAAGATATTCGCAATCTTAGCCGGCATGATTTACGTGACCACTTTGCCATGGTTTTGCAAGAAACGTGGTTATTTGCGGGAACGATTATGGAAAATATTCGTTACGGTAACTTAGCCGCCAGTGATGCTGAGGTAATTGAAGCTGCTAAAATGGCCTATGCCGATGAATTTATTATGAGTCTACCAGATGGTTATGCAACGGTTTTGAATCAGGAGGGTAGCAATATTTCACAAGGCCAGCGGCAATTATTGACGATTGCCCGGGCCTTCATTGCTAATCCTGAAATTCTAATCCTGGATGAAGCAACTAGTTCGGTTGATACACAGACTGAACATCAGATTCAAGCTGCAATGGGTCGCTTGTTGAAGGGTCGAACAAGCTTTGTTGTAGCGCACCGTCTTTCGACAATTCGCGATGCTGATCAAATCTTGGTTATGAACCATGGTTCAATTGTTGAGCGGGGTACGCATACAGATTTGCTAGCCGCAAATGGGGCTTATGCTGACCTGTATAACTCACAATGGGCTAGCATATAGCTGAATTTAAGCGGTACAAGGCTAAGTGGAACGGCATTTACGACTTTCTTGACGGTGATGACGCAATAAGTTATTATACTAATATAAATTTTATGAATGAGGTGGAAGCCATTGCGCAAGTAAGCTAAAGAAAAATTGCAAGTTGATTCATTCCCTAAGGGGTGAATCGGAAGGTATTTTCTTTAGTTGTGCGCATTTTTCACCCGCTAATGGGCTTTTTTGTGCGCTGCTAGAGTAAATCTAGGAGCGTTTTTTATGTCGAGAATTACAATTAATGATTTGAGTTTTAGCTATGCTGCAAACACTATTTTTGAGCATACAGATATTAATCTGGATGATAGCTGGCGGTTAGGTTTGGTTGGCCGTAACGGGCGTGGAAAAACAACCTTATTACATTTGTTAACAGGTGCAATCAAGCACCCAGCAATCCAACCAAGTAAGTTGCCATTTAGGTATTTCCCGCAAACAATTGATAATCCGCAGGCCTTGACCAGTGAGGTGTTAGCCGCTTTAGCTGATTTTGAACCATGGCAACTTGAACGAGAATTAAGTAAATTAGTCGTTGACCTTGGTGTTTTAAATCGGCCCTTTGCGAGTTTATCTGGTGGCGAACAAACGAAGTGCTTGTTGGCATTGTTATTTATTGAATCAACTAACTTTCCACTATTAGATGAACCAACGAATCATTTAGATCAAGCAAGTCGCCAACAGGTTGCTAGGTATTTACAAGGTAAAAGTGGTTATATTGTGGTATCCCATGACCAAAGCTTTTTAGATCAAGTTAGTGACCATATCTTGGCCATTGAACAAAATCAGGTAGTACTTTATCAGGGGAATTATGGAACTTATTTGGCGGAAAAGGAGCGCCAGGATAAGTACGAACAGGCACAAAACGAACGTTTAAAAAAGGATGTTAGTCGTTTGAAAGCAACGGCCCGTGAAAAGACAAATTGGGCAAATAATCGGGAGGCCGATAAATACGGTAACCCCCATGTTAAGGGGTCTGGCGCAATTGTAAATAATGGTTACATTGGCGCACGGGCAGCCCGAACTATGAAAAAAGCGAAGAATTTAGAAAAGCGTTTGCAAACAGAACTTGGAAAAAAGGAACAACTATTACAAAACGTTGAATCTGTTGATGCGTTGGAAATCGAGTCTTTAACAACGCATCATAAAATCATCGCTGAGTTCACAAACTTCACTCTAGGTTATGTTGCAGGGCAGCCGTTATTTAAACCATTAAATTTCAAGGTTTTGCCAGGTGAAATTGTTGCTCTAACAGGACCTAACGGTATTGGTAAAAGTAGTTTATTAGCATTATTACTAGCTAAATTTCAAGGTTTTACAGATGGGGAGTATCAGTTAGCATCAAACCTCCAATTGTCAGTCGTTAGTCAGTTTAGTCAAAATAAAGGTGATTTAGCGAGCTACGCACAAGCTAATGGGATTGAATATGAACGGTTGCTAACCAACTTACGAAAATTAGGGTTAGAGCGGCAACATTTCCAACAACCAATTGAAACGTTGAGTGTTGGTCAGCAAAGAAAAGTTATCTTAGCCGCGAGTCTTAGTAAGCCAGCGCAACTTTATATCTGGGATGAGCCTCTAAATTATCTAGACTTAGTGAATCAAGAGCAATTGATAAATTTATTGCAGGAAAATGCAGTGACAATGATTTTGATTGAGCATAATCCAGCCTTTATCCAAGCCCTTGCTGATAAGGAAGTTAGCTTGGAAGCGCCAAATAATTGATGAATGCACAAAAAAAGCGTAGAAGTCAGTTCTACGCTTTTTTTGCCTACCAAGGCCGTAAAATTAAAGCTACAGAAAGTAGCAGTCCCGCTATGACAAGGGGGCAAAGCCATTGCCAACGGGGTAACGATATTTTAGTAACATTAGTACGAGCAAAGCCTTCTGAAAAGCCATGCGAAGTCATGGCCTCAGCTAAATCATTCGACCAAGCTAGGGCAACAACGATAATTTTTAAATATAAACGCGCTTGCCAGAAATGATAAGGCACCCCACGAACTTGACCCGCATAGAAAATGAGTTTAATTTGCTGTCTAAGTTTGTGTAAAAGATTAAAAGGGGCTAAAAGGCCGTAGGCAAAGGTCGGCGAAAGATGGGCGCTTTGGGTTAGCGAAAATAAAAGTAATTTGACGGGCCAAGTCAAAGTTAATGTTAAGCCCAAAGCCACGTAAGCATAGATACGAGTGGCGAAGAGCCAGGCACTATGCCAAGTATCACCAGTACCATAAAGGATAAATGACCACCATGTTCCAAAAGCCAGGGGAAGAACAAAAAGTAGAATCAACACAACTTTTTTAAACGCTACCCGATTTAAAGCCAAATAAGCTAAGGCTAACCCTACTAATGCCAGGTTAATAAAAGTAGATTGCGTAAAGGTAATCATCAGACCCAAAATTAAAATCGTTGCTAATAAGACGGTTGGATTTAATCTAAAGTGCATCATGGTTGCCTCCAACATAGCTAATTTGGGCCTGGTCTAGGCATAATTCATAATCGACGAAAGGTTGTAGACCAGCTCGTTGGTGTGAAATCATCAAGGCCGTTAGTGTCAACTGATTAAGCGTTTCTTTGATGAGGGCCAAGAGCGCCTGACTGGAAGTAAAGTCCAAGCCAGCTAAGGGTTCATCAAAAAGTAAGACTGGTGGGGCAGTAATTAGCATGAGCAAACTTTGCAACTTTTTTTGCTGACCACCAGATAAAAGATAAACCGATTGTTCAAGTACCTGCGTCAAGTTTAAAGCATCAACTGCTGCGTCAAGACGGACTTGAGTCCAATAGGTCGGTTCCTGTGAATGCTTACGGGCAAGCGCAAGTTCTTGGGCCACCGTTAGACTAATAAACTGATCTTGTGCATTTTGAAAAAGTAGGGCAACTTTTTTGGACCAAAGGCGCAATTTAATGTGCTCACTAGTTTGCTGGTCAAAGTAAATTTTACCCGTATAGTTTTTCAAATGAGCTAAAGCCTTGAAAAAAGTTGATTTACCAATTCCATTGGCACCGGTTAGCAAACCAAGCTTACCTTGGGAGAGTTGACCAGTATTAGCTTTGAGTAATTGACGGTCACCAACGGTTAAGGTTAGTTCCTGCCAGGTCATTTGATTTGGACCAGCCATTGGTTTAGTTTGTGACCAATTGAGATTGGCACCTTTAAAAGCTTTGATAACATCTAATGATTGGGTGATAAGCTGATGATTATCCAGGGCATAGACTTGATCAACGATGTTTAGATAGCCGGATAAATCGTGATCTGATAAGATAATCGTTTTTTTATTAACCACCTGCAAACGTTTTAGATGATCCAAAAGCGCTAAACGGCTGGCTGGATCAACATTAGCAAAAGGTTCATCAAGGACGATAATGTCACTATCAAGCGCTAAGATGTTAGCCAGGGCAACCCGTTGCTGTTCACCACCAGAGAGGGTTTGTAAATCACGGTTGCGTAAAGCCCAAAGGCCAAGTTCTTCTAAGGCAACTTGTACCCGTTGTAAGATTTGCTCAGCTGGCAGTTGCAGATTTTCTAGACTAAAAGTGAGCTGTTCTAAGGGCGTTTGCATAGCAAACTGACGGGAGGGATTTTGAAAGAGTAAGGCAATGTGTTTTGCTCTTTCAAAAGGGACAATGGGGCCGACGGCTTGACCATTAAGCAGAATGCTACCTTGACTAATTTGCCCGCCAAATTGGGGGTATAGTCCGGTAATTAACTTTAAAAGGGTTGATTTACCACTACCAGAAGGTCCGATTAATAGATTGAAACTACCTGGCTGGGGTGCAAAGTTAATGTTTTTAAGTAGTTCAGTTTGGTCAGCACTGTAACGAAAGCTAAGGTCTTTAACGTCTAATGTGGCCATTACTTAATTAATCCTGATTTTTCGACAAGGAGTTTAATCCAGTAGACAAGCACACCAGAGAAAAAGGCAATTGAAATTAAGCGAACGCAGAAAAGAACGAGTAAAAAGCTTAGTGAATATTGCGCATAACCGGATGCAAAAAGGTCGTAACAGAAAGTAACTAAAGTACTCGTGATAACTGATAGAGTTAGACCAAGGCGTCCCCAATTTTTATAACCGGTGAGGGTGAAACCAAGTTCAGACCCAATTCCTTGAATCAAACCAGAAATCAGAACACCGACACCCCAGCTTGAAAATAATAGCATTTCAATGGTGGCAGCTAAAAGTTCACCTAGGGTACTAGCCCCAATCCGTTGCAATAAGACACCAGCCAGCGGTCCAGCCATTAGCCAAACCCCAATGGTGGCATCATTAGCCACCGCTTTTAATGGGGTAGCTGCCAAGGCGTAATAGGCAAAAGACCATGCCTCATAGATGAAGCCAAAGAAAATGGCAATGATAGCCAAGAAAATAACTTGTTTGAGAGTCCAGCGACCCTTCTTTTGATTAATTGTTTGCACGGTGCAAACCCCCTAAATATATTTCGAATTGTGGTGGGAAAAAAGCCCACAAAAAACCGCTTAGCTGGTTTCTTGTGGGCTCATATACATCCGTATTAATGAATCCAAGCTCCCTACGCTAGTGTTAACTAGATCAGGTTCAATGGGTAAGTCTCAGCCATAGGGCACCCCAGCTCACATATTCGTTATGGCTAGTATAAAATAGTGCGTAAGCTTACGCAAGTGTAAGATAAATGTTTCCGTCAGAAAGTAATTTACGGTAGAATAGAGATAATAAAATTTTTGGAGGATTCCATGGAGTCAGAAATTAAGTTATTTGGTTTGACTGCTAATCATAGCTTAGCCGAAGAAATTGCTGAATATCTAGATTTGCCATTAACACCGATTGACATTCAACGGTTTGCGGATGGCGAAGTCTATGAACGAGTCTTAGAATCAGTGCGCGGGGATGATGCTTATATCATTGCACCAATTGCTGAGGCGATTAATGATGCTTTCATGGAAATCATGATTTTGGTGGATGCACTACGCCGGTCGTCAGCTAAGACCATTAACGTGGTTTTACCTTACTATGGTTATGCACGACAAGACCGCAAAGCCCGTTCTAGAGAGCCAATTACCGCTAAGTTGATTGCATCAATGTTGGAGATGAACCAAGTTGATCGTGTGGTTGCGCTTGATTTACACGCCGCACAAATTCAAGGGTTCTTTGATATTCCAGTTGACCATCTACAAGCAGCACCATTACTGGCTGATTATTTTTTCGAACGCAAGATGACCAAGGATATTGTGGTTGTCTCGGCTGACCATACCGGAGCCGGTCGTGCGCGTAAATTTGCTGAGCTTTTGGATGCACCTTGGGGTGTCATTAATGACCGAGCTGCCCTTGAAAATCCAAAGGGGACGGATACGATTGTCGGGGACGTTCGTGGTAAGCGGGCGATTATTATTGATGATATTATCGATACGGGTAAACGGATGCAAGTTTCAGCGCGTGCTTTACACTATGCTGGTGCGACTGATGTAATTGGGGTCGCAACCCATGCAGTTATGTCAGGTGATGCAGCTGAGCGGTTGGCAAATGATGAATATCTTTCAACAATTGTGACAACTAATTCTTTAGGCTGGCCTAAGACTGAGCCATTTGCTAAGTGGACTCGCTTAACGGTTGCACCATTGATTGCAGAGGCAATTCAACGGATTCATGATAATACACCAATTGAGGGGCTATTTAAAAGCCCACGACGGCCTGAAATTAATATTTAATTTATCTAGTTAGTGGAGGAAAAGCAAAGATGGTTTATGCAGCTGATGAACAACGTTATGAAAAGATGCCTTACCGACGGGTTGCGGATAGTGGTTTGATTTTACCCGCTGTTTCATTTGGTCTATGGCGGGGCTTGGGTGACCAAAAGCCCTTGGCTAATTCGCGTGAAGTAATTTTAAAGGCTTTTGATAATGGAATTTTTTCTTTTGATAATGCTTCTAATTATGGGCCTTCAAATGGAACGGCTGAGGAAACCTTTGGGGCAGTGTACGAGAAGGATTTGAAGCCTTACCGTGATGAATTAATCATTACTACTAAAGCTGGTTACCACATGTGGCCTGGTCCTTTGGGGGAGTTTTCTGGTAAGAAGACCTTGGTTGCAGCCCTAGATTTGTCATTGCGGCGGATGCACTTGGATTATGTCGATGTTTTCTATGCTCATCGCTGGGATCCAAATACTAACTTACGCGAAACAGCTGAAGCAATGGACCTCTTGGTTCGCCAAGGCAAAGCACTCTATGTTGGAGTTTCAAACTATACAACTGAACAAACAGCAGCAATCGCTAAGATTTTTGCTGAACTACACACACCATTTATTGGTAATCAAGTTTCATATAATATGTTAAACCGAGATGCTGAGACCACTGGTTTGTTAGATACCTTAGGCGAGAATCATGCTAGTTTGATTGCCTATGGTCCCTTGGCTGAGGGCTTGTTGACTGATCGTTATTTGGATGGTATTCCGGCTGATATAGCCGTACATCGCTCAAATGACTTCATTAAAGCCGATATTCCCGCTGCGGTACGCAAGCTTAATCGCCTAAATGATTTAGCAGCCCAACGTGGTCAAAGCTTGAATCAAATGGCAATGGCTTGGTTATTGCGTGATAATCGCGTCGCTTCAATTGTTACTGGGGCAACTTCAGTTGAACATTTGTTAGATAACATCAAGTTCACAGCTAATATGGACTTTACTGAAGCCGAGCTTGGTCAGATTGATGCAATCTTAGGTTAAAGATAAAGAAGCGACTGAAGTTTTTCAGTCGTTTTTTTGTTTAGCTTTAGTGCAAGAAAAAGGGGTGGCAATCAAACACTTAACTGTGTTTTGATTGCCACCCCTTTAAATTTTGCAGGGCATTATTTAGTTATTTTCAGCAAGACCAGCGATTTTATCATTGCTAGGCTTAGTTTTTGGCAAAAGCGCATTTAATAGGACGGCGACAATTGAAGTAATTACAACCGCATTAGTTATCACTAGCTTAACGGCTGTTGGCATCTGTTGGAAGATTTGTGGATAGACGGTTACACCAATCCCACTACCAATTGAAAGGGCCACAATTAATAAATTACGTTCTTGATTCAAATCGACTTTTTTAAGGATGGTAATTCCTTGAACACCAATGGTTCCAAATAGAACTAACATTGCAGCGCCTAGGACAGAGCTGGGGATGACAGTAACAAGGGCGCCAAACTTAGGAATTAGGCCAATTAGTAATAGGATAATGACGGCAAAATAAATTGGGCGACGTGATTTCATCCCCGATAAACGAACAACCCCGACATTTTGTGAAAAGGTTGAGTAGGGGAAGGTGTTGAAAAGCCCCGAAAGAATCACCGCCAAACCTTCTGAACGGTAGCCTCGTGCCAAGTCATTTTGACTCAAATCGCGCCCGGTTAGGTCAGCTAAGGCAAAGTAAACGCCGGTTGATTCAATCATTGAGGTGATTGCGACAATAATCATTGTGATAATGGCGGAACTATGAAAGGTTGGCTTTGCTAAGAAAAATGGGGTAGGCAAGTGTAACCAATCAGCTTGACCCACGGCCGCTAGGGAAACACCGCCTAAACTTGCCGCAAAGAGGGTTCCTAAAATGATACCGAGTAAGATTGAGATTGACTTTAAGAAGCCTTTAGCGAGGAGGGTAATTGCCATAATGATGATTATGGTAACAAAGCCGACAAGCAGGTTAGTTGCTGAACCAAAGTTTTTCGCAGTTAAATCACCACCGCCAAGGTTTTGGATACCAACAGGAATTAAGGCAAAGCCAATAATCGTGATAAGTGAGCCGGTTACGACTGGTGGGAAAAAGGCACGTAGCCGGGCAAAAAGACCAGCAATTAAAAAGACAAAGATTCCAGCTGCAATGGTCGCTCCATACATAGCCCCGAAACCGAGGGTTGAGCCAATGTTAATTAACGGAGTAACCGACTGAATTGCTGAGCCAAGGACGACGGGCATTGCAATTCCCGTAAAGCGCATTTGCTTTAATTGCAACAAAGTACCAATTCCGGTCATGAAAATATCGGCTGAAATTAAAAAGGCCATCTGTTGTGCAGAAAAGTGTAGGGCGGCCCCAATCAAAAGCGGCACTAAAACGCCACCTGAATACATAGCTAAAACGTGTTGGATACCTAAAACTAATGATTGACCCCAATTGGGTTTGCTAACTGTGTTCACATTGTCCTCCAAAAATAAAATAAAAAAACCACACAAGTTCTGTCGACACAGAATGGTTGTGTGGTTTTGGCGATAGTCCCAAATCGGTCTGGGGTAGAAACGTCCGGCCATTCTCCGGATATATATCACGAAACTGTTTATATTATGCCGAGTATTATACTAGTAAATGGACTTGGACTGCAAGGGTATTTTTTAATAAAAAAATTTGTGGCGGTTGATAAATGTGTGCTATTCTATGAAAAACAATTTTATCGGAGGCTGCAAACATGAAAATGCTAGAAAATCGAATCGCTGCAGAGGGGCGCGTATTGGGGACTGATATTCTAAAAGTAGATGCTTTTTTGAATCATCAGATTGATCCAGTGTTGATGCAAGCGATTGGTAAAGAGATTGCGCGGCTATTTGATCATGATCGAATTGATAAAATTGTAACGGTTGAAACTTCGGGGATTGCACCAGCGGTTTTTGCTGCTGCTGAACTAGGGGTGCCATTGGTCTTTGCTAAGAAGAAGGCAGCAATTACAATGACTGATGAAAATTATATGGCAGATGTATATTCTTTTACCAAGAAGGAAACGAACCATATCATTATCGACAAGAAGTTCTTGAGTGCCGGTGAGCGGATTTTGCTAGTGGATGACTTTTTGGCAAATGGGCAGGCGATGAATGGCCTATTAGCAATTATGGATGCCGCCCAAGCAAGCGTTGTCGGTGCCGCAATTGTGATTGAAAAGGCCTTCCAACCAGGCCATGAAATCTTGGATGAACGTGGGATTCGGTTAGAATCATTGGCAAAAATTGCCGATTTTAAAGATGGCAAAGTAATCTTTGCATAGCATATTAGGGTGGTAAGAGATGAGAAGAAAGTTAATTGGAATTGACCTAGATTATACAACCTTAAATAATGCTGGTGAAGTTTCAGATAAGACGCGGGCAGTGCTGCAAGCCGCCCAAGCTGCTGGACATATTGTATCAATTGTGACTGGACGCCCAGCGCGTTTGGCAACGGGTATTTATGATTATATAGGCTTAAAATCACCAATGATTAATTTCAACGGTGGTTTGGGTCATAAGCCCCATGAAAATTGGGAATATGAGTATTCTAAATTAATTAATCATGACCTTGCCTTTGATATTTTTGATCAAGCCGCCGACCTAGGGATTGATTTACTAGCGGCTGAAAATAAAAACCATGCTTGGTCTGCGACAACGGGCTTAAGGCCAGTGGGTGAGTTAGCATTTTTTCCAAGTGACCGCGATCAATTACATCAACTGAATAAACAGAATCTACGTGAAGATGTCAACGCAATTATTTTACATGGTGAAAATCCAGTACAGATGCAGGCCGCCCAAGCATTTTTGCAAGCGCGTTACGGTAATGAAGCCATTACGGTAAAAACCTGGGGTGACCAGCATGTAGTTGAAGTGTCGGCGGCCGGTATATCAAAGACGACCGGCCTAGAGTATTTACGAAAGCACTATGATATTGATCCCGATGATGTCTACGCTTTTGGCGACGAAATGAATGATTTTGAAATGATTGAGTATGCTAAGCATGGGATTGTAATGGCTAATGGTAATCCAGCTTTGAAAAAAATTGCTAATGATATTACTGAATATAGCAATGAAGCCGATGGATTAGCCCGTTATTTGGAACAAGCTTTGGCCTTGTAAGACGGTATCTATTGGTGGTTGGTAAAGCGTAAGCTCACTGAAAGGATAGTAAAATCAGATGATTTTACTATCCTTTTTTTGTGGCTAATTAACTAGATTAAATTCTCTTTTGATAAAAGCTTTTTTTAAAGGCTGGTGAATGCTAGAATTGATAGCAGTATGTATTTAAGATAAGGAGTATGTTGGCTATGATTGAGCAATTACCAGCGGCTTTTAAAGAACGCTATCAAGCGTTATTAGGCTCAGAATATTCAGCTTTTTTGGCTGCCTATGAAAAACCGATTAGTAAGGCTTTTCGGCTTAACCCACTAAAAGCTAACGTAACCCTCTATGATACACAGGTGACGGGAACGGTGCCTTGGAGTCGGTTTGGCCGTTTGGGAGCGGTTAATGGGCATTCAGTTGATCATACAAATGGGGTGATTTATTCACAAGAACCATCTGCCCAATATGTTGGTGAAGTGGCGCAGCCAAAACCCGGTGAACGAGTTTTAGATTTAGCGGCAGCTCCAGGTGGAAAAACAACTCATCTGGCATCGTTTATGCAACAAGCGGGCTTATTAGTTTCAAATGAAATTTTTCGTAAACGGGCGCAAATTCTCAGTGAGAATGTTGAGCGTTTTGGGGTTCGAAATGCACTAGTAACTAATCATGCACCAGCCGAATTAGCCAAACATTTCCCCGCCTATTTTGATAAAATCATCCTAGATGCACCTTGCTCTGGGGAAGGGATGTTTCGTAAGGACCCAGCAGCAATTCAATACTGGCATCCAGGTTATCCAGCTGAAAATGCCAGTCGGCAAAGAGAAATTTTGCAAGCAACCTTGAAAATGCTAAAACCAGGTGGCGAGTTGATTTATTCAACTTGTACCTTTGCACCAGAAGAGGATGAGCAAATTATTGCTTGGTTGTTAAATGAATACCCAGCATTACAATTAATCCCGTTGGATAAACCAGCGCAGATTGATGACGGTCGTCCAGCTTGGGCGGATGGCAATCCAGTCTTAGCAGGAACTGCGCGGTTATTTCCACAACATCTCGATGGTGAAGGGCACTTCGTTGCAAAACTACGGTTAAGTCCTGATGCGGATAACGTCATTAAGGAACCAAAGTTAGCCCAAAGTAATTTAACCAAAGAACAACGGCGCCTTTGGGATGCCTTTAAGACAGTTAATATGCCAGACTATGATGAGCCGGTGCTCTTGGCCTTTGGTGATCAAATTTATGCTTTGCCAGTTGGTACCCCCGAATTAAAAGGGTTACAGGTACTACGCGCTGGGTTACATTTGGGAACTGTCAAGAAAAATCGGTTTGAACCTTCATTGGCCTTGGCATTAGCTTTTCATCCGGATGCTTTTACTAACCGTTATACGGTTGATCAAGATGAATGGGCAAAGTATGTGCATGGCGATACCTTTATGCTAAAAGATTTCAAGGACCAAAAATATGCAAATGGCTGGTACCTATTGGAAATTAATGGCAATGGGACCGGTTTTGGTAAGTTGGTTGACGGTCAGATGAAAAATTTCTACCCGAAGGGCTTACGGTTCCAAGTACGCGCAACGCAAAAGTCTTTGGCAGATGATATGTATTAGTTTGGCCAGGCGTCTAAGCTGATAGGACTAGTAGAATAAAATTTAAATTGATTTTGAAAGGAAAAATCATGGAAGAAGAAATGATTACCCGTGAAGAAGTTATGCACGTTGCCGGGTTAGCTAAGTTGGCATTAACGGATAACGATGCGGCAATGTTTACTGACCATTTGGAAAAGATTTTTGAAATGGTTAACATGCTAGGAGAAGTTGATACAAGTAATGTTCAACCAACTTTTTCAGTGACGGATATGGATACAGTGTTGCGTGATGATGTGGCAGTTCAAGCAAATCAAGCCGCTGAATTATTAGCAAATGCACCAGAACATACCGATAACCTGATTAAGGTGCCGGCAATTTTGGATGAAGGAGGTGAAGGTTAATGAATTTTTTGCATACAGATTTAACAACTTTGCATGAACAATTGTTGAACCGCGAAGTATCAGCAGTTGAGTTGACTAAAGCAACCTTAGCCAATATTGCAGCAACGGATAGTAAGTATGAAGCCTACATCACGACTATGGAGGATGAGGCAATTGAAACAGCCGCTGCGGTTGATGCAGCTGGAATTGATGCTAATAATCTTTTGTCAGGGATTCCTTATGGAATTAAGGACAATATTTTAACTAAGGGTGTTCAAACAACCGCGGCTTCACATATCCTAGAAGGATTTAAGCCGGTTTTTGATGCAACCGTTGTTGAGAAAATGCGTAAGGCCGGGGCGATTGGTGTTGGTAAGACCAATCTAGATGAATTTGCAATGGGTTCAACTGGTGAAACTTCTTACTATAAGACAACTAAAAATGCTTGGGACCAGACGAAGGTGCCTGGTGGGTCATCATCTGGTTCAGCGGTCACGGTTGGGGCCGGACAAGTACCATTTGCCCTTGGAACAGATACTGGTGGTTCAATTCGCCAACCAGCGGCTTTCAACGGAATTGTTGGAATGAAGCCATCTTATGGTCGCGTTTCGCGTTTTGGTGTTGTCGCATTTGCCTCATCTTTGGATCAGGTTGGTCAATTCACGCGGACAGTTAAAGATAATGCCGCTGTATTGTCTGCCTTAGCTGGCCAGGATGCAAATGACCAGACGACTTCAAATCGAGCCGTACCAGATTTCACGGCTTCTTTGAATGGCGATATTAAGGGTCTAAAAATTGCCGTACCAAAAGAATACTTTGGGGCTGGTGTTAACGCCGCTGTCAAAGACATTGTGCGTCAAGCCATTAATCAATTAGAAGCATTAGGGGCAATTGTGGATGAAGTTTCACTTCCCCATACTAAGTATGGAGTGGCTGCTTATTATATCCTAGGTTCAGCTGAAGCATCATCAAATTTGCAAAGATTTGATGGCATTCGCTATGGCTTTAGGGCTAAGGACGTTAAGACTTTGGAAGACCTTTATGTGCAAACACGTACACAAGGCTTTGGTGATGAAGTTAAACAACGGATTATGCTAGGTACTTATGCTTTGTCAGCTGGTGCTTATGAAAAATTCTTCAAGCAGGCCGCCCAAGTTCGAACTCTGATGAATCAAGATTTCGATAAAGTGTTTGCGGACTATGATTTGATTGTTGCACCAGCGACACCAAATGTCGCTTATGGCTTCGGTCAAAATGAAGATGATCCAGAAATCACTTACATGAATGACGTACTAACAATCCCAGTTAACATGGCTGGCTTGCCTGGTTTGTCAATCAATGCTGGTTTCAGTAACGGACTACCGGTTGGTATGCAGTTAATTGGTGACCGCTTTGCCGAGGAGACAGTCTATCGCGTGGCCTATGCCTTTGAACAAGCAACCCGATTGTTTGAACAAGTTCCAGGAGGTGATAAGTAATGGCAGTACCTAATTTTGAAACAACGATTGGATTAGAAGTCCACGTTGAAATGAAGACTAACTCTAAAGCAATGTCACCTTCGCCCGTTCAGTTCGGAGCAACGCCAAATGCTAACACCAATGTAATTGATTGGGGTTACCCAGGAGTATTACCGCAGGCCAACAAAGGAGCGTTGGATTATGGTATTCGAGCTGCTTTGGCACTAGGGGCAGAAATCCGACCAGTATTACATTGGGATCGAAAAAACTACTTCTATCCAGATAATCCTAAAGCTTACCAAATCACGCAACAATTTGAGCCATTGGCTTCAAATGGTCAACTAGAAATTGAAGTTGACGGTGAGAAAAAGCTAGTTGGTATCACCGAATTGCACGTTGAAGAGGATGCAGGTAAGAATACCCACGGTCATGATGGTTATTCTTATGTTGATTTGAACCGTCAGGGCACACCTTTGATTGAAATTGTTGGTGCCCCTGATTTACACACACCAGAAGAAGCTTATGCTTACCTTGAAGCTTTACGCCAAACAATTCAATTCTCTGGTGTATCAGACGTCAAGATGCAAGAAGGTTCAATGCGAGTTGATGCTAATATCTCAATTCGACCAATTGGGTCACAAGTACATGGTGAGCGCGTTGAGTTGAAAAACTTAAATTCATTAAACTATGTGCGTAAGGCTTTAGCCTATGAAGAGGAACGACAAGCAAAGATTTATTTGGCTGGTGGGGTTGTTAAGCAACAAACCCGTCGTTATGATTCAGCTAGCAATGTGACCGTTTTGATGCGGGAAAAGGAAACAGCCGATGATTATCGTTATTTCCCAGAACCAGACTTGGCACCGGTCCACATTAGTCAAGCTTGGATTGAGCAAGTGCGGACTGAATTACCAAAGTCAGCGCCAGCTCGTCGGGCTCACTATATCGATACCTTAGGGCTTGAACCATATGCCGCTGAAGTTTTGACACAAACTTTGGAAATGTCTGATTTCTTCGATGTAATGGTTGCGCAAGGGGCCGAACCAGTCCGTTCAGCTAATTATGTAATGGGTGAGGTCAATGCCTTTTTGAATGAAGCTCATCTTGATTTGCAAGAAACTAAGTTGCAACCAGAGAATTTAGCAGCCATGATTAAGATGATTGAAGATGGCACAATTTCAACTAAGATGGCTAAGCGCGTCTTTGTCGCTGTTACTAAGGGTGAGGACGCGGTAGCCTTCGTTGAAGAAAACGGCTTGAAGCAATTATCTGATCCAGCCACCTTAACGCCAATTATTACTGGAATTTTGGATAAGAACGAGCAATCAATTATTGATTTCCATAATGGTAAAGACCGGGCCGTTGGGGCCTTGGTCGGTCAAGTTATGAAACAAACTAAGGGTAATGCAAACCCTACAGTGGTTAATGAAATCTTGATGGCTGAGTTGCAAGCACGGAAGCCAGAATAAAAATAAGTATAAACTGAACTCATTTTTCAAGATAATCTAAAGGCAGCCATGCCAAGATAGGCATGCTCAAAGAACTATATTATTAGGTTCTTGGTGAGCTGACTCGATTATTTTGGGTTCAGATACATAGAAAAATTTTAGGAGGGTCCTCAAATGACACGTCGAGCACGCATCATTTATAATCCCACTTCAGGGCGTGAAGCCATTCGCCGAGATTTGGTAGATATTTTAAATGTATATGAAATGGCCGGCTATGAAACGAGTGCCTTTGCTACCACGGCCGAGCCAAAGTCTGCAGAAAAAGAAGCGCGCCGGGCGGCGGAGGCAGGCTTTGAGTTGTTAATTGCAGCTGGTGGTGATGGTACTATTAATGAAGTTGTTAATGGAATTGCGCCTTTAGCTACGCGCCCTCGTTTAGCGATTATTCCTTCTGGGACGACCAATGATTATGCACGGGCCTTGGCAATTCCACGTGATAATCCACTAGAAGCGGCGAAGTTAATTTTGGCCGGTCAGACCGCTAAAATGGATGTCGGTCGTGCAAATGATACTTACTTCATTAATATTGCAGCGGGTGGTTCATTGACTGAATTAACCTATCAAGTTCCATCAAAATTGAAGTCAATGTACGGTTATTTAGCTTACGTGGTTAAGGGAGCTGAGTTATTGACCCATGTCCAACCAATTGATGTGCGTATTGAGTACGATGAGGGGAGCTATGAGGGAACGGCCTCAATGTTCTTTTTGGCTTTGACCAATTCGGTTGGTGGTTTTGAGCAAATTGTGCCCGATGCACGTTTGGATGATGGTAAATTTACTTTATTAATTGTTAAAACAACTAAATTTTCTGATATGCTTGGCTTGATTGGTGAAGTCTTGGCCGGGGGTCGACATGTTGAAAATGAAAATTTGATTTACGTAAAATCAAAGCAGGTTAAGATTGAAGCTTTGAATGATTCAGCTAAAATTTCAATTAATCTTGATGGTGAGTATGGTGGCGATGTACCAATGGTCTTCCAAAATTATCAACAACATATTGAAATGGTTGCTAATATTGCTGGCATGGCAGATGATACACTGCTATCTGAGCCGTTAAAATTACCTGAATAGTCATTAAAAGTCGTGAAGCCGTATTTGAGGTTTTAGGACTTTTATTTTTGGTTTAAAAAATTGATTAACATTTGCTTGCTAGAGACAGAATTAACAATGGACGTGATGCGATTTATGATAGAATTAGGGTTAGATACGAAAATATAGAATAATCTTATAAATAAGGTGTATGTTATGGGTAAAGTAGAAACGTTACAACAGATTACGGCACGTTTGGATGAAAATTGGTGGCCAGCAAATACAGCAGGTAGCCGGATTGCCATGCTCCAAGAAATTTTACATTGGTTGGGTGACCCAGACTTACAGTCAAAGATTATTCATATTACGGGTACAAATGGTAAGGGTTCAACGGGTGTAATGACCGCCGATATTTTAATTGCCGCTGGCTACAAAGTTGGGCATTTTTCAACTCCAGCAATTATGGACGACCGTGAGATGGTGAGTGTTAATCATCAAATGATTGCCAAAGATACTTTTATGCGAATTTATGGGCATATAAAACAAGTAATTGAGGAACACGGTGGGCACCAAGATACTTTATCTGGACAAGAATGGTGGACGCTAGTTGCTTTATATTATTTTGCGGAAGTTGGCACTGATTTTGTAATCTTGGAAGCTGGTTGGGGCGGCATCAATGATGCAACCAATATGGTTACCAATCCGGTAATTATTGCGATTACTAAGATTAATGAAGATGACCTTGAGGAAAAAGAGGATTCAATCGCAGCAATTGCGAATGAAAAAGCAGAATTGATTAAGCCCGGAGCAATGGTTGTTAATTATCCAGGTCAGGCAATTGAAGTGTATAAAGTCCTTGAGGCTAAGGTCGCCGAAGTTGGGGCGTATTGGAATACTTTACCGCGGCCTAAAATTACCCTTCTATCTGGTAGCCCAAATGGCTTAAACGTTAATATTGATAATTTAGAAAATGTTCATTTAGGACTAACTGGGGCCTATCAAGTACATAATTTAAGTACAGTAATGCAAATTATCGACGTGTTGAAGAGCATGGATTGCCAAATTTCTGATGATGCAATTAAGCAAGGCTTAGCTGATGTGAAAATCCCTGGGCGGATGGAATACGATAAAGAACGGAATATTTTATATGATGGAGCCCACAATCCAGAGGGAATTCGGGCCTTAGTTGCTTCAATGCGTGCTTGGCATTTAGCTTTTAAGCCAACGGTGATTTTGGGCTTGCTAGAGAATTCAAATACCCAAGAAATTTTGGATGAACTCTTGCCCAATGTTGAGACGATTATTGCAGTAACACCTGAAGCACCAAGCTATAAGCATGTAATTTCTGCTGACGCTTTGGCAGCACGAATTGTGATGATGAGTAACGTTGATGTTGAAATTGCTGATGATCCTAGTGCCGCAATTCAGCTAGCACGGCGTGTTCGTGAATCATCACAAGCGATGATTATCGTAACCGGATCATTTTATACGTTACGAGCAATTCAAAGTGATGAAAGAATTTAAATTTGATGGGGGATTAACTCTTGAAATTAACTGCAGAGCAAATAAATAATCTTTTAACAACAGAAGGGCTTTTAGTAAGTAAGCCGGATTTTGCCGGGCAAGTTGATCAATTAGCCTATAATTCTAAAAAAGTAAAAAGTGGTAGTCTATTGTTTGTCAAAGGTGCCTTTAAAGCTGAATATTTAGCTGAGGCTGAGCAAAATGGTTTGACGGCGTTAGTTGTACCAGCAGATTTTGCATTATCAACTGAGTTACCAACCTGGGTTGTAGCTGATGTAGCTGCTGCAATGTCAATTTTGGCGATGGCTTATTACGATTATCCGCAAGAACAACTAAAGTTAATTGGCATTACTGGTACAAAGGGTAAGACATCGACAGCTTACATGGCTCATGAAATGTTAAAGATAGCTACAGATGAACGGGTTGCCCTCTCATCAACCTTAGAAGTAATCACCGGTAATCAGCCTGAAAACCATTATCGGGCACATCTAACAACCCCTGAGTCATTGGACCTTTTTGCTTGGATGCGAGAAGCCGTTGACAATGGTATGCAGGCAATGGTGATGGAGGTCTCTTCTCAGGCTTATAAGAAAGAAAGAGTTTATGGGCTTCGTTATGATGTGGGGATCTTTTTAAACATTAGCCCAGACCACGTTGGTGAAAATGAACACCCAACTTTTGCCGATTATTTAGAATGCAAGATGCAATTACTTGACCATTCAGATCAAGTAATTATTAATGTTGATTCAGACCATTTTACTGATTTGATTGAACGTGCTGAGCAGAGCCATCCCGGCGATGCAATTTGGTTGTACGGTCGTTTGGCTGATGATGGTAATCGTGCTGATTTAACCTACGCAACAGTGAATGCTGATTTACGGCGTTCAACTTTTGCCGTTTATGAGGATAATCAACAAGCGGGACGCTTAGGTATTGCAGGTGAATATGAATTAGATATTCCTGGTGATTTTAACCAAGGAAATGCCTTAGCTGCAATGATTGCCAGTCGTTTGATTGGAACAGACACCGCTGCAATGCATGAAGCACTAAATACAGTTAAAATTCCAGGCCGGATGGAGGTAATAACTTCTGCTGAGCATGGGACGGTATATGTTGATTATGCTCATAATTATGCATCAATTGCCGCTTTACTTAATTTTGCTAAGCAAAATAAGGCAGCTGGCAAATTACAGATTGTTGTCGGGGCTACAGGTAATAAAGGGGTGTCACGACGACCAGGGATTGGTAAAGCCGTTAATGCTTCGGCAGATGTGGTTTATTTAACCGCTGATGATCCGCAATATGAAGATCCAGCCGTAATTGCAGATGAAATTCAAGCTCACATCACTGATTCTAAAGTGACCGTTATTCGTGAAATGGATCGGACTGCGGCAATTACAATGGCAATTAATGCCGCTGGACCAGATGATGTAACCGTTTTGGCTGGTAAAGGAATGGATGAGTACCAGAAAATTAATGGGGTTGATACACCTTATGAAAATGACTTTGCAATTGCCCATCGTTTACTAGATTAATTTCAAAAAAATGAATAAAAATTCAAACACCTGTGCTATAATGAATAAAAAAACAGGGATTAGAAAATGATGAAAGATTCCAATAATTTTGCTATAATATAGCAACTTGCCGAATTTTGGCTATTAAATTGGAATAAGGGAGTTGTCATATCATGGCTAAAGAACCTGTTGAAAATACATCTGAATTTGACTTGGGAGATTTTGTTGCGGGCAAGAAGTTTGCAAATTTCGAACACGATTTTAAAGGGATTGTTGAACGGATTTATGAGCATTCTTTGCTAGTAAATATCACTGAGTTTGATCCAGAAGATACTGCAACAGTTAATGAATATAATCATCGTGCTGTTGTACGCATGTCAGAGACTAAAATCTTGATTAAGACTGATAATCCTGCTCCTCGCTTGAATGCTGAAGAAGCTGAGGAAGAGGAAGAAGCGATGCCTGCAGACTTGATTGAAGATGAAGACGACGATGAGGACGAAAAGGAAGAAGACTAATTATGGATTATAAGCAGAGTGTTGCAGATGCACTGACCACAATTGTGCCAGAGCTAGCAGCTGCCGATGTTTTGGCAAAAATTGAAGTACCTAAAGATTCAACAATGGGTGATTTTGCTTTCCCAACTTTTGTTTTGGCTAAAGCCCGTAAGATGGCACCACAACAAATTGCAGCAGAATTGGTAGCCCAAATTGACCAGACTGGTTTTAAGGCCGTTAAGGCAGCTGGTCCATATGTTAATTTCTTCTTGAATCAAGCAGACTTTGGGGCTGATGTTTTGCATACGGTCTTAACTAACAACGCTTATGGAAATAATGCTGATGGTCAGACTGGTCATATCACGATTGATATGTCTTCACCAAATATTGCTAAGCCAATGTCAATGGGCCACTTACGTTCAACAGTTATTGGAAATGCGATTGCCAACTTAGCTACGGCTAACGGCTACCAGCCAGTTAAGATTAACCATCTTGGTGATTGGGGTACGCAATTTGGAAAGTTGATGTCAGCCTACAAGCGCTGGGGTTCAAAAGAAGAAGTTACCAATGATCCAATCAATACATTAGTTAAGTATTATGTACGCTTCCATGAGGAAGCTAAGGAGAACCCTGAGCTTGATGATGAGGGTCGTGCATGGTTCAAGAAGCTAGAAGATGGTGATCAAGAAGCGCATGAGCTATGGTCATGGTTCCGTGATGAGTCTTTGAAGGAATTCATGGAAATTTACGACATGCTTGACATCAAGTTTGACTCATTTGCTGGTGAATCTTTCTATAACGACAAGATGGACGAAATCGTTGACATTTTGAAGGAAAAAGATTTGTTACATGAGTCAAAGGGTGCCATGGTCGTTGACCTTGATAAGTATGATTTGAATGTGGCCATGATTCAGCGGACCGATGGAGCAACTTTGTATATTACGCGTGACTTGGCGGCAGCTCTTTTCCGTAAGCGTAACTACGACTTTGTAAAGTCACTTTATGTTGTTGGTGGCGAACAAAGGAATCACTTTATGCAGCTTAAGGCTGTGCTTAAGGAGATGGGCTTTGAGTGGTCTGATGACATTGAGCACATCCAGTTTGGTCTAATCACGGTTGGCGGTAAGAAGTTGTCAACTCGTTCAGGCCGGATTATCCTGTTGAAGGAAGTTTTGAATGATTCAATTAGCTTAGCAGCTAAGCAAATTGAGGAGAAAAATCCAGACTTGCCTAATAAGGAAGTTGTCGCGCACGAAGTTGGAACCGGTGCGGTGGTCTTCCATGATTTGATGAATGAACGGATTGGTAACTTCGACTTTAACCTAGAAGACGTTGTGCGTTTTGAGGGTGATACTGGTCCTTATGTTCAATATACCAATGCCCGTGCACAATCTTTGTTGCGTAAAGCTGGTATGCCAGAATTAGATTTGACAAACTTGGCAATTGATGATGAAGCAGTTTGGGAAACTGAGAAACTCTTGGCAGACTATACTGAGGTTGTTCGTCGCGCTTGGCGTGATCGTGAGCCATCAATCATTGCTAAGTATGCTTTGAACTTAGCTCGTACGTTCAACAAGTACTATGCTAACTCAAAGATTTTGACCGAGGATGCTCAACTAAATGCACGTTTGGCTTTGGTACAATCAGTATCACAAGTTTTGACTAGTGCCTTAGATATTCTTGGGGTAAAAGCACCAAAAGAAATGTAATTTAATTAAAAGTAGTTCAAGCAAATTGAACTACTTTTTTTGTTGGTTAAACAAGTTTCACTTTAATCTTGCAAAGCTGTGCAACCAGAACGTAAAAAATGGGCTACAATAGTTAAAACAAGGCGCTTGGGGGTAAATATAGGTGGTAAAAAAAGTTTTAACGATTGCGGGTTCAGACCCGCTAGCAGCCGGCGGCCTACAGGCAGATTTAGCAACTTTTAGTGAGTATGGTCTATTTGGTTTAGCGGCAATTACTTCGATTGTTACAAATGTACAGCACGATTTTAAAATTTATCCGACTGAAGTCCAGCAACTTGATGAACAATTAGCGACAATCTTTGCCTTGCCGGATCTTGAGGGAATCAAGCTGGGCTTATTGCCAACGGTTGAATTGATTGAATTAGTTGGGCAGTACCTAAAGGAAAGCCCCACTAAGTTAGTCGTTTTTGATCCGGTTTTGATTTTTAAAGAAGCCAATCAACTTGATTTAGCTGATTTGGTACAAGCCATGCGTACAAATATTTTCCCCTATGCTGATGTAATTACACCTAATCTAAGTGAAGCAGCATTATTGGCTAATAGGCCAGTACCCACAACTCCGACCGGACTGTTGTCCTTGGCACAACAAATTCAAAGTGATTTTAATGGCAGTGTTGTGATAAAAGGCGGTAAACGGTTAGCTGGGACAGAAGCAATTGATTTGTTGTTAGATAGTGAACAAAATGTACATTATTTTGAGAAAACGATGTTAAACGCTGTGACTGTCAACGGTGCAGGCTGTACTTTTGCCGCTGCAATTACGGCTAACTTAAGTTTGGGGTTGAACTTATTAGGCGCAGTTGAAGACGCAAAGGACTTTGTCTATCAAGGGATTCAAGCTGGTGTTCCGATTGAAACAAATTTGGGGAATGTTTGGCAGGGTGCAAGGCGCTACAAGCAAAGATGAAAAGCTAACAAGAAGGGAACCTCCGGCAATGAAGCAGACTAAGATACGAATGATTAGTGAAGATGCAATTTTAATTGCTTTAACCGCCGCTTTGGGTTTTGTAATCAAAATTCCAGTGGGCGGTGGTATTTTTACCTTGGTTGATTTGATGATTTTTATAATTGCGCTAATTTATGGTCCGCGACGGGGACTATTAGTTGGCGGAATTGCAGCCTTTATGATTGACTTTTTATCTGGTTATCCACAATATATGTTTTTTTCCTTATTTATTCATGGTATTCAAGGTTATGTTGTTGGGAAATACGGTTGGCAGGCAAGGGGTTATAAGCGGTTGGGCGCAGTTATTTTAGGTGCATTTGTGATGCTAGTGGGCTATTTCATCGCTGATTTAATCTTATTAGGTCTAGGCGGTGCAATTGTTGATTTATTATCAACTAATTTTTTACAGGAAATATTAGGTGGTTTGGGCGCATTAATTTTGTATCCTAGTCTAAAACAAGTTATTGAGCGAATCGAGGTTTAATATTATGATAGTGGAACTTGAAAAAATTAAGGCTGATACCGCAGCAATTATAGATGATGTTTTGTTGCAGACTGGTATTAAAGCTGGTGAAATTTTTGTTGTTGGTTTTTCATCATCGGAAGTTGCTGGTGAAAAAATTGGGCAAGGCTCTTCTTTGGAAATTGGGCGAGCAGTTATGCAGGTAATCCATAGTAAGTTGACTGAGAAGGGAATTTATCTCGCTGTTCAAGCTTGCGAACATTTAAATCGCGCTTTATTGGTTGAACGTGAACTAGCTGAAAAAAAGGATTTAGAAATTGTAACCGTAGTACCCGCTTTACACGCCGGCGGTGCTGGACAGGTTGCTAGCTATGAACTAATGAATGACCCGGTCGAAGTTGAATTTATTGTAGCAAAAGCTGGCATTGATATTGGCGATACAGCGATTGGTATGCATGTTAAACATGTTCAAATTCCGGTTCGTCCAGCGATAAAAGAACTCGGTGCAGCCCATGTTACAGCTTTGACAAGTCGGCCTAAAAAAATTGGTGGGGAACGTGCCGTATATCGTTTTGAGATGCAAGCCTAAGGCAAAATTTTTTATGCAGTTGACCAGATGGTTGACTGCTTTTTTTTACTAAGTGCATAGTACAATAATTTTTAGTATTTACTTCTTAAAATAATAGATTTTGTATGATAATTTAAAGAGTGAACTTATTGTTAATTAGCTTGTGTATGGTGAAAACAGCGAGCATAATAATGGCATAAGCTTTTACCCCAGCTGAAAGAATGAGGATTATAAAATGACAAAAGTATTAGAGCTTGACCGGGTCAATAAATATTTTGGCAAGTTTCAGGCCTTGAAAGATGTTACATTTTCAATCAATCAGGGTGAAGTGTTTGGATTTTTGGGACCTAATGGTGCCGGAAAATCAACAACTTTGCGGACAATCTTGGGACTTTTGAAAGAAGATAGTGGCAGCATTAAAATTTTAGGTCAAGATGCACAAGCAAACGTCTTAGAAAGCCACCAGAAAATTGCCTACGTACCAGGCGACGTCTTTTTATGGCCGAATTTAACCGGTGGTGAAATCATTGATTTATTACTTCGCTTAGGTGGTCATCCACGGACAGATCGAACGGACGCCCTAATAAAAAAGTTTGAACTTGATCCTAAGAAAAAGGCCCGGACATATTCAAAGGGTAACCGGCAAAAGGTGGCTTTGATTGCTGCTTTTGCCGCGGATGCCGATTTATATATATTTGATGAGCCAACCTCAGGTTTGGATCCTTTACAGGAACGAAATTTTCAAGAAGAAGTATTGGCGCTAAAGACCGCTGGGAAAACGGTCTTGTTATCGTCACATATTTTATCGGAAGTTGAAAAATGGTTGACCGTGTTGCAATTATTCGGCAAGGTGCGATTGTTAAGATTGGTACGTTAGCAGAGATGCAGGAGCTTTCCGCATTGAATGTACAAGCCGTGTTGGCTGATGCGACTAATGCCGCTAAGTTTAGCCAAGAGGCACATTTTACGCAAAGTGGTAATAAAATTTCCTTTACGGTTAGCCATGAAGCACTTCCAACAGTTTTAGCTAGTTTGGGTCAAATGATGGTGCATGATTTACAGATTACACCACCAACATTAGAGGATATCTTCTTACAGTTTTATGTAGAAGACAAGGAGGTAGCCACGGATGATCAAGAATAACTTTCGTTGGCTATTACTAGCTGCCCTAAAACGTGACTTACGGGTCATTATTGTCTGGTTAATTGTGAATGTAATGATAATAATTTCTGGTGTATCAAAACTAGCAACGCTTTATAATACGCCTAGCGAAGTTGCTTCATTAAAATCGATGCTCAATTCACCAATGGTGGCGGCACTATTCGGCCGGTTGCCAGTTGGCCATCAGATGACGACGGCAATTTTATTTGCAGCTTTAATGATGGCGATGATGGGCGTCTTAGTGGCCTTAATGAACATTCAGCTTGCTACGCGGGGAACTCGCGGTGATGAGGATAGTGGGGCAACTGAATTGATACGTTCTAGGGCTGTTAAAGCAACCCAACCTGTCTTGGTAGTGATTACTGAGCTAATCATTGTAAACGGCTTGTTAGCTGTCCTAATTTTTGCCGGTTCAATGTTAATTCAGATGAATGGTGCTAACTTAATAGGCTATGCCTTGTTTGCTTTGGCCTTAGCTATTTTTGGGTTAATGTTTGGGGCAATCACAGTTCTAGCAGCACAACTTTTTGCAGATGCAAGAGCAACGGCTTTTACCCTCTACGGATTGTTGGTTTTGACTTATGGGTTACGTAGTGTAATTGATGGCGCAAGTCATTACCCAAGTTGGCACTATTTATCACCCTTTAATTGGCTAGAAGACATGCAGATTTTTGCGCAAAACAATTTGAGCTATCTGTGGCCGATGATAATTGTTATCTTGCTAATGTTTACGACAAGTTATTACTTGATTAGTCGGCGTGACTTAGGTGCAGGCTTTTGGCAATTTAACGGACATGGGCGCCAAAGAGCTAGTTTTGCTCTACGCAGTTATGTAACACTTTTTATTCGCTTAGAGCAAAAAGTAGTTTGGGGCTGGACTTTGGGCTTGGTGTTTTTAGGTGTAATGTATGGTGGCCTCTTTGTGCAGGTGGGTAAGATGGTGGACACGTCGCCTGAGTTACAACAAATTATGGGCTTAAAAGTATTGCATCAAATGCAAAACAAAGTTTATGAGTCATTTTTGGCAATGATTATTGTTTTTATGGCAGCGATGGTAATTTTTGCTGCTTTAATGGTAATGCAAAGGCAGAATAAAGATGCTCATTCAGGGGCTTATGATTTACTTAGTGGAACTAGAGTTACGCGTAGACGCCTATTTTTGACATATACAATTGGCGGTTTGTTCACGGCACTATTGACTTGGACGATTGGGATTTTAACCCTTTGGTTTGCAGCCCGTCAGAGTGTCGGTGATGCTTTGCCTCATGCAATGTTTATTAAAGCACTCTTTGGCTATATGCCAACGATTGTTGTAGCAGTTGGCATAATTGCCCTAGTTATAGGTTGGTTCCCCAAAATAATTGGTGCTCTGTATGGCTATTTTGGTATTTTCTTTTTATTAACTTATATGAAAGAAATGTTCCATATTCCACTAGGTTTGCTAAAATTAGCGCCTTTTGGTTGGACTTATCAGCTGCCAGTTGTAACAGTGAAAACAGGAACTTTACTTGGTTTAATTGGCGTGGCTGTCTGCTTAATGGTATTTGGCTATATTGGTTATCGCCGGCGTGATTTAGTTTAGGAAAAAATATTATTAGTCCGTAAGTTTTGGTAAGCAAGAGGATCCTTTTGGAAAAAGGTTGGTTCTGTGCTATGCTCAATTCTGCGGACTTTTATTCGTTTTTAACATTTTTAATATGAATTAAGAAAAAGTTAAATAAATTGGTTATAATATACATAGTGGTAACGGTATTAATTTACGGGGGTTATTAAATGGCACTGCGCAAAAAAGAACGACAAGCATTAATTTTAGAATTAATTGAGGAGCGTGTAATTGACTCACAAGAAGAATTAATGCAACACCTTGAACAAGCTGGCGTGGAAGTAACTCAGGCAACAGTTTCACGTGACATTAAGGAGTTGTTGATTATTCGACGACCAGATAGTCAAGGACGAAATCGTTATCAGTTAATGGCCTTTGATGGAAATACAAATGATGATAATGATCGTTTAGCCAGTCTATATAGTGACTTGGTACAAAGTATGCAACGAGTTGAATTTATGATTGTAATCAAGACTCTACCTGGCTATGGTAATCGCTTGGGTGCGGCCTTAGACGATGAAGAAATGGATGACTTATTAGGTACCTTGGCCGGGCATGACACGATTTATGTTACAGCACCATCAGTTGATGCGGCGAGCCGGCTTGAAGCGTTATTTAATAGTTGGCAATAGGATACTCTATGAAAGCAAATAAAAATATCTTTAAACGATGGTGGGCTTGGCATAAAGGTCGGGTTGCTCCTTGGTTTGCTAAGCATGTGCAACCATGGTGGCATCGTTTTCAAATTACACGTTGGTTAGTAGTCTTACTACTAGCTATTTTTTTAACGATTAGTGCCTTGGGTACACTAGAGGCGAAAACAACTGATGTACGTGATTTGATGAGCCAGTTAAAAACCCCTACGACAGTTTATGATAGTGATGGTAATAAAGCAGGCTCGATTGCTGGTCAAAAGGGTGATTATATTAATTACAACAAAATTTCACCAAATGTGGTTAGCGCTTTATTGGCAACTGAGGATCGAAATTTTTACCATGAACCTGGGTTTTCAGTTAAGGGAATGACCCGAGGGCTACTTACGACGATTTGGTATCGAATTCGCGGAGTTAATGCGGCAGCTGGTGGTTCAACAATTACCCAGCAGTTGGTTAAAAATGCCTTTCTAACGCAAAATCAGAGCATAACGCGGAAGGTACGTGAATTATTCTTAGCCATTCAGGTGGAAAAAGTTTACAGTAAAAATGATATTTTGACGATGTATCTAAATTCAGCCTACTTTGGTGAGGACGTATGGGGGATTCAGGATGCTGCGCAGAAGTATTTTGGAGTTAATGCTGCTGATTTGACGGTTAATCAAGCAGCGATGCTGGTCGGGATGTTGCAATCGCCAAATGGTTATAATCCCTTCAATAATCCAAGTGGTACTTTGGCCCGGCGAAATCAAGTTATTACTAATATGGTCAACGACAAAAAGTTGGCAGCTAATCAGGCGAATGCTTTTAAAGCAACTGAATTAGGGGCTGAAAAGCATGATATTAGTAATAATGGCTATAAGTATCCTTATTATTTTGATGCGGTGCTTGAAGAAGCAACGGCAAAGTATGGTATTTCGCAGACTGATTTACTGAATAACGGGTATCGAATTTACACGACTTTGAATCAAAAAGATCAGAGTAATGTACAGACGGCCTTCGCTGATAGTGCGCTGAATCCAATTGGCGAAAATTCGCAAGCAGCAAGTGTGGTCTTAGATGCACGGACAGGTGGTGTGCGTGCTGTGGTTGGTGGTCGTGGTGAACACGTATTTTTGGGGTTGAACCGAGCAACGCAGTCTTATCGGCAACCAGGTTCAACCATTAAACCAATTGTTGACTATGCACCATCTTTAAGTCGTGGCTTTAGCTATGATTCAATGCTAAAGAATGAACCGATGACCTTTGGAACTGATAATTATGCACCAACCAATGCTAGCAATTATGTTTCTGGTCCCGTACCGATGTATAAAGCAATTGAGTATTCTTATAATATCCCAGCAGTTTGGATTTTAGACCAGATTGGGGTGCAAGCTGGTTATGATGCCGGTATTAAAGCTGGCTTACCGCTAACCAAGAAAGATAAGAACTTATCAATGGCAATTGGTGGTCTAACTAAGGGTGTGACACCATTACAATTAGCACAAGCCTATACTAGTTTTGCAAATGGTGGCGTAATGTCTAATGCGCACTTTATCACTAAAATTGTCGATTCTTCAGGTAAAGAGGTAGCTAGCTACCAGCCTAAGCAAACACGCCTTTGGTCAAATAAAGTTGCCAATGAAATGACGCAGATGATGCTAGGAGTCTATACTTATGGAACGGGTGCCAGCGCTAAGCCGGCCGGTTATACGGTTGCGGGTAAGACTGGAACCACCGAGGTAGCGGCTGATGAAAATACTGCTGCAGCAACTGATTCTTGGGCAGTAGCCTATACTCCGGATATTGTTGATGTTACTTGGGGTGGTTTAGATAATACCTCAGGAAGTGATTATATTTCACCGTACTTGGCAAAGACGGTTGGTCCATTGATGAAGGCGGAATTGACCGATATTCTACCAAATACAGCACAGACGAAATTTGGTGTACAAAGTGTCGAAACAACCTTGGCTAATCAAGCTCTAGGCACTAATAGTGCTAACGGTACTAGTAGTAGTACAAGTTCAGGCTCTACCAATGATTTGATGCAAAACTTCAAAAGTGCGGTTACATCTACTTGGGACAATATTACTAAGGGTGCGAATAATATCGTGCAGGGAATCTTTGGCAATTAGACCTTTAAATATGCGATAATTAAGAAAAAGGATGGTACGATGATGATTAATATTTACGATACAATTAACAAGCTACAAAGCGAATTGGTTGAGACTGCTCAGTATAAGACACTACGTGATGCTTTTACTGCTGTGCAAGCTGATGCAGCAGCAACTGAGGTTTTTAGTCGCTTCCAAGTTGCGCAAGCTGACATTAACCAAACAATGCAAGCTGGTCAAGAGCCAAATGAAGAGCAAATTAAAAATTGGCAAGCAGTTGCAACACAAATGGATGCAATTGAGCCATTGAAAAATTTGATGCAAGCAGAGCAAGCTTTAAATGCACTGTTAGTTGAAATTAATGATATTGTTACTAAGCCAATCGCTGATTTGTATGCAGCAAAGTAATTTAGTTTAGCAACTCTAAAAAAGCTAAGCCAGCGTTGATTATGCACGCAGGCTTAGCTTTTTTTACAAACACACACAGATGGTTCGGTTACTTTGACAAGGATATGTTTTAAACGCTTAAGTTTGAGTATACTTAGATTAGGTTTACTAACACATTTAAACCGATTAACTAGTTGAAAGTTATAAGAAAAAGCATATGAACTGAAGGAGTATTAAGGATGAAATTCATTCATGCGGGCGATATTCACTTGGGTAATCCCTTTGTAGGCCTAAGGAATATTCCAAATTGGGCCCAAAATTTAATACAAGAAGCTGGTAATACAGCATTTCAACGCCTAGTGGCAGATGCAATTGCTGAAGACGTTGATTTTGTCATACTACCCGGGGACCTTTTTGATGGGGGAAGCCTCGATGCACAAGTTATTTTAACGGCTTTAAATGCCTTTGAAGAATTAAAAGCTGCAAAAATTCAAGTGGTTCTAGTTTATGGGAATCATGATTTTATGGTTGGACAAAAGAGGGACTTGCCTTGGCCAGATAATGTATTTGTTTTGGCTAAGGGAGAAGTTGAAAGCCGACAATTAATGAGTAAGCATGGTGAACTAGTCACTTTTTCAGGCTTTTCTTACGGGCAACAACATATTAATGCAGATATGCTTAGTCAATTTCCAAGTCGCAATCAAGCTAGTAAATATCATATTGGCTTGTATCATGGCGAACTGGGTCAGCCAGGACAGGGTGATTATGCCCCGTTTAGTTTAACTGCGATGAACAGTAAGCACTATGATTACTGGGCCTTAGGCCATATTCATGTACGGCAAACTTTACAAGAACAGCCATTCATTGGTTATTCTGGTAATCTCCAGGGCTTGAATAAAAATGAGACTGGACATAAGGGTTATTACTTGGTTGATGATGCGAGTGGACAATTGCAAGGTCGATTTATTGATGTGGCGCCAGTTGTTTGGTTACAAGAAAAGCTTATCTTACCAGCAAATTTGGCTGTGAATGACTTAAGTAATTATATTCGGCAACATGTACAAGGCGATAATGATAATTTTGCACTGATTACCCTTGCTTTAAGTAGTAATGATGAAAGGATTCAATCGTTACTAGCAAATGGTCAATTACAGGCGCAATTAATGCAAGACTCACGGACGCAAGACCAATGGTATATCTGGGAATTGACCTACTTAGCTGCAAAGATAGAAGATCAATTACCTCAGCTAGCGCAGGCCGATTGGCAAACTAGTGTCGCAGCAGTGTTTACTTTGGATAATCTACAAGCGTTGGGGTTAAAACAGGTTGTTGATAGTGAGCTGTTACATGAGTTTTTACAAGCGGAAAAATTACAGGAACTACAAACAGCGGTTAGTTTGAAAATACAAACACTAGCACGAGGTGAGGGTAGCGATGAAAATTGAAAAAGCAATTATTGAGGGCTTTGGTCAGTGGACCCAACGTGAATTTGATTTTACAGAGGGCTTCAATGTGATTTATGGTTTAAATGCCGCTGGCAAGACGACTCTACATCAATTTATAGTAGCTATGTTATACGGATTTCCGCAAAAGCGTGGGAACCGTGTTAATACCTATCAACAAAGCCAGCAAGCAATCTACGGTGGTCATTTAATTTTTATCCATGAAGGCCAACGGTATCAATTAACGCGGTTAGGTCGTACACAAAGTGAGTTATCAATTCATCTGCTGGCAAACCAGCAAGAATTGGCAGCTCCGGAGCAGTTATTAGCTGAAGTTTTAGGACCAATTGACCGTGAAACTTTTGAAGCGGTTTTTTCATTTAATCAAACCGATTTATTAGCGGTTTTTTCTTTGAAACCAGATGATTTTGCTAAGCGACTAGGCCAATTGGCAGTACCTGGTAGTGAGAAATGGGCGCAAAAAGCTGATGATTTAGAGCAAGCAGCGAGCAATGTTTTAGGAGCCACCAAACTTGCTAAGCGACCATTAAATCAATTACTTAAGGCGATTTCAAAGCAAGCGGACCTAGTTCAGGACTTATTAGATAAACAACCATTAGTAGCGGACTTATTGGCAGAACAAACAAAGATTAATCAACAGATTACACAGCTCAAATCACTCCAAAACACTGAACGGCAAAATGAACATTTATTATTAGAACAACAACAAATTCAGCCACTGCTGGCACGATTGGATGAAATAGAGCGGCAATTAGCGCAATTGCCAGTAGCGCTTGATCAACAACTTTTAAATGAATACGATGGTTTAATGGCACAGATTAGTTTGCAAGAAGCTAATGCTAGTCCTGACATGACTTTAGCGAGTGACACCGAATTAAGTCAAGCCAGGCGGTTTGTCGAGCAACTCGCAATCAATGACCGTGAACAAAAGTTATTAGTTGAACGCCAGTTAGATTTGCAGGCTGAGCGCCAACATATTTTAAGTCAACATGGGTGGTCACAGCAGCAAAAAACTGATAAGCAACCGATTGCAGCCCCAAACCAAAAACAAACCTATTTATTTTTAGGCTTGGGAATTTTTGCAGCAATTGCGGCAATTTTTGCCTTTGGCCTTAAGCAGGCTGCTTTAGCAGGCCTATTTTTGGTACTTGCCTTGGCGTTACTAGGCTTGCAATGGCGAAAGCTACAACAGCAACCAGACAAGCCAATAACAACAGTAACGTCTGAGTCAACTGACCGTCAACATCTTGAACATTTGGATGAAAATATTGCAAAAACCAACCAACAATTACAAGCCTTGATGCCCGAAATGGCACAACTAAAAGAGCAATTAGGCCATTTAGTGCAAGGAACTAAATTAACTGATTACCAGCAGAATTTAGCTGAACTACAAGCTAGACGTGCCAGTCAAAATCAACACCGTACAGTTTTGGGTCAACTTAAAGGTCAACAGCTTACTTTGCTGGCCCAATTAGGCGCTAAGGATAGTACTGATTTAACCGTTAAACGTCAAGCTGACCAACAAAGACAGGTATTATTACAAGAGCAACAAGCTTTGAACACGCAACTGGGCTCAGTCGATCCTAAGACTTTGCAGATTGGTAATAAATACCCTGAGTTAAATGCCACGGAACTAGCAGCCCAGTTAGCTGAGCAACAGCAACAATTAGCAACAATTGCAGTTCGCTTAGAACGATTGGCAAATGACAATCAAGTGCAACAAGCTAAGCAGCATTTAGCCGATTTACGAGCCCAAGCTAGTCATGAATTAACAGCGGTACTAGTTGACCGGCTGGCGGCTCAATGGATTAATCAGACCCTAACCTTAACGATTGCAGATCGATTACCAACCATGTTAGAAAAAAGCCAAGAATATTTAGCATATTTAACGGCTAATCGCTATCAAAAATTGGTTACATCGGGCAAACTTTTACAAGTGCAAAATCAGGCTGGACAGCTGTTGAGCGTAACTGAATTGTCTAAGGGTACAGCCGAACAATTGTATGTAGCAATGCGTTTAGCCTTTAGCCAGGTAATTGCCACAAGCTTTACTTTACCGCTATTAATTGATGATGCTTTTGTAGATTTTGATGATGAACGTTATGGGCGTATGATTAACTTATTGAGTAAATTAGGTCAAACTCAGCAGATTCTTTACTTTACGATTAAAAAGCCTAATTATGTTGCCAATATAATTAATTTGATGGAGTAAGTTGAATATTATGGATGAAAAATTACTTAAAGACGTTAAATTGAATGAGCATTTTACCGCTTTTACGATTTTGAAGGAATTAGATCAAAGAGTTACGCAACAAGGAAAGCCATATATTGCTGTCACGTTAGCTGATCAGACTGGTGAAATTTCAGGTATGAAGTGGGAAGTTACCGCTGAGGAGCTGGCTGACTTAAAAGCAGGTCAAGTTGTCGCGGTGTCGGCAATTCGCCAAGAGTACAAGGATAAACCGCAATTAAAAATCCTTAGTATTCGTAAGACTACGGAGACTGAACCGCACGATCCAGCTGATTTTATTCAAGCTGCACCATTGAAAAAAGCTGAAATGACTGCTGAAGTGACAGAATTGGTCTTCAAAATTGTAAATCCAACTTGGAATCGGATTGTTCGGTATCTTTTAAAAGAGTATCAAGAGGAATTTTATAAGTACCCGGCAGCTAAGAGTAATCATCATGCCTTTACGGGTGGACTAGCCTTTCATAGTCTGTCGATTGCTCATTTAGCGCAGGCAGTTGCTAAACAATATGAAGACCTTGATGAGTCGCTACTTTATGCCGGTGCACTCTTACATGATTTGGGTAAGGTGATTGAGCTGTCTGGTCCGGTCGCAACTAAATATACGACTGCAGGTAACCTTTTAGGCCACATCGCAATTATTGATGAACAAATTGTTTTAGCTGCGCATGAGCTTAAAATCGACTTATTTAGTGAGGATATGATTTTACTAAGGCATGTCGTTTTGGCACATCATGGCCAATTAGATTGGGGTTCACCAGTTAGGCCAATGGTCAAAGAGGCACAGGTTTTGCATCTGCTCGATGAATTAGATGCAAATATGCAAAGTTTTGACAAGGCGTTAGCCGATACACAGCCTGGTGAGTTTTCACAACGCATTTTTGCCTTGGATGGGCGCATGGTCTATCACCCAGAATCAGGTAGTGCTAATTAATCAATTAGGATTAGTTTTATTAGAAGGTGACGATTATGAAAAAATCTTACAGGTAAAACGCTTGCAATTTGAAAAGAATTTACCTAAAATATTATAGGTTAATAGTTTATAGCGTGATTTTTGAAATTTTGTTTTTGTGGGAGATAATTATGGATTACTTGATTGGCGTTGATTTGGGAACAACATCAACGAAAGCAGTATTGTTTGATACAGCTGGTAATGTCATTGCAAGCTCAAATAAGGGATATAATTTGTATCGAGATGAGCCAGATATGGCTGAAGAAGATATTAATGAAATTTTTGAAGCCTTTATGGATGCAATGACGGAAGTAACCCGCGCTGCTAAGGCAGGTACGGTTCTGGCTGTTTCTTTCAGTTCAGCAATGCATTCACTGATTGCCTTTGATGAAGACTGGCATCCATTGACCCGGGTGATTACCTGGGCTGACAGTCGCGCAGTTAAGTACACCGAAGAACTTAAGGCAACTGGTCTTGGTAATGAACTTTATGCCAAGACTGGTACACCAATTCACCCGATGGCGCCTTTGTCAAAGCTACTTTGGTTAAAAGGTGATAAGCCAGATATTTATAAAAAAGCAAAGCACTATTTAGGAATTAAGGAATATTTGTTCCACCGTTTGTTTGGCGCAAATAAAATGGATTACTCAATTGCTTCAGGTACTGGCTTGTTTAATATCTTTAATCTAGCTTGGGATGAGCAAGCCCTTGAATTGACAGGCATTAAGGCGGAACAATTGCCAACACCAGTTGAACCCTATGAGATTGAGCGGGGGATGGACAAGGTTTACGCTAAAGTGATGGGCTTACCAGTTGAGACGCCATTCGTTTACGGTGCCGGCGATGGACCATTGTCAAACTTAGGGGTTAATGCAATTCAACCAGGAGTTGCAGCAATCACAATTGGAACTTCAGGTGCGATTCGGGTTGTGACCGACAGACCAAGAATTGATCCAAAGGCGCGAACATTTACTTATGCCTTAGACCGCGATCACTGGGTCGTTGGTGGACCTGTCAACAATGGTGGTGATGTTTTCCGTTGGGCTCGCGATAAAATGTTTGATGCAGAGTCATCAACTGCAGCTTTATTGGGAATTGACACTTATGATTTGTTGACAGACATTGCATCTAAAATTCCGGCTGGGTCAGATGGTTTACTTTTCCATCCATATCTTGGCGGAGAGCGTGCTCCAATTTGGGATGCAAATGCCCGTGGTTCTTTCTTTGGTTTGAATCATGGTCATACTCGGGCCCACATGGCCCGGGCCGTCTTGGAAGGAATTGTCTTCAATATTTACATGGTGTCACTAGCGCTTGAAGAAGTTGTTGGTGATCTTAAGTCAATTCAAGGAACCGGTGGCTTTGCTCGCTCACCTTTGTGGCGCCAGATGATGGCGGATATTTTTGAGCAACCTGTAACAGTACCAATGGCCTTTGAATCAGGGGCTTTGGCAGCTACAGTAATGGCGCAAAAAGCTTTGGGGATGATTGATAGCTTAGATGTAATTGGTGGAATGATTGGTGATTCAAATACTTATGAGCCAAATCCTGAAAATTATGAAGCTTATCGTGAATTAGCACCAATCTTTATTCGGTTGTCACGTCAATTGCAGACTGAGTACAAGAATATTGCTGATTTCCAACGGAAGCATAGCCATAAAGACTAATTTAGCGGATAGTTTTTTGATTGAACTGAATTAATATTTTATTATTTCAATTTTATTATTTTTTTAAAATTTGTTAATGTCATTTAATTTTAAATGTATTGACAATGCTTGGAACTAGTAGTAGTTTTAGCAGGTGGTCAAATTAGCTTTTGACCACGATGCAATTTTTATCTTATTTGTAGATTGTTTTTGAAAAGGAGTTTGTGTATGTTTACGCTTTTGTCTGGATTTACTGTAAATCCAACAACCGGACTCTTTCAATGGATGATGAGTGATGTGAATGTATGGCCATTTTTGATTTTGATTATCGGAATTGCCTTACTACTATTCTTCATTTTGAAGTTGAAAGTTAATACTTTTGTTTCATTGATTATTATCTCAATCTTGGTCGCCTTGGCTTTGGGTATGAACCCAGCCGGTATCGGTGATGCCCTTAAAACAGGTATTGGTGGTACGATGGGTGAGCTAATCATTGTCTTCGGTATGGGATCAATGATTGGTCGTTTGGTTTCTGATGCTGGTGGTTCTTATCGTATCGCTTCAACCTTGATTAGTCGTTTTGGTAAGAAGCGTTTGCAGTGGGCCGTTGCCGGTGCATCATTTATCATCGGAATTTCACTATTGTTTGAAGTTGGTTTGGTTGTTTTGATTCCAATCGTCTTTACGATTGCCCTTGAAGCAGAAGTGCCACTACTTTATCTTGGTATTCCAATGGCAGCGGCTTTGTCTGCTGCACAAGGTTTCTTGCCACCACAGCCATCACCAACAGCCGTTACAAATATGTTAGGGGCTAACATTGGAGTTGTGTTGATGTATGGTATTATCGTTGCCATTGTAGCGATGTTAGTTGCTGGTCCAGTGTTCACTCGTTGGGCACGTAAGATGGAGCCAGGTGCTTTCAAGATTACCAAGACACTTGATGCCTTTGGTGAAGTAAAGACTTTCAAGTTGGAGGACACACCAAGTTTTGGTCTTTCAATTTTGACATCATTGATGCCAGTTATCTTACTTTTGCTTTCAACAATTTTCACAATGACCGCTAATGGTGGTAAGCAAGTTTATGGTGGTACGATTGGTGATGCAGCTTGGAAGCTTTTGACACCAGCTGCTCAAAAGGGTTACCTACTTCACCCATCTGGTTTTGCACACTTCGTTTCCTTCATTGGTAACCCAGTGATTGCCATGGTCATTGCAATGGCCTTTGCAATCTGGTCAATGGGACCAAAGCAAAACCGCACAATGGGTCAAGTTGGTAAGTCAATGTCTGATGCCTTGAAGTCAATTGCCAATCTTTTGATGGTTATTGCTGGTGGTGCAGCCTTTAAGGGTGTACTAACTGCTGGTGGTATCTCAGTCGCAATCGCAACTGCCTTTGCACACACTCACATGTCACCAATCATCTTTGCTTGGTTGATTGCGGTAATTATCCGTGTATCTGTTGGTTCAGCAACCGTGGCTGGTTTGACAGCTGCTGGTATCGTTGCACCTTTGGTCGCAAGTGCTACTGTGAACCCAGCCTTTGTGGTTTTGGCAATTGGTGCCGGTTCATTAGCCGCTTCTCACGTGAATGATGCTGGTTTCTGGATGTTTAAGGAATTCTTTGATTTGGATGTTACCCAAACACTGAAAATTTGGACAGTCTTAGAAACAATTATCTCGGTGGTCGGTTTGTTAGTCGTGCTACTTTTGAGTGTAGTATTTAAGTAAAAAATATTTTAGTATTGGCTTCAGCTTGAGGCCAATACTTTTTTTGTCTAACTAAGAAAAGCCGGGTAATGCTCTTTTTTTGTTCATATAAGTCTGCTATTCTGGATTAAGTTATTCTTTAGGAGGTGGGTACATGGCTAGTAATGTGATTTTACGAACGGTTGAGTTAATTGTACTTTTAAATATTATTGCAGCTGTGATCACCGTTTTCAGAGAAAAAAGAGACATTTCATCAATCTGGGCCTGGCTATTAGTTTTAATCTTCTTTCCAGTGGTCGGCTTTATGATTTATTTTATTTTGGGGCGTAAATTATCTAATAAACATATTTTTAATCTACAGGCGCAAGAGGCCATGGGAATTGATAGAATTGCTGAACATCAAGCTGCCTTATTAAGTGCCAATGATGGCCGCAGTGAGGCGGAGGCTTTTATCCGACTTTTTTTAAAAAATGATGAAGCAATCTTTACGCAGGCAAATGCTGTCAAAATTTTTGATGATGGCTATGAAAAATTTACGGCGCTTCTGTTTGATATTGCAAATGCCAAGCATCATATAAATGTTGAGTATTTTACAATTTACGATGATGAAATTGGTAATCAAATTATTAATGCGCTAACGCAAAGTGCGGCCAGAGGAGTACGCGTGCGGGTAATTTATGATATGTGGGGCTCACATGGGCGCCACAAACGGCTCTTTAAACCACTAAAGGATGCCGGTGGTCAGGTTGAAGCATTTTTAATGCCTTGGTGGCAGCCGTTTACCTTCCGAATTAACAATCGAATGCATCGAAAGTTAGTAATTATCGATGGTAATATTGGTTATGTCGGCGGTTTTAATATTGGTGATCAATATGTGGGCAAATTTAAGAAGTTTGGCTATTGGCGCGATACTCATTTGCGAATTGCTGGTGATGCTGTTTTGGCAATGCAGAGTCGTTTTTTTCTAGACTGGAATGCAACAACACGTAAAGCAAAAATTGATTTTGCGGATGAATATTTCCCTTCACCTGTAGTGCAAGGCAATGTTGCAATGCAAATTGTTTCATCTGGTCCGGATAGTGAAGTTAAGCAAATTTATCAAGGTTATTTACAATTATTTGCCCGAGCTAAAGAATCAATTACAATCCAAACGCCTTACTTTATTCCTAAGCAAGCAATGTTAGAGTTGTTGCAATTAGCAGCTATGGCAGGTGTTAAAGTCCGATTAATGATTCCTAATCGACCGGATCATGTTTTCGTTTATCGAGCTACGCAGTATTTTGCCCGTGAGTTAATGTTAGCGGGTGGGGAAGTTTACACCTATGAAGGCGGCTTCTTGCATGCTAAAGTAGTTGTAGTTGATGGTAAATTTGCCTCGGTTGGTACGGCAAATATGGATATTCGGTCTTTTGATTTGAATTTTGAAGTTAATGCTTTTATGTATGATCAAACAATTGCACAGGACTTAGAAGCGCAATTTGAAAATGATTTAAAGCAAGCAAAGCGGGTAACTGAGGCAACCTATGCGGCACAGTCACACTGGTTAACCTTTAAACAGATGTTTTCACGCTTGCTTGCTCCAATTCTTTAAGTAAATAAAAAAGAGAAAAGTCAGGTAAGAGTTTTTGGCAACAATGGAGTTAGTTGAGGGAGTATATTTACATGTGCTACCAAATCAAGGTTTTGCAACTACGCATATTCAGGTGAATTTTACGCAAAATTTAACTGCAAATATGGTTGGTCCACGTGTCTTGGCAAGTAATATGGTTGAGACAGTTTCAGCAGAATTACCATCGCAAAAGTTGATGGCACAGGCCCAGAGTAAATTATATGGGGCTGATTTTAATGTTGACGTGATGAAAACAGGACAATTGCATACGGTACGGGCAAGCTTGGTCTTAGCTGATAACGAGTATTTACCAGCCGGGGAGAACACGTTACAAGCCGGCTTAGCCTTCTTAAAGTCATCTTTGTTATATCCTTTGATTGATGGTGACCGTGGCTTTCATTTAACTGTTTTTGAGCGTCAAAAGGCGATTACGTTAGACGAACTAGCCGGCCTCAAAGAAGATCGACAATATTTAGCGTTACGTCAAGCGCTGCAAGTGTATTTTGTATCCAAAGATCAGGCGCTACCAGCATTTGGTTCAGAGGAGTTGCTGGTTGAAACTAACCGACTGGTAGCATATCAGGCATGGCAAGCAATGCTAGCTAATGATCGCGTTGATATTGTGGTCTTTGGTCAAGTTGATGCTGAGATGATTCGCACTGCATTTATGAGCTGGCATTGGGCAGCTCGACAACCTAAACTAAGCTTGAATTATCAACAACCTTTATTGGAGCAAGTTAAAGCGTTGCGGGTTCAATCTGACGTCAATCAAGCCCACTTAGTGTTAATCTATCAATTAAAGGTGAGTGCTAATGAGCGTTTCGCGGCTTATGTCTTCAATATGCTTTTGGGGGGGCACGCAGTCTCACGGTTATTTATGAATGTTCGTGAGAGTGCAGGCCTGGCTTATGCAATTTCATCTGATTATAATCTCTTTACTGGGGTTCTTTTGGTTGAAGCGGGGGTTGAACGCAGTAATCTTGCTGAAACGCGCCAGCGAATCGAAGCCGAATTAGCGCGCCTACAAACAGAACTAGTCAGTCCTGACGAATTAGCAACGATTAAGCAATTAATGAATGTTGATTTCTTATTAGCCTTAGATCAACCAGCCCGAATTGTTGACCGAGAGTTGACCCAAGCATTAACAAACCAGCATACAAGCATTGCTGAATGGCAGGACAACTTAAAAGCCGTTACGGCTGAAGATGTCATGCAAGTAGCTTTACGTGCACAGCTTCAATTAGACTATGCTTTGCAGGGAGGTGAAGCTTAATGCAAGGAGAAATGCCGGAATATCATGAAGAATTACCAAACGGTAGTCGGCTGCATTTATTACCACGGCAGAATTATCATCAAGTTGTTGCGATGCTATCAGTTGACTTTGGTGCCCGTGACCAAGATATCGTTATCAATGGTCAAACAACTCATTTTCATGCAGGCTTAGCGCACTTTATTGAACATAAAATTTTTGATCAACCAACTTATGATGCCTTTACTAAGCTTAGTGAGTTAGGTGCTAGTGCTAATGCTTTTACAACGCAAACCCGGACTAGTTACTTTTTATCGACTGCAAGCCATGGTAAGGATGCAATTAAGGAATTGTTGACCTTCACTCAAGAACCATATTTTGAAGCGAGCTCGGTTGCCCGTGAAGCCGAAATTATTAGTCAAGAGATTGATATGTATGACGATGATGTAAATGCACGCCTATATCGCTTGATTTTGCAGCAACTTTACCAAGGTGATGGTTTAGCGGATGATATTGCAGGGACTGTTCAGTCAGTCCATGCAATTACAGTTGAGGAACTATTAAGTGCTTATCAAGCAGCCTATCAACCGGCTAATATTGATATAGTAATTACTGGTAAGTTTGATTTAACGGCGATGCGAGCTTTGGTATTAGCAAGTCCTTTAGGCCAAAAAAAAGCTGGGCAACAACCAAATTATTTAGCACATCAATTACAGCCAGTTAATCCAGAAATTTTAGAAGTTGAAATGTCGGTGGTTCGTAATAAGGTTGCTTTTGGTCAGCGTTGGTATGAAGGAATTGAATTACCCGTTGGTAAAGATGCTTTACGTCAGGCAATTGCAATTAGTTTGGCGATTGATTTAGTCTTTTCGGAACATTCAGACCAATATATGGCTTGGTATGATGATGGATTAATTGATGATAGTTTTGCTGCAGAGTTTGATTGGGAGCGAGGAGCTGCCTATTTAACAATTGCTGCTGAAACAGCTGAGCCGGAACAATTACATTTAGCAATTAGACAGGTTTTGACAAGTTTGCCAGAGCATTTTGCACAGTTAAAGGAACAGTTCGTGTACGTTCATCGGGATGCTGTTGGTCATTTAATTGCTAAGTTTGACCAGTTAGAAGACATTGCAACCCGGTTTGAAGGGCCAACTTTTGGTAATGCAACCGTTCAAGATGAATTGGCCGTTTTGCAGGCCCTTGATTTTGATACAGTTGAGAAAATTATAAAGAATGTACCAGTAAGTGAAATTGCTACTGTATTTGTGCGACCAAAAATGTAATAATATGGTAAAATAACAGATAATTTCAAAAAGATAAGGGTGAGTTTAGTGATGGAAAATCAAAATGGTGCGATTGGTGAAGAACTAAAAGCAGCGCGTCTCGAAAGAAATTTGTCGCTTGATGATATTCAGCAACAAACGAAGATTCAAAAGCGGTATTTAGCCGCAATCGAAGCCGGGAACTTTGATCAACTACCTGGGACTTTTTATGAGCGCGCCTTTGTACGTCAGTACGCTGCCGTTGTTGGGCTAGATCCTGCTGCGCTTTTAGAAAAATATGATTTAGATACAAAAGAAGTTGAACCAGATTTGAGTGCTGCCCGGGTGGATGCCGATAACGTTACACGTACTGGTATGCGACTAGAAGAGGATACAGCGGCCGAAAAGACTCGTCAGTTGATGCCAAAAGTTGTGATTGGGGTTATCGTAGTAGTCTTGGTAGCTGCTATCTGGTGGGCTGTTGCTGCTTATGCTGGTAATTCAAAGCAAGAAGCAAGTTCGTCAAGTGTGGCAGTTTCATCGGCTAAGGTTGAGTCATCAGCCGCAAGTAGTAAAGCTGCTGAAAAGAAAGCGGCAAGTTCAACTAGTAAGGCTGACGAAAAAAAGCTAACCATAGATAAAGCACAAGTTACTGGACGTACGTCAACAATTACAGTAACACCAGCGGATAAGACTGCAACGATTCCGATGACCTTAAAGGCTAAGTCAGCTGCGGCATGGACATCAGTAACTTACGATAATGGGGTGGCTTTGTTTAGCGGTACGCTACAGGTTAATCAACCAGAGGAAGTAACAATTCCAGCAAATGCAACCAATGTGCGGATTCAATTTGGTAATGCTGCACAAACAGATGTAAGTATTGATGGTCAGACTTTGCAAACTGGGTCAACTTCTTCGGTTTGGACCAGTACTTTGAATGTTGTCCGCTAATAAACGGATGGAGATTTTAGGATGAATTTACCTAATAAGTTAACCGTATTTAGAATAATTTTAATTCCAGTTTTTATGTTATTACTGGCCTTACCATTAGGTTGGGGAACCTTGACCTTACTAGGGGCAACAATGCCTTTTAGTCACCTGGTAGCAGCAATTGTTTTTATCGTAGCTGCACTAACAGATTTGGCCGATGGTAAGATTGCACGTAAGTATCATTTAGTTACCAACTTTGGTAAGTTTGCTGATCCATTAGCTGACAAGCTTTTAGTTATGACGGCTTTGATTTTCTTTGTTCAATTTGGTTGGGTTCCAGCTTGGATTGTGTCAATTATTGTTATTCGCGAGTTAGCAATAACTGGTTTACGAACATTGATTGTTGAAAACAATGGTAAGGTACTGGCAGCAGCTATGCCTGGTAAGATTAAGACAACGACGCAGATGGTTGCAATAATTTTCTTCTTACTACATGATGTTATTTTTGCAGTCTTCAATATTCCATTTGCAACAATTATGATTTGGATTGCTCTGATTTTTACGATTTATTCAGGCGTGGATTATTTTTACCAAAATCGTCAAGTATTTAGTGATGGCTTTAAATAGGTAGTTACTAGCATTGATTAGTTATCGGGGCTGGGGTGGTCTTCTGCCCCAGCCCTTTCTTTAACCTTAGCCTTAATAGGTGTGAGTGGGGTTGTGTTGATATAATGGAGGAATTATATGTTAGTTGAACAGGTTGGACGGGCGCTAATTAATGCCAAGCAGACGATTACCAGTGCTGAAAGTTTAACTGCTGGCTTGTTCGTTGCGACATTAGCTGAGGTAAGTGGTATTTCGCAATCTTTGCCAGGGGCCTTTGTAACTTATTCTGCAGCCACAAAGCATCAATTAGTTGGGGTTGATTTGGCCTTGATTGAGCGAGCAGGAGTGGTTTCAGCAGTGGTTGCCCAAGCGATGGCAGAAGGTGCTCGAGAGACCTTACAAACTGATTGGGCGGTTTCTTTTACCGGTGTGGCTGGACCAGAGCGGCTAGAAAATCAACCAGCTGGGACGGTATTTATTGGTATGGTTGGTCCAGCGATTTCACAAGTAAAAGAATATCATTTTATGGGTGATCGACAGTCGATTCGCGAACAAGCAGTTCAGGCTGCGTTTATACTTTTGGCTGCGGCTTTGCCGGAGGATTAAACTTGAATTTTTTGAAAATTAGGGTAAACTAGATAGTTGTTAAGTTAAAACTTAAAAAATAATATACATGAGGATGGAGGCCTTTTATGGCTAGTGGAAAGAATATTAATCCGAATAAAAAAATAGAGGGACGTATCACTGATCCAAAGGAGCGGGCAAAGGCTCTTAATGATGCGCTAAAAGATATTGAAAAGCAATTTGGAAAGGGGTCAGTCATGAAACTGGGCGATTCTAAATTTACCAAGGTTGAGTCAACATCAACTGGTTCGCTAAAATTAGATATTGCGCTTGGAATTGGTGGTTTGCCAAAGGGGCGGATTATTGAAATCTTTGGCCCTGAGTCATCTGGTAAGACGACATTAGCCTTACATGCCGTTGCAGAAATGCAAAAAAATGGTGGAACCGTTGCCTATATTGATGCCGAAAATGCGATGGATGTTGAGTACGCTCGTGCTTTGGGTGTAAACGTTGATGAGCTATTGCTCTCACAACCAGATACTGGTGAACAAGGTTTGGCGATTGCTGATGCTTTGATTACATCTTCAGCCGTTGACATGGTGGTAGTTGACTCAGTGGCTGCTTTGACCCCCAAGGCGGAAATTGATGGAGCAATTGGTGATTCGACAGTCGGACTACAAGCCCGAATGATGTCACAAGCGCTACGTAAGATGTCAGGTGCAATCCTTAAGACTGGTACGACAACGATTTTCATTAATCAGCTTCGTGAAAAAATTGGGGTGATGTTTGGTAATCCAGAAACTACTCCAGGTGGTCGTGCATTACGCTTCTATTCAACAGTTCGTTTGGATGTACGCCGCAAAGGTGGCATTGAACCTGGTAAGAAGGATAAGGGCGAAGATGATAGTATTAAGACAATTGGTAATATTACCAAAGTGAAGGTTGCTAAAAATAAGGTTGCAGCACCTTTCAAGGAAGTCGAACTTGAAATTCTCTTTGGTCACGGTATTTCACGGACTGGTGAAACAATTGATTTAGCTGTGGATAAAGATATCATCAAGAAGTCTGGTTCTTGGTTCTCTTATAATGGTGAAAAGATTGGTCAAGGAAAAGTTAACGTTGTAAAGTTCCTTGAGATGCCTGAACATAAAGATATGTATGATGAGATTTATGAAAAGGTCCGTAATGCTTATATTGATGCGGATGTAGATGGTACTACAGTCGATGATGATACGGCTAATGTTACTGATACAGTGGTTGAATTAGATGAAACTACTGTTGATAATGCTGCTGATTTATCTTTAGATATTGATACAGAAGATTAAAGACCTACTATAATATAGGAAGTTTGTTAAGCTACAAAGCCCATTTAGGGTTTTGCAGCTTTTTTAATGTGTGAACTAACTGATACGTTTTGAATTAATTAATAGTTAGACTGCCTAATAGTAAGCAATGATGGTGCAGTAGTTCACACAGCTAAAAAAAAAGTGTAAAATAGAATAACGAATTTTTTTCCAGGAGGCTCGAATGGATACACCATATGAAATAGAACAAACGCGTCTTGATAATGTATTAGTTAAGATTCAAGATGCCATTGTGGCAAATCAAGCCGATTTGCAAAAAGCAGCAAATAATAAGGCTGATGTTGATGATGGCTGGAAAGATGTCCGCATCAAGGCCGGAACATATAGCTCGCTATTTGAAACCGCAATGGGGGTTCGTCAGCAACAACAGATGCTACAAGAACGTGAATTAGCAGTCAATACAGCTGAACACCAGGCTGATGTGTTACAGCGGTTAAAGCAACGACCATATTTTGCACGAATTGATATTCAGGAACCAGGGGCAGATAAGCCTGAGGCAATTTATATTGGTTTAGCTTCTTTTTCGGATGGCGTTGACAATTTTTTGATTTATGACTGGCGAGCACCAATTTCTTCGGTCTATTATGATGCTAATTTGGGACCGGTTGAATATGAGACTCCTGATGGGGTTCAAAAGGCTGATTTACAATTAAAGCGGCAGTTTCAAATTGAAGATGGAACAATCATTACTTTATTTGACACAAACGAAACAGTTGGTGATCAATTACTATTAAACGCTTTGGCTGGTGAGTCATCGACAAAGATGAAGTCAATCGTTACAACAATTCAAAAAGAACAAAATAAGATTATTCGTAATACAGCGGCTGAATTGCTCTTTGTCCAAGGAGCGGCAGGGTCTGGAAAAACTTCAGCAGTCTTACAACGAGTTGCATTTTTACTTTACCGTTATCGTGGACGTATTAATGCTGGACAAGTTGTAATGTTTTCACCTAATCAACTTTTTAATGACTATATTGACCAAGTTTTGCCTGAATTAGGTGAGCAAAACATGGTTCAAATGACCTATTATCAGTATGCTTCGCGCCGCTTACCTAAGTTACAATTAGAGACGCTACAAGAACGTTTTGAGGCGCAAGCAACAGGTGCGGTAAAGCAAATTATTGATTTAAAAGGGACAAGTCGCTACTTTAAAGCAATGGAAGAGTACGCACAAAGCCTAAATCAAGCTGAGATCCGGGTACGACCAATTAAATTCCGAGGCGAGGAGATTATCAGTAAAGAGCAAGTTGCTGCAATTTATTATTCATTTAATGAAAATTACAATCTAGGTAATCGTCTGCAAGCGACTAAGGAACGCTTATTAAAGATGGTTCAAGGCAGAATTGGAAGTGAGATGCAAAAAACATGGGTGGAGGATACCGTGCAAGCTCTTTCAAAAGAGGAGTATGATTCTTTGCTAGGTGATAACCCACGTGAGTTTAAATCAGATGACCAAGAGTTTAAGACCTTAGCCAAACTAATTGTTACACAAGAATTGGCACCAATTATGCGTGGAATTAGCCGCAATCGCTTTATTAATATTAATAATCAGTTTGTACATTTCTTGCAAACAGTCCCCACATTAATTAATTTGGCTGATTATGGCCTGACTGAGCAAGAATGGACCGAAGGCATCAAGGCCACGGTAAAGATGATGCGTCAAGGCGAATTAGCTTTGGCTGATATGACACCATTCATGTTCCTATTTGATTTAATTAAAGGTAGTCGTGGTGAACGTGATATTCGTTTTGTCTTCATTGATGAGATTCAAGACTATACGCCATTCCAGTTGGCCTTTTTGAAGTTTGCCTTTCCAAGAGCGCGCTTCACAATGTTGGGTGATTTAAATCAAGCAATCTTTACCAAAGAGAATGCCGTTAGTTTACAAAGTGAATTAACTAATCTTTTCGATCCAGCCAAATCAGAATACATTCAATTAACGCAAACCTATCGTTCAACGCAACAAATTACCGATTATTCAAAGGCAATTTTGATTGATGGGGCAAAAATTGATGCTTTTGAACGGACTGGTGATTTGCCAAAGGTACAAATTTTGGCCGATGATGCAACGATGGCACAAGCTGCACTAGCTCAGCTACAAGCTAATATTGCTGAGGGAGAAACGACTGCAATTATTACGAAGACTTTAGCTGAAGCAGAGCTAGTTTATGATTTATTGCGAGATCAAACAGATGTGACGATTATTCGGACTGAAAATCAACGCTTAGTGCCAGGAACTATTATTGTACCGGCTTATTTAGCCAAGGGCTTAGAATTTGATGCGGTTATTATGTGGGATGCTTCGGCACAAAATTATCATGGGGATGATGAACGCCAATTAGTTTATACGATTGCCTCACGGGCTATGCACCAATTAACAGTTCTGGCTAAGCAAACCTTATCTCCCTTACTAGCTGCTGTACCAGCAGAGCTCTATATAGAAGAAAAGTAGTCAAAATTAGGAGTAAATCATGGTAGAGATGGCCTTTAACTATGAGGTAATTGGGCGCGCCATTTGGGGTGATTTAACAAAAAAGGTTGCCCATGACCAATTGACCACAATTAATCAGGAAACGCTAGCACATATAAAGGCTTTTAATGATCAAATATCAATGGATGATGTAATGACCATTTATCAACCATTAGTCCAATACATTCGCTTGCGTTATCAACAATATGAGCGTGCTCTGGTAGAACGGCAGAATTTCTTAGGTGAACCGGTGCTTAAACGTCCTTTTGTGATTGGCGTAGCTGGTTCGGTTGCTGTTGGTAAATCGACCACTGCTCGCTTGTTACAATTAATGTTACAAGCAGAGTTTGGTGAAAAATCGATTGCACTAACTACGACGGATGGTTTTTTACTGCCTAATGCAACCCTCAAAGCCCGTCATCTTTTTGAGCGAAAAGGTTTTCCTGAATCATATGATATGGAAGCCCTATTGACTTTTATGACAAAGCTTAAAGAAGGGGCAGAAGAGTTACGATCACCACGCTATTCACATGAGATTTCAGATGTATTGCCAAATACGTATGACACTTTTAAAGAGCCAAAGATCTTTATTATTGAAGGAATTAATACATTGCAGGCAACACCGAACGCACCAGTCTATGTATCAGATTTCTTTGACTTATCAATTTACGTTGATGCAGCAACGAAGCTAATTGAAGAGTGGTATATTACCCGCTTTAAGGCGCTTTTAGCTCGGACAGCTCAGAGTGGTGATGCGACGAATTTCTTTTGGCCTTGGACTCAGATGCCCTTAAGTCAAGCGGTTGAAATTGCACATAATGTGTGGCAAGACATTAATTTACCTAATCTGGAACAGTATATTCTGCCGACCAGGGAGCGGGCTGATTTAGTGCTGCATAAGGTTTCCGGCCATCAAATTGACCAGGTTTGGTTACGTAAATACTAAAAACGTAACTTATAAAATTATCATAAATATGACAAAAATTCTATTTTAGTCTTTTTTAAGACTATTTTGTGGCGAATATGAAGAAAAAAATTACAAAAAACGCATGTATTAACCAGTTAATGGTTTGAAGATAGATGCCTATAAACAGGCATTCAAGTTGGCTTGAAGGTTAAATGTGACAGTCTTGTAACACTATTTTCGGCGAATTTAGCTCCTTCGTTAAAAACTGTAATCTTTTTGTTATTTAAGGCCGGCCTGAATTGATAAACTATATCTTGTGGTTATGAAAGAAATAACTTAGTTCTTTACAGAATAAGATTTACTAGCAATCGGCTGGTATCGAAGACAAACGATGAGCTGCTGATAAGCAGTCAAAAGGGAGTTAAAAAAACTTATGAATAAGATTAAAGAAACAGCATTAACAGTCGCAGGTTTAGCAACCGTTTTGGCCGCAGGTCAAACCGTTGCCCACGCTGCATCAACATACACTGTTCAAGAAGGTGATACTTTGAGTCAATTGGCTCAAAAGTTTAATTTAACCGTTGAAGACTTGGTTAAGTCAAATAAGATTAGCGATGCAAACTTGCTTTTCGTTGACCAAAAGATTTCTATTCCAACTTCAGCTGTATCAGCTTCAACAACAAATGATTCAGCTGCCGCATCACAAGCTGCTTCATCTGCTGCATCATCAGCCGCTGCTTCATTAGCTGCCGCATCATCAGCTGCAGCTGCATCATCAGCCGCCGCATCATCAGCCGCTGCTTCGTCAGCAGCTGCATCACAAGCTGCCGCATCATCAGCTGCCGCATCACAAGCCGCTGCTGCAACACCAGCTGCTACTACATCGACACCAGATGCACCAGCAGGTTCAGGTTCTGTTTATAGCCAGTTCATCGCTGCTGGTGGAACTAATGCTTTGTGGCAATACATTGTTATGCCTGAATCAGGTGGAAATCCTAATGCTGTTTCACCAAACGGCTATCATGGTTTGGGTCAAACTATGCAAGGCTGGGGTTACGGTAGCGTTGCTACACAAACTCAAGGTTTGGTTAACTATGCCGTATCACGTTACGGTTCAGTTGATGCAGCCGTACAATTCCGCTTGGCTAACGGATGGTGGTAAGAATAAAAGTAATAAGCAAGTAATCAGTTATCTGGTTGCTTGCTTTTTTTGTCTAATTAAATTGTTGATTTTGTATATGTATAAATATGCTATATAGTCCTTTCTTTTCGGGACTTTTAGCGTTTTAAAAAGAATATTTATACTAAAAGCTTGCTTTTTTTGCATAAAGTAATTAGAATAACTTTATTGTTCAAAGCAGTTATTTTATTACCGATTTCTTGGAGGATAGAGTGTATGGATCAACAGAAGAAAAAAATGCAGATGCCATCGGCATATACCATCTTATTTATTATTACAGCCGTTATTGCGGTATTGACTTGGCTTATTCCAGCTGGAAAGTATAAAACTAGTTCAGCTGGACAAATCATACCGGGTACATATACGACGGTTGCTTCGCATGCTCAGGGACTTTGGGACGTCCTAATGGCACCAATTAATGGAATGTTAGGTAATGCCAGCACCGATGGCGCAATTATGATTTCATTATTCATCTTAATTATTGGTGGCTTCTTGGGCGTTGTGAACGCAACTGATTCATTAAATGCTGGTATTGCTTCTTTATTAAAGCGCTATGCTGGTAAGGAAAAATTATTGATTCCCTTGTTAATGGTCTTATTCGGCCTAGGTGGATCAAGTTATGGAATGTCTGAAGAAATCATTCCTTTGTTCGCCTTAATTATTCCAGTGATGATGGCGGTGGGGTATGATGCCATCGTTGGAATCTCAATTGCCCTTGTTGGCTCACAAGTTGGATGTTTAGCTTCGACGGTTAACCCATTTGCAACCGGGGTAGCAAGTCAAACCGTTGGAATCTCTGTTGGTGATGGAATGGGGCTCCGTTTGATTATGTTGGTAGTCTTAATTGCCATTTCAATTTGGTTCACAATGAGCTATGCCAATAAGATTAAGCAAGACCCAACTAAATCACTACTATATAGTCAACGTAAGGCTGATGAAGCCCATTTTGATACTAGTGCGCTAGAAAACTTCAAAGGAATTACTAAGACGCAAAAGAGTGTTAATGTATTATTCTTTACTTCTTTTATCATTATGATTGTGTCTTTGATTCCCTGGGACCAGTTGAATACACACTGGACTTTGTTTGATAACTTAACTAAATGGTTAGTTGGCATTCCTTTCTTAGGTAAGTTCTTAGGAACGGATATGATACCTTTAGGTCAATGGTATTTCGCAGAAATTTCAATGTGGTTCATGCTGATGGCGATTATTGTAGCAATCTTTGCCAAAATGTCTGAAAACAAGTTTATTAATGCCTTTATGAATGGTGCGGCCGAAATGATGGGGGTTGCCCTGGTTGTTGCCGTAGCGCGTGGTGTTCAAGTAATTATGAATGATGGAATGATTACAGGAACCGTTTTGCACTTTGGTGAACAAAGCTTGCATGGGCTACCAGCTGGAATTTTCATTGTTTTGACCTATATCTTCTATATTCCAATGTCATTCTTGATTCCTTCAACTTCAGGCCTAGCTGCCGCAACCATGGGCATTATGGGACCGTTGGGAACCTTTGCGCATGTAGATAAGTCACTAGTTATCACAGCCTACCAATCTGCTTCGGGAATTGTTAATCTAATCTCACCAACTTCTGCCGTGGTTATGGGGGCGCTAACGATTGGCCGGACGAATATTGTTGTTTGGTTTAAATATGTTTGGAAGCTACTATTAATTCTATTTATTGCAACTTGTGTGCTTTTGATAATTGGGACCATGCTTTAAGGAGATAAAAAATGACAAAGTGGATTAATGAAACAGAATTTACTGGCGCAGTTGCGGCAATTAAGCGCTTAGTTGATATTCCATCAGTGATTGATGAAGCAACCATGGGAGCAGGTCAACCATTTGGTAAGCCAATTATTGATGCCCTTGATGAAGCTTTAAGGATTGCGACGGAGCTTGGTTTTACAACTTATCGTGACCCTAAGGGCTACTATGGCTACGCTGAAATTGGTGAAGGGGAACAAATTTTTGGGATTGTTGGCCATCTAGATGTCGTTCCTGGTGGTGATGTTAGTCAGTGGCAATACGGTCCGTTCAATATGCAAGTTGTAGATGACATCATGTTTGGGCGTGGTACCCAAGATGATAAGGGACCAACCATTGCAGCAATGTATGCAGTTAAGGCCTTGGTAGATGCTGGCTTAGATTTTGCAGGACGGATTCGAGTGATTTTTGGTACAGATGAAGAAAATCTTTGGCGTTGTATGGCAGAGTATAATGCCCATGAGAGTGGCATCGACATGGGCTTTGTACCAGATGCTTCCTTCCCACTGACTTACGCTGAAAAAGGGCTGCTTGATTTTGACATTGTTGGTCCTGGTAGCTCCGTTATCAATTTTGTCGCCGGTGGTGCTTATAATGCCGTGCCAGATAGTGCCGAAATTACCTTGCCTAGCGATAAGTTGGCACAAGTTGCTGAGCAGCTTACAAAGCTTGGCTATGAGCATACTATCCTTGATAGTACAATTACAGTTAAGGGTAAGAGTGCGCATGCTAAAGAAGCGCTTGAAGGGGTGAATGCAATCACTCATCTAGGGCAGGCGCTAGCCAGTGTCTATCCTGAACTATCAGTGTTGAAGTTTTTAGCTGCCAATGATTTGGCAATGGAAGACCAGACAACTATTCTAGGTGACATCGAGGATGCTGAATCCGGCATTATGTCACTCAACCTAGGTAAGATTACAATTACACCCGCCGAAACCCGAATTGCAATGAACGTGCGAATCCCAGTGACGGTAGCTAAAGAAACGATTGTTGATCAGCTTAAGGCTTATGTTGCTGATTACGGACTAACCTTTAGTGAGGTTGATTACCTAGATCCGCTCTATGTAGAGCAAGATTCACCCATGGTACAAACCATGTTAGCCGTTTATCAAGAGATTAGTGGTGATACAGAGGCCAAAGCAATGACTTCTGGTGGGGCAACCTTTGCGCGCACGATTAAAAATAGCGTGGCCTTTGGAGCAATGTTCCCTGATACACCAGATTATTTACACCAACCAAATGAGCGTTGGGCAATCAAAGATATGACCAAGGCGATGGAAATTTACGCGGAAGTAATTAATCGCCTCTTTGTAAGCGATAATAAATAAAAAAATTAAGTAAAGATAGTTGGGTTTGTGATTTAAAACCCGGCTATTTTTTTGCTTGCAAATAAAAGCGGACTTAAGACCGCTTTAGCTCATTTGATAGAGAGAAAAAGTAAGTTGATTTTTTAAGAAAGTTAAGCATAATAATATTTTTAATATATGAATACGCTTACAGATGGTAGATTTGTAGAAAGTAAAAAAGAAAGGCAAAAGTTTGTCAACTTATTTGACAAAAATGTTGCTTTTAAGAAATTTGAGGTTTAGAATAACATCTTGTGAATTATAAAAACTATGATTGATAGTTAGCAAGTAGAACAACAGGAGGAAAATAATGGCAAAAAAAGTAAAGCAACCAACTTTGGATATCCATGGTAAGCCATATAATCGTTCAGTGATGATTTTGGTTTTGCTGATTGGAACCTTTGCAGGTATGTTAATGCAGACTTCATTGGGAACAGCAATTCCAACTTTGATGACTAGTTTTGATATTAATTTAGGGACGGCGCAACAGGCGACGACCTGGTTCTTACTAGCAAATGGAATTATGGTGCCAGTTTCGGCATTTTTGGTTACGCGGATTTCAAGTAAGTGGTTATATTGGATTGCTTATACCTTGTTGTTCATTGGAATGGCAGTTTCAGCCTTTACACCGGCACGTAAGGATATGTGGTTCATGTTCTTGATTGGCCGGATGTTGGCAGCGGTGGCCGTGGGAATTACGATGCCATTGATGCAAGTTATCATGGTTAATATTTTCCCAGCCGAAGAACGTGGTGCAGCCATGGGACTTAACGGTTTAGTTATCGGATTGGCCCCCGCAATTGGACCAACGTTAACTGGTTGGATTTTGGATAAGAACCACTATCTATTCGGTATCTTAATTTCAGATTCTTGGCGGACGATTTTCTATCTACCGCTGATTGTTTTGGCAGTTATTTGGGTATTGACACCATTCTTAGTTAAAGATGTTTTGCCAAATCGTAAGATGAAGTTGGATGTTACTTCATTGATTTTGTCAGTCATTGGTTTTGGAATATTCCTATGGGGCTTCACTAATGTTGCATCTGATGGTTGGGGTGATGTAAAGAACGTTGTCCTACCAATTGTCTTGGGAATTGTGATTATTATTACCTTTATTTTGCGTCAATTGAAGCTAAAAGATCCATTTATGGATGTGCGAGTCTTTAAGAACAAGCAATTCAGTGTGACGACCTTATCAGTAATGATGGCCATGATGGCCATGATGGGTGTCGAGATGATGCTACCTACGTATTTGCAAAACGTTCACGGCTTGAGCCCACTAGATTCAGGTTTGATGCTTTTGCCAGGTGCGTTAATGTTGGGAGTCGTGTCACCAATTGCCGGAGCAGTTTATGACCGCGTTGGGGCACGTCGTTTGGCACTGATGGGCTTCACTATTTTGGCTTTGGGGACTTTCCCATTCATGTTCTTGAGCTCAACTACGCCAGATATTTACATCACGGCTTTGTATGCTTTGCGGATGTTTGGAATTTCAATGGCAATGATGCCTTTGACGGCTAGTGCAATGTCAGCAGTACCACAAGAAGAAGCTGCACACGCAACCGCATCAAACAATACTGCACGCCAAGTGGCTTCGGCAATGGTTGTTGCCCTCTTGGCTTCAGTTACGCAAGATATTATCAATAACAATCAACCAGCTAAGCATTTACAAACCACAAATCCTTTGGTTTATGCCAATGACTTCTTGCAAGCCTCAATGAAAGGTTTCCACTGGTCTTTCGGTCTTGGTTTTGGTTTTGCCGTTTTGGGAATTGTGTTTGCATTTATGTTGCGTAAGGGTAAGGTAATTGCTGGCACAACTAACAATGTTCGGGTTGAACGTGAAATCAATAAAGAGGAGGCCTAATTAATGATTCTTATAATTATGTTAATCTTGGCCATTTTGACTTTTGTAAGTTGGGCCTTTATCAAAAAGACCAATTTACGGATTACACTTGGTACAATCTCAATGGTCTTACTCTTTGTAACTGTAGGGGCTTTGAATTTAAACATAGCTCATCATTTCGGAATGGAAAAAGTTACGACTAGTAAAAAGAGCGCCGTATACTCGGCAAGTCCAGCATCACCAGCGGGGATGTTGATTGCGCAACGCTTAGGAACTAAGGCTGATAATTATGTTCTAGTGTACAGTGCAAGTGCAACGGCTAAAAAGCCAACCACTTTTGGTGTACCTGATAAAAGCCATATTACAACCGCAGTTAAAGAGCGAACAACTTATCGCTTGGCTGATGTAGATGATGCCAGTGCTAAGACAGTGACTGTACGTTGGGAGTGGAAGAACAATTTCTACAAGCTTTTGTTTGAAGTTGGTGGTCAGGGCGGTGAACTTGTTTCACGCGTCAAGACCGTTACAGTGCCTAAAGCAACTTGGGTCGTTATGACGCCCCAAGAAGCTAAGACAATGCAAGCGCAACAAGCGCAAGCACAGAGCAATCCAGCTGCGGCAGCAGCTCAACAAAGCCAAATGAAGATGGCCGTTGAAGCTAAGGTCGCTGCCTACATGCAAGCTCATCCACGGGCACAACAGAGTGAAATTCAAGCCGCAACTAAAACTGCAACTGCCGAAGCAATTAAGCACAGTTTGGCGCAATAAGTTACAATAAAAACACACCACTAATTAGCGGTGTGTTTTTATTATTATTAAGTGGTAGGTGATTGCGATGCAAAGCTGGGAAAAGAAAATTAAGATTACAAAGACCCAGGCGGGGCAGTCAATTAAGCAGTTATTGATAGGTTTGAAATTACCCAAGCGGATTCGGGGACAATTACGTCAAGCGCGGCGCATATTATTAAATGGGCACTATCAGCCAACCTCAACGACTTTAGCCAGTGGAGATATTTTAGCACTAACCTTTGTGGCTAGTGATTTTATCACCGCTGAATCAAGTTATTTGCCGGATGAAGGGCGACATCCACAAATTATTTTTGAAAATGATGATTTATTGGTTGTTAATAAATTTAGGGATGTAAAAACGCACCCTAATTCACCGGATGAGCAAGGAACAATGCTAAATTACGTCCAGGCTTACTTGATGCAAAAATCAACTACGGACCGGGCCTACATGGTCCACCGTTTAGATGCTGCAACAACGGGTGCGTTAGTGATTGCAAAAAATCCAGTTGTGGTGCCAATTTTAACGGATCAACTCCGGCATAAAACTTTAGGCCGCACTTATTTAGCCTGGGTCAGTGGGGTGCTAGCCGAGCAAGCGGGTGAAATTACCTTACCAATTGGCCTGGACCCAAATAATCCACGCTTGCGCTAGGTGGCAGGATTAGATGCGCAGACGGCTTTAACGCATTGGGTGAAAATTCATCAAGTAACTAACTACAGTCTAGTACGGATTCAATTAGCTACCGGGCGAACTCATCAAATTCGAGTTCACTTTGCTGCAATTGGGCATCCCTTAGTTGGGGATACGCTATATAATCCAGCTAGCCCCAAAGGAGCAGCTTTGCTTTTACACGCTGCTGCGGTTAGTTTACAAATTCCGTTTAGCAATGAAGAAAAGATGATTGGTGTACCACTACCAGAAGATTTCCCCCGTAATTTGGGGCCAGTTTAATATAATATGAAGCAAGGAGCATTAAATGCGAAAAATAGTTTTTGTTTGTTTAGGAAATATCTGTCGGAGTCCAATGGCAGAATTTTTAATGAAGGACCTTGTTCGACAAAATGATCAAGCAGCAGATTTTGAAATTGCATCCCGGGCAACTAGCAGTTGGGAACATGGCAATCCAATCCATCAAGGTAGTCAAAGAATGATGCTTGCGCATGGTATCCCCTTTGATGCGGATAAAACCAGTCAAAAAATCTCTGCGGCGGATTTTGCGTACTTTGATGAAATTATTGCAATGGACCAAGCCAATGTGGATGACTTACAGGAAATGGCACCAGCAGGTACGAGTCATAAGATTCGTAAGTTAATGAGTCAAGATGTGCCGGATCCTTGGTACTCCGGTAATTTTGCTGGGACATATGATTTATTACAAGTGGGCTTAGCAGATTTACTCTAAGCACCACAAAAAAACACTTAAAGCAGCTTGGTACAAGCGCAAAGCTAGTTTGGCGTTTGCGTTTCCAGTGCTTTAAGTGTTTTTTATTTTATGCCCAATCGCCGTTGCGGAAAACTGGGACTGTTTGATCATCAAATGTAAGGCCATCGACATTCATATCAGCTGAGCCAACCATGAAATCAACGTGGACTAATGAATTGTTTTGGCCTAGGGCGCTGCGCTGCGCTTCATTCAACTGTGTACCGTTTTTAACGTTGAAGGGATAAGCAGCACCGAGTGCCAAGTGGTCAGAAGCATTCTCATCAAAGAGAGTATTGTAGAAAATAATCCCTGATTGTGAAATTGGTGAAGGGTCAGGAACTAATGAAACCTCACCAAGTGAACTGGCACCAGCATCAGTTGCTAGTAATTGTTTTAGAACGGCTTCACCTGAACTGGCTTGGGCCTTAGTAACTTGGCCGTCAACAAAGGTAAGCTCAATGTCATTAATTAAGACCCCCGCATAAGAGAGGGGCTTAGTTGCTTTCACATGACCAGTGATATGCTGACGGTCAGGTGAGGTGAAGACTTCTTCGGTTGGCATATTAGCGACAAAGAGGTTACCAGCTTTATCAACCGAATCAGCCGCCTCCCAGAGATGGTTTTTTGCCAGGCCAACAATTAGGTCGGTGCGGGGTGATTGGAAGTGTAAGGCTTTAAAGTTTTGCTCGTTTAACCAAGTAGCCTTATGCTTGAGTTGTTTGATGTGGTCTTGCCAAGCGGTAATTGCATCATGCTGTAAGTCAATGCGGGTTGCTTTGAAGATTTCTAACCATAAACGATCTTGTGCCGCACTAGCTTCCATTTCTGGAAAGACCTTCTGGGCCCACTTTTGACCAGCTGCAGCAACAACTAACCATGAAACATCGTTATTCATGGTAGCTTCACGGACAGCTTTAACAGCCCGTTGGTAAGATTGTTGGTAGGCAGATACTCGGTCGGCATCAACACTAGCCAGGCCATCAGGATCTTCTGAGATGATGCTAATGCGACTTGTTGAGCGCCCCATTAATTCTTCGGCCCTAATGGTCAGCCAGGCCGGTTGGCTGGTTAAGTCCGCTTCACGGGCGTGGTTTAAGAAATTACGTACCGTAGTTGTATCTTGCCACTCAACCATTACATTATTGGCCCCGCGTTGATAGGCGGCCCGTTGGATTTCATGAACTAGTGGGCTTTGGTCAATCTGAGCATAGACGATAATATCCTGCCCCGGTTGAACATTAACCCCAATTGAGGTAATTACTTCAGCATATTTTTCTAAATATTGATTTAGGTTTTCTAACATGATTTTCCCTCGCTTTTGTCTTTGTTAAAATTTTACACTAAAAAGCAGCTTTAGGCACCGGCCATTTGGTTGCAACGGCTGATTTTAAGCTTTAGCGAAGGCAAATTAAGTAATTTAAAGGTTAGAAGGGTGCTTAATGAAGGATTCTTAAACATTTATTGGGCTTAATTGTTCGCTAATCATAAAATCCGGTATAATGAAAGAATGAATAAGTTTAAAGATAAGAAGGTTATAGAATGATTACTTTGAAGTCAGCACGTGAAATTGAAGCCATGAAAGCATCTGGGGCGATTATTGCCGGTATGCACATTGGTTTACGTGATATTATCAAGCCTGGAATTTCGACTTGGGAAATTGAAGAGTTTGGGCGTAAATATATCGAAGACCACGGCGGTCGGGCGGCGCAAATTGGCTTTGAAGGCTTTGAATACGCAACAACGGTTTCAGTTAATAACGAAGTTGCCCACGCATTCCCACGTAAAGGCTTGTTCCTTAAAGATGGTGATTTAGTCAAAGTTGACACGGTAGTTGACCTTGATGGGGCCTATTCGGATTCTGCTTGGACCTATGCAGTCGGTGAAATTTCTGCCGAACACCAACGGTTGATGGATGTGGCTTTCAAGGCTTTGTATTTGGGGATTGACCAAGCCCAAGTTGGTAATCGTTTGGGTGATATCGGTGCTGTAATCAACGCCTATGTCGAAGATGAGAATGGCTTTGGTAATGTGCGTGAGTACATTGGTCATGGAATTGGACCTACGATGCATGAAGATCCAGCAGTACCACATTATGGTGTAGCTGGGCGTGGTTTGCGCTTGAAGCCAGGGATGACAATTACTATTGAGCCAATGGTTAATGTTGGTGATTGGCGGACCGAGACCTCTGAAGAAGATGGTTGGACGGTAACAACTAAGGATGGATCATGGTCGGCCCAATTTGAGCACACAATTGCAATTACTAATGATGGTCCAAAAATTCTAACGAGTCAGGATCCAATCTTTGACGCTAAATATTTGTAATTATTGCTAGCTAGTAAGGAAATTAAAATTTTATGCAACAGAGCAAGAGTTATATTTTCGCAAAACGTTTTTTAGATATTTCAGCGGCTTCATTTGCTTTAATTATTTTGTCACCAGTTTTCTTAATTATTGCTTTGTTTTATCTATTTGGTGATAATCGTGGGCCAGTTTTTTATAAACAGGAGCGGGTCGGGCAAGACCATCGAAAATTTGGTATCTACAAATTCCGGTCAATGATTGTTGATGCGGAAAGCAAGTTATATGCTAATCCTAAGTTATATGCCGAATTTGTTGAAAATGGCTATAAGCTACCAACTGAGGATGATCCACGGATTACAAGATTCGGAGCCTTTTTACGAAAAACTTCCCTTGATGAAATTCCACAGTTTATTAATATCTTGTTGGGGGATATGAGCATTGTGGGTCCGCGGCCGGTTGTTGCTAAAGAGTTAATTGAGTATGGTGACCGGGTGGATGAGTTTTTATCGGTTAAGCCCGGTGCAATGGGGGTCTGGCAAGCGTCAGGTCGTTCGGATATTCAATACCCAGAGCGGGCCGATTTAGAACTAAGTTATGTCTATTCAGCTGATATGTGGTTTGATTTTAAAATTTTAGCCCAAAATATCTTAGCAATTTTGAAGCGCGATGGGGCAATGTAGATGCTCCATTTGAACAAGAAGCAAGGTTTAGGAATGGATCAGTTCAAGCTGACCCATTTTTAAATGGAGGGAGTAATGATGAAAATATTAATTGCGCTGCATAAACCCTACGCAGTACCAAAAGAAGCGATTTATTTACCAATTCAAGTTGGGGCAGACCTACCTGATCGTCAATTACTTGTTAATACAATTGCTGATAATACGGGACGCAATATTTCAAAAGAGAATGGCCATTACAATGAACTAACGGCATTATATTGGGCTAAATATAATTTAGCCGATGAGGATATTATTGGTTTGGTACATTATCGGCGCTACTTTGGACGTAAGGCAAGCCATAACCTAGCTGATATTTTAAGCGAAGACGAAATTCGTCAGACACTAAAAACGGTTGATGTTATTTTACCCAAGGCTCGCAACTACTTTATTGAAAATCAGCAAGATCATTATCTACATGCGCATCGTGGTGAACCATATTTTGCTTTGGAAAAGGTCTTAACTGACCATTATCCTGATTATTTACCGGCTTTTAGCAAATTAGCTAAAACAACCCGGGCGCATTTATTTAATATGAGTATAATGAAACAGGTAGATTTTCAAGCCTACACGACCTTTTTATTTGACGTATTGGCTCTTGTGGCTGAACAGATTGATTTAGTCAACTACCGAGGTCAAGAACAACGTGCTTTAGGTTTTCTGGCTGAACGTTTAATGGACGTTTGGCTTGTAACTAATCAGAAAAGTTTTAAAGAGTTTCCACTAGTTACAACCGAAAAAACTAATTGGCTTGATAAGGGTAGTCAATTTTTACTACGTAAGTTCGGATATAAGCAAGGCAGTCGAACCCATTTTTAGGGGCAATATTCAAAAACTCGGTTATATGGTAAAGTATTAGCAAGAGTTTTTTACTTTGAAAGGATTTTTTTAAGATGGCTTTAAACGATAAAAATTATGATTATCTAATTGTTGGTGCTGGACCTTTTGGTGCCATTTTTGCTTATGAGGCAGCTAAGCGTAATAAGCGGTCTTTGATCATTGAAAAGCGTGCCCACCTAGCTGGTAATATGTACACCCATACAGAACATGGAATTACAGTTCATGATTTTGGGGCACATATTTTCCATACAGATAACAAAGAAGTTTGGGACTATGTACGACAATTTGCTGATTTTAATGGTTATCAAAATCAAGTTGTTGCAAACTACAAGGGTGAGCTATATAACTTACCATTTAACATGAATACCTTTTATGAGATGTGGGGAACAAAGACTCCAGACGAGGCTAAGGCTAAGATTGAGGAGCAAAAAGCGGCTGCTTTGGCTGACTTAGGTGACCGTGAACCTCGTAATCTAGAGGAACAAGCAATTTCTTTGATTGGTACTGATATTTACCAAAAGCTCATCAAGGGCTATACAGAAAAGCAATGGGGACGTAAGGCAACTGAGCTTCCTGCCTTCATTATTAAGCGTTTACCAGTACGTTTTATTTACGACAATAATTACTTTAACCACCGCTATCAAGGTATTCCAGTTGGTGGATACACACAAATTTTTGAAAAGATGCTTAATAATAATCCTTTGATTGATGTTAAATTGAATGAGGATTTCTTTGCTCATAAAGATGAGTACCTAGCTGAATTCCCTCGTATTCTATACACAGGTATGATTGATCAGTTCTTTGACTATCAATACGGTGAGTTAGAGTATCGTTCACTTCGTTTTGAACATGAAACGATTGATTCAGATAATTACCAAGGTAACTCAGTTATTAATTACACAGATGCAGAAACACCATATACGCGTGTAATGGAGTGGCGGCACTTTGATGGTTTGGCTGATGATGGTAAGACAATTATCACGCGGGAGTATCCACAAGACTGGGATCGGAGCAAGGAAGCCTATTATCCAGTTAATGATGAAAAGAATACGAATCTTTACAAGGAATACGCTAAAGAAGCGCGTAAGCACAAGGATCAAGTTATTTTTGGTGGTCGCCTAGGTCAGTATCGCTATTACGATATGGACCAAGTCTTTAATGCAGCTTTGAATGAGGTGCGTAGTGAATTTGACATTGCGAGTGACTTTAACTTTGCACATGATGAGGAGCATTAATTAGTTATGACAGTTAGTGCGGTAGTCGTCACCTATAATCGATTGAGCCTATTAAAAGAAGTTATTGCAGCCTTGCAAGCATCACAGACACTGGTTAATCATATCATTGTAGTTGATAACGCTTCAGACCAAGACACACAGGCTTACCTAAATAGTCTGGCCGGCCAGATTTGTTATGTCCGGTTAACTAAAAATTTGGGTGGTGCTGGCGGTTTTAACCGTGGGATTCGTTATTTTATGGAAGAAACCAACGATGACTATGTGTGGTTGATGGATGATGATACCGTGGTGAAGCCAGATACTTTAACCAAACTAGTTAATTTTGCGGATAGCAAACAACAATTTGGCTTTTTAGCATCTGATGTACGTTGGATTGATGGACAGCGGGCTTTGATGAATTTACCTGCACCGCTCAATCGTTTGCAGGTTGTACCTGAAAATCCGGTAGTACCAATTGAGTTGCGTTCAGCGACCTTCGTGTCACTTTTATTTGCTCGTTCGGTGGTAGCAACAATCGGCTTACCAATCACTGACTTTTTCATTTGGGGTGACGATATTGAGTATACTGAACGGGCGCGCCGCGTTGCGCCAGGATACTTAGTACCGGCTGCCCAAGTGGTACATAAAATGTCACAAAATATTGGGTCAGATATTATCAAAGATAGTAAGGCGAGAACGAATCGTTATTACTATGCTTATCGTAATAAGTTATACTATGCACGCCAACGCAATAGTTTTGGTTATTTTAAAGGGCAAGTGCGAATCTTACTTGAAACAATGCGGTTAATTTTTTGGCCTAAGAAGGTAGAAAATCGCTGGGGTAAAGTCAAAGTTATTTTGCAGGCGGTTCATGACGGGCGTAAATTTAATCCACCGGTTGAGTTTGCCAAAAAGCATGAAGCTGTAAAATAAATGTTTTGACCAGATTGATGTTAAGTTAAGAGGGGGGCTTTTCTTACTGATAAAAGCTCATATGCAGTTAAGTGAAATATGATTAACGTGAATACAATTAAGTGAGGAAAGTATTAATAAACATGTCAAAGAAGAAACTTGCAATTATATTGCCAGCGTATAACGAAGAACCAGTAATTCAAAAAACAACAAAAGTGCTTAGTGATTTACTTAAGAGTTTAGTAGCTGCTGAAACAATTACAGATGATAGTTTTATCATGTATGTGGATGACGGCAGTGTTGACCAAACTTGGCAGTTGATTAATCGTTTGGCGGATCAATATGGTCATGTTAAGGGGTTACGCTTTAGTCATAATTTTGGTCATCAGAATGCGTTGATTGCTGGGCTAACGGAAGTAACTGGGTCAGATGTTGACTATGCGGTAACTATTGATGCAGATTTGCAAGATGATCCACAGGCAATTACTGAGATGCTTCGGTTAGCGATTGAGGAGCATAAAGATATTGTCTATGGAGTTAGAAATGACCGTACATCAGATACTGCCTTTAAGCGGCAAACAGCTGGTCTTTTTTACAAGTTAATGAATTTTTTGGGCGTTAAAACCATTCCTAATCATGCTGATTTCCGTTTGGTTGATCAACGAGTGTTGGCTGCCTTCCAAGAGTATCAAGAACGGGATATGTTCTTACGTGGGATTTTCCCAGCAATTGGGTTTAATTCTGCTGAAGTTTTTTATGCACGAGCTGAGCGTGAAGCTGGTGAAACTAAATATCCCTTACGTAAAATGTTACAGTTTGCCTTGAGTGGAATTACCTCTTTCTCAGTTGCACCAATTACCATGGTACGTAATATGGGGTTAGCTATTTCAGGAATTAGTCTATTGATGCTAATCTATGCAATTGTTCGGTACCTGATGGGCGTTACGCAGTTAGGTTGGCCATCATTGATGGTTTCAATTTGGTTCTTGGGTGGGATTCAGCTAACTGCCATTGGGGTTATCGGTGAATATATTGGTAAGGTCTTTATGGAAGTTAAGCATCGTCCTCGCTATTTAATTGCTGATCGGCGTGATTGAGTTTAGTAGAATTGCTTAAATCTTGTAATTTTTGTACAGCTAGTTTGGTTCACCGCTCTGGTTTAGGTCATTCTACAGGATTGGATGGTACAAGGATATCTTAGGCTAATTTATGATGTAGCGATACAATTTTTCGCCCATAAGTAGGCTGAAAACTCGATGCATTAATGCTAGATTGAATACCATTCAAAGATTGCAGGCCAAACTTTAAAAATTGGTAACTATGTGGCAAACAGACTTATGCCATCTATAAAAACTATATAAGGATTAACCATTTGCGTATTAATCTGAGTTTGCAAAATGACTGTGCTTTGGATAACTGAGTTCCATTGTAGAATATTACCTAAAGTTATCGTAATTCTAAGCGCCAATTCCCGTGACTTTAGTCATGGGGGAGTTTAATGCCTCGAATATAGATAAAAGCGCATCCTTTTGTTATTAATAACAAAAGGATGCGCTTTTTTGGTGGATATATTTATTGCAATGAAAAAGAATGATTAATTCTCTGATAGTAATGAAGGCAATAAGCTGTTTTATTGGTGTTGACGCGTTAATTCTTCGATTAAATAAGATTCTAGAAAGGGCGGGATACCGTACCAAGTCATAATGGTATAAACATCTAAGGGCCAATCATTTTGAATTTGAAAATTAACAATACGGCTAATCATCTCAGCGTTTGCTTCAGTTTCGTGGGGGTTTCGTTCATCGTTGCCGTTAGTCCAGTTTAAACGACCATTATGAGCTAATTCAATGTGTACTTCTTCATGGATATAATCAGCGATGGATGCCGTTTGCCGATTAAAAATTGCTAGTCTACGTTCGGGGTCAATAAAAGCGTGGAGTTGAGGACTTAAGTTATCAGTAATTTCATAGTGCCAGCCAGCTTCTCGTATATGATGCAAAATATCGGCAATAATATCGGATTTATTCATTGAATTTAATCCTTTCTGGGATACTTTGCTAAAATTGCTTTAATAATGTGCCAGTCATCATCGCTGATTGCTTGGCCGTTGGCGCTAAGGAGGCTGTCTCTTTCTTCATCAGCTACATAGTATAGGTCAATTGGCTGGGAAGTATCGCGCAAACTTTTATCGCTAGCGCCTAGTAAATAATCACTACTTACCTGTAACTCGTTGGCGATTTTTTGAATTGTAGCCCCGTTTGGCTTGCCTTTGCGTTTCCAAGTATAAATTGTTGCATCACTAATACCCACTCGGTCAGCTAATTGCTTGATTGATAGACCGCGGGCGTGACTAGTTGTATAAATACGTTCGTAGATATCCATCGATTAAACCACCCTTATAAATTATTTTAGTTGACAAATTAAATTTATTTAGTTAATTTTATAATTAAGTTAGTTTTAACTTGATTGATTTAAAGCAACTTTTACAAGTTTAACTCAAAAGATTTAGTTTAACCAGTCAAAAGGATAGAGGGGTTTAGAGATGATAGAAGCGGACGAAGTAAAAACTGTACGTATCTGGCTAAAAAAAGATTTAGTCAAGATTGTTCAATTAGCAAAACTTGCTGATAATCTTGATTTAGTTTTAGATAAACCACAAATGACAAAATATAATGAAGCAGTCAAAATTTGGGACATAGTTCAAGATATTTTTGCAGTCATTCCTGAGCAAGAGACACGGATTTTAGAGTTAGCTTATATTGATAGATTGGCGGATATGCAAATTTTAGAACGTTTAGGGTTCGAATCAACGGCAACATTTTATCGTTATAAACGACGGGCAATCAGTGATTTCACTGAATTATTTATTCTATTGCCGATTGGTAAACAGCAAGTTGATAAAGAATTTACTGCAAGAAAAATGATAAGAAATTAGTCAATCGTCGAGTGGTTCTTGCGAGATAAAGCAAGGTAAGATGACTGTATTAACCGGTTATATAATTAGTACGTTGAAGGGGGAGTGAATACCGAGCAATGGCTTTAATAATTAACCAATGATTCATAAATAGTTATTTAAATGATGCTAGAGTTATGGCTACGGAAGTTAGTTAGAAAAAATATGATAGTGATATAAACTAGACCTGCTATTAAGGAAGCACTATATTATTTGATTAAGTTTTACCTATTTGAATTAAAGAATATTAGTAATAACTGATGAATTTGTTGAGTGAAAATGTAAACCGGAAGTAATCAATCAAAGGAGATGATAACCATTCAATATTTAACGATTTTTATGATGTTTTCTTTAAAATCACTTTCTAGGTTGGTGACAGATGAAGCGTTTCAGGGTTTTGTTGTGGGAGTTGTGACAATTATTGCTTCTGCTGCCGCAACAATTGGTTCTAATGCCAAGATACACAAAAAAGCGAATTTAAAGTTGTCCCGTGAGTTTCGGGAATTGAAGCTAAGAGAAATTCGTACGGAATTAAATTTGGCGATTGACCATGATTATGGTAGCAAAATTGTGGCGAAAATTTATGCAGAATATAAGTTGCTTGGTGGCAATAGTTATATGACTGAGAAGGTCAAACAGTATATTGAAAATGAAACAGTGCGAGGAGGATTAGATGAAGATTGATGATTTTTTGCTGATGTTATTTAATAGTAATATTTTGTTGGCGCTGGCAATTTTTATTATTAAGTTACTACGAGCACAAACGAAAAATAAAAATTTACAAATGTTTGAAACATGGGCGCTTCAGGCGGCTGAATTGGCTTTGGCATTACCGCATACTCAAACTAATTATGAGCGTGCGGCAGCTATTTTAAATGATCGGCTAGCAGCCAATCACTTAGCAAAGCGCTTCAGTGCAGAACAAGTTTCAGCAGGAGTTAATTGGGCAATTAAAACGTTGACTCAAACGGAGGTGTTATCAAATGAACGGCATTGATATTTCAAATTATCAAGCTCTTTTAAATCTTGAGCAGGTTGCCACTGATTTTGTCATCATTAAAACAACAGAAGGAATTCATTATGTGAATCCTAGTGCTGACCAACATTTTCAGCAGGCAAAAGCTCTGGGACGGTTACTCGGTATCTATCATTTTATGACGGCAGATAACCCAATTGAACAAGCCGATTACTTTATTAGTCAAAGTCAGGAATATATTGGGCAAGTTTTGCTAGTGTTAGATTTTGAGGCCCAAGCACTGACCTTAGGTGTAGCTGGAGCTAAACAATTTTTAGATCATGTTAGAACGGTTACTGGGGTAGCCCCATTGATTTATATGAGCAAGTCAACCATCCACCAATTTGATTGGGCACCAGTTGCAGTTGATTATGCATTATGGAGTGCCCAGTATGCTTCGACCGTTTCAACTGGCTATCAAAGTGCGCCTTGGTCAGATGATAGTGGCTGGGGAGCTTGGTCAGCTGGACCAGTATTATATCAATATAGTGCTAACGGTGATTTGCCAGGTTACGTTGGTGATTTGGACCTGGATCTAGCTTATATGGACGCAACAGCTTGGCATAAATATGTGCAGGGCAGTCAAGTTGTGTTAGCAGATAAGGTGGTATCGCAGATTACAGCTAGTTCGGCAATTGAACAATTTCAACAAGTCGGTGGCCTGTATACGGCATATAATCCCATACGTGTTGATGCTGTTCAATTCAGTAATGGTATTTGGCAATTTGCCAATTATGCGCTAGCTGGAGTAGAAATTAACGGTATGGGCTTTGATTGGACTAAAAATGGCATTCCATTACAAATTATTAGTCGTGTTGATGGTGGTGACAATAATAATGTTCAACCAGGAGCTATGGTAGCCTTTGAAGCCGGCTATAATCATGGGAAAATTGACCAGTACGATTTGGCTACTGGAGCAGTTGGCATAAACTTTGTTGGTTATGGCTTGATTTGGTTTAATGCACTGGCATTACTAGGTGCATAATAATTATGTAGTTAATCGTTGGATAGTGATTCTATCCAGCGATTTTCATTTTTTAGCACTCTTTAAAATAAAGTGCTAAAAAGGTTGACTTTTGTTTTCCAACTGTGTATTATAATAATCGTTAGCACGAAGTTGATAAGAGTGCTAAGGAGGAAGCGTATGTTAACGGATCGGCAAAAATTAATCTTAGCGGCGATTATTCGAGACTACGTTCGATCTGGTAAAGCAGTTGGTTCAAAGCGCTTATTGAGTGAATTGGATTTAGCGGTTTCAACAGCAACAATCCGTAATGAAATGGCTTCTTTAGAAGAGGATGGGCTATTACAAAAAGAGCACACCTCTTCTGGTCGGGTGCCATCACAAATGGGTTATCGTTACTATGTTGATGAGTTGCTACGTGAGCCGGGGCTCGATCAAGAAATTCAAAGTGCGTTAAATCACGTTTTTGAACGTAATTTTCAGCAGATTGATGACTTGATAGATCGGATGGTTCATGAAATGGCTAATTTGACCGGGTTTACGGTTTTTGCCTTAAAGCCAGAAGTGTTAGACGTACGGTTATCTGGTTTCAGATTAGTACCGTTAAATAACAATCAGGTCATGGCAATTATTGTTAATAGTGATGGTCAAGTAACCAGTCAGAGCTTCCAACTACCGACGAGAACATCACTTGATGATTTGAGTAGCATGGTGCGCTACATCAATGAGACGTTGGTGAATCAGCCAGTAAGGGAAATTTTGATGACCCTGTCGGGCGATCTTCCATTAAAGATGGAACGGATGATTAGGACGCCGATGGCCTTCTTACAATTATTTGGGGATGTTTTGGCACGTTCAATCCGTGATTTAGTCTTCACTGGTGGTCGTTTGAATTTATTGGATTTTTCAGATGATAAAAAACTGCTCGATATTAAGCAACTTTATCAATTGTTGGAAAATCCAGTAGCGATGCGCAAAATCATTACGAATGCAAATGAGGGCGTGATGATTCAGATTGGTGATGAGAATAGTTTGAGTTTGCTGGCTCCTTATAGTTTGGTTTCAGCGACTTACCGTGTACCGCAATTAGGTATGGGAGCCTTAGCTATTTTAGGTCCAACTAATATGCCGTACGGGGAAATCATCACAATTGTTGATACTTTCCGGCAAGCTCTCGCTCAAAAAATATTTGCTTACTATCATTAGAAAATAGAGGTGTTACATGGCAGAAAATAAGAATAGTCCAGCAGAAGAAGAGATGGCAGCTGAGGCGGTTGAAGATGTAGCAGCAACTGAAGTTGTTGAAGATATCGACCAAATTGCCGACCTTGAAGCAAAATTAGCTGCAGCAGAAGACAAGTTTTTACGTGCCCGGGCCGAGATGCAAAACATCAAGGTACGGTCTGAGCGTGAACAGGCACAGGCTGTAAAGTTTGCGGCTGCCGGTCTAGCAAAGTCAATTTTGCCAGCCGTTGATAATTTGGAACGAGCTTTGCAAGTTGAAGTAAACGACGAAGCGGCGCAACAAATTAAAACTGGGGTTGAGATGGTCTTTAAGACCCTAGGTAATGCCTTAGAAGAAAATGGGATAAAGACGGTTGGTGCTGTTGGTGAACCATTTGACCCTAACTTCCACCAAGCAATTCAGTCAGTACCTGCGGATGATCAACATCCAGCTGACACGATTGCATCGGTTCTTCAAAAGGGCTACGTATTAGCTGATCGTGTAATCCGACCAGCAATGGTTGCAGTATATAACTAAAATAAGAATAAAAAATTAGAGGTGCTAATTATGTCAAAGATTATTGGTATTGATTTAGGAACAACAAATTCAGCCGTTGCCGTCCTTGAAGGTGGACAACCAAAGATTATTACTAACCCAAATGGGGGTCGTACAACGCCATCTGCTGTATCATTTAAGAATGGTGAAGTACAAGTTGGTGATACTGCCAAGCGTCAAGCTATCACAAACCCTGAGACAATTATTTCAATTAAGTCACACATGGGTGAGGCCGGCTACAAAGTTAAGGCTAACGGTAAGGAATACACACCACAAGAAATCTCAGCAATGATTTTGCAATACATCAAGCAATATGCTGAAGATTACTTGGGTGAGACCGTCGATAAGGCAGTTATCACGGTACCAGCTTACTTTAACGATGCGCAACGTCAAGCAACTAAGGATGCTGGTAAGATTGCTGGTTTGGAAGTTGAACGGATTATCAACGAGCCAACTGCTGCTGCATTGGCTTATGGACTTGATAAGCTTGATAAGGATGAAAAGGTTCTTGTTTATGATTTGGGTGGTGGAACTTTTGATGTTTCTATCCTTGAATTAGGTGATGGTGTCTTTGAAGTTCTTTCAACTAATGGTGACACTCATCTTGGTGGTGATGATTTCGATCAAAAGATTATTGATTGGATTGTTGCTGAGTTTAAGAAGGAAAATGGTGTTGACTTGGGTCAAGATAAGATGGCCCTACAACGTTTGAAGGATGCTGCTGAGACGGCTAAGAAGACTTTGTCATCTGCAACTGAAGCATCAATTGACCTACCATTTATCACAGCAACTGACCAAGGTCCATTGCACATCCAAATGACTTTGACGCGGGCACAATTTAATCAAATGACTTTGGATTTGGTTAAGCGCGCTGAAGGACCTGTTAAGGCTGCTTTGAAGGATGCCGGTTTGAGCTTGAATGATATCGATAAGGTTATCTTGAATGGTGGATCAACACGTATCCCTGCAGTCCAAGAGTCTGTTAAGGCTTTGACTGGTAAGGAGCCTGATCACTCAATCAACCCTGATGAGGCGGTTGCCCTTGGTGCCGCTGTTCAAGGTGGTGTGATTACTGGTGATGTTAAGGACGTTGTTTTGCTTGATGTTACGCCACTATCACTTGGAATCGAGACAATGGGTGGGGTCTTCACAAAGTTGATTGATCGTAATACAACTATCCCTACTTCAAAGTCACAAGTATTCTCAACTGCTGCTGACAATCAACCAGCCGTTGATATCCACGTTTTGCAAGGTGAGCGGTCAATGGCTGCTGACAACAAGACTTTGGGACGTTTCCAATTGGCTGATATTCCAGCTGCTCCTCGTGGTGTTCCACAAATCGAGGTTAAGTTTGACATCGATCGTAACGGAATTGTTTCAGTTTCTGCCAAGGACTTAGGCACTAACAAGGAACAAAAGATTACTATTCAAAGCTCAGGTTCTTTGTCTGACGATGAAATTGAGCGCATGATGAATGATGCTAAGGCCAATGAAGAAGCTGATAAGGCTCGTAAGGACGAAGCAGATTTGCGTAATGAAGTTGACCAATTGATCTTTAGTTCTGAAAAGACGCTTGAAGATGTTGGCGACAAGCTTGGTGATGATGATAAGAAGCCAGTTCAAGATGCTTTGGAAGCCTTGAAGGCAGCCAAGGAAGCTGATAACCTTGAGGACATGAAGGCTAAGAAGGACGAACTTTCTAAGGTCGCACAAGAATTAGCCGTTAAGTTGTATCAACAAGCTCAACCAGCAGAAGGGGCACAAGCCGCTGAAGATGGTAAGGGTGATGATAAGACTGTTGATGGTGACTTTGAAGACGTTTCAAAGTAAATTAATTAAAAAAATGTAGAGTAGCAAGCTTTGTTACTTTGCTTTGGGGATGGGGTATTTTTGCGCCATCCCATACATATTTATTAAGAAAGGGAGGGTTTCCCTCATGAATAACACAGAATATTACGAGCGGCTAGGAGTTGATAAAAACGCCTCCCAGGACGAAATAAAAAAAGCAGCACGGAAGCTATCAAAGAAGTATCATCCTGATATTAATCATGAGCCGGGTGCTGAGGAAAAGTATAAGCAAGTTCAAGAAGCTTACGAAACCTTAGGGGATGAGCAAAAGCGAGCTGCTTATGATCAATACGGCGAAGCTGGAGCTAATGGTGGCTTTGGTGGTCAAGGCGGTTTCGGTGGCTTTAATGGCTTTGGTGGTCAAGGCAATCAATATACTGACTTTTCTGACCTTGGTGATATTTTTGGTCAGTTCTTTGGCGGCGGTTTCAATGATCCTAATCGTCCCCATAAAGGTCAGGACTTACAGTATCGGATGACGTTGACCTTTGAGGAAGCAATTTTTGGTAAGGAAACAACGATTCAATATACGCGTTCAACGCCAGATGGTAAGACTGAAAACAAAGACTTAAAGATTACAGTACCCGCTGGTGTCGAAGATGGCCAGCAGATGCGTTTGACTGAACAAGGTGAACCAGGTACAAATGGTGGCCCATATGGTGATTTGTTCGTTGCCTTCCGGGTTCAACCATCAAAGGATGGCTTTGAGCGTGAAGGGGCTAATATCTTCTTGGAACAACCAATTAGTTTCGCAATGGCTAGCTTGGGTAGTGAGATTGATGTTAAAACCGTTCATGGAGATGTGAAGTTAAAGATTCCAGCTGGGACTCAAGGTGGTACCCGATTCCGCTTGCGTGGCAAGGGAGCACCTTACATGCGAGGAAATGGTATGGGGGATCAGTATGTGATTGTCTATATTGATGTACCTAAGAAATTGAATAAAGAACAAAAGAAAGCTCTTGAGAGTTTTGATGAGTTGATGACTGGTGAAGGTCATAAAAAAGGCTTCTTCGGTTAAGGTCTATCTGAGTTCAGTTGATTATAATGAAGGCTGTTAGGATTAACAGCCTTTTTTTCTTTGTAAAGTAAATGTTTTTACCTTAAAATAAGAGCAAGCAGGTATGATTTAAATGTTTTAAAGGAATTATATGAATTTAAATGATTTTAAAATAGCAACGAGTGGGATGGATGGTCAGCGTTTGATCTTATTATCTGGTGCTCAGGTTGCAACCATGATTGAAGTCAAAGCCGAACAGGTAGTTTTACAGACAGTGCAAGGAATGGCTCCGCTTAGCTTGGCTGAATTGAGACTATGTCCGGCAAATGATACGTTACCTTTGTTTTTTCTCAGTACAAGTGGCTTAGTAGCGGTCTATGGTTATCGCGTGATTGAAAATAATCTACAATTAGGATAGGGGTAATGGAAGTGCGACATAAAATTACATACTTTTTTTTAGCCCTGTTAATAGTTGTGCTGGTTGTTGGTACAATTAAGTCATTTACCAGTGGAAATGTTGGTCTGAGGGTGCCAACTTTGACTCAAGCACAAAAAAGTAAGTCAGTCAGCCAGCCTCCAATCAGTAAAAATGTTCATGGCACAAGTTATCAACCGACCAAGGCTGATTTAGCTAACACAAATTTTGTGGCATCAGGTGATTTGACTAAGCCGGGGCAATTTACGGTTGATTCAAATGGTTTGGCAACCGAATTACAGGCAAGAACTGATTCTAATCAGTTAGTAACCAATGGAAAAGTCGTTTATCGTATTTTGAATGTCTCGATTTATGAAAATACTGCCCGCACAGATGAGAGTTTACAGAATGCTCGGCTAGCATACAGCAAGCCAATGCTAAAAAATAAATTCAAGACGTTAGTTATTGAATATATGCTTGCTAACTCTAATGATATGACGATTACGACGGATGGAATTTCAACGGTTGCTTTTAGTAATCAAGATGTAATTTCGACCCTAAATGGTTTACAAAATGATACCAATTTAGCCAATACTGGTGTGGCCGAGGGTCTAACGGTTACGACCGGTGCTAGTGCAATTTTGCCGGCCAACTTTCCAGATAAGGGGCAATTGACGGTTCAATTTGCTTCGGTTAAGCGGGCGGGAACGGTTGATGTTTTGAGTAAACCGGCCAAGGGAATCCAGATCAAGTACTGATATTAAGTCTGATAAATGCTACAATATGATTACAATGAACCGCCAGTAGCGCGGTTTTTTTATTGATTGAAAAGAGGTTCAACATGCAACTTGAATTTTTAGGCACAGGAGCCGGCGTTCCTGCTCGTTTTCGGAATGTTACGGGGATTGCCCTTCGTTTATTAGAAGAACGTAATTCAGTTTGGCTATTTGATGCTGGTGAAGGTACACAACATCAAATGCTTGCTTCAACGATTCGACCACGTAAGGTAGATAAGATTTTTATTACCCATTTGCATGGTGACCATATTTACGGCTTACCAGGCCTATTATCATCCCGGTCATTTCAAGGTGGTGAAGATACTTTACATATATATGGACCAAAGGGTATTCGCCAATTTGTTGAAACTAGTCTACACCTATCCCAAACCCATTTAACTTATCAATTGAAATTTACCGAATTACCTGCTGAAGGTGGCTTAGTCTATGAAGGACCAGACTTTACTGTGACAGCGTTACCTTTAGACCATAAAATTTTATCCTATGGCTATCGAATTGTTGAACATGATTTACCGGGTGAATTACTGGTAAATAAGCTGCATGAGATGGCAGTACCAGCTGGTCCACTTTATGGTCAGTTGAAACGGGGTCAAGATGTAACCTTGGCTGATGGACGGACAATTATTGCTAAAGATGTGATTGGCCCAGCCAAAGCTGGCCGTAAAATTGTTATTTTGGGCGATACACGAAAAACAGCTAATATTGCCAAGTTAGCACAAGATGCGGATGTGCTGGTTCACGAGAGTACCTATGGTAAAGGGGAAGCGCAGTTAGCGCGAAAGTATTACCATTCAACTAGTATGCAGGCGGCAACTGTCGCAGCTGAACAAGGTGTCGGACGTTTGTTTTTAACTCACATTTCGGCACGGTACGCAGGAAAGTCAGCCAATGAGTTGGCTTATCAAGCCCAGACTGTCTTTAAAAATACACGCGTGGTTAATGATTTTGATGTATTTGAAATTCCATTGGCTAAACAGACTAATAGCAAGCCAATTAAATTAACGATGCCAAAAGATGTCGACTAAGAGGGAGGTAGTGGATGATTTCTGCACGCAACAAGTGGGTGTTTCCACAGGTGGATCGCCCAGATTTGATTGAAGAATTTACGGAAGCCTTTGGCATCTCCGATTTAGTGGCCAAAATTTTAATTGCTCGTGGCTATGATGACCTTGAAAAGGCGCATACTTTTTTACAGCCTGACGAAAGCCAATTTCATGATCCTTTTGCCTTGCATGATATGGATAAGGCGATTACAAGAATTTTAGCTGCAATTGATGCAGGTGAAAAAATCGTAGTCTATGGTGATTATGATGTTGATGGGATGACGGCAACTGCGATTATGACCTGGGCTTTAGAGGTCCTAGGTGCTGAGGTGAGTTACTTTGTGCCAGATCGTTTCAATGATGGTTATGGTCCAAATTTGAAGCAATATCAGCGTTTAGTTGATGAAGGGATGCAGTTATTAATTACCGTTGATAATGGGGTATCTGGATTTGAAGAAATTGCTTGGTTGACCGAACAAAAGATCGATGTCGTGGTTACAGATCATCATGAATTACCAGAGCAATTACCGCTAGCAACCGCAATTGTCCACCCACGGCATCCGGAAGGTGCCTATCCCTTTGGTGGACTGTCTGGAGCGGGCGTGGCCTTTAAAGTTGCCTCAGCTCTCTTAGAAGCACCAGCGGATGAAGTTTTGGACTTAGCAGCAATCGGCACCATTGCTGATGTGATGGATTTAACTGATGAAAACCGGACAATTACCGCTCTGGGCTTGGAGAATCTAAGGAGTGATCCACGACCGGCACTAGCTGCCCTGCTACAAAAGGCCGGCATTGATTTGAGTAAATTGGATGCAGCCACGGTTGGCTTTACGATTGGACCACGGCTAAACTCTTTGGGGCGCCTGGCAAATGCAAATGATGGGGTTCAATTTCTTTTGATGGATGAACCTGGCGAAGCTGAAACAATGGCTGGACAATTAGAAGAGCTAAACACAAAACGGCAAGCTTTGGTCAACACGATTAGTACAGAAGCGTTGGCGCAGGCGGCAAACTTTGCTGATGAACCGGTACTAGTTTTGACTGGTGAAGGCTGGCATGAGGGTGTTTTGGGGATTGTTGCCGCTAAGGTCGTTGAACAAACTGGTAAGCCAACCTTGGTTTTGAACTTACAGGGTCAAGAACTAAAAGGTTCAGCACGTTCAACAGCAGCTTTTGATTTATTTGCTGCGCTTGATCCACATCGAGACTTGATGCTAGCCTTTGGTGGGCATGCAGCAGCGGCGGGCTTAACCTTGATGGTTGATAAAGTGCCAGCTTTAAGAATGGCTTTAAATCAAGCTGCTGAAAGTCAAGGCGTTGCTAGTGCAGCTTTGCCCGAACTTAGAATTGCCGCTGAGATTGGTGGACGAGCCTTTAATCGTGAAAACTATGAAGCCTTGAAAGCCTTAGCACCTTTCGGTCAGGGTAATCCCGAACCTTTGTTTGCCGTGAATTTGACAGGTGTTGAAAATGTTAAAACGATGAGTGCAGGTAAACACTTACGCTTTACGGGGCAAACTAGGGATGCCAAACTACCAATTGTGGCTTTTGGTCGCGGATCCATGGCTGATGAATTAGCTGGCCGGTTTTTAGAGTTACAAGTTGTCGGAACGATGAGCGAAAATACTTTTCGTGGCGAAGTAACTTATCAAATGATGTTGGCAGATTTAAATGCAACTGGTTCAGCTTTCTTAGATTGGCGAACAACCCGATTAACAGTGCAAACCTTTAATCAAAATGCTAGCTATATTTTCTTTCAAAAAAAGATGTATGAGCAGGCAGGAAAGTATGTTCAAGCAGGGTCAGAGGCCCTTTGGTGGGAAGATGCTTTTAATAAAACGGCTTTAGATACGATGGCTTTAGTTGACTTACCAGATAGTCTTGAACAATTAGCTGAAGTTTTACAATTTGTGCCGGCTAAACGTTTGGCAGCAATTTTTTATAGCAAGCAGCCACGCTATTTACAGCAAGCACCGAATCGACAAGATTTTAGTCGTTTTTATAAATTCGTGAGTGGACATCCAAATTTTGCCTTTAAAGCCCAATATGATAATCTTGCAAAGTATTTGAATATTGAACGAAATACATTAACTCTGATAATTCAGGTGTTTTTGGAGGCGAAGTTTGTTACAATAGACAATGGTTTTTTAAATGGAGTTTCAAATCCAGCGTCGGTAAAGTTAGAAGAAATGCCGGCATATCGAAAGTTTTTAGACCAACGTCAATTAGAGCAACAGTTAATTTACAGCACAACAGCCGAATTAGAGCAGTTGATAGCTGACTTAAGTAAGCAGGAGAACTAATAGTAATGACTTTAGATTTGTATGATTTTGTCGCATCGATTCCTGATTTTCCTGAAGCAGGAATTAACTTTCGTGACATTACCCCTTTACTAGCTGATGGGGCAGCATACGCAGAAGCAACACGGCAAATTGCAGATTACGCCCGTCAAAAGGGTGTAAGTGTGATTGTTGGGCCCGAATCGCGTGGCTTTTTGGTTGGTGGTCCAGTTGCTAATGAATTGGGTATTGGCTTAGTACCAGCACGTAAGCCAGGTAAGTTGCCACGTGAAGTGATTCAAGAATCATACTCACTTGAATATGGTAAGGCAACATTGGAGATTCACACCGATTCAATTAAGCCCGGTGATAAAGTGATGATTACCGATGACTTGTTGGCTACTGGGGGCACAATTGCAGCGACAATTCGCTTGGTTGAACGTTTGGGCGGTGAAGTAGTCGCTTTGGCGTTCTTGATTGAGCTTAATGATTTACACGGTCGTGACAAACTTGCGGGCTACGATATTTTAACATTAATGAATTATAACGATTAACTAGAATTAATCGATTAAATAAATAGGGTCAAGAAAAATTTTAAAATTTTTCTTGACCCTATTTAAAATTTACGGAAGACCGCTGAAACAAAACCGATTAAGCGGTTTTGGGGCATGGCCTTTTTACTAACAACTAGCTTAGTAGTTTGATCTTCATAAACTTTTAGCTGGTTGGCGTCGGCGGTTTGAGCGTAGGTAACAATTAGTTCGTCACCAGGTAAAATATGCTCTGCGATTAAATCATTATTGAGCTGTTGGAAAATAAATTGATGCTCTTTATCAATCGGTTCAACCCCAGCTGAATTGAGATCATCATTGAGGTTAAGCTCTAGTTCTGTTTCAGCAATTGGGGCAAGGTAATGATAGCCTGATTCGGTGATTGTCCAGCCACGAGATTGATTGGCTTTACGGCTTAAAAATCCCTTACGCTCTAGGCGCGATAGGTGGCCGTGCACAGTTGACGGTGCAGTTAGGCCAACACCAGCGCCAATTTCACGGACTGTTGGTGCATAGCCATGCGTACTGAGATAGCCGGCAATGAATTTCAAAACATTATATTGTGTTTCATGACGTTCAGTCATATCCAGCCTCCTAAAACATTTACCTTCACTCTAGCGTATTTGTAAAATAATGCAAGCTTAATTGCCAGGGAACCGCTAAGAATATGCATAGAAGAATACTTAGCCAAGCTGAATATTTCGTATTTATTTTTTACATGTTAGAATTAAGAAAAGTTATTTTGGAGGATAAGTAGATGGCAGAATCAGAACGTATGTTGGCAGTCCGGGCCCGGATTAATGACTTGGCAGCTAAGGCCAAGTCCGCCGAAGGTCTAACCGCTGAAGAAGAAGCTGAGCGTAAAGATTTACGCCAAGAATTTCTTGAAAACTTCCGAGCATCTTTCCGTTCACAAGTGGAAATGATGCAAGTCTTTGATGAAGCGGGAAATGAAGTTACACCAGAAAAAGTGCGTCAAGTTCAACGGGAAAAAGGCCTTCGGGATAACTAATTCAAGGAATTAGCCTAGGCAAACCTTAGTAAAACTGATAGAATTATGATTGATTTAAAATTACTTGGAGATATATCATGAATACTGGACTTTGGATTTTGCTGATTGTAGTTGCATTATTGGTTGGTGCTGTTTTGGGCTTCTTTATCGCTCGTCGGTCAATGGAGAGTTATTTGCAAAAGAACCCACCAATTAGTGAAGAGATGATGCGACAAATGATGACTAATATGGGTCGCAAGCCATCACAAAAACAGTTAAAGCAAACAATGGCGCAAATGAAGCAAGCGCAACAACAAAGCAATAAGAAATAAGCACTTTAGGTTAGTAGTGTAAAATTATTGTAAGAGCTTTTAAGCCAAAAACAAGCGAAATCCTATATGGATTTCGCTTGTTTTTTTAAGCTTTGGTTTCTTTAGGTTTGGGGTCAATATAGACAAAGTTTGGATCAAGGTCATGATCAATTTGATCAAAGGCACTTTGTAAGTCTAGACCGAAAGCCTGCATATTTTCATCAGATAATTTAGTCTTTTTATCAACATAGATTGGGTTACCGTAGCTCATCTTAACGTTGTTACGTTTGAACAGACCACTTAATTTAACGGGGCCTTGGTAGACCATTGGAACGACTGGGACGCCAGAAAGTTTGGCAATCATCATGACGCCACCCTTCATAGCCTGTGAATGGCGCGAACCAGTTGGAAACATGATTAGTGATAGATTGCTCTTCTTTAATTTTTGGACGGGCATTTTAATAACACTTGGTCCCGGATTGGCGCGATCTACCGGAAAGGCATTGGCGTGCGTCAAAATGTAGCGTAAAATTGGATTCTTGAAGAGTTCGATTTTTGCCATAAACATAAAGCGAGTTGGCCAAGCGGCTAAGGCAAAGTAGATTGGATCCCACCAAGTACGGTGTGGTCCAACTAAGATATAATTACCGGTGGGCAATTTATCAGCATTGTGAATTTCAAAGCGGCCATTGACTAGCCAGACGATGCCAGCAGCCACGGCACGAATAAATGTGTAAAACATACGTGCTCCTATATAAAAAATAATTGCTATAGAGGATATTATCCCACATTTTGAAAGAGTGTGGCAAATCGGAGTGAAAAATGAAAGATGTAGAAATTAGACCAGGCGAACGGATTGATATGCTATACGCCGATACTGTTAAGATTATTCAAAGTGCGGAAGTTTTTTCTTTTTCACTGGATGCAGTTTTGTTGGCACAATTTGCCAAGCCTAAAAAGAAGGGTAAGGGACTGACCGTAGATCTGGGGGCTGGTAATGGTGCAATTTCTTTGTTTATGGCACACAAAGTGATTGGTCAAATTATTAGCGTTGAGATTCAACCCCGCTTAGCGGATATGGCGCAACGTTCAGTTGACATGAATGAATTGAACGATAAAATTACGGTTTTGAATGCAGATATGCGGGATGTATTTTCAACCATCAAGCCTGGGAGTGTTGACACTGTTGTGTCTAATCCGCCATATTTTACAGTGGAAGAGCAGACGAAAAGAAATTTAAATGAACATTATGCAATCGCCCGACATGAAATTAAGGCGGACCTAAAATTAGTCACAACAACGGCAAGTAAATTATTGAAAAGCGCTGGCCATTTTTATATGGTTCACCGGCCGGACCGTTTATTTGAAATTTTAGATGCACTTCGGGCGGTTAATTTAACGCCAAAGCAGATTCAATTTGTGTACCCTAAAGTGGGGATGGAGGCAAATGTTGTCCTAATTGATGCAATTAAGCAAGGTCAATTAACGGGAGCGAAAATCTTGCCACCAATTATTACTCACAAGGCCAATAATGACTACACGGATGAAGTTTTGGCCATCTATGCGGGGCTGGCTGATGAATAAGCCTTACTATATGTATGTTTTATTAACGGCTGCTAATACCCTCTATACTGGTTTTACAGATGATGTTGGACGGCGGTTTGCACAACATCAAGCGGGATTGGGAGCTAAGTACACCCGGCCAGCGAGTCGGCGACCACTTAAATTACTTTATGCGCAAGCTTATCCGACAAAACATGATGCGCTAAGTGCCGAGGCTTTATTTAAAAGAAAAACGCGGGCTGAAAAATTAACTTTTTTGCAAGACCAAGGCGTTACGGACTTTACACCAGCAAAGTAATCTAGTAAACTTATATCTTGGTTCTTATGAACTAAAAATACTCACTAACACCAATAAATGTACAGGTGCCAATTTGGTCGTGCGTTTACATGCGATGTTAGGTGGAAAAACATTTGGAGGCAGATACTCATGGCAGTAATCTCAATGAAGCAATTGCTTGAAGCTGGTGTACATTTTGGACACCAAACACGTCGTTGGAACCCAAAGATGGACGAATTCATCTTTACTGAGCGTAACGGAATCTACATTATCGACTTGCAAAAGACGGTAAAGTTGGTTGACCAAGCTTATAACTATGTTCGCGACGCTGCTGCTGATGGTGCTATCGTATTGTTCGTTGGTACTAAGAAGCAAGCTCAAGATGCAATTGCTGAAGAAGCAACACGTGCAAACATGTACTTCGTAAACCACCGTTGGTTGGGTGGAACTTTGACTAACTGGTCAACGATCCAACAACGTATTGCGCACTTGAAGGAGTTGCGTGCGATGGCTGAAGATGGTACTTTCGACCGTTTGCCAAAGAAGGAAGTTGCGCTTTTGAACAAGAAGCGTGAGAAGTTGGAGAAGTTCTTGGGTGGTATCGCTGATATGCCTAAGGTTCCAGACTTGATGTTCATCGTTGATCCTCACAAGGAGCAAATTGCTGTGCAAGAGGCACACAAGTTGAACATTCCTATCGTTGCCATGGTTGATACTAATGCTGATCCTGACCAAATCGATGTTAAGATTCCATCAAATGATGACGCTATTCGTGCCGTTCGTTTGATCACAGCAAAGATGGCTGACGCAATCATCGAGGGAAACCAAGGTGAAGATGCTGTTGCTGCTGAAGATTTTGATAACGAAGGTTCAGATAAGGCTGCATCAATTGAAGAATTAACTGAAATTGTTGAAGGTAACAACTAAACCTCTTTTCAGGTTAAAAGCTGACTACATTAGCTAGTCAGCTTTTTTTGTGCATTCATTGCGCACTGATTTGTTTGGAAAATAAAATAAAGGCGCCCATACCTAGGAAAAAGCCGAATATTTGTGTATAATATTTTAGATAACTAATAAGATTTTTAAGGAGACTTAACAACATGGCTATTACTGCAGCACAAGTTAAGGAATTACGTGAGAAGACTGGCGTTGGAATGATGGATGCCAAGAAGGCTTTGGTTGAAACTGAAGGTGACATGGATAAGGCCATTGATATTTTGCGCGAAAAAGGGATGGCAAAAGCCGCTAAGAAGGCTGACACTATCGCCGCTGAGGGAATGACATATGTTGCTGTTAAGGGAGACTTTGCGGCAATTGTTGAGCTTAACTCACAAACTGATTTCGTGGCTGGAAATGCAGAATTTAACGAATTGTTGCATGCTGTTGCAAATGCAATCGTTGAATTTAAGCCAGCTGACGTCGAAGCTGCTTTGGCTTTGGAAGTTTCAGCTGACCAAACATTGAATGAATTGATTATTCACACTACGCAAATCACTGGTGAGAAGATTACACTACGTCGCTTCCAAATTCTTGAGAAGCAAGCTGGTCAAAGCTTCGGCGCTTACTCACATATGGGTGGTCGGATTTCATCACTTGTATTGGTGGACGGTGCTGATGAATCAACTGCCAAGGACATCGCAATGCACGTCGCTGCGATTGCACCACAATTTGTTTCACGCGAGCAAGTACCAGCTGATGTATTAGCTCACGAGAAGGAAGTTCAAATGAACTCAGAAGACCTTGCTGGTAAGCCAGAAAACATCAAAGAGAAGATGGTTGAAGGTCGTTTGAACAAGTTCTTGGCTGACATTTCACTAGTTGACCAACCATTTGTTAAAGGTGATGGCAAGGAAACTGTTGCACAATATGTTGAAGCTAACCATGGTTCAGTAGTTTCATTCGTTCGCTACGAAGTTGGTGAAGGTATTGAAAAGGCAGAAGTTGACTTTGCTGCTGAAGTTATGAGTCAAATCAACTAATTGAGGCTTATAAAAAATGGCAGACGTAAAGTATAAGCGGGTTTTGTTAAAGCTTTCTGGTGAGGCTTTGGCCGGTTCAAAAGGCTATGGGATTGATCCAGAAACAGTTAACAATATTGCGCAAGAGATTAAAGAAGTTTATGAGCTTGGGGTAGAGATCGCCGTTGTTATTGGTGGTGGTAATCTTTGGCGAGGTGAAGCAGGTGCTAGCCTTGGTATGGAACGAGCTCAGGCTGATTATGTTGGTATGTTAGGTACTGTAATGAATTCATTAGCAATGCAAGATGCGCTTGAATCATTAGATGTACCTACCCGAGTACAAACTTCAATTGAGATGCGTCAAGTCGCTGAGCCATACGTACGTCGTAAGGCAGTTCGTCATTTGGAAAAAGGTCGGGTCGTAATCTTTGGAGCTGGTACTGGTTCACCTTATTTCTCAACTGATACAACGGCGGCACTTCGAGCTGCTGAAATCAATGCAGAAGCAATTCTGATGGCTAAGAATGGGGTCGATGGGGTTTATAACGATGATCCACGCAAGAATCCTAATGCTGTGATGTTTGAAACATTAACGCATAAGGATATTATCGAGCAAGGCTTAAAGGTTATGGATTCAACAGCATCAACCCTTTCAATGGACAACGATATTTCTTTGGTTATCTTTAATATGAATACCATGGGAAATATTAAGCGAGTTATTCTAGGTGAAAATATCGGTACAACCGTGGAAGGAAAGTAAGTGATGGCTAATAATTCAATTCTTAATAATGCTAAAGAGAAGATGACTAAGGCTGGCGATGTTTTACGTCGTAACCTTGGAAATATTCGGGCTGGCGTAGCTAATCCATCAATTTTGCGTAATATTACGGCAGAATATTATGGGGCAGACACACCATTGAATCAATTAGCGTCAGTGACGGTTCCTGAAGCTCGGGTACTATTGATTACCCCTTTTGATCGTTCAGCGCTAAAAAATATCGAACAAGCTATTTTTGCTTCTGATTTGGGACTAACGCCAGCCAATGACGGATCTGTTATTCGCCTAGTTATTCCAGCATTAACAGAGGAAACGCGTAAAAACCTTGCCAAAGAAGTTAAGGGTGAGGCTGAACAAGCTAAGGTCGCTGTTCGTAATATTCGTCGTGATGCGATGGATGAAACGAAAAAAGCTTTGAAAAATAGTGAGTTGAGTGAAGATGAAGCTCACAAATTAGAAGATGATATTCAAAAGGCAACTGATGGCGCAGTCAAAGAACTTGATGCAATCGCTGCTGAAAAAGAAAAGGAACTCCTAACAATCTAAGTTTGGGTTCTTTATGTAAAAAGTGGTCTAGTGGTAAACTAGGACACTTTTTTTGTACAAAAGAATAGACTTGAAAAAAGTTAGCAAATTGTTCTATAATTAAGACGTAAAATTTAATACTTCAGGGCAGGGTGCAATTCCCGACCGGTGGTAATCTGTGTAGGCAGTAGTCCACGACTCGCATAGCGATCGATTTGGTGAGATTCCAAGACCGACAGTATAGTCTGGTATGAAGAAGAAAAGGATAGTCTAACTAGCCGTCTTTTTTGTGTCGCCCTGATACAAGAAAGGCTTTTTTTGACGGTTTAAGTTAGCGGTAAAATTTTATGAGTTCTACACGTCGTTTAACAGTGATTTCACTGTTGTCAGTTATTGCTTTTGGGTTAATGATTTTCCCAACCTTCCCGTTGATTCCGGGGGCCGCTTTTTTGAAAATTGATTTTTCAATTGTACCGATTTTATTAGGTGCTTTCTTATTAGATTTAAGAAGTGGCTATTTGATTTTGTTAATTCGGACAATTTTAAAATTGCTATTAGCCAATCAAGGAGTTTCTGATTATATTGGTTTACCGATGAATATAATTGCAATGGGGGTTTTTTTGACCGTGGTTTATATGGGCGTTAGAGGAGCAAAGAATTTCTCAATTCGGCGCTATACGATTAGCGTATTCTTTGCTAGCTTGGCATTAACCACAGTAATGGTCATTTTAAATTATGTCTATGCAGTACCACTTTATGCGGCCTTTGCTAATTTTGATATTAACAAGATGATTGGCTTGGCCAATTATCTCCTCTATATGGTTATACCTTTTAATCTGGTGCAGGGTCTAATTTTAGGCCTAGCAACGGGGGTAGTATATTTTGCTTTACAGCCATTTATTAAAAGAACGGCCAAAGAATTGGTAAAATAACAATTATCCATCATAATTTGTCTGTGCTACACTGGTAAGAAAACTAGGAGCTAGCCATGGACAATGATTTCTTAATCACTTTGTTTTCCGCGGAGCAAGCCCGTCGGAGCAGAGTGATTTTTGGTTTATTAAAGAATATAACCACGGTTTCGACGTTATATGGTGGTTTAAGGTATCAATTGTTGGATTATATTGGCTTTTTACCTAACCTGACTGAGGATGAATACAGCCAGACGATTGAGACATTTTTGCAAAAAGCTTGGTTAGAGACTGACTCGGCCGGGCAATTATTATTAACAGCCAAGGGGGTGGCAGCCCAACAAAATTATCGTAGCCAACATGTGATTCCAGAACATTTAGCTGAGTTAGGTAGTATTAACTTATCTGCTTGGCAGGACAGCTTTTTATTAGCAAATCAAATTGTGTCAGAATTAAGTTACAAAAATAAGCAGTATTACCCCTTGCAGGTTGGACCACAATTAATGTTTTTGGTCCGTCGTTGGTATTATCAGGTACGGGGCCAGGGATTAACAGAAGCGTGGATTGCTGACCTGGAAAGCTTTTTAAAGACCTTGCCTAGTCAGCAGGCGGACAATTTTGCAGCAACTTGGATTGGTCATGCTGATCCAGGCGAGGTACAGGCACAATTAACTTTGCCAGCCACTTGGAACCAGTTTGATTTCAAAGTCTGGCAGTGGAATTGTTATTTAGCTTGGTCGGCCTATTTACGACAAAGAGCATTCGATAATAACAGCCCCATTCAAAAATTGTGGCAGTCAATTGCAGTTAAAGCACCACTACCAGCGCCAGTTATGCAGACCCTACGCGCTTTTGAGCAAGGGTTGACCTTGGAAAATATTGCCAGTTATCGGCGCATTAAGATTGGGACGGTGCGAGAGCATCTATTAACAGCGGCTATTTTACTGGATGTATCAGCTTTTCCCTATCAGCGTTTTTTAGATGAGGGCATACTAACCTATTTTGCAACTCATTTACAGGGGAACATTGATCAGTGGCAGTTTAAAGCTGTTCGCCAGAGTGCGAATCCAATGGAGTTTTTTTATTTCCGCTTATATTCAATTCAAAAGACGAAGGAGGCTTTTAAATGATTGATTCAATAGATTTAAAAGCAGCTTTGGTGAAAGAATTTGGTTTTACGACCTTTCGACCTGGTCAAGCAGAAGTAATCGAAGCGATTTTGATGGCTAAATCGGCCTTGGCGGTGTTACCAACTGGTGGCGGCAAGACTTTGATTTATCAAATGTTGGGTCGCCTTCGACCCGGTTTGACAATTATTGTTACGCCATTATTATCTTTGATGCAAGACCAAGTAGCACGGTTAAATTATTTAGGCGAAACGCGGGCAGTTGCGCTTAATTCGGCTTTAGTTGGGCAAGAACGGCAGTTGGTTATATCACAGTTAAATCACTACCGCTTTTTATTCATCTCACCAGAAATGTTGAGCCAAGCGCCGGTATTAAAGCGGTTAAAGCAATTAACCATTAATTTATTTGTCATTGATGAGGCCCATACAATCATTAGCTGGGGACCAGATTTTAGACCTGAATATCTCAAGTTACCAGCAATTCACCAGCAGTTACAACGACCACAGTTGTTATTACTGACGGCCACGGCAACACCTAAGATGTTGACGGCAGTCCAGGAAATCTTCACCCTAAAAGAGCAAGAAAGTTGGTTTGTTTATCAGCAAGCCGCTGATCGTCCCAATATTCATTTACATACTGAACAATTCGTCGATGAGGATAGTAAACGAACCCGTCTGTTGACTCTAATCAGACAGTTAGCTGGTCCAGGAATTATCTATGTCAGTAGTCGGCGCCTTGCTAATCAATTAGCAGCTGCCTTGCAAGCCACTGGCAAAACCGGGGTAATGGCTTACCATGCGGGAATGGATTACCTTACACGTTATAAAATTCAGCAGCAGTTTATGTTGGGGAAGCTTAATTTAATTGTGGCAACTTCAGCTTTTGGGATGGGAATCGATAAAGCAGATATTCGCTATGTGATTCACTATCAGTTAAGTGCGGATTTACCGAATTACTTACAAGAGTTTGGCCGGGCTGGCCGTGATGGTCAAGCGGCTTTAGCAATTTTATTATATGCGGCTGGTGATGAATATTTACAAAAAAATTTAATTGAGCGTAGTCTGCCAAGCACACAGCAATTGGAACTAATTTATACAGATAAAGTTGACCTTAAGCAGTTGGATCCACAGTTAGTACGGGTTGTGACTAGTTATCAGGAACAAGGGTATGATTTAGCACAAACAGCGCTAATTTTTGAGAAACGACGGATTGAGAAGCTCCAAGCGCTCAAAGAAATGGTTGATTATGCAAAAGCAACGATGAATTTACGGCAGACTTTACTTAAAACGTTTAGTCAGGTTGATTTATCCAAACTTAGTGCAACGAATGAAAGTTCCGGTAGCCAAAGTGAGGCTTTAGCCAAGTTTTTATTAGCACAGCCAGACAAAATAGGGCCTAATCCCCAAAGTAAACTGAATTGGTCGGTTAAAATGGCAAAACTATTTAATTTAGATTAAAAAAACCAGTGAGTAGTTTTATTTGTGGATGAAATGTGCTAAATTATCATAATGATATTAGAGTTAGAAAAAGCAGACTGAACGTGGGGAGATCAAAGATGACAGAAAAAGATAACCAATCAAAGCCTTGGGAGGCATCTTTTGACGACCAACCGACTCAGCGATATTCACGTTCGCAAACCCGGCGCCGTTCACAACGTGTGAGTATGATTGTTGGAATTTTAGTGGCGATTATAATCGCCTTATCTTTTATTCCGGTCTATAAGTACTTACAAGAGCTAAACCAGCCAAATAATGATTCAACTGGTGTAGCAGCGTTATCACAAAGTTCAACCACAAAGACATCTAAAGTTGATATTGCGGCATCAAGTTCTAAAGCTGCCGCAGCCAAATCTGCTTCAAAAAAGGCTGCTTCAGAGAGCTCAGTGGCTGCAGCCAAAGCAGCCTCAAGCTCATCAGCCGCAGCCGCAAGTTCATCAGCGGCTGCGGCATCAAGCTCGTCAGCTAATGCGACGGCTAAGTTTGCCAGTGGGACTTTGTATAGCTTTGCTCGTGATAACGGTACAACGCCAGAAGCATTATATGCGCTTAATCCGGGACTAACAGCGACTAACTATTCCCAATATTATGGGCAAGAGCTAAAAATTAAGTAGGCAGAGGCCGAATAGAACCGCTTACGGCTTTATTCGGTTTTTCTTTGTAAATTGGCACATTCATTAAAAGGACGAGGGAAATTAATTATGACAATGCAAATTGCAATTGATGGCCCAGCTTCGGCTGGTAAATCAACAATTGCGAAAATCGTGGCGGCAAATTTAAATTATGTTTATGTAGATACAGGAGCAATGTATCGGGCGGTAACTTTGGCAGCGTTAGAAACCCAGCTTGATCTTAATGATGAACAAGCCATCACTAAGCTTTTGCCTAACATTGATATTACCTTTGCACCCGGCGAGCCAGTCCAAAAAGTCTTTTTAAATGGGCAAGAGATTACAGCAGCAATTCGGTCAACAAAGGTCACTGAAAATGTGTCATTGGTTTCTGCCTATGCGGCAGTGCGGACAGTGATGACTGAATTACAACAAACGATTGCCAGCAAGGATAATGTTGTGATGGATGGCCGTGATATTGGGACTACGGTTCTACCACAAGCCCAAGTTAAGATTTTTTTGATTGCTTCGGTCGCAGAACGCGCAGAACGCCGCTATAAAGAAAACCAAGCTAAGGGGATGCAGACAAGTAGCTTGGCTGATTTAGAAGCGGCCATTGCTAAACGTGATTACCTTGATTCACATCGGGCGGTATCACCTTTAAAAAAGGCGGCAGATGCAATTGAATTAGATACAACTGGGTTAACAATCCAAGAAGTTGTGGCCGCAGTTGAGGCAATTATTGCAACTGCTTTAAAATAATAGAAAAACTTAAACAAAGTCACAAAAATCGCTAGTAATTATGCGGACTTTTTAGTATAATTGTTGCTAGAGTCGTGTGACCAGGAGGATATATTGTAATGAACGAAGAGAACAACGAGCTATTGGCAGCTCTTGACAGCGTAGCCGAAGTTAAAGTTGGTGATGTCGTTAAGGGTGAAGTTTTGGCCATTGATGACGCCCGTCAAGTTATCGTAGGTATCGAAGGTGCCGGTGTTGAAGGTGTAATTCCTTCACGCGAATTGACAGCTGATCGTGATGCTAACGTTAACGATTTGGTCAAGGTTGGAGACGTTTTGGATTTGGTAGTTGTATCAACTATCGGTTCTGACAAAGAAGGTGGATCATACCTATTGTCAAAGCGTCGCCTTGAGGCTCGTCGTGCTTGGGAAGAAATCGCAAGCAAGCACAATGTCGATGACATTGTAGAAGCCCCAGTAACACAAGTTGTTAAGGGTGGTTTGGTTGTCGATGTTGAAGGTGTACGTGGCTTCGTACCTGCTTCAATGATTGAAAACCGTTTTGTGCAAGATTTGAACCAATACAAGGGACAAACTATTCGTGCAAAGATTATTGAAATCAACGCAGCTGACAGTCGTTTGATTTTGTCACGCCGTGATGTTTTGAATGAGGAGCGCGCAGCAGCTTTGACCCGCGTCTTTAACGAATTGGCTGTTGGAGATGTTGTCGAGGGTAAGGTTGCCCGTATGACTAACTTCGGTGCCTTCATCGACCTTGGTGGAGTTGACGGATTGGTCCATGTATCTGAAATCTCACACGAACGCGTTTCACAACCATCAGATGTATTGTCTGTTGGTGAAGAAGTTAAGGTTAAGGTTCTTGGTTTGGACGCTGAAAAAGAGCGTATCTCATTGTCAATCAAGGCAACACAACCAGGACCTTGGGAAGCAGCAGCAACTGAAGCTCCTGAAGGTGCAGTTATCGAAGGTACTGTAAAGCGTGTCGTTGATTTCGGTGCTTTCGTTGAAGTGTTCCCAGGTGTTGAAGGTTTGGTGCACGTTTCACAAATCTCACACAAGCACGTCGATAACCCATCAGACGTTTTGAAGGCCGGTGACAAGGTTAAGGTTAAGGTTTTGGAAGTAAACCCTGACAAGCAACGTTTGTCATTGTCAATCAAGGCTTTGGAAGAAGCTCCTGCACGCGAAGAGCGTTCAGAGCGTTCAAACAACAACAATAACAGCAACAACGACCGTCCACGTCGCAACCGTCGTCCACGTCAAGAGTCAGCTCCTATGAACTACTCAACACAAGACGAAGAAGGTTCTGCAACTTTGGGTGACGCCTTTGGTGACATCCTAAAGGACTTCCGTTAATAAAAGCGCATTACTGTGCTTACTAGATTTGGTGCAAGCCTGATTTAGTTTAAAAGGGCTAACTGTTGATTCAGTTAGCCCTTTTTGTTTTGCGCAAATAAATATTATTAGCAATTTACCCATTAAGTTTTGAAAATGATAAAATTAATACAAGTAAACTTAAGGGGTTAGGGATGAAAAAATATTTAAAGAATTTGCGGACTTTTTTGGGGACGAGCCGGCAATATATTAAGCCAATACTGTTATTTCATATATTAGTGATTGCTTTGGTCACACCAGCTTTAATTGCTTTAACTAATCGAATATTAGCAAATGAACATATAAATACAATCTCAGTTGACGATGTTATTAATATTTTAACCAAACATATTTGGACGACCATCGCCCTAGTTTTGGTAGTACTTATAATGTTAATTTTTGTTTATATTGAATTTAGCTTTTTAGTTTTTTTGGCATATTTTGTTGCTAAAAAGCAAAGTGTCACTTTTCGCCAACTAATGTTTTTAGTAATCGGACGGTTAAAACAAATTCGGCTATCAACAATTGGTTTCTTTATTGTTTATTTCTTAGTGATTTTACCGCTAAGTGGATTTGCGGGGAATCTTGATTTTATTTCAAGAATCAGAATTCCTAGCTTTATTATGAGTGTGGTGATTACTGGCCCTTGGCTTTTTAAAATTATTTATTTATTGGTGACCTTGGCTAGTATTTATCTAGCCTGGCGTTGGATTTTAGTCTTACCGTTAGTTATTTTAAAAAAATCACGTTTACGTTATGCTCTTAAGCAAAGTTGGCAATTAACAAGCAGACGGTTTTGGAGCTTCTTCTGGCAATTATTGCTGTTAGTTGCGGTCTTAGTTGTGATTTTTGTAGCCTTTTCAACCGGCTTGGTCGCAATTCAAGGTTATGTTGACACACACTTTGCGCACCTTGCTCTAGCTAGTGCGGTCATTAATTTGTCTTTGGTTCAACTGGTAGGCATGATTCAGTTAATTTTGTTGCTAGTGTTAATCTTTTTTGTAATAATCCAGCTTTTAGACGAACAAGCAGTACTACCAGAAGCAATTAAGCTACCACCTTTCCGCCGTTTTCGTATCCTAGCCAGAATTTTCGGCTGGATAGTGACAGTACTCTTTCTTGGAGTATTTGTCCTTGGGGTGTTTTTAGAGAATTATCTCTATTTACAACCAAAGCAATTAGCTAAACCTATGTTAATTTCACACCGCGGCTTAACTAATAATCATGGTGTACAAAATACGATTCCAGCGCTAAAATTTACCAGTAAAAATTATCATCCTGATTATGTTGAAATGGATATCCGGCAAAGCAAGGATAAGAAATTTGTGGTGATGCATGATGATAATCTACAAACCTTAGCAAATAAAAATTGGAAGGTTGAGAGTAAAGACTATCGTGATTTAGTTAATCTACCATTAAGTGAAAATGGCTATCATGCTAAGTTGCCTGGCTTTACGGAATACTTCAATACAGCTGATAAATTACATCAAAAGTTATTAATTGAAATTAAAGTAAATCAAGGTCAAGATGCTAAAGCAGTGACAGACAATTTTATAAAGCAGTATGGAAAACAAGTTGTTGCTAATAAAGCGATGATTCATTCTTTGAGTTTAGAAGTTACAAAAGAAGCGCGTAAGCAACTGCCCAAAACGACTACTAGTTATATCATGCCCTTTAATATTTTAGGAGTGCCAATGATTAGTGCCAATGCATTTTCAATGGAAGTCTCTAGTTTAGATGAAAGTTTTGTGTTTGATGCACAAGAACAGGGAAAGCAAGTTTTCGCATGGGATGTTGATGATGCTGATACGGTCCAAAGAATGCGTATTTATGGTGTTGATGCATTAATTAGTGACGATATGCCCTTGGTAAGGGATATGGTAATTAATGATCCACAAAATTTGACCTATGCTCAAAAGATACGAATTCATATCCGTGATATGAATAATCGAGTGCTGAATAGCTTTTTAAATACGAATTGGCAAGACCGTGACGTATAATTAACTATCTTTATCCTAATAAATAGGCTAAAATTAAATGTTAAGTAAAATTGTATTTATGAAAAAATAAAGGAGGCGCAAAATGGCATATCCAGTTGTTGCCATCGTTGGCCGTCCAAATGTTGGAAAGTCAACAATCTTTAACCGAATCGCGGGTGACCGGATTTCAATTGTTGAAGATACGCCAGGCGTAACACGTGATCGGATTTATACGCGAGCTGAATGGCTCACCCGTGAGTTCCGATTAATTGATACTGGTGGAATCGACATGAGCGATGAGCCTTTTATGACACAAATTGTCCAACAGGCAGAAATTGCAATTGATGAAGCCGATGTGATTGTATTTATGGTTTCAGCCCTAGAAGGGTTGACTGATGCTGATGAGCGGGTTGCTAAAATTTTATACCGCTCAAATAAGCCCGTGATTTTGGCAGTTAATAAAGTTGATAATATTGAGAAGCGAGCTGATATTTATGATTTTTATGCCCTAGGCTTTGGTGATCCATTCCCAATTTCTGGTGCGCATGGTACTGGCTTGGGTGATTTGCTCGATGAAGTAATGGCTCATTTCCCAGCCAAAGAAGAGACACAAGAAGATCAAACGATTCGTTTTTCATTGATTGGTCGGCCAAATGTTGGAAAGTCATCATTGGTCAATGCGATGTTAGGTGAGGAACGTGTGATTGTTTCAGATATTGCTGGGACAACGCGTGACGCAATTGACACACGCTTTACGACCCCTGAAGGGGATGAATTTACCATGGTTGATACTGCTGGTATTCGTAAGCGGGGCAAGGTCTACGAAAATACTGAAAAGTATTCTGTTATGCGGGCGATGCGCGCAATTGATGATTCAAATGTGGTCTTGATGGTTTTGAATGCTGAAGAAGGTATTCGTGACCAAGATAAGCACGTTGCCGGATATGCCCATGAGGCTGGTCGAGCCGTGATTATTGTTGTCAATAAGTGGGATACGCTTGAAAAAGATAACCACACAATGGCAGAATTTGAAGAAACGATTCGGGCTGAGTTCCAGTATTTAGCTTATGCACCAATTATTTTCGTTTCTGCAAAGACTAAGCAACGCTTAAACAAGTTACCAGACTTGATAAAGCGCGTTAATGAAAATCATCAACGACGGATTCAGTCTGCAACTTTGAATGAAGTAATTATGGATGCCTTGGCTTTGAATCCAACACCAAACATGAATGGTAAGCGTTTGCGAGTTTATTATGCAACGCAAGTGGCAATTCAGCCACCAACATTTGTGGTCTTTGTAAACGACCCTGAATTGATGCATTTCTCTTATGAACGTTTCTTGGAGAATCAAATTCGTAAAGCCTTTGATTTCACAGGAACACCAATTCATTTGATTAAACGTGCGCGCACATAAACTGGCGCTAATTGTTTTACAGCGTTTTAAATGCTTGAAAGCAATACAACGACAGTGGAAATATAAAGCAGCCCTTTTGTAAGGACTGTTTTTATTTTGAATAAATTAGAAGCTAGATGTAATAGTACTAATGGGAAGTACAGTTTGTATAATGATTTAGTTATTGAAAATGGGGGACAGTAGCTTGATAAAAAAACAGAAAATGGGACTGATTATGGTGGCCTTAATCATGATTGGCTTAGTTATGCGGTCCACTTTTACGACAATTCCTTTAATGCTTAATGATTTATCGCAAGCATTAAAGTTGCCAATTAAAACTTTAGGCATTTTAACCACGATTCCTTTAGCGATGTTCATGCTTATTTCAAACTTTGCCAGTAAGACCATTGAATGGCTTGGCTTGAAGTCTGCGACTTTATTAATCTTGGGGCTATTGGCTTTAGGGGCTGGCTTACGTATCATTACAACGATTCCTACCATGTTGATTGGGACAGCCCTGATAGGAATTGCAATTGCGCATCTTAATGTTTTTATGCCAACTTTGGTGGCTGAATACTTTCCACAACGGATTGGGGTAATGACTTCTTTATACTCCTTGGCGATTATGGCTGGGACGATTATTTTTAATTTAACAACAGCATCGATTATTGCTCTGACTAGTTGGCATGTTGTGATTTGGCTGCTCTTTTTAATTCCATTGGCAGTGCTAATATTGTGGTTTTTTGCGATGCAAACCTTACCGACTCGCCCAAGACCAACAGCTAAAGACTGGAAGCAGGTAAAATTTAAAACTTGGCGTAATCGACGTGCTTGGCCTTTTTTAATCGCTTTTGGGAGCCAATCAATGTTGAACTATGTCTTTATCGCTTGGCTACCGGTTTTAATGGCCTATCATCATCTAAATAGCCAACAAATTGCTTTGGGAATGACGATGATGGTGATTACTAATATTCCAATTGCGTTATTGATACCAAATCTTGTAACGGTTTTACGCTCTAAACAGTTATTGATTTTAGTCGCTGCAATTACGGCAATAGGCTTGATTGCCGCAATAATGATGTTTTTCCAAAATGACCAGTTTAGTTTTTGGTTAGTTGAAGCCTTACTGGTTGGTATTTTTATTGGCTTTTTCTTTATTTTTACCTTAACTATGTTTGCCGTAAAAACGCAAACGGCAAACCAGACGGCTGCTCTTTCTGGCATGGCCCAAGCAGGTGGTTATTTATTAGCTGCACTTGGACCAACCGCTTATGGAATAGCTTATGGGATTGATCCGCTGGGCTATGTTCAAAATATAGTTTTCATAGCGACAATTCTCTTAGCAAGCGCAGCTACATTTTTGATTATTAAGATCAAGCACGTTTAAATTTAACTAATTATTTAAAAAAAGTTTTTTTGCTTGCTAGTTTTAAAAAGTTTTAGTAGCATATTGAGAGTAGTTATTGGAGATATACCCAAGTCTGGCTGAAGGGAACGGTCTAGAAAACCGTCAGGTCGGGAAACCGGCGCGAGGGTTCGAATCCCTCTATCTCCTTAATGCTTTTAGCTAAGAAGGTTGCCAAGTATTTACTTGGTGACCTTTTTAGTTTGCTTGCTTAAAAATCTGATTAAATCCCATAAAAATTCGAGTAATGAGTGAAATAAAAGCACTAATTAAGTTAAATGTCGGTATAATAGTTTTTATTAGTAGTCTTTTATATAATAAAATTAAAATAAACTAAGTTGGTGTGAGCCAAATAAAAAAGAGGGAGGGCAGTATGACACCTAAAATGCGTGTATCGCAGCAACGCAAACGAGCCCAAAATTGGCGCCAATTGCTACAAGAAACCAATCAATACATTGATTGGATGATTTTATTACCCGTAATGTTTCTCATGATGCTGGGAACTATCATGGTTTACTCGGCAAGTGCAGATATGCCAACGGGGTCAGCTTTATCGTATGTACTCAAGCAGGCTTTTTTTCAGCTAACGGGTTTTTTCGGGATTTTACTAATTTTCCACGTTAAATTCCGTTGGCAAACGCGCCGAACTCAATGGCTAATTCGGATTGCAATGACCACTACGATCTTTTTAATGTTAGTTGCTTTTGTCTTCGGACAGGCCATTAATGGTGCTAAAGGTTGGATTTTATTGGGGCCAATTTCATTACAGCCAGTTGAGTTTTTTAAGATAACGCTGATTTTATTCCTAGCGTATACCTTGGGGCATGTCTTGAAGGAAGATGATAGTTTGCGTCCAGCAAGGCGGCGTTGGCCGCAAATCTTTATGGGTATTGCCTTAGCTGGTGTTGCCCTTGACTTAATCATGCCCGATGTTGGTGGCGTTTTGATTATTACAATGATTGCATTAACGATTATTTCAGTTCGTTGGCGACCAATTACAGTTGTGGCTTGGGCAGGTGCATTAGGCTTAGCTTATATCTTTATCCCTAATTTCATTAGCCTATTTGGCTTGGAAAATAGTAAGAGTTATATGGTGGCCCGCTTTATCGCCTACATTAATCCTTGGCAAGTGGCATCTTCGTCTGGTTTGCAATTGATTAATTCTCTCTATGCCATTTCTAACGGTGGTATCTTTGGTCGTGGCTTAGGTAATAGTTTACAAAAGTTTGGTAATTTACCAGAACCCAATACAGATTTTATTATGGCGATTGTTGCCGAAGAGTTGGGCCTTTTTGCTGTGATTATAATTTTGGCTTTGGTTTATTTAATTATTTTCAGATTGATAACATGGGGGATGCGTACAAAGGTAATGTTTTATCGTTTGACCCTCTATGGTTTTGCAATGTATTTTTTCATGCAAGTGCTAGTTAATTTTGGGGGCGTAGTCGGTGCTTTGCCAATTACTGGTGTGACTTTTCCATTTATTTCCTATGGTGGTTCGTCAATTTGGTCATTATCGATTGCGTTGGGGATTTCAATGAATATTATCAAGCAGATAAAACATGAAGTAGCCCAGACTAAGGAGGCTTAAAATGGATTTTGAGTTGGTAGCCCGCCGTTCGGTGGTAGTATATTTAAAAAATATGCGGCAAGCACGCCAGTTAAGACGATTTGGTGTAGTTGAATATATTTCTGAAAAAATGAAATATGCAGTAATTGCAATGAATGATCAAGATGTTGCTGCAAAAGTTCCTTTAATTGAACGTTTAGGCTTTGTTCGCGAAGTGAAACTATCACATTGGCCAGAAGTGGATCCAACGGTTGGTAGTAACAATCAAGACAGCTATGAATTAGTTGTTGACCCAGTTGAATTAGCTGATGAACCTGTTGATGAAGAGGAACTATAATGAGAATTATTAGTGGAGAATTTGGCGGTCGCCCCTTAAAGGCTGTTCCGGGGACTGCTACACGTCCAACCACGGATAAAGTTAAAGAAGCAATTTTTTCAATGATCGGGCCTTATTTTGAAGGTGGCCGTTCTTTGGATCTCTACGCTGGTTCAGGTGGTTTAAGTATTGAAGGAGTTTCACGAGGAATTGACATGGCTGTATTGGTCGACCGACAATATGCAGCGGTAAAAACCATCAATGATAATATTGCTATGACTAAAGCACCTGAACGATTTAAGGTGTTTAAGTCAACTGCAGAGAGCGTGATTCAACAATTAACAGGTCAAGCACCTTTTGATTTGTTATATTTTGATCCACCCTATGCAAAACAGACAATTGTGGCTGATTTGATGAATTTAACAGCGGCTAATTTAATTGCAAAAGATGCATTAATTGTGGCCGAGACTGATCAAGCTGCTGATTTGCCTAGTGATTTACCTGGTTTTACCTTTCTTAAAGCTAAAGATTATGGAATCACGGTGGTTAGTTTATATCAGTATGATGGAGGACAAGCATGATTAGGGTAGTCTTTCCGGGGAGTTTTGACCCTTTTACAAATGGTCATCTAGATGTTGTTGCACGAGCAGCAAAAATGTTTGATGAAGTAATTATTGCAGTAGGAACGAATACAAGTAAGCAATATTTATTTTCAACAGCTGAAAAAATGAAGCTAATTCAAGCAGCAGTTGCTGATTATCAAAATGTTTCGCTTGTTGAGATGCACGGATTAACGGTTGAATTTGTGCAAGAACTTGGTGCTGGAGTTTTGTTGCGTGGCTTGCGAAACGAACGTGATTATCAATATGAGCGTGATATCGCTACGATGAATTTTCGATTAGGTGGCATTGAGACGTTATTTATGATGGCACGGCCAGAAAACCAAAATATTTCTTCAAGCACCTTAAAAGAAGTGGCTAGTTTTGGTGCTGATGTAAGTGACTTTGTACCTGCTGTTGTTGCAGAGGCTTTGGCGAGCCGCTTTAAAAAAGAGATCTAACTATGAAAAAGAGAAAAAAGAGAAAAAAGAGAAAAAAGAGATTTAATTGGCAGTTAACTGCTAAGATAAGCGCCGTTTTTTTGGGGCTTATTTTTATCTTAGGAGTTACAGTTCCTTTACCTATTTACGTTGAAACGCCTGGGGCGGCTGATGCACTTACTTCATACATTAAAATTGATGAAAAACCGGCTAAAGTGGATGGTAAGTATTTGATAACTTCAGTTTATTTACAACAAGTAACTGGACTAAGCGCTTTAGTATCTTTATTTAATCCGCATGCAACATTGATGAGCGCAGCACAGGCTAATTCAGGTACCACAGCGCAAAATTCGGTTAAGATTAATAAAATTTATATGAATTCTGCTGTGAATGAGGCTAAAGTAAATGCCTTTCGAGCAGCTGATATCCCGTATAAAAGACATTATAATGGCTTGTATGTGATGGCAATTCAGGATAATTCACATTTTAAGGCTGATTTGAAGGTGGGTGACATGATTACCGCAATCGACGGCAAACATTTCCCATCAGCTAAAGGTTTTCAAGATTATATTCGTAAGCAAAAGGTTGGGACGGAAATTACTATTAATTACCAGCGGGGTAACGACCATAAGGTTGCACGCCAAAAGACCGTTGCCTTGGCAGGAACTAAATATTTAGCGGGAATTGGCATTATGTTAGCAGATGCGGTTGATGTTAAATCAGATACTAATATCCAAGCCAACATGGGAGATATTGGTGGTCCTTCAGGTGGTTTGATGTTTTCTTTGCAAATGTATGATGCTTTGGATAAAAATTTAAATCTAGCCCGTGGTCGGACAATCGCTGGAACAGGAACAATTGATAATCAAGGAAATGTTGGTGAAATCGGTGGAATTGATAAAAAAGTTATTGTTGCCTACCAAGCCGGTGCAAAGATTTTCTTTGCACCATATTTAAAGCCGACTAAGGAAAACCTACAGTATGAAGAAGACGGTAAAACCAATTATCAAGAAGCCAAGGCCGTCGCTAAGAAGTATGCACCTGGTATGAAGGTTGTACCGGTTAAAACCTTTAGTGAAGCGGTAAGTTATTTAGAGAAGCATTAAGCCTACCTATACCAATTTTGACCATTTGGACGAATGAAAATTGACAATCCTATTTAATACAGGGATAATATCGGTATTGAAAGAAAAAATCAGTGGTGTTCATATATACCATTTTAAGAGGGAGTAACTATGTCATATTGTGGAATTGTCGGCTTTACTAGCCTTAATTATCAATCAGCGCCAGTTTTGTTAAAGGGATTAGAAAAATTAGAGTATCGGGGATATGATTCTGCGGGAATTTTTGTCCCTAATGCTGATGAAAATATGGATCAGTTGGTAAAGGAAAAGGGCCGAGTGGCTGACTTGGAAGCCTTAGTGGCAACAAAACATGTTGCTGGTACTGCTGGAATTGCGCACACACGTTGGGCAACTCATGGACAACCATCAGTTGAAAATGCGCATCCACATGTTTCAAATGATGGACGATTCTATTTAGTTCACAATGGCGTAATTGAAAATTATGAAGAGCTAAAAGAAACTTTGTTGAAGGATGTCAAATTACATTCAGATACTGATACCGAGGTTGGGGTACAAGTAATCGCTAAATTAGTAGCCGATGAAGGACTAACAACTTTTGAGGCCTTTAACAAGGCTTTGACGCTTTTCTCAAATGACTCTGAGTCAGCTTACGGCTTCTTGCTAATGGACCGTGAGGAACCTGAGCGGATGTATGTTGCCAAGCGTAAGTCACCATTATTGATTGGTGTTGGTAAGGATTTTAATGTAGTTACATCTGATGCAATTGCTATGTTGGATCAAACGAAAGATTTCTTGGAGTTGCACGATGGCGAAGTTGCAATCGTTGATCCCACTGAAGTAAAGTTGTTTGATGCAGCTGGTCAGGAAATTGTACGCGAACCATTCCACTTGGATATTGATGCTTCAGAGACTGATAAGGGTACCTATCCTTTCTACATGCTAAAAGAAATTGATGAGCAACCAATTGTAATTCGCAATCTCTTGGCTCGTTACTTTAATGCTGATAAGAAGCTCCAATTTGGCTCAGAAATCTTGCGTGAAATTAAGGAAGCCGATCGGCTATATATTATTGCCGCTGGAACTTCTTATCATGCTGGTCTTGTTGGGGGCCGAATGTTTGAGCAGTGGGCTGGTAAGCCAACTGAAGTGCATATTTCTTCAGAATTCGCTTATGAACAACCTCTCTTAGCAGAAAAGCCTTTCTTTATCTTCCTATCACAGTCAGGTGAAACAGCGGACTCACGCGAAGTGCTGCAACAAATTAATGTCCAAGGTTATCATTCTTTGACACTAACAAATGTTGAGAAGTCAACTTTATGGCGTGAGGCAACTTATGCTTTGCCATTGTTGGCTGGACCAGAAATTGCGGTTGCTTCAACTAAAGCTTATATTGCACAAGTAACTTTGGAGTCAATGTTGGCCTATGCAGTTGCTGATCAGAGTCAGCTTGACTTTGATTTGGAACAAGCACTATCAAAAATCGCAGTCGATATTCAAGGGATTGTGGATGATAAAGAGGTCTTCCAAAAGGTTGCCGAAGAGTTATTCGTACCAGCCACAAGCGCCTTTTACATTGGCCGTGGAGTCGATTCAGCTGTATCATTAGAAGCCGCTTTGAAGCTCAAAGAAATTTCTTATGTACAGGCTGAAGGGTTTGCAGCTGGTGAGTTGAAGCACGGTACGCTAGCTTTGATTGAGGACGGAACACCGGTTGTAGCTTTGATGACTCAAGCAAAGATGGCCTTACTAACACGTGGAAACTTGGCTGAAACGCAAGCTCGTGGCGCACATGCCTTTACCATTGTTTCAAAGTCAATTGCCAAGGCAAATGATGATTATATTTTGCCAGATACGGTTGAACTATTATCACCTTTGCTTTCAGTTGTACCAACTCAGTTGTTGGCCTACTATACTTCATTAGGTCGTGGCCTTGATGTTGATCGGCCTCGTAATCTAGCTAAGTCAGTTACAGTTCAATAATTAAATTAACAAAACAAACTGGTCTTGTTTCATTTTTTTGATACAAAGATCAGTTTTTTATTTACAGCAAGTAATGATAAATTGAATTGGGTACATGCAAGCTTGTCCTGGCTGTTTTAAAAGTAAGCTTAAGGATTGCGCTAAAATTGCTTAGAACTTAGCTGATATTTAACTGGCAATCAGTGTAAAATTAAAGCATGCAGAATGTAAGAGGAGTGTGGGATAATGTCAAAAGTTAGGGTAATTGCACGGTCAAAAACTGAACTTGAACTGCAAGAAAATGCTAAAAAGAATGATATTGTTGATTTGACAGACATTAACAATATTGACTTATCAGTGTTCACTGAGGCAATTAATACGGTAACGGATACAGCAACGAAAAACGTTATTGCTGAGCAACATGAGCAATGGGAAAAGGCGCAAAAAGATGTGCAAAAGGCTGCCGTTGAGAATGCTAAACTTACAACAGAAAAAGCCTTACAGGTTCAATTGGCGGAGCTACAACAGAAATTAGCCAGTAAGGACGCCGAGATTGAGAAGTCAAAGTTGGAAATTCAACAAGGTTTACAGGAACAAATTACTGGTTTGCAAATGGAGCTTTCTAACAAGGATGCTGAAATTAGACAATCACAGCTGGAAACTGAAAACAAATTTAAAGATGAGTTGTCAAAAAAAGAATTAGCATTAACAAAACTACAAGCCGATTTGAACGTTAAAGAGCAAGAAAAGGAATTAGCGATTAAGACTGAAAAAGAAAAGGCCGAATTAGTGCGCAAAGGACTGCAAGAACAACTAGATCAGGCCAAAGATTTCAAGGCGAAGCAATCAACTAAAGAAATTGGGGAGAGTTTAGAGCAGTATGCTTCTAATGAATTTAATCGCTTACGTTCCTTTGCTTTTCCCAATGCTTATTTTGAAAAAGATAATGAAGTTTCAAAGACGTCCGGCTCAAAGGGGGACTTTATTTTTCGTAACTATGAAGATGGCGAAGAATTTATATCGATTATGTTTGATATGAAAAATGAGATGGATGCTGATATTTCAAAATCAAAGAAGCATAAGAATGCCGATTTCTTCAAAGAGCTTGATAAAGATCGTAAGGAAAAGCACACGGAATATGCTGTGCTAGTTTCGCTACTCGAACCGTATGATGATTTGTATAATACAGGGATTGTTGAGGTGCATGATTATGAAAAGATGTACGTTGTGCGGCCACAATTCTTCATTACAATTATTGGCTTATTAAATAACGCAGCCCGTAACTCCTTGGGTTATAAAAAAGAGTTAGCCGTTATTCGTGAACAGAATATCGATATTACTAGCTTTGAAGATAATCTCAATGACTTTAAAGAACGATTTGGTAAGAACTACACAAGTGCAGCTGATCATTATCAAAAAGCAATTGAGCAAATTGATCGTTCAATTGCTAGCATGGAGAAAATTAAGAAAGAATTGACAACATCGGAAAATCAGCTCCGCTTAGCCAATGATAAGGCACAAGATATTTCAATTAAGAAGTTGACACGCGGAAATGAAACGATGCAAGCAAAGTTTGCAGCCCTTAATAGTGGCGACTAGAAGTAGATTATCCATGAAAAATATTTAGTTTATAGTATGCGTTGAAAAAATCATACTAATTTAGATAAACACATAGTAAAAGCAGGTCAGGTTACGATTCGAAGTGTTAATACTTCAAATTTACTTGGTCTGCTTTTTTTGCGTAAATAGGTGTGTGTTTACCTTGTGTATGGCATAAATTTCCTGAAAAGCTGGTAGCTTAGTTTCATGAGAGACTAAGTTTTTAAGTCGTTGAAAATAACGTATGATTTTCAAAGCCATTGAACAAATTAAGACGCTTTTCCACAAATATAGTACTTAAACAATCTGAAAATTCAGTAATGTATATTGTTAATACTGTTAATTAATGTATTTAAATTAAAATCGCAATGTTTTCATAAAAAGCAAAAAAGTTGCCTAGTTGAAGAAGCTTATAAGATTAAGCTTCCTGCGCAACCTGCCTAGTCAAATAAATGAAAGCGGATTACATAGCTATTGAAATCGCTTACATTAACGATATATAATAAGCGTGTCATTAGGAAAGGAGATCTGCTGATGGATAAGTATCAAATGATTTATCAAGATATTTTAGCCGACTTAAGGGAGGAAAAATATCAACCGGGCGATTACTTGCCAAGTGACACAAAACTTGTGATGCGTTATGGAGTTTCTAGAGAAACCGTCCGTAAAGCGATGAACAGTTTGGCTGAGGATGGCTACGTTCAACGCCTAAAAGGTAAGGGGACTTTAGTGCTAGCAAAGAAGCACTTTATCTTTCCGGTATCAAAGATTGAAAGTTATCGGGAATTAGTTGATGAAATGCAATTATCATCGACCAATGACGTGCTGAAAATTACGCTAGTAACGACAATTCCACAAGAATTACGGTTTGAAGGTACTACATTAGAGCAAGCCATTCAAGTTGTGCGTCGACGCAATGTTGATGGTGAGCCGACAGTTATTGATTATGATTACATCAATTCAAGTGTAGTAACGGAAATTCCTAAAAGTGCAGCACAAGATTCATTATTTAGTTATTTTGAAAATCAGTTGGGTTTAACGATTGATTATGCGATTAAACATATTACGGTTGAAAGCGCATCGGTTGAGGATCGCCGTTGGCTGCATATCCCAGAGGATACTGCCATGGTTGTGATTCGCAGCGAAACCCATTTAGCTGATAATTCTTTGTTATCATTCACAGAATCTCGCCATCGAGCGGATCGATTTACTAGCGTTGAGTTTGCAAGGCGGCATAAGTAAGGAGGAAACAGTATGTTTGGATTTGGAAAGAAAGAAGAACCTTTAGCGGAAGATGAAAATCTATATACACCAGTTACTGGTGAGGTGGTTGATCTTACAACGGTACCTGACCCGGTTTTTGCGGGGAAGATGATGGGCGATGGGTTTGCAGTTGAGCCAACGGGTAGTGAGGTTGTTGCGCCAGTTGCTGGCCGGATTACGATGATTCAAGGACACGCCGTGGGGATTACCCGCTTTGATGGCTTAGAGGTATTGGTTCATATGGGAATTGATACGGTTAGTTTAAATGGTGCGCCGTTTAAAATCAAAGTTAAGGATGGTCAAGTGGTCAAGGGTGGACAAGTGATTGCATCTGCCGACTGGGAGCAAATCAAAATTGCAAAACTACCAACAACGACAATGGTCTTAATCACTAATACAGCGGACCATTTGGACCAAATTACAGTAAACACTGGGCAAGCAGCTGGCGGTACCATTGTGGGTAAAGCAACTGCCAAGTAAGAAGTAGGAGAAGAGAGATGGCTAAGAAAGACTACACTGATTTAGCAACTAAAATCATTGCTGGGGTGGGGGGCGCATCAAATGTTGAAAAGGTTATTCACTGTGTGACGCGTTTGCGTTTTTACTTGAAAGATAAGAACCAAGCTGACACAGCGGCGATTCAAAGTTTAGATGGTGTTGCGGGGGCTGTCTATAATGAAGGTTTGGGTCAATACCAAGTTGTAATTGGGCAAGCTGTGGCAGATGTCTATGATGAAGTTGTTGCCCAACTTGGTGTACAAGTTACCGATGATGCGGCAACTGACGCCGCCGTTAGTGCAACCACTAATAATAACAATCAAGGTCCTAAAAAGAATGTCTTTGTACGTAGTTTCCAAGCCTTAGTAGGGACAATTACTGGTTCAATGATTCCAATTATTGGACTATTGGCCGCCGGTGGTATGATTAACGGGCTTTTGACCTTAATGTCGACACCAACTTTGCTAAATTGGATTAATCCAAATTCTGACACTTTCGTGATTCTTTCATCATTAGCAATGGCACCATTCTACTTCTTGCCAGTCTTAGTTGGTTTCTCAGCTGCCAAGCAGTTGAAATCTGACCCATATGTAGTTGCGGCAATTGGTGGCTTTATGATTCATCCAGCCATTCAAAACTTAACAACGGCGCATATTGTTAACGGTAAAATTGTAACGCCAGCCTTGCTTGGTAATTTAGCTGGCGTACCATTGAATGCTAATTACTTTGGTTTGCCAATTAACATTCCATCATACGCTTATACAATTTTCCCAATTATTTTTGCCGCTTGGCTTGCTCGCCCGGTTGGTAACTGGTTGAAAGACCACCTACCATTGGCATTACGCCCAATTTTGCAGCCAATGATTACCCTCTTTGTAGTTGGTTCAATTGTCTTGATTGCCGTTGGTCCAGTTATTTCAATTATTTCATCTGGAATTGCTGCAATCATTACAACTTTGTTGAACTTGAACCTTGGAATTGCAGCCATTATCATTGGTGGTCTTTATCAAGTGTTGGTTATCTTTGGTCTTCACTGGATGGTTATCCCAATTCTTACACAGCAAATTGCACAAACTGGTCAGTCAAACATTAACATGATTGTTTCATTTACGATGCTTGCGCAAGGAACTGGGGCACTTGCCGTCTTCTTCAAGACTAAGAAGGCTGATCTAAAGGGACTAGCTGGTTCTGGTGCCTTATCTGCCTTTGCCGGTGTAACTGAGCCAGCAATGTATGGAATTAATTTGAAGTATGGTCGGGTCTTCCTAATGTCATCAATCGGGGCGGCTGTGGGCGCTGGTGTTGCCGGCTTCATGCACTTACACATGTACGGCTTTGCCGGTTCACTAATTGGTTTCCCTAACTTTGCTTCACCTAAGGACAATCCAAATAACTTTATGATTTTTTGGATTGCAACAATTGTGACGATGGTTGTGGCCTTTGTACTTGTCTACTTCTTCGGTTACAAGGATTCAGATGTTGAAACTGCTGGTGTTGAGAAGCGTAATGCTTTTAAAGACGCAGTTAAATAGTGAAAGTGAGCTAAGGTAATTATGGCAGATAAGACATGGGTTTTGACTTATGATGGGTTAGCTGACGGGAAACGTGCTTATGGACAAGAATCGCTCCTAACCCTTGGTAATGGTTATATTGGTTGGCGGGGAGCGCCAATCTTTGCCAAATTTGATGATGCTCATTATCCAGGTTTGTACGTAGCGGGTGTTTTTAATCAAACGCAAACTAAGGTAGCTGATCGGGATGTTGTCAATGAAGATATGGTAAACATGCCTAATCCGCAATTGTTTAATTTTTATCTGGCAGGGCAACAAGTTGAATTTAATCAAGAAACAATCGTAAAACGGCAGGTTAGTTTAGACTTTGCAACTGGTATCTTACATGAGACAGTGACTTTAGCTCTGCCAGCAGGCCAGTTAACGGTCGATTGGGAAAAGTATGTTGATCCAGTTAATTATCATCGTTTTGCATTGAGTGTTAACGTAATGGCTGACTTTGATACGGAATTACGGATTGAAAGTTTAATTGATGGTAGTATCTTAAATCAAAATGTTGAACGTTATCGGGCGTTTGATTCGAAAGAATATGATGTAACTGCCATTGAAGGGGACTTGTTGTTAGCGAAAACTCGCTCGAACCAACTTGATTTAGTTGTTGGTGCTAAAACTTATGGCCCAACTGGTGAATTTAGTAATCAAAATGCGACTGGAACCGAAGTGCAAATGGCCACGATGGAGTTACCATTAAAGGCTAATCAACCAAGTCGGTTTACTAAAGTAATGGCAATTGCGACTTCACTTGAATTGGCAGCGCCAAAAGAACAAGTATTAGCTGATTTGGCAAGTTCTGCCGAGGCAATTCGGCAGGCTAGTGTTGATTATTGGCAGGCTGTTTGGCAGGATGCTGATATTGTCTTAGATTCAGATGACCCAGATATGCAGAAAATGATTCGCATGAACATTTTCCATATTCGGCAGGCCGCACAACACAAAGCTAATCGTGATTTAGATGTTTCGGTTGGTTCACGGGGTCTCACAGGTGAAGGGTATCGCGGACATATTTTCTGGGATGAACTATTCGTAGTTCCATACTATGCTGCCAATGACCCCGAAACGGCCCGGGACTTATTACAATACCGGGTTCGTCGACTTAACGCAGCCAAAGCAAATGCGCAAATTGATGATGAGCAGGGGGCAATGTACCCTTGGCAATCTGGTCAGTATGGTGATGAACAAGCGCAATATATTCATCTAAATACCGTCAATAATGAATGGGAACCAGATAACTCACGACGTCAACGGCATATTTCATTAGCGATTGCTTATAATATGTGGATTTATACCCAATTAACTAATGATAAGACTTTCATGAATGACGGTGGTCTAGCGGTATTACTAGAAACCAGTAAATTCTGGCTGAATAAGGCCGAACTAGGTACTGATGGCCGTTATCATATTGCCGGCGTTATGGGCCCAGATGAATACCATGAGGCATATCCAGGCGCAAAAGAAGGCGGGATTACGGATAATGCTTATACCAATATTATGGTTGCTTGGTCATTACGTTGGTTGTTGGAGATAGCAGAAGATTCAGCCCTTGATTTTGCAAAGTTAGCAGCAGAGCATGACTTTGATCAGGCCCTACTGGATAAGGCAAAGCTTGTGGCAGATAAGTTGGCCTTGGTTATTGATGATAATGGGGTTGTTGCACAATATGCTGGCTACTTTGATTTAAAGGAAGTTGACTTTGCGGCTTATACTGAAAAGTACGGCGATATTCACCGAATTGATCGTCTCTTGAAGGCCGAAGGACTATCACCTGATGATTATCAAGTTGCTAAGCAAGCTGATTTCTTGATGGCAATTTATAATCTTGGTGCTAAGCAGGTTGCAACGCTAATTGAACAATTAGGTTATGACTTACCAGCTGATTGGCTAGCAATTAATAAAGACTATTACCAGGCACGCACTGTGCATGGTTCAACGACTTCACGACCAGTCTTTGCCGGCATTGATGTTACTTTGAACGAAAAGCAAGAGGCCTTAGAATATCTAACGACAGCAATTGGTTCAGACTTTTATGATATTCAAGGTGGCACAACTGCCGAAGGTGTGCACATCGGTGTAATGGGTGAAACCTTAGAGGTTATCCAAAATGAATTTGGTGGGGTGACCTTACGCGATGGTCGGATTGAAATTGAGCCAAATCTGCCACAAACCTGGCGTTATTTGAAATTTACGCAGTTCTTTAGAGGTGTCCGACTTAGAATTGAAATCAAACCTGATACGGTTACTGTAATGGCTGATAAGGCATTAACTGTGACAATTTTGGGCCAAGCAGTGCAACTGCTACCAAACCAAGTTACAGAAATTACTCGAGGTGAGAAATGATTACTTTTGATGAAATAAAGGGTTTTGCTTTTGATATGGACGGTGTTTTAGCTGATACCGCACGTTTTCACGCCATTGCTTGGCGGCAAATTGCTGATGAAGTTGGAACAACTTGGACGGAGGAATTAGCCGAAGCGCTTAAAGGAATTGACCGCATGGGTTCCTTAGATTTGATTTTGCAAGCTGGTGATGTAGCTGAACAATATGATTTACCCGCCCGTGAAGCACTTGCAAACAAGAAAAATGACAATTATCGAGCATTAATTTCTAAGTTGACCTCTGCGGATGCTTTGCCAGGAATTTTCCCTTTCCTTGATGAGCTACTAGCAGCTGGTTACAAGATGAGCATTGCTTCGGCATCAAAAAATGCACCGTTCATTGTCGAACGCTTAGGGATGGAAAAGTATTTTGATGCAATTGTTGATCCAGCTAGTGTTAAAGCTGGCAAACCCGATCCTGCGATTTTTGCAGCCGCAGCTGCGGCGATTGATTTGGCCCCTGAAGTCGTAGTTGGCTTAGAGGATTCAGCTGCCGGAATTAAGTCGATTAATGATGCTGGTGAACTATCAATTGGAATTGGTGACAGTACAGTCTTACATGAAGCGGCGTTGAACTTTGCTAGTACCGCTGAATTAAGCCTAGCCAAGATAGCAGAACAACTTCACTAATGAATAAGACAAGCCAGTGGGATTAGTGCCCACTGGCTTTTTTATTACGAAGTTAGCAGTTTGATGCAATTTACCAACTAAGTACATCATTCAAAGCGGTAATTAAACCTTTAATTTTACAGTTAAGGCAGAAGAAAGCTGGGATTTTTGGTATGATATAGAAAAGCGTCATTGGGCGAAAGAAGGATTAGTAAGATGTACAAAACTTTAATTTTTGATTTAGATGATACCTTACTTGATTTTAAAGCTGGTGAGCGTTACGGCTTAGAACAAATTTTTTTAGCTCATGGACTTGATGATTTAACAGCGGCTAATACCCAGTACCAAATAATTAACCAGGCGGTTTGGCAGCAAGTCGAGCATGGCGCGGATCGGACAAAATTATTAAACACTCGTTTTGCAAAATTATTTGCAGAATTTGGACAAGCGGTTGATGGACAAAAGGTTGAGCTTGAATACCGGCATTACCTTGATACTAACTATGCTCAAATACCAGATGCCCAGTTAGTTTTAGCAAACTTACATGATAAGGGTTATCGAATTTTAGCTGGGACGAATGGCGTTAAATTAACGCAGGAACGTCGATTAGCAGCCTCTGGGTTAGCCCCATACTTTGCAGCGATTTACACTTCAGAAGAAATCGGCTATGCTAAGCCAGCTAAGGAATTTTTCCAATACATTTTCCAACATGAAGCGCAATTAAGTTTAAGCGATACGGTTATGATTGGTGATGGCCTCAGTGCAGATATTCAGGGGGCCCAAATTTTTGGCTTAGACCGTATTTGGGTTAATCTAAAAAAGCAAAGTAATACAAGCGCCTTTAAACCAACACAGGAGATTCAGCGTTTAGTTGAATTGATGGAAGTACTTTAAAAAATGCAATCAGCACAGTGCTGATTAGATGAATAAGATAATAACGGAGAAAAATATGACAATGAAAATTGGCGACATAATTGCCGCAAAAGTTACCGATGAAAATGACCATTACTACTTTGCACAAGTTGATGGTTTGACTTATCAAGTAGCCAAGGATGAGCTAGCTAAGCCGCTCAATATTGGTAGCCTTGTTAGTGGCTTTGCCTATGAAAATGAACAACACCAATTACAAATTACTAAGAATGTACCAGCAGTGCGCCTCGGCCACTATGCTTGGGGGACGGTAACTGATATTCGACGTGACCTAGGGGTCTTTGTGGACATTGGTTTACCTAATAAGGATGTCGTTGTGTCAATTGATGAACTACCAACAATCAAGGAGCTTTGGCCACAACGGGGTGATCAATTAATGATTACACTGCGGGTTGATAACAAAGACCGGCTCTGGGGGGAATTAATCCCAATGGATATGCTCCAAGCAATCCGCATCCCAGCTAAAACCGATATGAAAAATAAAAACGTTCAAGCAACAGTCTTCCGCTTGAAGATGGTTGGAACCTATGTTATTACTAAGGATTTCAACTTTGGTTTCATTCATCCTGATGAGCGTTTGCGTGAGCCACGTTTAGGGGAAGTTGTAAATGCCCGGGTCATTGGTATGCGACCAGATGGTATTTTGAATTTGTCTTTGAAACCACGTGCTTATGAAGCAATTAGTGAGGATGCCCAAATGATTCTAACCTTACTAGAGCGTTCAAATGATGGTCAATTACCATACACAGATAAAAGTGATCCAGCAGCAATTAAACGCTACTTTGGTATGTCAAAGGGCCAATTCAAGCGGGCAGTTGGTAACTTAATGAAGGCTAGAAAAATCAGCCAAGATGAAGCTGGCTTGCATTTAGTTTCCGAGGATTAGCATATGACTGAGCAAATACCTTTTGATGCAGAATTACAGGATTATTTGCAATACGTGACTGTCGAACGCGGGTTATCAGCAAATACGCGCAGTTCTTACCGACAAGATTTACGGCTTTTCTTTGAGTATCTTAAAACAAAGCAAATTACGACTTTAGAGCAAGTTGACCGTTTTGTTATTTTAGCTTTTTTGGGAACGCTGGAAGAAGAAGGCAAGGCCCGTAATACGGTAATCCATATGGTAACCTCTTTGCGGAAGTTTTTTCAGTATGCACATCGCAACCAATTGGTGACAAATGATCCAATGCTACAGGTTGACCCACCCAAAAAAGGTCAGTATCTACCGGCGGTTTTGACCATTGCGGAGGTTGAAGCCCTGCTAGCAGCGCCTGATACCAGCACTAATTTAGGTATCCGAACCCGCACCATGCTTGAAGTGATGTATGCAACTGGTATGCGGGTCTCTGAATTGGTCAATTTAAAGTTTGATAATCTACATTTAGATTTAGGCTTGATTCAGACTGTTGGTAAAGGGGATAAGGAACGAATCATTCCAATTGGTGATATGGCTGCAATGTGGCTGGAACGTTATTTGCAAGATGTTCGCCCGTTACTGGGGCGCCAGCAAGATCCAACCATTATCTTTCTAAATGACCATGGCCGTCAGCTGACACGACAAGGTGTCTGGAAGATTATTAAACAATTAGTTGCCAGTGTTGGGATTACTAAAGATGTGTCACCACATACGCTTAGGCATAGTTTTGCAACGCATATATTAGAAAATGGGGCTGATTTACGGATTGTACAAGAATTATTAGGCCATGCGGATATTTCTACCACGCAAATATATACGCATATCTCGAATAAACGTTTGGCCGAAGTATATCAACGAAGTCATCCACGGGCAAAAAAAGATTAACGAGGGGAATTCAGCGCAGATGTTTATAGCAGCAAAAAATGAACAATCAAAAATTTTGATGGGGATGTTGTCTTATGCAACTGATTTAGTGGGCATTAATGCAGTTCAACGAGAGATTGAGTGGTACGAGCATAATGAGCAACGGCAGTTACTTTTATGGCGGACTAATGATGAACAATATCCAGTTTGTTTGGGCATTGAATCGCTTTATGGCACTGTTTTGGTTCGCCGAATAATTTTTAATCCTAGCCTAAGTGCGGGGGAACGTTTAGCATTAGGCAAAGAAATTTTACATGAGTTGGAGTTGCGTTTCCCTGATGAAGGCATTATTGGGACAATTGTCACCCAGCCAGTTTTGAATGATTGGCGGGAAAATTAGATGGCAGCAGCGGTTACTTATCATTTAGGCGATTTCGATGGCCCCCTTGATTTGTTATTACATTTAATTAAAATCAATGAGATGGATATTCTAGATATCCCGATTGTTAGTATCACAGAACAATATCTAGCTTTTTTGCATCAAGCAGAACAAAATGATTTAGATATAGCGGGCGAATTTTTAATTATGGCAGCGACTTTGATGAGTATCAAAGCACGTTACTTATTACCCAGACCAGAGCTTGAATTAGATTTAGATAACGACTTGGCTGAGGTGGATTATGAAGATGACCCACGGGAAGCCTTGATTGAACAACTCCTTGAATACCAGCGCTATCAAGTGGCGGCTGATGAATTAAGGGAGCGTGAAGATGCACGGCAGTTACAATTCTCCCGAAGCCCCTTGACCATTCCAGCTGATATTGATAGTTTGCCAGTGGCAGCAGGCTTGGAATTGACAGATTTGCAGTTAGCCTTTTCTAAAATGGTGCAAAAACGCTTGAAAAAGCAGGTTCAACCTAGAACTATGGCAAATGAAACATGGTCAATTCGCCAGCAAATGGTAACCGTGATGGCTAAGCTAGATCAAATGTCCGAATTAACCTTCGATGAATTATTTCCAGCTGAGGTTGGCAATGATTTGCTAGTAACGACCTTTCTAGCCATGCTTGATTTAGTAAGGCATCAACATTTATTTGTTCAGCAAATAAGCCCTTACGGGGTGATTACCCTAACTAAGGGAACAAAGCCTTTCTTAGCAGATGAAAATGAGGAAACAGTTTTTGATGAATAGTATGCAGCAAATTGAAGGCCTGTTGTTTGTGGCCGGTGAGGAAGGAATTTCGATTGCTGAGATTGCAGCTGCCACCGGTTTTGAACGGCCCGCCATTTTAGCTTTGATTAATGAATTAGCCGAGCGCTATGTGCAAGATGATAATTCAGCTTTAGCGATAATGCAGACTGAGGATAATTACCAATTAGTTACTAAAGCCGAGTTAGCAGCTGTGATTCATGAATATTTTACGGCACCGTTGACGACAGCTCTATCACAAGCATCACTTGAGGTATTAGCGATAGTTGCTTATCGACAACCGATTACCCGCGTTGAAATTGATGAAATTCGGGGCGTTCAATCACAAGGTACTCTACAAAAATTAGTTTTGCGTAATTTAATTGAAAGCCGGCAGCGGTCAACTGAACCGGGACGGCCTAACTTATATGAAACAACTGATTATTTCTTAAACTATTTTGGTTTGGTTAATTTAAAAGAATTACCACCATTAGTGGATGCGGAAATTCTTGAAAATTTGAAGTCCCAAAAAGATCAAACGGTACCATTGATGCCAGCTTTGTCATCGGATTTTGAGCTGACAGAGGACTTAGATTAGCTAAATTAAGTTGTTTGTTGACTTTACCTGGTGATTTTATGGTATGATTGCGGGTATTGTAAGTTAGTGACTATGAACAAAAAACCATCGTTGTTGGAAACGACGGGGGTGCCTAAGGAGAAAAAATGGCAGAAAGATTACAAAAAGTTATGGCACAGGCAGGGGTGGCTTCACGTCGCGCCTCAGAACAGTTAATCTTGGATGGCAAGGTAACTGTTAATGGTGATGTTGTAAAGACATTGGGTACTAAAGTAGAGCCAAGTGACCATATTGAAGTTAATGGTGCACCATTGGATAGTAAGGAAAAATTAGTATATTTTCTTTTGAATAAACCCCGTGGTGTCGTAACGACAACTTCTGATGATAAGGGCCGCCAGACGGTTATGGATATTATGGATGAGCCACAACGGCTCTATCCGGTTGGTCGCCTTGATTATGACACAACTGGTGCCTTACTAATGACTAATGATGGGGCTTTGGCAAATCAATTGATGCACCCATCTTATAAGATTGATAAGGTTTATGTGGCTAAAGTTAAGGGAATTCCGACTAATGATGAGTTGAAAGCCTTACGCTTAGGAGTACAGGTAAAAACCAAACAGGGTAAACGCTTTATGCGTTTTAAGGCAGCCCCTGCCAAGGCCGAAATTATCGGGACTGATTTGGCTAAAAAGACCGCTTTGGTCCGCTTAACGATTCATGAAGGTCGCTATCATCAAGTTAAAGAAATGCTCCGTACAGTTGGTCATGAGGTGATTAAATTGACCCGTGAGCGCTATGGAATGTTAGAGTTAACTGGATTACAAGCTGGTGAGTACCGACCTTTACGTTATGAAGAAGTTGAAGTGTTAAAAGCTGGCCGTCAATATCGTCGTTCGGCTGGGCGTCTATAAACTAACTGATTTATTAGCAATTAAAATAATCCGTCCTAAACGGTTAGCGCTAAGCAGCGGTCTTTGACTAGCTAGTGCTAATGCTTGGGATGGGTTTTTATTTGCTTAAAAATCAAATGGCGAGTTTGGTTAAATCCAAGCTTGTAGGTGTGTGGTTATGCTAAAATCATATATATGAACTAGTAAGATTAATGCACTCAGGGCGGTTGTCTTGCAAAGTGCAATACTAAACTGGTAAGCGAATTAGGAGGTCTTCCAATGAAGTTGCAACAATTACCACAAGAATTTATCGCAGCATTACCGATTTTGGAAAAAATTGAAGGGGCTGGGTATGAGGCATACTTTGTTGGTGGCTCCGTCCGAGATACTTTACTCGGTAAACCAATTCATGATGTCGATATTGCAACATCGGCTTTTCCAAAAGAAGTTAAGGCGATTTTTGAGCACACAGTTGATACCGGAATTAAACATGGGACAGTGATGATTTTAGATCAGGGGCAAGGTTATGAAACTACCACCTTTAGAACTGAATCAACCTATACTGATTTCCGTCGGCCAGACGAGGTGACTTTTGTCCGTTCCCTCGCTGAAGATTTACAACGCCGTGATTTTACAATTAATGCACTGGCCTTAAAAAGTGATGGGGAAGTAATTGACTTATTTGATGGCCTAAAAGATTTAACCGATCACCGAATCAGGGCGGTTGGAAAGGCCGAAGAGCGGTTCTTTGAAGATGCTTTACGTATGATGCGGGCTTTACGTTTTAGCAGTCAGTTAGGTTTTGAAATTGAAGCAACAACTTTACAGGCAATTCAAGATAATGCGGCCCTGCTTAACAATATTGCGGTGGAACGTATTAATACGGAATTCACTAAATTGTTGCTAGGTAAAAATGTTTGGTATGCAATTCTTGAACTACTCCGAACTGGGGTTCACAATTACTTGCCAGGTTTAGAAAATTCGGATATTGATTTAGTTGGTTTAGCTGATTTACTAAAGCAAGAGCAGATTGATGATGTAACAGTTGCCTGGATGTTATTAACATTTGAGTTAGGATTAACAGCGGATGACGCACAAATCTTTTTGAAAAGCTGGAAACATAGTAATGAGTTGATTAAAGTAGTTCGTAGTGGTTTGCGTTTGCTCAATCAACTACGGATAAAAGATGTGACTGATTGGCAACTTTATCAAGTTGGAACCGCAATTCAAGCGACCTTAAAGGTGCTTGATTTGTCTGAATTACCAATTGAAAGTACCAGCTTGCAAGTTCGATATGAACAATTGCCAATTAAAGAAAAGCAGGCGCTTGCCCTTAATGGTGGTGATTTAACCAAAACATTGGCGCTTAAACCAGGACCACTGTTTGGTAAAGTATTAGCTACACTCGAATATAAGGTTGTAATGGGTGAACTAGCTAATGATAAGCCGGTATTATTAAAAGCAGCGACTACAATAATCCAAAAAGACCAGCAAGGTAAATAATTAAGAACTAATCGAGGCAAATAAAAGATTATGAAGCAGTTACGTGCGACAGATTTAAAAAGCACCTATGGTGAAAAAGTACTATTGGATCAAGTATCCTTTCTAATTGAAACTGGTGATCGGGTTGGTATTGTCGGGGTTAATGGGACTGGTAAGACAACCCTATTAAACGCAATTGCTGGTACTAATCCAGCTGAAGGTGGTAGCGTTGAGGGACCAAATGATTATTCAATTGGTTACCTGGAGCAAGAACCAGCTTTAAATGGTGAGATGAAGGTTATGGAGGCAATTTTCGCCGGCGCACAGCCCATTTTTCAGTTGATTCGTGATTATGAAGAGGCTTTAAATGACTATGCTGAAAATCCAAATGATGAAAAAATTCTCAATCGCTATACACGCCTAGAAGCAAGAATGAATCAAGAAGAGGCATGGACGGCCGAATCAGAAGTGAAGTCAATTTTAACCCAACTACATTTGCCAGATTTGAATCTATCAGTGGCCGCTTTGTCTGGGGGACAACGTAAGCGGGTCGGCTTGGCACAAGTGCTAATTCAAGCACCGGATTTATTGCTCCTAGATGAGCCGACTAATCATTTGGACTTTGACTCAATTGCTTGGTTGGAAAAGTATTTAGCTGACTATAAGGGTGCGGTAATGACGGTCACCCATGATCGCTACTTCCTTGATCGCGTTACGAATCGAATTTTTGAGCTATCATTTGGTAAATTATATATTTACCAAGGTAATTATGAGCGCTATGTGACTGCCAAAGCTGAACGGGTTGAAGCTGAAAAAACGGCGGAGCATAAGTCAGCTCAGCTTTATCAAAAAGAATTAGCATGGATGAAAACTGGGGCTAAAGCCCGTTCAACGAAGCAAAAAGCGCGTGAAAATAATTTCCGTGAACTAGCGGCTCAACAAGGTACCAGGCAAGAAGATGGCGAGATTAGTGTCAACTTAGGCCAAGCACGTTTGGGTAAGAAGGTTATTAATATCATTGATGCCAACCTAACCTTTGATGACCGGATAATCTTAAAAGATTTTAATCAACTAATTCAAGGTAATGAAAGAATTGGTATCACTGGCGCCAATGGAACTGGTAAGTCAACCTTGTTAAATGCAATTGCCGGTAATCAGCAATTGGATAGCGGGCAAATTGAAATTGGTGAAACTGTTAAGATGGCCTACTATACGCAGGTAACTGAACCCATTCCTGATGATAAACGTGTCATTGCTTATCTAAGTGAGGTGGCTGAAGAGGTAACCGACCGTGATGGTAATAAGATTTCGGCAGCTGAGCTATTGGAACAGTTTTTGTTTCCACCATTTATGCACGGAACACTAATTCGCCAGCTATCGGGTGGTGAGAAGCGACGTTTATATCTGTTAAAGCTCCTAATTCAACAACCAAATGTTCTTTTGTTAGATGAGCCAACAAATGATTTAGATATTGCAACTTTGACGATTCTGGAAGAATATCTTGCCAGTTTTAATGGGACTGTAATTACGGTATCCCATGACCGATATTTCTTGGATAAAGTCGCCAATCAGTTGTTAGTCTTTGAAGGACAAGGGGTAATTGAACGGGCAAATGGTCGTTTTACTGATTATCTAAGTCAGGCCAGTGAAGTCAAACATGATAATAAACAAAGCAAGGCACAGGCTAAGCCCGCTGAACCAGTCAGTAAGAAGAAAAAGTTAACTTGGGCCGAACAAAAAGAATGGGAAACAATTGAGGATGATATTGCAGCCCTAGAGGCTAAGCAAGCACCAATTGAAGCTGCCATGATTGAAAATGGCGCTGATTTTGCAAAATTGAGTGAGTTACAAGCCCAATTAGAGCAGCTGAATGCTGACCTTGAGGCGAAAATGGAACGTTGGGAAGTTTTGTCGGAAATCGTTGAAAGTTAGGTATTAGGATGACAAAAGTAATCATGATTTGGGCACAAAGTCGGAATGGCACGATTGGCAAAAACGGGCAGATTCCTTGGCATCAGCAAGCAGATATGCGCTTCTTTAAGGCAACGACCTTACATAAAGTAGTGCTAATGGGGCGTAAAACGATGACAAGCTTTGGTGGGCATCCCTTGTCTAACCGAACCAATTTAGTGTTGACACGGCAGCCGGCTGAAAATCTACCAGCTGGTTTTAAAAAAGTAACGGACTTTGCAGCGGCCTTGGCTTTGGCTGAAGCGGCTAAGCAAGATTTGGTTGTGATTGGCGGTAAGGCTGTGTATGAATTGGCCTTTAAGTATGCCGATGAACTACTAGTCACTTATTTAGAAACCGAAATTGCGGGGGATGTTAGTATGGCCGCCCTTAATGAAACCAATTGGCAAAGTGAATTGATTTTTGCTGGGTCCGCGGATGAGCAAAATGATTATGCCTATCGAGTTATGCGCTATCGCCGTAAATAGGAGGGTCGTATGCTATTAGTGACTGACCTTGATGGAACTTTTTTAAAGGATGACAAAACTTTTAATCGGCCGGCTTTTGAAAAATTATTGTTAGCTTGGCGGAGAGCTGGACACCATTTTGCAATTGCATCAGGGCGCGAGCTAAAATGGATTGAGCGCTGGTTTGACGATTTATTAACTGAAATTGATGTAGTTGCTAGTAATGGGGCCGTTTTACAAAGAGTTGGTAGGTCACCAATAGCAGTCACGATTAGGCCAGCCAGTTACGTTGCGTTACAGGAACTAATCGATACCTATCCAGAAAAGCCAACCGAACTGCATGGATTTTCAACGCAAAGCATGTATTTGCATCAAGCCTATCCAGCAATGCATGCTGATAGTTTAGCCTTTGCCAAACAAGTATATAATTTGGTCTTAGTTGATGGTTTTCAGCAAGTTAAAGAACCGCTAACAACAATTACTGGACATTGGTCAGAAGTGGCGGCCGAGGAAATTATCAAAAAAATTAATCAAGCCGATTTGGCCCTTTATGCGACCACATCGGGATATGGTTCGGTAGATATTTTACCGGCGGGGGTCAATAAGGCGGTAACGCTAAAGCAACTTTTAGCTAGTAACGCAATGCAGACAACTGATTTAATTGCGGTTGGTGATGGGATGAATGACTTAGAGATGCTAGCATTAGCGCAACAGGGATACATCATGCCACAATCTGATCAACGTTTATTCGATTACAATTTTAAAGCTATTGATTTAGATAATAATCATGACGGTGTGTTAGCTCTAATGGCAAAACTTTTGACAGAATAAATATTCGACATTTATTCGCAAGGGGCGTAAAATAATCTTGATTAATATTTGCCGAATGGCTAAGAGGTAATGAATATGAAGTATGTGACCTTGATTTTCTGGATGGTCGTTTTGGGTGAGGTGCTAGGTTATATTGCATCTGCATTGGAAACTGTGCCATTTCAACCTGGTCCAGTAGCGATTTGGACAACGATTGTCGGAACACTTGGAACAGTTATTTTTGCTAAAATTTCTGCTTCAGCTAGTGATTCAAAAAAGTAATTAATTCGCTAGAGGAGAGCTAAGGAAACTTGGCTCTTTTTTTTGTATAATGAAAGTAAATAAAGAACTAATGGAGGTGGTAACATGGTCCCAATTCACACAAAAACAGCATATTCTTTGTTACAAAGCCCTATGATGCCAGCTTCTTTAGTTCAGGCGGCTAAAGAACGTGGCTATCAAGCTGTGGCATTAACTGATGAAAATGTCCTGTATGGTATGGATAGTTTTTATCGTGCAGCCCGTGAAAATGACTTACAGCCTTTACTTGGCTTAACTTTTGATATTGTTGGTATCCTACAAAGTGCTCAGCACTTTCCATTACTAGTTTTAGTTGAGAATCAGAATGGCTATGAAAACTTATTAAAGTTATCTTCACGTATCCAGACAAAGAATGAGCCTTTGACGATTGAAGAATTAGCTAATTATTTACCAGGGCTATTTATGATTTTTCCAGCAATGAGTGAATTCCATTACTTACTGAGTATTGAGCCCAGTCAAGCCCAGGCTTTATTAGATGTGCTACCTCAGTATGTTGACCTGAATCATGTCTTATTAGGCGTTACCTTAGGGATGGAGGAACATAATTTAAGCGCAATTAGGGAGTTAGCCGAAAAATTTAAAATCCGTTATGTGGCGACTGATCCAGTTAGCTATTTAAATCCGGCTGATTCATTTGCGGCGACAGTCCTACAATATATGAAAAAGGGCGAGACCATTACAAACCTTGGTGAAATTCGGCGTAATCCAGCTGATGAATATCTACAAGGTCGCGAGCAAATTGAGACTGCCTATCAAAGATTAGCTTTGGCACCTGCCGTTGAGAACACGGATTGGTTAGCCGCACAAAGCCATTTTGAAATTTCTAAAACGCAAGTGACACTCCCAGCCTTTAAAACACCACAGGGTCAAAGTAGTATTAATTATTTGCAAGAACTAGCTAAAAACGGCCTAGCAGCCCGACTGCAAAGTTTAACGAACCCAGAAATCGAGGTTTATCAAGCCCGCCTAGCTGATGAGTTAGCGGCGATTGAGAAGATGGGTTTTGCTGATTATTTCCTAATTGTTTGGGATGCACTAAACTTTGCGCATAAGAATAATATTCGAACTGGGGCAGGGCGTGGTTCAGCCGCTGGGTCACTAGTTGCCTATGTGCTTTGGATAACGGATGTTGATCCGATTAAGTATGACTTGCTTTTTGAACGCTTCTTGAACCCTAGTCGTGCACAAATGCCTGATATTGATATTGATGTACCTGATAATCGCCGTGAAGATATTTTAAATTATTTGCATGAACATTATGGACATGAACGTTTCGGACAAATCATTACCTTTGCGACTTTAGGCAATAAGGCTGTAGTTCGGGATGTTGCTCGGGTGTTTGGCCTAACCGTACAGCAGATCGATAGTCTAGCGCGCGTGGTGCCAAATGATCAAACATTAGATTTAGCCGTACAATCGAATCAAAAACTACAGAACGTTTTATTGGATTTACCGATTGATACCGAACTTTTTGTTGCAACGGTAAAGCAATTAACAGGATTACCTAGAAATAAGTCACTGCATGCAGCTGGAGTTGTTTTGTCTGCTCATCCGCTGGAAGAAACCGTTCCAGTTGAGCTGAATGAAGATCAACGTTTAGTAACGCAGCTAACCAAGGAGCCGGTTGAAGCGTTGGGATTATTGAAAATTGATTTCTTAGGGCTGTCTAATCTAGCTGTTTTGGAAATCGCACTTAATGAAGTGGCTAAGGACCCTCAGGCAAATTTCGATATTAATCGAATTGATTTAAACGATACGAAAACTTTAGCTGTATTTCAAAACGGTGCAACTGATGGTATTTTCCAATTTGAATCAGCTGGTATGAAACAAATGTTAAAGCAATTACAGCCAGATCGGTTTGAAGATATTGTGGCAGCGAATGCTTTGTTCCGCCCAGGACCTAGCCAAAATATTGGACACTTTATTGCACGTAAGCATGGTAAGGAAGCCCAGACAATTCCGGACGGAAATTTGCGCGATATTTTGGCGCCAACCTATGGTATTATCGTGTATCAAGAACAAGTAATGCGGGTTGCTGAAAGATTTGCTGCCTTTACACTAGCCGATGCGGATTTGCTAAGGCGGGCCATGTCCAAAAAAGATGGGCAAAAACTGACTAAGTTAAAAGAACAGTTTATTAGCGGCGCGCAAAGGACAGGGCATAGTTCAAAAGTTGCTGAGGAAGTGTATGGATATATTGAAACGTTTGCGCAATATGGTTTTAATCGATCACATGCGGTGGCTTATGCGAAGTTAGCCTTTCAACTGGCTTATTTAAAAGCCCATTTTCCAAGTGCGTTTTATAAGGCAGTTCTAAATAAGAGCTGGTCTGACAAGCATAAAGCACAAGTTTATATTGCTGAAGCCAGAGCGACTGGGGTTATTATTTTAGGGCCAAATATTAATAAGTCTTGGCAAGGTTTTAGTGTCGAACAAGGTCAGTTACAAATTGGTCTAGGTTCAATTGCGGGTTTACGGTCTGATTTAAGAAATGAAATCTTAGAACAACGACGGTTAAACGGACCGTTTAAAGATATGACTAATTTTATTGGACGTTTAAGTAACAAGTATCGAAAATTTGATTTATTAGAACCGCTGATATTTGCTGGGGCTTTAGATACTTTTGGACCAAACCGCCGTTCAATCTATGCGTCCTTAAAGGGCTTTATTGAGGCTGTTGGCTTGGCCGGTGAATCAATGAGTCTCTTCGAACGTTTTGCTCCCAAGATGCATGTCTTAGAAGAATATCCGTTGACTGAAAAGTTAGCGGAGGAGTATAAGTTACTAGGTCTATATATTAGTGGGCATCCGCTTGAAATGGTTTATCAAAAATTACCTGCAAATTTTGACCGGACTGATGTTAATGATTTAGTCGTGGGAATGGTAAATGTAAATTTGGCGATTTATATCGAAGCAATTAAGGAAATTCGCACTAAAAAGGGTGAACTTATGGCCTTTATTGATGGCATGGATCTTAGTGGTCGGCTCTCAATCACAGTTTTTCCTAATTTATATAAGCAAGTAGCTTGGTTGTTAAAGCCAAACCAAACCATTATGGTTCAGGGTAAAGTTGAGGCTCAACGTGACCGTGAGGGAATTCAAGTTATTGCTAATCAGATTACCAAAGCAGAGCAATTAATTAATCAGAATAAAAGTCAAATAGTTGAAAAAGGGCGTTGGTTTTTGAAAGTACAGTCAATGAACAATCAGGAAACCTTGATGCAAATTATCAAAGAACATCCAGGTGAAAATGCAATTGTAATAGTTGATGCCCAAACTGGTAAAAATATGTTATTAAAAAAAGAAAACTGGTTGGCTAGCGATGGACAGACTAAGGCGGCTTTAGTTGAATTGTTGGGTGCTGCTAATGTTTTTTACCGGCCAAATAATGACTTGACGTAAAAATCGCACAATTTGTGTGGATAAGTTATAATGAGTCAATAGCTACGTTGGATATGAAGCATAAACCAAGGCTGCGGGTGACAATCCCAACCGGCTTTGGTTTAAGAAGAGGAATGCGATGGCAGAAGTAAAAATTTTAACCGCCACAGACGTACATACGTTAGTGGCTGGATATATGAATGAAGAACATGTAGCTATGGTAGACCAGGCCTTTGATTTTGCGATGCTTTTGCATCAAGAACAAAAACGTAAGTCCGGTGAACCATATATTGTACATCCAATTCAAGTTGCTGGAATTTTGGCTGAACTACATATGGATCCAGATACAGTAGTGTCCGGTTATTTGCATGATGTAGTTGAGGATACAAATGCGACTTTAGGTGATGTCGAAGAACTTTTTGGATCCGATGTTGCTGCAATTGTTGACGGTGTATCAAAACTTTCTAAGATTAAGTACAAGTCATCTAAAGAACAGCTGGCCGAAAATCATCGAAAGTTACTTTTGGCAATGTCACACGATATTCGGGTGATTATTGTAAAGCTAGCCGACAGGTTGCATAATATGCGGACCTTGGGTGCCCTCCCAGAAGCCAAGCAAAAGCGCATTGCTTCAGAGACACTCGAAATTTATGCACCATTAGCAGATCGTTTGGGAATTATGACGATTAAGTGGGAGCTTGAAGATACTGCTTTACGGTATCTTAATCCTGAAGCGTATCATGAGATTGCTAATTCAATGCAGATGCGGCGACAAGAACGTTTGGATCTTGTTGACCAAGCTGTCAAAGAAATCAATAAAGCAATCGTTGAGTTGCATATTGAAAATGCCGAAGTCTATGGTCGACCAAAGCACATTTATTCAATTTATCGTAAGATGGTTGATAAGAAAAAAGCTTTTGATGAAATCTATGATTTATTAGCTATTCGTGTAATGGTCAATACAATTCCTGAAACCTATGCTGTCCTAGGGGCAATTCACGCACATTGGACGCCAATGCCCGGTCGCTTTAAAGATTATATCGCCCTACCAAAGGCCAATGGTTATCAAAGTTTGCATACATCAGTGATTGGTCCTGGTGGTCGACCATTGGAAGTGCAAATTAGAACCTATGCAATGCATGAAGTGGCCGAGTTTGGTGTGGCAGCCCATTGGGCCTACAAAGAAGGTAACTTTATTGGGGCTGATGTACAAAACGCAGACCAACAAAAATTAAATGTAATTCAGGGAATTTTAGAATTACAAGACGATGCTCGCGACGCTGATGATTTCATGGAGTCAGTTAAAGGTGATTTGTTTACTGATCGGGTCTACGCATTCACACCAATGGGAGATGTAATTGAACTTGCCAAGGGGGCCGGTCCACTAGATATGGCTTATAGCATTCATACGAATGTTGGTAATCATACCACGGGGGCAAAGGCAAATGGCCGAATTATTTCTTTAGATTACCAAATTAAGACCGGTGATATTATTGAAATAACCACTGCGCAATCAGCTAAGCCAAACCGTGACTGGCTCAATATTGTTTCAACCCGGCGAGCAAGAAATAAGATTCGCCAATATTTCCGTAAACTGGACAAAGATGAAAATATTGAAGCTGGTAAAAAGCTGCTAACTGAATATTTAGCGGCAGCTGGCTACAACCCAGAAGAACTTTTGGCTGAAGAACATGAGGCCAAAGCGCTTGAGAAGACCCATTTCAACACACTTGATGATTTGTACGCTTCAATTGGCTTTGGTGACTACTCAGTTCAGATGATTGGTAATAAGGTATCAGAAGATAAGCGGTTGGAGCTTGAAGAACAGCGGGCTGAAGAAGAGCAACGCGCAGTTTTGGAGGACCACCAGACTTTAGATATTGAGCGACCAAAGAAAAAGGCTTCTGGAGCGGATAAAATTGTTATTCAAGGCGTTGATAACGTCCTTGTTCGGCTTGGCCGTTGTTGTACACCAGTACCAGGTGATCAGGTGATTGGTTACGTGACGAAGGGCCGCGGTGTCTCTGTCCATCGTGTTGGCTGCCCAAATCTTTTAGCAGCGCAAAATCAAGGGCAACGTTTAGTTGAAGTTGGTTGGCAGAATCCAGTTGGTGATAATAAGACAGAGTATGATGCTGACTTTGCCGTAAATGCAACGAACCGCAATAAAATTTTAAATGAAATTATTCGAACGGTGAATAATACCACACGGTCATTGAAGCTCGTGAATGGGCGGACTGATAATAATGGTAATGTACACATTTCGATGACAGTTGGCGTAAAGAACCTTGAACAATTAGAACATATAGTTGATAGTATTAAAAATGTCAAAGATGTTTATGAAGTTGTCCGAACTTTTAAATAACTGAAAACAGGCTCAATGTATTACGATATCCTATCAGCTATCTGTATTTCAGAATGCTTTTTAACTGGGAATTAATAGATTTCACTTGGCAAAAGCAGACTTTTCTGTCATAATTTTACTGACCAGATAATTTATAATACAAGAGGGGTCTAGTATGGCAGAAAAATTAATCCAACTACGTGTTGAAGACGCAGTTAAAAATCAGGCAGATGAAATCTTTAAAAGTCAAGGTTTGACTACACAAACGGCAATCAAAATCTTCTTGACTCAAGTTGCAAATACAGGGCAATCACCTTTTGATAACCTATTCGTTAGTCACCAAAATAACAATCATTAATATTTAATTCGGTTGGGCGTATGCTTCAAGATAACTTAGTTGGGGAACTAAGGTCTTGGTGCATACGCTTTTTTGTTGAAAATTTGGAGGAGTGATGGAAATAATAATTTTAATTGTAGCTAGTTTAGTTTTAGGACTACTTGGTAAAAAAATGGGGCTAGCCTTAGTTGTTGGTCAGTTATTGGCGGGAATTGTATTAGGGCCAGCCGGACTGGATTTACTTAGCTATACACATTTGCTAGCTATTTTGGCTGAGGGTGGCGTTTTATTGTTGATGTTTAATGCGGGTAAGGAGACGAATATTCGTGGCTTATGGCAAGAAGGTCGTATGGCGTCCGCAGTTGCAATTTTGGGTGTACTCTTCCCTGTAGTAATCTTTTATTTTGCGGCAATTATCCTAGGCTATGGTAATCAAGAGGCAATCTTGTGGGGGATTACTTTTGCGGCAACATCAATCTCAATCACGATTGCGGTGTTGGCAGAACAAAGATTACTGGCAAAACGTTTAGGAACAGTTATCTTGGGAGCGGCAATTTTGGATGATTTCCTTGCCTTAGGTATGATTAGTATCTATACATTATTTGTCGGGACTAAAGGGATGAATCTATCAGCATTATTACCACTCTTTGCTTTTCTCATCGGTTTATTGGGCCAGAGAGTAATCGTAAGTAGTAAATTGAAATTTACTGATACATTAGGAGAATACGTTTTTTACCCCATTTTTTTTGGGTCAATTGGTTTGCGGATTGCACTGGGACAAACAGATCAGACTTGGCCAGTCCTAGTTGGCTTGATTGTTTTAGCAATTTTAACAAAGATTTTTGGGGCAGGATTGGGCGCTTATATGACAGGAGCCAATTTAAAGTTAGCTACTGCAATTGGTGCTGGGATGGTTTCACGTGGTGAGATGGCTTTGATTATTGCAAGTTTGGGGTTAGCTGCTGGAATTGTTGATCAGGGAGTTTTTAGTGAGTTAGTTTTGGTAATCATTATAACAACGATTATGGCACCAATTATTATGCGCCCACTCTTTAGTAAGGCTGACAGTTAAACGATAATTGCGCAAAAAAGATAAGTAATGCTATGATAAGTTCAATTAGCTTGAGAGGAATATGATGATGAAAACATTTACGGTTGATCCCCAATATTTAGTGGATATTATGCTTGGACAGAAGGTATTAGATGTTCGAGATACAGACACTAGTTATCGAGGAACAGTTTTAGTTGCATCAAATGGTATCCGCCAAAGTGGTTTGCCTACACGGATGGCAGGTGCCTTGGTCAATCTAAACGATGTAAAGCCCTTGAATGATGGCAGGTTTGAATGGCACTTTAATTTAGAGAGTCTGGTACGGCCTTTTAGAGTAATGGGTGCTGACGGATTATTTGATGTATCAACGGAAATAATCACTGAGCCGGTTAATTGGTATGACACGGCAGCTGAAAATGCAGCGCATGCTAAAATTGGCGCTTGGATTGACGGATATGTGACTGAGCATCCTGATTTAGAACGGATTCCACGGACTGATATTCCAGATGAAATTGCACAAATGGCAATTTCTTTTGATAAGTGGCGGTTAGCTTACTATCCATTTATTGAAAAGCCAAACAAACAGCAGAAATTAGCGTTCCGTAAGGTTCGCTATGACGTTGATGAAAATTAATTTTTGATTAATGAGTAGTAGTCTTATCCCAAATAAGGCTACTTTTTTAATTAATGACAAAAAGCTTGACGGGTGACAGGTTTATCTGTAATATAGTTTAAGTTGTCGCGGCGGTTAAGTCGCTAAACAACAAGGCAATCATACTTAAATTTAAAAATAAGTTCTTGACTTATGATGCTAATTTAGATATGATATAAAAGTTGTCGCAAGGCAATGTAGATCATTGAAAACT
>NZ_DF820485.1 GCF_000691805.2 Weissella oryzae SG25 | reverse complement strand
GTACCTCGGTACCATCCGATAAAGTAAACGTTTGAAATTCTGCTGGGTCGAGCTGACCATCAAGCATGTTCATTGTCATAGTCCTCCACTCGCACTGTTGACGTTTCGAAGTTCATGCGTGGAAACTTATTTTTTAGACTATCTAACTCTGATTGATTGAATCGAGTCTTAAATTGAGTATCCTGGTGGTTACCTTCTAAAGAAGATGCAAAAGTATGCCATTTCACCTGACTGCCAGCTACTGTTATTTCATTTAGAACACCTAAATCATTAATTGGTGATAGTACATAATAAAGCTGTTCTTGCTGAGCTTTTAATTCAGCTTCACTTAATAATGCGGTTAACAAAACAATTTCGTTCTTCTGAGCAGTTTTAATTTGTGATACTAGTTCAGTACTTGTTTCATCAAACCCACCTAGAAAGGCTGTTAATGCTTTAGAACTTTTTGCGCTCTCCAACAATTTATTCAGTGTTGAGATTGCTTCTTGAATATCTGACATGATTAACTCCTATATGTTTTGCGACGATTTACCTCACGTGATAAAATCAAGAGGTAAATTTTTGTCGAGAATTATTTACTTTGCACGTTAGTGGTGGCAGCCATTGACGTGCTTTTTTGTGTTTCCAGCACCTTCAAATCATTCATATCCATGTTTAAAGCTAATGCAATTTTTGTAATGTTACGTAACGTTATGTTATTCCTTGAATTATTTTTTATTCCATACGTTACAGATCTCGATAAACCTGTAACATCTGATAACCAACTCCAATTATGATTTTGATTGTCTAAATACGGCTGAATTGTATCTCTTATATATTTCATAACTCTCTGTTATATTTCCTTTCGTTTTTGTTTTACAATGTGTATAATACACATTAGGATTTATCGAATTGTGACTTACTAAATCGCAAAAGATTAATACCAAATATTTACTAGAAAAGAGAATATTATATGGCTAAAAATTTTAAGATCAGCAGCAAGTCAGACATGAGAAAATTTGGTAAACAATTAGAAAGTGATGTAAAAAAACTTGCTAAAGATTCGCTATCATCACAATTATTTGACGTTACCTGTCCTCATTGTGAAGCAAGTGTCTCAGTACCTGAGGGACGAAGTAATTGCCCACAGTGTGGAGAACCAATCAAACTAAATTTAGATTTCCAATTCTAATTTAAGTTCATTAATTTTTCCTATCGTGTCCGAAACCTGACTAAGCTGACTATCAAGTTGCTCGGTCAGTTTTTTTAATTCATCTACTCCATTCAACTTTACAGATAAACTAATATCGTTTGTCATCATCCCACCTCCGTATATTTAAAAAATTTGACTATCATTAAATGAACTAAATTAACAAGTCCGACTAACGCTCCTCCTGTTGCTAAAATCACTGCAACAAAACCCAAGAGCAGTTTTAAGTCATCAATAGTTATTGCGTGGTACATGTTCTCACCTCCCTTCATAGTTAGTCATACCAATTTCTAAGCTTATAAAACCTAAGAACATCAGAGCGTTTGTACTTGGAACGATTACCATTTCCCATGTCTGGTACTTCTCTCTTGAATTTAGACGTATACCTGATAGTTGCAGAAAAGTTCTGGACTGACCTACCAAATATGCAAGCTGCAACTTCACTAACATTCATCATAGGTAATCCACGGTCCTTGATTTCAGACACCTTCCTAGACATTACTTTGCCTCCTAATTAAATTGATTCTTGCGAAGTGCTGACCTCTCGTTCAATGCTAGGTAGGATGCCTTCGTTTTTTAACAAGTTATAAATAAATACACGTCCTTTTTGAGTCCATTTAGTATTCATAACAACCTTATCCTGACCAACACGCTGCGAAATATCTTGTGTTTCACTAAACGTATAGCCGTGATTCTTATGCTTTGAATAGAGTAACCATTGACCACCAACCTTATGTTGAACTCTTAACTGATAAAGCTTTGCGTTCATTTTTTGAGCAGACCAACCATAATCTTCTGCAATTTGACTAATTGTTACTAGGGACTTTGATTTCATAATCTTGTCGTAGTAATCAGCCTTTGGACGACTTTCTGCAACTTGCTGTGCCAGCATTAATTTCTCAGCTCTCTCTTGCTTCACCTGTGTAGCAAGCTTAATAATCGTGTCTGGGTCGGCTAGGACTTCCTCCACCTTAGCGTCTGTAAGATAAACACCATGTTTATTAATAGATGGAAGGACTTCTTCATATAACCAATCTTGAAATTTGTTTGCTAATGGCAAATGACTTTCACCTAGTAATTGGAATACACCAGATTGAGAAATAACTACCATTTCTTGGTTCCCTGAGGGGGTAGTGATTTGCGACCCCCTCTTATATTTTGCTTTAACGTGTGTTTTAAGAGCGTCCTTGGTATTCACATAGCCAATTGCCTCTGCTACATCTTTACCAACAAAATAAATTTCATCGTCAATCAGCGTTGTTCTAACTTCATTTTGTTCAAAATTAAAAATTTTCACTTCATCCATCACATAACCTCCATCATTTGCTGACCCAACTGATTAATGAGTCTTTGACGAATTACTGGATCACTCACTCGTTCAGCAATTTTTAAACGCGTTTCCATCTGTCGTGTTTCAGCATTCAATTTCATTGCGTAATTTCGAGCATTTTTTGACTTACGCTCCTCTCGCAACTCTTTTTCGTCTTCAATTAAATACCAATCATTCATTGAGACATTTGTTTGTACCTGATAGATACCGGTTTTGCGAATTGACGGTAGAACTTCATCAAATACCCATTTTTGAAATTCTTTCGCTTTCGCTTTAATTTCTGGATTATTACCCTGTCGCGCTGCACCAAAGATCAAAGCATATAGTCCAGGCTCAGTTACAAACTTCTTAGATTGCTTACGACCTAAGCTATCGATGACCTCGTGGTCCGCTAGGTCATCTTTATCGACATAATTTTTGATAGCATCCCATGGGTTTGCAAAACTTAATGCTTTTGCTGCCTCGGTTGCACCAAAATATTCTTTTCCATCAATCTCGATAATTGGCAATTTACCAAATGCCGAACTATTAAACACTTGTATCTCGTTCATTTTCTAAACCTCTTCTACTTTCTTTTTACGTAATACTTCTTTTTGCTTTAACTCAATATAGTCAAGAGCATATTGCCATCGCCTTTTATCTAAGCTGCTAGCCGTCTTTCCATCAGCTAAAACCATCTTATTTACTAATGTGGTCATTTGACTTTTACTTATACCTAGAAAATCAGCAACATTTTGTTGAATGATGTGAGCTTTTCCTAGCTCCTCACTCCAATCACCTTTATCTGACACAGTTGTCACCTCCATTGAAATTTGTACGAAGTTTATAAACAAAGTTGACACAGTACCCTGTTGGATACTATAATTACACACATAAACAAACGTTACTAAAACGCCTAATAATTTATTTTCATAAGCCTGCAAGCTATTAAATATTATGGCTTTTGTACTCCGTTTAATAACTAGGTACATGATTTATAATAGACCCAGTTGGATACTTTGTCAACGAAAAAGATACTTTAGGATACTCTATTATAAATTAGTGCCCTTTGAGGTATTGATATGACACTATTTGAACGAATTAAAGAAACAGCAAAAAAACAAGGTATTTCCATAACAGAATTATCTTCGAATGCCGGTCTTGGTGAAAAAACTATCTATAAGTGGAAAACCCAAGAGCCGAAAGTCGAAACTCTAAAAAAAGTAGCAAAAGAGTTAAACGTTTCAGTCGATTACCTACTTGGTAATACAGATGATCCTCAACCAACTAGTCGAAGATTCGTAGAAAGTGGTCTTTCTCGTGCAGATGATAAATTAAACGATATTACGGCTACCGGAGCTGATATGTCAGATACGGAACTAAAAAAAGTTCTTGACTACATGGGGTTAATAAAAGATGCGCGAAAAGAAAACTGATTGGAAAAAAATTAACGCTGCGGTAGCCAGTAGTTATGTAGAGCTGAACCCTAAAAGTATCCCTTTTAATCTCTTTGAAGAAATAAAAAAAATTCAAAATTTTAATATCTCTTCGTATCAAGAAATTTCCAAAGTGTTGCATATAGATGTTGAATCGTTAAAGCAAAAATTCCACTCAAATTCTGATGATGCATTCATTAGAAAATTTCACGACAATACCACGGGAAAAGATTTATTCACCGTTTTTTATAATGATGATCCTCTTCGATTGCCTATCGGCAGAATTAGGTTCAGCATTGCTCACGAACTTGGACATTACTTCTTGGGACATTTGAATAAATCAGAAACACAATTAGATCGAGGCGGCCTTAGTGAAGATTTTTATGACGAGCTCGAGGACGAAGCAAATAATTTTGCTTCCTTGTTCTTAATTAATCCAATTTTTATAACTGAGCAAGATAACGCAAAGTCGATTGAAAAAAAGTTCGATGTGTCAACACAAGCTGCTAAAGTTGCTTATAGAAGAATAAAAGCTCATCCTTTCATAAAGCGTCAATGGAAAGAAAGATTAATCTCAGATTCCAAAATTTCGTTTATCATACGAAAGAACTATACCGAACACTTGCCTGGATATGGTTATAAAAGTTTTTTTGAAGGCTTTAAGATAAAATTCTTACCATTTATAGTTTGCAATAATTGCAACTCTTTTAGTTTTACATTCTCAGATGAAGTCGCTTTTTGCCCAGTTTGTGCAAGTAAAGATATTCGCTTAGAAGATAAAACTGCTAAATTTCACGAAACAGAGGAACAAAAATTGTTTGAATATAAAAAATTTAATGTAGCTGGCAAGCCAAGCCACTTAAGTGAAGAGTGCCCTAATTGCGGTTCTGAAATAGATTATCAATCTAATTTCTGTGAAATATGCGGTTTATTCTTAATTAATCGTTGTACTGGACAAGACGAGATGAATTTTGCAAGGAACAAGAGCACTAATGAATTTTTATATCTAACAGTTTATGGTCCGTTCGGAAATGATGATGCCCGAATAGATGTCACCTCTAAGAACCTATTATCCAATACAAACTTTCAAACCGATTGTGATTATGCTTGTTCAGGTAAGGCGCGATACTGCGCAAAATGCGGGAGCGTAACCACCTTTTATGTTCAAAGCCTATTTGACAACTGGCAAGAAGAAAAAATGAATGCTGCATTACCTGCGGATCTACCATTTTAAATATAGTTGGGGTTAATTATGACTAAATACTTTGCATTCGACGTAGTTGGCAACCCTTCCCGCCTTATTGGTGAATGTCCTGGTTGCCAATATAATCTAGATGGAAAGACTGATTTCTGTCCTGAATGTGACACCTATGTAGTTAATAGATGTACTGGGCACACTTTAGTCGAGCTTATAACGGATACTGAGAGCAATCTAGTGACTAGTGATCCGTTTGAGGACTTCAAAAACCACAAGATAAATATTCATGTGCTTGATTCTGACATAAAATACTCAGGGTGTGGAAGCTACTGCTCAGGAAGCGCTAGGTATTGTCCAAAATGCGGTAATATAACTACGTTTACATTTCAATCTATGTTTGATGATTCAATTAATAAAGAAACTGGCACGTCTAATTCGAATCCTTACTTTCCGGATATTGTTAAATCACGTTTAAAGTAGCTGTTTAATTACACATATATTTGTGATTTGTATAACAATACGTGCAAACATGATCCACGTTAAAAGCTTTGCATTATAGTGAACTGGGTATCACTATTGAGGAGTTTCAAATGGATTCTAAGGTTAAGAAGCCTTTCTATAAGCGTGTATGGTTTTGGGTAATTGCAGTTATTGTATTGCTAGCAATCGGTGGTGCAATGGGGGGGAACAAAAATTCAAAAACATCCGCTACAACTTCAAGCTCAAGCTCTACATCTAAAGCTTCTAGTTCTTCTTCAGTGGCCTCTCAAAAATGGTCACAAGCTGACTATGATGCTTTGACAGCTGGAGATATTGTTAATAATGGTGCTGGTGGTGAAAACATGGACACTGTTACATCTAAGTTTGGTAAAGCTTCTACAGTAACGGAGTCAACAATCAGCAATACTACTGTAAAAACTGCTATTTGGACAAATACTAATGGTGACATGGGTTCAGGTTCAAATGTTACTTTACAGTTTGCTAAACAAGACGATGGTACATGGTTGCTTACTTCAAAAGCTTCAACAGGATTAAAGTAATAGCAATTTTTTAAAATAAAAAATCCACATCCCCCGCCTGGCAGCAAAGTGATGTGGATTTAGAGCTTTGAACCCTACTCGTCAATTTAACGGGCTTGATTCTGTTTATTAGTATATCAGACCCGAGCAAGTCTTTAAACTGCTCAATTTTACAAACGAAAGGTTAGGTTTAACCTATGTCAGTTAGCAAACAATCCAATGGTAAATGGCGCGCTGTCTTTAGCTATGTTGTTAATGGAGAACGCAAACGTAAGACTAAGATTTTTCGTACCAAAGGTGAAGCAAATAGTTGGCTTGCACAGTGGCAAGCTGATAATGATCCGCTAAGACTAGAAGCATCCTCTACCCTATTCTCTGACTATTTTAATCAGTACTTAGAGACTCATGTATTGTCAGGTATTAAAGAGAGTACCCAGGCTAATTGGTATGCCGTTCAAAAATATATTGTGGATAAATATTTTTCAAGCCTATATTTAGACCAAATTACGCGTAACATTTATCAACGCTTTCTAAATGATTATTCTAAGACACATGCTAGGAATACTGTTAAAAAAAGAAATCAGATAGTTAAAATGGTAATTGGCCAAGCTTTTCATGATGGTTTAATCAAGACTGACCCAACCTACAATGTGCGTATATCAGGTAGTGATGGCAAATCATCAGATGAAAAATTTCTTGAAGCAGATGAGTATCAGAGGCTAATTGATTACATCCGTTCATCTGAGAAGCTAATAACTTGGCACACAAGCTTCTTTGTATACCTCATTGCCTTATCAGGTCTCAGAGCTGGTGAAGCATTGGCGCTTACTACTGATGACATAGATGTAGAATCACAAACACTATCGGTCACAAAGACAAAACAGCGTTCAGGTGAAAATGCAACACCTAAAACTAAAAATTCTATAAGAGATATAAAGCTGCCTAAGGCCTTCTTTGACGACTATCAAAAATATATTCTTAATCATAACTTCAATGATAAAAAAGAACTCTTTGATGGGCGCAAATTTGCAACTATTAATAATAAGTGGCTGCATCGCATTGAGGAGGAACTTAATTTTAAAAACCTTGTTTCTATTCATGGTTTGCGCCATTCCCATGCCAGTTATTTAATCGCAAACGGAATCGACATTAACTATATTTCCAAACGACTAGGCCACGCTGATACCACAATTACATTACGAGTTTATGCCCATTTATTGCAAGTTAAACAAGTGAGTGAAGAAAGTAAAACTCTAGATATATTGTCTAAAATCTAGCATATTTCGGGTGCCTTTTTTGTGCCCAAAAATAAAAAATGTGCCTTTTTGTGCCCTAAATCATAGCCAAAATAGGTGAAAATGGGCAATTTATAGTAAATAAAAAACACCCACAAACGCCTATAAATAAGGGTTTGTAAGTGTTTATCTATCTTTTAAGGCCAAAGACGATTCATTGTACGTGGGAATGGGATTGCCTCACGAATATGCTCTTCACCTGTAATCCAAGTGACTGCACGTTCAAGACCTAAGCCAAACCCAGAGTGCGGTACTGAACCAAAGCGCCGCAAATCTAAGTACCAAGAATACTCTTCGAGATCTAAGCCTTGTTCTTTAATCCGTGCTTCAAGATAATCATAGTCAGTATCACGTTCTGAACCACCAATGATTTCTCCATATCCTTCAGGAGCCAACAAATCAGCCGAAATTACGACATCGTCACGATCTGGATGACGCTTCATATAGAAGGCCTTAATTTCCTTAGGGAAGTTAGTAATAAAGACTGGCTTATTAAAGTGATTTGCCAAGAATGTTTCTTCAGGTGAACCAAAGTCAACACCCCATTCAACATCAAAGTCATTCTCTTGTAGCAATTTAACAGCATCGTCATAAGACACACGTGGATAAGGTAATTGCGTATATGATGCAAGCAATTCCTTATCACGACCTAACAAATCAAGTTCATATTCATTACGATCCAAAACTGCTTGAATTAGGTAAGCAATATACTTTTCTTGAACCTTTAAAGAATCCTCTTGGGTCATCCAAGCCATCTCTGGCTCAATCATCCAAAATTCAGTTAAGTGACGTCGAGTCTTGGACTTTTCTGCTCTAAAGGTAGGTCCAAAAGTAAATACCCGTCCAAAGGCCATTGCTCCAGCTTCCGCATAGAGTTGACCAGTTTGTGACATATAAGCGTCTGTATCAAAATACTCTGTATGGAAAAGCTCAGTTGTTCCTTCAGGTGCTGAACCTGTCAAAATTGGTGAATCAATTTTGATGAAACCTTCTTTGTTAAAGAACTCATAAGTTGCAGCAATAATCGTATTACGAATTCGCAAAACTGCAAATGGTTGAATATGGCGCAAGTAAAGATGCCGGTGATCCATCAAAAAGTCAGTTCCGTGCTCCTTAGGTGTAATTGGATAACCATTTGATTCCCCAACCACTGTTAAGTCACGCACTTGTAGCTCATAGCCAAAAGGTGAACGCTCATCTTTTTTGATTGTTCCAATTAGATACATGCTAGTTTCTTGAGTTAATTCTTTAACCTTAGCAAAGATTTCCTCACCAACATTTTCTTTCACAACAACACCTTGGAAAAAAGCTGTCCCGTCGCGTAATTGTAAAAATTGCATCTTACCCGAACCACGCTTATTGCGTAACCATGCACCGATGCGAACTTCTTGGTCAACAAAGTTCTTGGCATCCTCGATACGGATTGTTTCCATTTTTACCTACCTCTTCTTCTTATCATTACAAATTCTGAATTGTCCGTACTTCTTGGCCATTTGAAATTTGGTAAGTGATAAAGTTCATATTGCCAGATTTATCAATAAAGGTTACATCCCAAACTGGAACATCCTGATAAAGAGTCATCCCCAATGATGTAATCTGCTTGGGATGATATTCACTTTCAACTTGCCTACGAACTGCTCCGCTTGTCATCTTGCCTTGCATATCAACTGTAGTTGCATGATTGGTCAAGCGATTGTTGCTTGTACTGTAAATGACTGCGCTGGCTTCATTTTTAGGATTTTTACCTAATAAACTATAAAAGGTTACACCATCTCTTGAAAGGTGATAGAAACTATCAACACTCTTCAATTTTTTATCATTCACAACTAATGCTTCATACTTGTCTTGTGCCTTGATAACCGGGCTCATTGCACTGTCAAAAAAAGCCCAAATCAAGCCAAATATGATAAATAATATCAATATTGCATATAACCACTTTGTACCACGGTGCCGTCGTCTGTGAACCTGCGAGCGCATCTCCATTAGTTGATGACTCCTTTCATCGAAAATCATACTTACTTAGAATATCAAATTTTATGAGCAGATAAAAGCTATTTATGATGCTTTACGAAAAATTCACGTACATTATCTACTATCTCAGTTGAATTAAGTTCGACTTGTGGTAACTCCTTTGGTAGCATCTTTTGCAAAGTTTTCCCATAACGTTTATTTAGCATTCGACTATCAAAAATCACGATTACACCATAGTCATCCTGACGTCGAATTAATCGACCAACTCCCTGACGTAATTTTAGAACCGCCTTAGGTAAGGTATTTTGATAAAAAGGTTGTTTACCTTCACTCAATAGCACTGCTTCTTCTGCCTTTTGCACCATACTATCTGGTTGTTCAAATGGAATCCGGGTCATTAAAACCATCCGTACTTGCTGATCAGGCAAATCAATTCCTTCCCAAAAACTAGCAGCTCCCAAAACGACTAAATGCTGCTCTTTTTGCATCCGCTTCAATAATTTCTGCGGTCCCCCAGAAATTCCTTGTGCCAAAACCGTCATGTTACTTTGGGCAAATTGATGACTATTTTGTAGCAACGAAAACACATGCTGCAACATTTCATGCGAGGTAAACAGTACTAAGGTATTTTCTTGCACGGTAGTTGTCAAAGCGATAATTTGTTTAGCTAAATAAGCACCATAGCGGCTATCATTTACATCTGGTGCATCTTTGGCAATTATAAATTCAGCTTGCTTAGCATAGTCAAATACTTCTGGAAAACGGAAGCTAGTACTCTGACTACGATCAATATTTAAACGGTCGTATAGATAAGTTGATTTGCTGGAAGTAAATAGTGTTGCACCAACTAAGGTCGCTGGCTCAAAGTAAGGATATACGCGTGTTTTGAAATAATCAAAGGTATGTAATAGCCCCCCACTTAAAATAATATGATTTTCCTCTTGACGACTAATTTCAGTTATCCAAAACACACTAGCGGATGGAAAGTCCACCAATATTTGTTGAAAAGTAACTAATTGATTTTCAGCATTAGAAATTGCATTTAATAGTCGTCTGAAATCGGCCAATGTTTGTCGTTCTTCAAGAGTGAATGCCCCTTTTAATTGAGAGAATGCACTCATAATATCGTCAAGAATATCATCTAATTGTAAAGCCAATTGGTGAATTGCCTGCGTTGTATCAGCTTGGTCAATCCAATATTGAGCAAGTAGCGGCACTTCAACAGCTGCCTCACGCCGTCCATCTGTCGGCGGCGTTTTACTTGAAAGCAAAAAATGACGATACATAGTTTTCTTTAACAGCATTTCCGCCGCTTGCAAAGCTTGTAAATTGTCACCCAAATGGGCTTGAAAATTATTTCCACCAGGTAAACGCTTTAAAATTGCTCCAACATTATGCTGACTATCAGCCATCACTGTACTATATGCAAACTGAGTGTTCGCTCGCCAACGATCAAAATCTAAGGTTTGCCGACTCTGATTGATTACCGCATCGGGTAGACTTTGAGCCTCATCCAAAACTAAAAAGGGTTTTTGGTTGCGGCCTAATTCACGAGCATAGCTTGCCAAATATGCATGATTAACAACCAAAAACTGTGCCCGTTGTGCCATAATTTCTTGTCGCTCCCAGAACTCATGACCATAGAAATTTGAGCCAGCTGGATTATTCGCTGATTGTGTTAGCTTATGCAAAAAGCGTTCAGAAGCATTATTAAGATTTAAATCATCTAAATCTCCAGTTAACGTCTCCGTTAGCCAAACCAAAATCTGTGCTTTGATAAACTGCAAACTGGCCGAACCTTCATCTACTTGTAAGGCTCGATAAAAACTTTGCAAATTTAAGAAGTGACTTTTACCTTTTAAACTAACACCACGTATATCAAAAGGTAAAATATTATTTAATTCATTATTAACAACATCAACCACCTGATGTTGTAAATTAATAGTTGGCGTTGCAATTACAACTGATCGACCTTGTTCGTTTGCTAAGTATGCGTATGGTAATAGATACCCTAGCGTTTTCCCCATACCAGTTGGTGCTTCTAAGACCAGCGGCGTTGTTTCTTCATTTAGCTCATGATAATGTTCATAGATTAAATTCATTAGCTTGGCTTGCTGAGCTGAATACTTTAACTCAGGCGCCAAAATCTGTTCCATATTCGCTTTTTTTGCAGGATAGACATAACTATTTTTATTACTTAGCGGCGTTGGATTAGAAAAACGGCGAATTGCTAAGCCAGAAATAACCTGTAACTGCTTTGGTAAAGGCTGTGGTGTTGCTTGATTTATATGTAAAGCTTTTTCAAAGACGCGCTTTGTATCGCGTACTAAGGCCAATGGTAAATCGACTAACCCTTGCAAAGTTACCATTGGCAGTGAATTTACTTGCTTCAATATTTCAATCAAAAGCATTGCCGTTGCTAAAGCATCTGAATCGGCCTGATGAGGCCTTTTATGTTCAAACTTAAGATACTGTGTTAAATCACTTAACCGATAACCCGGCGCAGTTGGCCAAATAATTTGACTTAATTGCACTGTATCCAAAGCAAGATTCTTTAAAGGTGTAATGTTTTCCCGTTCAAAAGCTAAATTTAAGAATGGTAAATCAAAATTAACATTATGGGCAACAAAAATTGTGCCCACTAACATTGCATGTAAGGTAATTGCAACATCTTTAAAAGTTGGTGCACTCTTAACCATCTCATCAGTGATACCTGTTAGTTTAGTAATATTGCGTGGAATATTACTTTGTGGATTAACCAATGTTGAAAACTGATTAATCACTGTATTGTTCTGCACGAAAGCGATGGCGACCTGAATAATTCGACCCTCTTGCGCAGTCGTGCGGGTGGTTTCAAGATCAACCACAGCATAGATGTCTTTATTTTGCATCATTTTCGTACCACGTGTTCCTTAATAATCGCTTACCATTATAACATGGAGTGTTTCTCAAAAGCTTTACTTTTGATATGATGAAGACAGTATTTTTTATGAAAGTAGATTGGTGAATCCCGTGCTTAAAATTGCAACTGGTAAGAGTCACGCAAAAATTATTTTGTTAGGTGAACATGCTGTCGTTTATAATGAGCCAGCTATCGCCCTGCCGTTACCTGATTTAAATATGCTGGTAACTGTCACTAAACGTGACTTTGGTCAAATTATTTTGGCTGAAAATTATCAAGGTCCTTTAAGTGAGATGACCGAAGCCTTTGAGGGAATCCGTCAGCTAATTAATCGGCTACTAAAATTTTTTAAAATGCCAAACCTAGCATTTTCTTTAAAAATTCAATCTACCATTCCACTTGAGCGTGGAATGGGTTCGTCCGCTGCAACCGCCGTTGCGATTGTACGTGCCTTTTTCGCCCTATTTGAAACCCCCTTGAGTAATCTAGAGCTTCAACGCTGGGCAAATGTAGAAGAATCAATCACTCATGGATCACCTAGCGGCATTGATGCTGCTACTGCAGCGCACGACGTTCCAGTTTGGTTTATGAAAGGTAATCTACCTGAACCAATTGCGATGGATTTAGATGCTACCTTAATCATTGCTGATACTGGTGTGCATGGGCAAACAGGTTTAGCTGTTAGTGTTGTGCGTGAACAATTACAAAATGATCCAATTGAAACGCAAAACCACCTCACTGCATTAGGTGACCTTTCAAGAGCCGCCCGTAATTTTTTGGCAAAAAACTCAGCCGATAAACTTGGCCCTATTATGACTACAGCGCAAGAACATTTAGATGCTATTGGAGTTTCTCACCCATATTTAAATAACTTGATTAATGCTGCACTTGAAGCTGGTGCTCTTGGTGCAAAACTAACTGGTGGTGGCGTTGGTGGTGCAATGCTTGCTTTGGCTGACAATCATGCCGATATTGAAGCAATTATCGCCGCCCTAGAAAAAGCTGGTGCTCGTGAAATATGGGTTCAAAAATATCAAGTAAAAAGGGGTTAATTATGTCCGCATATACCGCACGAGCACACACAAATATTGCCCTACTAAAATATTGGGGTAAAGCAGATCAAAACTTAATCATTCCAACTACTAGTTCAGTTTCACTAACTTTAAATGAGTTTTATACTGACACGACAGTCGAATTCTTAGATAACTTAGCTGCTGATGAAATTTATTTAGATGGTGCTTTCCTAACGCAAACCAGCACCAAAAAAGTACAACATCTTTTGGACTTAGTTCGTCAAATGGCCGGCTTAACTAATTCTGCGCGGGTAACTTCTTATAACCATGTTCCCACATCTGCTGGCCTAGCATCTTCTGCCTCCGCTTTTGCTGCCTTAGCAGGTGCAGCTAGTAAGGCAGCCGGTCTAAGCCTTAGTCCAATTGAACTTTCACGCTTAGCGCGTCAAGGGTCTGGTTCTGCATCTAGATCAATTTATGGTGGTTTTGCAATTTGGGAACGTGGCTATGATGACCTTAGTTCATATGCACGGTCTATTAATGAGGAAGTATCTTGGCCAATTCAATTATTAACCGTCATTATTAACGACCAACCTAAAAAAATTAATTCTTCAAATGGCATGCAAAATGTTGTTGCTACCGATCCCTTTTATCAAAGCTGGGTTGCTCATGCAAATATTCAGGTCAATCCTATGCTCGAAGCGATTGAGCGTCATGATTTAGCTGCGATTGGTGCAATTGCTGAGGCTAATGCTTTACAAATGCATGCACAAAATATGATGGCCTCGCCAGCCTTTACCTACCTAACTGATGAAAGCTGGCAAATTATCAGCTTAGTTCAAAATCTTCGTAAAGAAGGCCTTATCGCCTATGTTACTATGGACGCCGGGCCAAATGTTAAAATCATTTCCAAGCCAAGCGACACAACTATCATTACCGAGGCAATCCAGGCATCGCTGCCAACTGCAACTATCACAGCTGCAACTCCTGGACCTGGCCTTTATATTACCAAAGGGTTAAAAATCAATGACTAAAGTTTCCGCCCCCGGTAAACTATATATTGCTGGGGAATATGCAATAACAAAGACAGGTGAGTTAGCAATTGTTGCAGCTGTTGATCGGTTTTTAACTGCTGAAATTACTGATAGCCCAAAAAACCAGCTAATCAGTAACCAATTAGGCCAATTACTTAATCCCGATACAGTCCAGCATCCCCACCCCCGTTGGACTTTAATGTTAACCCTGCTCAAACAGATTAAAGCTTTAAATCAAGCACTAACTGGAAATTCAGTATCACCTATTACAATTAATATTACCAGTAACCTTAATTTAGCTGGTCAAAAACTAGGACTTGGTTCGTCTGGAGCCTTAGTAGTGGCGGTTTTAAGTGCTGCAAATAAACATTTTGCCTGGCATCTAACCTCACTTGAACTTTTTAAAGCAGCAACGTTAACCTTGCTAAGTTTACCTACCTTTGCACGGGGTTCAATGGGCGATGTTGCTGCAGCAACCTTTGGCGGCGTCATTGCTTATCAAAAATTTGATTTAACTGCATTAAATAAATTACAAGCTGAGCTTGAGCTTGCCGCTTTAATTAAAAATCCCTGGCCAAGTTTACTCATTCAACCAATCAAGTGGCCAAATAACTGGCAATTTAATGTTGGTTGGACGGGTATTCCAGCATCAACTCAAAAACGCCTTAAACAGGTTCAAATTGAACCTAACAATGATTTTTTTCACCAATCGACTCAACTAACGCAAAAAATTATAAATGATATTGAACATGCCAACTTTTTGGCGCTAACTAACCACTTAGCAAGTATTCAACATCTACTCTTAAATTACACAGAAAAGCAAGGCCTTGTATATTTAACACCTGCCCTTAGAAAATTACTTGAGAGCGTTAATAAATTTAACTTACCTGCTAAAATTTCTGGTGCTGGTGGCGGTGACAATGGTTTTGCCATTACTATAAACCAAGCCAGTCAAGCTGCTTTATTAGTGGACTGGCAAAATAACGGTATTTTACCGCTGAATCTAAATATTTGGTTCTAATTACGGAGGCTTTTTATGGAATCTGCTCATGCACATCGCAAAGACGAACACCTTGCATTAGCTGCGGCTCAACAACGTCACGATCAACTCTCTTCTTCTTTAAATGATATTCGTCTCATTCCAAATGCCCTACCAGAAAGTGACCTAGCCGATGTTAATCTAGCCGTTGCTGACACTAAATTCCCCTTTACTAGTCCTTTTTACATTGAGGCCATGACTGGTGGTAGTCAAAAAACTGGCCAAATCAACGAGAAGTTAGCTTTGGCTGCCAAAGCAACTGGCTTAGCAATGGCTGTTGGCTCGCAAAGTATTGCCCTCAAAGATTCCAGCGTTCAGGCTAGCTTTACGATTGCTCGTCAGGCTAATCCAAACGGATTTTTAATTGCTAACATCGGTGCAGGCCATACAGCTAAAGAGGCACAACTTGCTATTGATATGATTGGTGCAAACGCTCTAGAAGTTCATATTAATGTTGCCCAAGAGCTTATTATGCCAGAAGGCGATCGTTCTTTTATCTGGGCAGATGAGCTTGCAAAAATTATTCAAACTGTTTCTGTTCCGGTGATTATCAAAGAAGTTGGTTTTGGTTTATCACAAAATAATATTCAAAGTTTGCAAGAATTAGGCGCTCAATATATCAATCTAGGTGGTCGTTCAGGGACTAATTTTGCTAAAATTGAAGATCGTCGCAATCGAAATAGCACAGCCGAACATGCCTATCTCTATGATTGGGGATTAACAACCGCTGAAAGTTTACTTGAAGCTCAAATGTTGCCAAAGCGTCCAATTATTTTTGCTACCGGTGGTATTCAAACACCTCTTGATGTGCTTAAGGCACAAATTTTAGGTGCCAAGGCAGTTGGTGTAGCCGGTCATTTCTTAAATACAATTTTAACCGCTGATACTACCGGCTTAATTAGTGAAATCCAGCAATGGCAAAATCATCTGGCAAAATTATATACCCTTGTAGGCGCCCATACTTTTGATGACCTTGAAAAGGTTGAATATGTTTTGGCACCTAATTTAAGTAACTATCTTAATCAACGCTAAAAATAAATATCCTAGCTATTATTAAGCTAGATATTAATTTACGGTAAACTTTTATAAGAGCCCTTTGTTTTTAGGCCCGGATTGCTCTTTTATAACTTATTGACATGTACAATTAAATTATGAAAAATATGTTAACGGAAAGTATTCGGCGTCAAACCGATGAGCAAATCATTGATGCAACGTTGACTTTGTTGCAAAGCCAGACCTATGACCAACTCGCAGTAACTGAGATTACTCGCGTGGCAGGCGTGTCGCGGATGGCTTTCTATCGCCATTTTGGTACAAAGGAAGCGGTTATCAATTCATTCGTCACTCAACTTACAGAAGACTTCAGTAATGAAGCAGCTGCTCTACCACTTGAGTCAGGGGCAATTGCAAATGCCTTCTTTGGCTTCATTCAAGCTAATGGTACTGCGATTGCGGTACTATTGAATTCTGGTTTACGTGAACAATTTTATCCACCATTAAGAGATATTCTGCATGGTTTATACACCGATTATCTACGTTCAAAAGCTAATGATGCAATGAGCATTGATTATGTGTCTGACTTCATCGCTTCTGGAATGTTGGCTTTAGCAATTCGCTGGTTAGCAACTGGTTTACATGAATCAGTCACTGAAATGACTAAAATTGCAGTTGAAATGACTGCAGCCCAACAAGCAACCTTATAATTTTATAACCATTGATCCACTTATTTGATGAATGCTTATCAAATGAGTGTTTTTTTATACAATAGCAGATTCTTTATTAGACTGTTAGAATGATAGTTACTTTATACACTGGAGGAAAAATATGTCAGCAACTGTAAATACTAACCATATTCGTATTCGTGATCTATTACTTTTTACTGTCGGTACTGCCATATATGGTTGGTCGTTAATTAATATTAATATTCCAAATGCCTTAGCAGAGGGCGGCGTATCAGGAATTACTTTGATTATCCGCGCATTGACCGGCTTTAATCCGGCCTATGCAACTTTATTGATTAATATTCCCCTACTAGTTTTTGGTTACCGCCAATTAGGCCGAAAAGCTTTAATTTATACCATTTTTGGTACTGGGGCTCTTTCTTTTTGGCTATGGTTTTGGCAATTATTCCCCTCACACTTTAATTTGCACCATGATATTTTTATTTCAGCCCTTCTAGCCGGCCTATTTGCTGGTTTTGGTTCAGGTATTATTTATCGGGCTGGTGGGACTACTGGTGGAACCGATGTGTTGGCGCGAATTTTTGAAAAGAATTTTAGTATCCCAATGGGCCGTTCGCTCTTTGCTTTAGATATTGTTGTACTACTTGCTTCATTGGTTTATATCGACATAAATCATATGATTTATACACTGATTGCCTCTTTCGTTTTTGCTCAGATTGTCAATTTTACGCAAGAGGGTGCTTATCCAGCCAAGGCCTTTATGATTTTCACTAGTCAGCCAGAAGAAATGAGCCATGCAATCATGGATAGTTTAGGCCGTGGCACATCACTCTTAACAGCGGAAGGTGGTTATACCCATAACCAACAAAAAGTTGTTTATGCAGTTGTAGATTCTTCAGAAATGGCAACCGTTCGCCAGATTATCGCTGAGGTTGACGAACGTGCCTTTGTTACAATTATTAATGTACAAGAAACCTTGGGCGAAGGCTTTACTTTTAGTCGGCCTAAGCGAAAATTTCTTCATTTAAGTTAGTTCTACACAAAAATAGGTTACCTCATCTGAGGTAACCTATTTTTTATTTATTCTGAATCTCTTTGTTGTTTACCGGCATTACGTTCCCGGTTAGCTACCTTTTGATCCGTTGTTTCATGTTCAGTTGCCTCAATGTCTTTTGGCTCCTGCGTCTGCTCATTTTGCGAAGCTGCTTGCTGGGCTTGTTGCATTGCACGTGCGAAAGCACCTTGGGGTGCATCAGACTTTAGTCGTCCGGCTAAGGCATCATCAGCGACATCTTTAACCACAAAGCTACTTTCAACATTACGCCGTAAGCGTGGTCGCCAAATTACGATGATCAACGTTTGTAAAACCACCATGATAGCTCCAACAAAGAAGTACAAAGCAATACCGGCATTAGTGATATAAGTCATAAAGAACATCATAACTGGCATGATATACATCATTGTTGCCATTTGCTTCTTTTGTTCCTTGGGTACGCCAATCATTGATAGCCATGATTGCAGTGCATAGACGACAGCTGTAGCAATTGCCAGAGTAATACTCTTCTCGCCTAATGTAATACCAAAGAAGGCCGCATTACCAACTCCGTGGGCATGTTGAATTGCTCGATACAAACCGAAAAAGATTGGCCATTGAATAACTAAAGCCGCAAAATTCATACCACCAAGCAGTGAAACGTTATTCTCACGATAAATTGACATCATAGCTGCACTAGCTTTTTGCTGATCCGCAGGTGTTGTTGCAGCCTTTTGTGCTGCCTGTACTTTTGACAACTGTGGTTGTAGCATCCGCATCTTTTCTTGCTGAATCGTTGCTAGTCTTTGTTGATGCACCATTAATGGTAGCATAATCGTCCGTACTACGATTGTCAAAATAACGATAGACCAACCGATAGCATTAACCCCACCAATTGAATGATCAACATATTCCATAAAAGTGGTCAGTGGTCCTTGCAAAAAACCAATTTTACCTGTAATCAACAGAACAACTAACACAACAAGTAATATTGGGGTTATCCCTTTAATCTTCATTCTTTAACTTCCTTCAAATCATTTACTTTATTAAATCGATAGAATAAATTATAACATATCGCTAGTCTAAAGGCTTGAAAATACCCAAACTTTTATTAGCTATTACCCTAACTTACGCATAAAAAAACTTACTATATTGTTTGAACTCTATCAACGAAGAATACCTGTAGATTAAGCAAGTCTTGCTGTTAATTAACCGATTAGCTCTGGTAAAAAGTATTCACATCGTATAGTTATCACCTTGCAGTACTTTGAAAAGCATCCATATAAATGCGACATAAAATATCAGTCGCAAAATCAGCTACAAGCCTAATTACTATACACTAAAAGTAAATTTAATCCACCACGACCAAACATTAATTCGTTAAATTACTCTCTAAAAAATTATCCATCATTGATAATATCCGCTTCAAATTTACCGTGTCTTCTTTGGAAATACCCGCAATTAGCTTTCCATCAATATCAATAAATAGTTTGTCTAGGCGCTCGATTAATTTTAGACCTTTTGCAGTAACATAGATCTTTTTTGATCGATCTTTAGTTCCCCTGCTAGCATAGCGCTCAATATAATCATCGGCTTCAAGGTCTTTAAGTAAATCAGATGTGCTTGACCCTCTAACGCTAAGATATTCGGCAATTTGCTTTTGATTCAAACCTGGATTCTTAGCAACATAAGAGAGCGTCCTAGCCTGTGTCCTAGAAATATCATATTCTTGTGATAGCTGATCATATTGCTGACGCTGCTTCATTAATACACTGCGTAACAACCTTGCTATTTGACTTGCTTCATCCATAATAACCAACGGCTCCTTTTTCAAATAAGTCATCTAATATGTTGACATATAGAAACTAACACCTATAATTCTATTTATCAAATTCGGCGCCGAACTTGATAAAAGGAGAATTCAAAAATGAAAAATTTAAACAAAGATTATAACCGTGGCTTATTAGTAACGGTTGTAATTATCAGTGCTTTTATCGCTATGTTGAATCAAACGATTCTATCTGTAGCTCAACCAACGATTATCAGTGATTTAAAAATTAGTCTATCAAATGTTCAATGGCTATCAACCGGCTATTCATTAATCGGTGGCATTTTAATCCCTATTTCCGCTTGGTTTGCTAACCGTTTCAATACTAAAAAATTAGTGATTGTTTCATTGACCATCTTTTTAATTGGTACAGTGGTTGCATATCTAGCAAATGACTTTACATTTTTACTAATCGGTCGCTTGATTCAAGCAACTGGGGCCGGAATAATTTCTGGGCTTACAATGGCAATCTTATTTTCAGTTTATCCAAAAGAGAACCGTGGAACCCCTACCACATTATTGGGTATGGTCTTTGGAATCGCCCCCTCAATCGGCCCTACTTTGGGCGGATACATTGTCGATTCATTGAGTTGGAAGGCAATCTTTGGTCTTATCATTCCACTATTAGTAATTGATATAATCTTGGCAGCAATGTACATGTTTGATGTTATTCCTCATAAGGATACCAAGTTGGATGTTCTTTCAGTAATTACCTCTACTCTTGGCTTTGGTGGCATCCTTTATAGCGCTTCCCTTGTTGCTGACAATGGTTGGTCAAGCTTTAAAGTCTTATCAACCTTAATTTTGGGTATCGTAATTCTTGGCATCTTTATCTGGCGCCAATTAACAATCAGTAACCCAATGCTAAACCTAAAAATTTTTGCTAATCGTAACTTTACTGTTGCGGCCATCATTGGTGCTGTCGCACAAATCAGTATGGTGTCCGTTGAATTTATTTTACCTCTATATTTGCAAAATGTCCGTGGTCTTACCGCTTTAGAATCAGGTCTAACCCTCTTACCTGGTGCAATTGTCATGTTCATTTTGGCACCACTATCCGGTAAATTAGTCCAAAAAAATCTAGGTCGCTTAAGCATTATCGTCGGAATTTCCGTTATGACGCTAAGTACCTTAATTCTATTAACTATCAACCTTAACACACCAATCTGGGCAGTTATTAGCATATATGCCCTACGTAATGTTGGCTTAACATTTGCGATGATGCCAGCCGGAACTGTCGGCATGCACTCACTAACACCAGACTTAATTAGTCATGGAAGCGCTGGCAACAATGTGGTACGCCAAGTAGGCGCCGCAATTGGAACTGCTGCACTTGTTTCTGTAATGCAGAATGTTTCATCTTCAACCGCTCCTAGCGAGAACCTACTAAAAGTTCATCCCGAGGCTTTCATTCATGGTATGAAGGTTGCAATGTTAAATGGTGCACATGCTGCCTTACTTATCTCAACGATAATCGGTGTAGTCGGTATATTCTTTGCCTTCTTGCTTAAGGCTAATAAGCGGGTAAAGAATTAATTAGATACTTGTTTTATATGCTTTCTAAGCTATTTCAACGCTATTGCCTACTTATTCACAGGCTAATAACACCCGCTTTAAAAAATAGTGATCTGCTTCAAATTTAGAAACAGACCACCTTTTTTATTTTCATAAAATTTATTAAATGTATTTCCCTATTTTGCAGCTAAATTACAATCTTCTTTAGCTAAGACATGCTTAGCATGCTCCATTGTAGAATTAATTACGTTTAAGATATGTAAGTCCTCAAGACCATATAAACTTTCCTTGCCTTGCTTATTAAAGGAAACAATTTGATACTCCCTTAATAATCGCAACTGCTTAGATACGGCTGGTTGCGATATTTTTAATTGCTCAACTAATTCATTTACTGTCATCGGCTTTTGTTCTAATAAAAGTAATATATTCATCCGTGTCGAACTACTTAAAACTTTTAAGACGTTTTCAGCTTTATTAATGACAAGTTTTTCGTTTTTATCCATTTTTACTTACCTTGTTCTGTATTTAAACATATAACCATGTTATTATATAACCAAAATAGAATGCGTTTAGAGGTCAAATAATGAACATAACATTACTAACAACATTATTTATTGGTGCCAACTTAGATTTCTTCTTAATACTGATATTTTTATTACAAAAATATAGATTTAAAGATACTTTTTGGGGGTATGCAGCTGGTGTTGTTTTATTATACATCTTAAGCACCATTGCTGGTCAAACGATCCAAGCATTCATTCCAACTTGGACAATTGGAATCTTAGGTTTAGTCCCCATCTGGTTTGGTATTAAACCCGGTGAGGAAGAAACCGTTGCTGAGAACAATAATCCACATAAAACAATCTTTGTCGTTTTCTTTATATACCTTATTTCTTGTGGCGCAGATAATTTGGCTTTATATATTCCAGTGCTTGCCACCCTTAATTTAACCGAGTCACTCTTGGGCGGTCTATACTTCCTAGTACTAGCCTTATTAACTAATATACTTGCTTTTTATACTGGCAGAACTAAGATTATCAAGTCAATCTTTGATAGGTATGGTGAACCACTAACACGAGTAATCTATATTGGCATTGGAATTTTTGTTATGTACGATACAAACTTACTATTAAAAATTTATCAATTATTTGTATAATTACTTTGGTAAAAAGCATCTGTTAGATTTTAACACTAACAGATGCTTTTTTTACAGCAAATTACACATTATTCTTACTAGCTAGTATGCTTATACTTTTATAGCACATCTATTTAACTGAATAACCACATTATGAATTTAGTTTAGTTTTGTCATTCATTCAAAAATAACCGGTCCCTTATATCTACTAGGGTAAATATACCTCAATGTAATTATAGCTAAAAAAACGTCTATTCGCATTGCTGTGAATAGACGTTTATAGGCATTCAAGATAAACCACACATTGAGTTTCTTCTTAAATATATTCCTTTATTAACTATGCTTTATAGCTTGTGTCCTGCTCGACGCTCACCAATTTCAAACATGATTAAGGCGACTGCTCCAAAGACAATTGGTCCAGCAGCGGTCCAAATTCCATCAAAGTAATCTTTAATCTGGAATGGAGCCACAATCGTCAAGACGATTGAAACAATAACCAAAGCTTCAACAAGTAGTGTCACAATCCAAGTTGCTGCCTTACTCTTGTAGAAAACAAAAGGACGGTCAACATTATTTAGACGCTTAAACATGGGGAAAGCGAAAATTAGGAAGACATATGGCAAGGTTGAAGAAACGTTACTCATATTCGTCAATACTTGATAAAGTTGCGTTGCACCATTACCACCAAAGGCAATTGCTAGAATCAAAATTGCAACGATGATTGCTTGTCCCCAGATGGTGAATGAAGGTACACCATGTGAGTTCAAACGACGCATCCGCTCTGGCCATACTTCCTTTGGAGAACCCATGATAAATGACTTCAATGGTGCGTATGATAGCACGAAGAAGGCACCTGTATAAGCCATGAACATTGACAAACCAGCGAAACGGGTGAAGATTTGTCCAAGCAATACTTCACCGCCATGACCCATACCTAGGGCATTACCCAATTGATATCCTAGATTGCTCATCATGACATAAGTGATGTTTCCAAGGTTGACAGCTTTATTGTGGAACAAAGCTGACCAATTAGAAGATGCACCCCACAAGAAGATTGATAGTGAATAACCAACACCAATCAAAACGGTTGAAATCAAAACGGCCTTAGGATAAGTCTTTTCAGCCTTATCGACATCCTTCATCACACCACCCATTTGTTCCAAACCGGCGTATGCGAAAATACCATAAAGAGCAAATTGAATTGCTTGACTTAGCTTATGGAATGAGGGATTTGATGATTGTACAAACGAGCTAACCTTAAGTGGCTCTTGGAACACTCCATGATGTCCAATTAAGATAACGATTGAAGCAAACAACAAGATAAGGTTCAAGGCCATAACGAACAATCCACCAACTGATGAAATCTTAGCAACAGATTGAACACCACGATTAACCAAAATTGCAACAATAACTACGAAAATAACTGCTAATACACCAACGGTTTGCAAACCATTCATACCAAACAATGACCAGGTCTCTGTTGTGTCAGAACCAAAAAGTAAAGTTGAGATTGTAATCCAAACTTTTTGCGAAACGTTAATCATCCAGATAATCCAAGATGCAATAACAATAAAGGTAGCGACAAAGGCCCAGCGTGCACCAATACCAGCTTCCATCCAAGAATAGATTCCACCCTCAGATTCCTTCAATGCAGCTCCAAACTCAGCATACATCAATGATGTTGGTAGGAAGAACAAAGCCCCACCAATCAAATACCAAATAATTGAAGCATAACCCATTTGGGTAAAGGCAACTGGCCCATTGGCAAATCCGAATACTGATGTAAAAATCATCATTATTAAGGCGCCTTGACCGATTCGTTTCTTATCCATACGAAACAATTCTCCTAAAACTTAAACTATGAAAAAAATTCACCAAAAACAATTTATATTACTTTACCCCTTTAACAAAAAAATTGCAAATTTATTAGAATTCAATCTGAAAAACCTATGTTTTTTTATAATTATCCAGTATTTCTTTTCAATTACTAAATTAATTCATATCAAAAATGATTAATTTAAATTCAACTGTTAATGCCTACCCATTGAAGGTATTCATTATACTTTCAATATCTTTTACTAGTAATGATAAAGAACCATCCGGATTATTTATAATTTCGACTTTTCTTTTATCATGAAAAATATTTGTTGGAATTGAAATTTCAATACCAGAATCTAATTTAAAACGCTGAATTGCAAATTTTTTCTCATATTTCATTGGATTGGCTAAAATAATCTCTTGATCCAGCTCCTTATCATTAGCGACTTGTTGAAAATCGGTCTGTGCGGCTATATTTTCCTTAAAGACTTTATGACTGATTTCTTTAATATTGATCGTTTCACCCTCTGAAATTTGCTCAAAGACGCCTTCTTGCGTATTTGCATAAGCCTCGTGTAAAGGTAAATCATACTTATCAGCTACGGTTTTAATTACTTTCTTTAACTCTGTTAGTTGTACCTTATTTGAGTTGGCTGGTTCTAACTCTAAGAAGCGTTTTGAAAAATTGTTTACTCGATGCCCGTCAATCAAATAATTCTTCTCAATCAATACATAGTCACCTGTCATTAAGTTTACTACGATGCCTTCATCAGGTCGTTGACTAGCAGCTGGTAGAACCGCTTGATTCAAAACTAGTTTGTTTACCATCATATCATCTTCATACTCAACGTTATGAGCATACCGGGGTGCGAAATTTAGTTTCAATAATGCAAAAAAATCATCTTGCCCTTCTGAATATTCCAAGCTTAGCATATCACCGGCGGGAACTTCTTCTGCTGCTGCAATGGTTTCAAACAATTTTTCGGCTAGCTGTCCGGTTTTTTCGGCAAAAGTCTGCGTATTATTGTTATCAACATAGGCAGATAAGAAATCATCTGCTTGTAATTGGCCACTTTTCACATCACCTTGATTTAATTTTTCCAATAATTTTTCCAAATATTCATGAACACCACTTTGCGTCAAATTTAGTTCACCTTGCGATGTTACTAAATGGCCAGCGTCCTTATCTAAAATATGTAAAATTGCATGTTTAATAATCATTTTGCTACCCCATTATTTTAAAAGAAAAGCCTTGGCTGCTAGATAAATTTAAGCGACCAAGGTTAGACTCTATTTATTTTTAGCTTTAATTGGCAAGGTAATTCTAAAAATCGATCCTTGCCCTAAGACTGATTCTAGCTCAATATGTCCGCCGTAACCTTCGATTAGTTTCTGGGCAATACTAAGGCCTAGACCGTTTCCTCCTTGTTTACGTGAGCGAGCCTTATCAACGCGATAAAAGCGGTCAAAGACTCGTTCAGCGTCCTGTGGTTTGATGCCTTCACCGAAGTCTTGCACTGCTAGCATCACGACTGGTCCTGTTGAGGAGGCTGCAAAGTGAACCTCTTGGCGTTTACGACTATATTTAACAGCATTGTCAGACAATATAATTAAGATTTGTTCCAAATGATCGCGCGACATATTAACAATCGTGGGTCCTTCTAAATCGTCCTCTAACCCAAAGGTAAATTCAGGATAAATCATCTTAAAATTATTATAAACTGAATGAATTACATCTTGAACATCTGTATCCCCTTCAGTAAAGGTTAATTCGACCTGATCTGCACGTGTCAAATCAAGCATCTCTTGGACTAACCCTTCCATCCGCCGCATCTCTGTTAAAGAAGCAGTAATCGACTCAGCCAAAATTGCCGGATCATCTTTACCCCAACGGTTTAACAATTCCATATGCCCTTTTACAATTGCCACTGGTGTTCGCAATTCATGCGAAACATCCTCAACAAATTGATGTTGTTGCAATATAAAGCGTTGCATGCGGTTCAACATATCATTTACTAATTCTGCTAATGAACTTAACTCATCATGAAAGCGCGATTGAATAATAACCCTGTCTGGTGCCTGTGGATCCTCTTTTAGATGGTCAACAACCTTTTGAATGTCGGCGACTGGCTGTAGGAGCAGCCCGGACCACCAGTATCCAAAGAGCGCAATTAACATTAGGCCAATTGCGATTAATAGGCCACTAATTAAATAAATCCGTTGGAAGATTTTATGGACAACTGCTAAATTATTTTGAGTTACAATATAGCCTAATTTTTGCCCGGCATTGTTATAAAGTGCCTCTTGCCAGAACAAATTTCCCTTTAAATTTAAAACTTTGTGTTCAAAATAAAAATCATGCTTCTCACCCGGCTTAACACGAAGGTCGGTTGCTTGTTTTGGATAAACTTGCTGCCCGTTTACTTTGAATAAAGCAATTTGATAGCCTGGTTTGGAAACGTTCATGGCAATGGGGTCATCAGTAATCTCACTAAAATCAGTGCCCTTTGTGCTTAATAAATGGTCGATTGATTGCTGATCTAATCCACCCTTATCTAAATTACCAAGCCGTTGCTTGATTACTAATGCTGAGTGCTGCATCTGTAGCTTTTCATTATGTACAAGCTCATTTGAAAAAGCAATATTCAAAAATAACGCAAATAACATAAATATTAAAAAAACACCAACAGCTGAACCGAGCGCCCATTTCCAGCGCAGCGACATCCTACGCTGTGGTGTATTTTTAACAATGGTTTCTTCGGCCATTGGGGGAACTCCTTACTGCCGCATTACATATCCAGTGCCGCGCACGGTCTGAATATATGATGCATGTGAGTCGGCTAAATCAATTTTATTACGTAAATAACGAATATAAACATCAACAACATTGGTTTCAATTTGTGAATCGTAGCCCCAGACCTTTTTCAAAAGATCTTCACGACTTTGTACAACATTGATATTTTCCATTAAAATAAGCAATAATTCGTATTCACGCTTTGTTAGATTAATAATTTCATTTGACCGCCGTACGATCCGGTTTTCTTTTTCAACGGTTAAATCTCGATACTTAACCACACTCTGATGAGTACTATGCTCTTCAGTCTCAATATTAATCCGTCTTAACAAAGCGCGAACTCGAGCTAATAATTCTTCAATTGCAAAGGGTTTAACTACATAATCATCTGCACCATAGTCCAAACCTGAAACACGATCAATTACTGAATCCCGTGCGGTCATCATAATAATTGGTGTATTTTTAACTTCGCGTAAACGCCGTGCAACTTCGAGGCCACTAAGCTCTGGTAGCATTAAATCTAATAAAATTAAATCATAATCATTATCTAAAGCTGCCTGTAGGCCACCGCGCCCATTGTCCTCAACATGCGTTTCATAGCCTTCATGCTGTAATTCTAATTCCACGAAGCGCGCCAAATTCACCTCATCTTCAACTACAAGGATATTGCTCATCTGGTCACCCAACTCTTTCTTTAATAATCTAATAAAATACCAATAAATTATGGCTAATACGCCCAATGATACCATATATTTCTAATATATGGTATCAAAATAAAGGCCGTATAGCTTAATTTTTACGCTCTTTTTTCAAGTGTTCTTGCCACCGATATAAGCCAATCATCAGAGGTAATACTAAAATAACCCCCAAAATTGCATATAACAAGGATAACATCGCTGAAACAAAAAGCTTTGAATTAATAATTGTTGCTAAACTATAATTTAATTTCGCAAACCAAATCGCTAAACTTAAAAAATCAGCCATAAAACCAAACAAGACAGTATTTACCGCAGTACCAACGATCTGCTGACCAACCCGCGTAGAGGCTAAGACAAATTTTTGAAAATTCATATCTGGCTGACTCTCACGTACTTCCTCAATTGCCGTAGCAATAGCAACTGCTGCCTCAGCAATTGCACCAAGTGTTGCCAATAGTGCGGCAACTACCCCAATAGTCACAAAGCTAATATTAATTCCTAATGAGAGGCCTTCCAAAGAATCTGAATTTTGTTCAGCAAAGCCTTGAGCCATTGCCAAATGTTCAAGTGGAAAAATCAGAACCGCCAATATAAGCATAATTACAATTGCAACTAACAGAGCGTTTGCCGTCACTTGCTCACTTGCTCCAGTACTCAAAATTGTAATCAATAACACAATACCCCCACCGATAATTAAAATCCAGGTTGCATTAAAGCCAAATGAAATTGCTGTAATCATTACAACTAAGATTGCAAAATTTAACCAGAGCGAAATAAAGGCACCAATACCTTTAAATCCACCAACTAAAAACATTAAGCTAAAAAGGATAATACTCAACAAAACTGTGACGGTCATGCTAAGCCCCCTTTCGTTGGCCAAGGTACTTTAATAAAGCGACCCAGCCAATCCCTACTGGTACTGTTAATACAATGGCAATTGCCGAGATTAAAGTTTGAATCATTCCCAAAGACATATTCTGCATATAGGTAAAAGACCAGGTATTACCGTTATGTAGATACAAAATTGCCATTGGAATTTCTTCAGCAATAAAAATTAAAAAAAGTACATTTGTTAGAGCTCCAAAAATTTCCTGACCAACTCGTCGCCCGGCCTTAACCAAAGCTGATAAAGAAATTTCAGGATTCTCTTGCATCAACGCAAAGAGTGTAGCAATCATATCAGTTGCTTCATCCATGACTGCTCCCAACACACCCACTAAGGTCATTGCATAAAACAATGGTTTTGGTAGTTGCGTAATGTACTCCATTAACTCTAAGTGCAGACCATTACTATTAGTTAAATTGAAAACTAAATTTGCTAAGAACATTGCCAAAGCTGAAGTCGTAATCACAGTTAGCATAACCGTCCACATCAACTTTGTTCGAATCCCCAAGACTAAGCCTAAAGTAATAATCGAAGTGATCAGCGCAAAACCGGCAAAAAGCCAAAAAATATTACCATCAGGCAACCGTAAATCAATATAAACAACCAAAACAAAAAGGCTAACATTGATTAGTAAGGACAAAGCAGTTAATCGACCAGCTTTACCCATCATTAAAACTAAGCTACCGATGATTAATATCAATATTGGAACCCAAAATTGATCACGTTTCATTGTTGAAAATTGCCAAACATCATTATCAGCCTTCTGCAAAAAAATACGGTCATTAACCTTTAAGATTTGCGTAATTGCCTGTGCTGAATCAGCAGTATTCACTAGCTCAACCTGTCTACCAATATTTTTACCATTAGCCATGCGCACACGTACAAACTGCTCATGCTGAGTTACTTGATTATCAAATTGATCACTTTGGGTGCTTTTGCTATCTTTTACAATCTGTGTCACTACCCCCATTGGTTGCTGATACATTTGCATATTATTGTTAAAAAAAACGTAGCTCCCTACTGCCAAGAATATTAGCACCGTAAACTGCATTATTTTTAGCCGGTATATCCGCAAAAAATTAATCATTAATCTGTTAGACGCCGATTTGAACCAGACATCATAACCTCCTTTGCCAAATACTTAATGCGTTGCATTAAACGTTCAGCTTTAACTGGCTCTTGTCCATCTCGTGTCGTTAAGAGATGTTCTTTTTCTAATTGTGCCATTGAAAAGTTGGACGTAAAGAACGTAGGCAACTCATTTTGCATTCGATATTCTAAGATTACCCCCAAAATATCATCCCGAATCCAAGCACTCATCGACTCCGCTCCAATATCATCTAACACTAAGATTGAGGCAACCTTAACGGCAGCTAATTTTTCAGCAACTTTATTAGTTTCAATGGCTCCTTTCATTTCATTAGTGAAAGTTGGAAAATGCACCAATGTAACAGCTACACCAGCTGAAGCAAATTGATTTGCCATTCCAGCCATTAAATAGGTTTTACCAATCCCATAAGAACCATGGACATAAAGTCCCCGATGAAATTGTTTAGGTGTTGCTAAGTATTCTGTAATAAAGCTTACAACCTGCGTAAAAGCAACTTGCCGACCTGCATCGGCTTTTGCATCATAATCAGATAGTTGGGCCCGTTCAATCAGCTTAGGCATACCAATGGCCTGAACTAATTGCCCTTGTGCTTTTAGTTTTTGGCTAGCTATGGTCTGTTCATCTGGTTGATATAAGATAACAATTTGGTCCGCCGATAAGGTTAATACCGGTCGATACCCTTGATGCACAACTGCTTGTCCACTTTGCGCACGCTTTTGTTGATTAAAATATTCATACAAAACTGCAAAATCACGATTGACAATTGTTGGTGTAACTTGGTTATTTGTAATAAATTCTTGAATTGTTGTATCAGCCAAAACCATCTGCTTAATTGCTGCTAAAGAAGGATTTAAGTTAAGTTCTTGCATTTTTTCACGCATTGCTCGCCCTAAATCCATTTGACCACCTTGCACACTCTTATCTGAAAAAATTCGATCAGCCATTATTTTGCTCCTTTTCAGCCTTAATCTTTGCATTTAAAGCTGCCAGTGCGCTTTGTGCTGCACTTAATTCATTTGATGCTACTGGGGCAACTGTCTGTTTCTCCCAATCTGGACGTGTTTCTTTGACTATAGCTGACCGACTTGTGTATCCTTTACGTCCTCTATTACTCTTTTGAGTGTCGGCACCTTTATGCGTATTACGCTTATTTAAATAAGTAAAAGCAGCTTTTGCATCAGTTATACCAACCTGACGCCAATCATTTACAATCGCCTGTAATAAAGCCTGACTCAAAGAAGCCCGATCCTCACGAGCTGCTAATTGATAAATTGCCACGTTTAAAACTTCAGTTGGTAAATACTGCTCTTTTACCAACTTAGTGATTGTCTTTTGTTCAGCATCTGTTACAAAGCCATTCTTTTGTTTGCGCAATTTTGCTAAAAACTGAAGTGGAGATAGATCCTTAATTGCTTTTAATAGACTTTGTTCTGCCGTTAATGGTTGGTTATTCTTCTGTTCTAGTTTAACTGGTACTTTTTTTACACTATCCGTTTTTTTAGGTAACTGAGTCTGACTAAAATCGTTCGCCAATTTACTCTGCAAAGCATTTATATTAATTTTAGCATCTGCCTGCAAAGTACTTTGAATGTTACGCGCTAACTCTAAGTCCGATAAAGCATACAACTGTTTCAATAGTTGTAATTCATTCGTATTCTTTAACAAATCAGCCTTTGTTACCCCATTATTTTGCAGTAAATTTGTCAACAAAGTTAAATCGATTTGTTGGTCAGCTTTAACATGGAAATTTATAATTGCCTTTTCTTGGTATGCATTTTCACTAATACTAGTCGTTATATGCTCGAAGGAATTTGTACCAATCACTTCAAAGAAGGATTTGGTAATATTTTCGCCAGCAATTTCAACATTTGAAGCTGTATATCGACTCACAATCTCGGCATATGCACCATCCCCCAAATAGTGAGCTAATAACGATGCCAATAATGGCTCTGCTAAAAATGTTTGTGGTACTTCGGGCATAAATACTTTATATACCCATTGTGTACCGGCTTGTAAATCCTGTTGATAAGTTTGTAAAAGACCTAAAGCCTCTAATTTTTCACGGGCAGCCTTAAATTTGGCTTGATCAATCGCCAACTGATCAAACAAGTCTGCATGTCGTATTTGTGGACTTGAACTTGGCAATTGATAGTACAAGGCCATGTAAATCGAAAAAGCATCTCGACCAATAATTGGTAAATATAATACAGTTAATGCTTCTTGTTCAATTGCCGTGATTGCTCTTACTCGCACAGTTCTAAAACGTTGATTCAAATTAAACATACCGGCTTGCCTCCTTTAATTATTTCTTTTGATTGCATCAATAATTTGATCAACTTGTCGGTATGTTTCATCCATACTACCGCTGTTGTCCACCACAAAATCAGCCTTCGCAACTTTCTCAGCCAAAGGCATTTGCGCCTTAATCCTTTGTTGCGCAGCAACTCTTGTTAGATTGTTCCTCTGCATTAAACGCTCTAACTGTATTTCTGCTGAAACTGTTACAACAATTACTGGCTGGGCCTGTGCTAAATTACCACTTTCGTATAATAAAGGAATGTCTAAAATCACCAACTGATTACCAGCTTCTTGATATTGTAAAAGTTGGCGGTTAATCTCACTATAAATATAAGGGTGGGTAATCGCGTTTAAATCTGCTAAAGCCTGAGCATTAGAAAAAACAAATTCTCCCAAGGCCTTGCGGTTTAATGTTCCATCCGCATTAAAAACAGAATGACCAAAAACTTCTTTAATTGCTAATAGAGCTGGCATACCCGGCTTGATAATTTCACGTGCAATAAGATCTGCATCAATAATTGGTAGCCCCTTTTGGGCTAGATAACTAGCCACTAAGGATTTGCCAGAGGCAATTCCACCAGTTAGCCCAACTTTAATCATCTTTAGACCTTTCTACTTGGCAAACCGGACAAAAAGTCGTCCCTCTTTGCGCAACTTTAATTTTTTCTAGCGGTGTCCCGCAACGTAAACAAGGTTCTCCTACTCGGCCATAAACTTGAAGCTCATTTTGAAAGCCACCAGCTCCTCCAAAAGCATTTGTAAACGAATGAATGGTTGTACCATGATGCTCAGTTGCTCGTGCTAACTCGTTAATAATATTTTTTCGTAGTTCAGCGAGCTCTGTGACACTCACTAGATTTGCTGGTGTCTTTGGGTGTAATTTACTCTGCCATAAAGTCTCATCAACATAAATATTCCCTAAGCCAGCAATATGCTTTTGATCTAATAAAAAGGGCTTTAGCCGTGTTTTACTATGTTTAAATTCATCAATCATATAGTCCAATGTCAGTGTCTGCTCAGTGGGCTCAGGGCCTATTGTTGCTAACCCACCTACAGTCATTACCTTATCACTATCAATTAAGACCATTCGCCCAAACTTACGGGTATCACGATAAAATAAATCAGTGCCATCATCCAAATGAAAAGTAACTAAGTCATGTTTACCAGGCTGTGTGCCTTCGGGCACTGTATAGTAGGCACCCTCCATCCTTAAATGAGAAACCATAGATAGCTCACCAGTAAAATTAAAAATCAAGTATTTCCCTCGCCGCTTGATATTCAAAATTCGTTTACCAGCTAATGCTTGATTAAATAACTCTGGCGCCATGCCGCTAATTGTTTTCTCCCAACGAACTTCTGTTCCAATAATTGTTTTACCAACAACTAATTGTTCTAGTCCACGTCGGACCGTTTCCACTTCAGGTAACTCTGGCATTATGCTTCTTCCTCCCTTTTGAATAATTTCATCGCTCAACTTGGTAAACACCCTAATTCACTACCTTTGAGTTTTTGAAACTAGCTCTTAAAAGCGTAATCTTTAAAATTATTGTATCAAAAAATAAAAAAATGCCCTAATTTACTTACTGACTATGCGTCAGTATTTTAGCTATTCAATCCAACTTTTTGATTTTAATTTTTCATCATCTATATGTTTGAGCTTGTATAATGTAATTTACCATTAAATTTATCAGGTTTTCTTTATAACTAAGTTATTTTAGAACTTACTCCCTAGAACGCTTATCAGGATTATAGTTATTAGCTTCTGCACATTCAAAAAACTTATTTAAGAAATTTAAAACCCTACTAGAGAGAAACGTACCAACCTAGTAGGGCTTATATTATTAACTTAAGGAAAAATAAGTATACATAACAACTTGATTCATAAAAATTATATTCTTCCATAGATAAGCGTTGTATGCCCAACCCACTTCAAAATTAGTAGACTAGGAAGGCAAATTTATAAAGAACAATCTGTCACTTAAGGAACTCAACAAAAACACTTATTTACTCAGCGTGTTAATTTAGCTACCAAAAGCGTGAAACCAAATAAACATGCTGGCAAAAATCACCGCACTAATTAAAGTAGCAATCACATAAACTTTAACAGGCCGATTTCTACGCATAACTGAAGCAAACCAAAAAATGCCAAATATTACGAAGCTAATCGCTGAAATAATTGCTATCATATCCCAAATAAGACTCATATCTTTCCCCAATCTCATTCATATTTTTGCTACAACAACCATAATAGCCAATTATGTCTTTACTAGCAAAGGTTTCGCTTCACCAAGCCAGCCAACTGTTTGAATGAAAAATTAACTATTAGTACCTTTTTCGCCATAATCCGCAAAAAAAGCACTGAACCATCAAAACTAAATCAGTGCTTCCAATTCGTTATGAACCAAAGTAAAAATGCTACTTAATCAATCACTAAATATCTTAGCGATATAGAATTACCGTTCTTTGCTGCTATCTGCTTGGTTTTAGCTGTGACCTTGTAACCTGCGCTCTCATACCAATCAGTCAAAATTTTTTCATTCTCTAAATTCTTAATTGGCCGTTCAATTCTTTCTGTCATAGTTCCCTCCCCATTAGTGAAGAATGTTACACACTCTAATTAGAATTGTCAACGCACATCAAAGATAATTAAGTTTAAATAGCTTAGCTATCAACTACAGTAGACAAGCATCTATTTACAAAAAAGAGTTAGAACTAAAATTCTAACCCACATTTCTTAATTATTAAATTAAAAATCCTCTTAAAGCTCTGCATTCTCAATGAGCGTTGCTACACCCATCCCTCCACCAACACATAGTGCAGCCAAACCAGTCTTAGCCTTATTTTCAATCAAATTATAAATTAATGTTACTAAGATTCGACTACCAGAAGCCCCAACTGGATGCCCCAAAGCAAGAGCCCCACCCTTAGGATTGATTTTTTTAGTATCAAGATTTAACAGTCGGTTACTAGCAATCGCTTGTGCCGCAAAAGCTTCATTTAACTCAAACATATCAATTGCCGAAAGCGATAGATTAGCTTTTGCTAAAATCTCTTTAATTGCATAATAAGGTCCTAGCCCCATATAGGCTGGTTCCAAGCCAACTGTGGCTGCATTTTTCCATTCAGCCAATGGAGACAAATTTAAAGCGTGCATTCTACTTTCACTTATCAAGACTAAGGCTGCCGCTCCATCATTGATTCCAGAAGCATTACCAGCTGTGACTGTCCCATTTTCTTTAAAAACCGGCTTTAAAGTACTTAACTTAGCAAAGGTACTATTAGGTCGTGGCCCCTCGTCAAGCGAAATCTGCTTAGTTTCACCCTTTTCATCAAATAAGGTGACTGGCACAAGTTCACTAGCAAATTTATCGTTCTGCTGTGCCAGAACAGCTTTGGCATGACTCTGCTCCGCAAAATAATCCATATCATCTCGGCTGACTGCATATTTTTCTGCAATGTTCTCAGCCGTTATTCCCATACTAAATTGCCCCTCAGCATCAATTAAAGCATCTGTTTGCAGTGTATCAATTAAATTTTCAGCTTGCTTAGTTTGTTCAGCATAATCCCTTTTCAAGACATAAGGAGCATTTGACATACTCTCCATGCCACCAGCAATAATCACATCAGCTTGTCCTGATTGAATCAAACTGGCTGCAATATTGATACTTGTTAATCCAGAACCGCATACATCATTAATCGTAATCGCCGGAACTTTAACCGGTAGACCCGATTTTAAAGTAGCTTGACGGGCTGGATTTTGTCCTTGACCAGCCTGGATTACATTCCCCATAATGACCTGATCAATTTCTGCTGGTTCAACGCCAGCTTGCTTGTAGGCCGCTTCAATGGCTAACGCACCAAGATCAGAAGCCTGTAAACTTGCTAAAGCCCCACCAAATTTTCCAATAGGTGTCCGCTTTGCCCCAACGATAAAAATTCTTTCCATTTTGATTTCTTAATCCTATCTTATTATTAATAAACACTATTATTGGATTTAAGCCCTTGCTTGCTTAGTTTTGGTAATATGCCGTACCACCAAAAGTAAAGCAATAATTTGGCTGAACAAAACAATTACGACAAGTGGAACTATCGTAGTTGAACCCATAATTCCAACCAAAGGCGATACTAATCCCCCAACTAAGAAACGACTAACGCCTAATGTCGCTGAACCAGCACCTTTGTCACCTACCAAGTTTTGTAATGCTAGTGAAGCACCGAGATTTAATAACGCACCGACTGCCGAGACAATCATAAACAAGGCTATAACCAATAAGCCTAAGCTCTTAATGCTGATTGTCAATGCCAATAAGCCACCCCCAATAAGGCCATATAAAATAAAGGCAACCAAGATAGTTGTTTCTTTAAAATAATTACTTAGTTGATTTGAAATTAAGGTTGTGGCAATCATCCCGACACCATTAAATGCGTAAACAATACTATAACTTGTTAGCGATAAATGATACATCCCTTGTAAAATAAAAGCTGATCCCGCAATATATGAAAACAAAGGAATGATGACCAAAGCTTGAATTACAACCAAGCGTGTAAATGTCCGATTAGCAAAAATCTGTCGATAACCTTTAATAAAAGAAGTTTTTTGCTCAGTCATTTCATCTTTAGCAAGCGTTTCAGGAAGATAGCACCAAACACTGTAAAAAAGCATGATACCAATTAGGGCTAAGCCCCAAAATGTTGCACGCCAAGACGTTGCTTGCATAATTAGAGCACCAAAGATTGGCGCAATGACTGGAAAAAGCCCATTAATTGCCTGATTAATGGTTATATTACTCCGTAACGCCTTACCAGTAAATAAATCAGTAATGATTGTTAATGATAGAACAATTCCTGCTGAACCGGCAATTCCTTGAATTAAACGCATTAACAAAAAGAAATAAATATTATCTGTAACAGCAATTAGCGCCGATGATAGGGTAAATACTACCATCCCTATCAATAATGGTTGGCGGCGTCCAATCCGATCTGCTAGTGGCCCAAGAAAAATTTGTCCTAAAGCGATTCCGATTAAAGACATTGTAACCGTCAACTGAGTTAGAGAAGTTGTAATGCCAAATTCTTTTTGAATCATTGGTAGGCCTGGCAAGAAAAAATCCATTGCTAAAGGACCGATTGCACTCAAAATTCCCAAAATAATTTTTTGATAAATATCTGTTTGCTTCTTCATTTGTTCCCCAATCTAGCGAGTATTTCATCATTTAATAACCTATCACAAAGTTGACTTTTGAGCGACAATTTTTAAGGCCTTATCTTAATTGCTTACCAATCTTTTTGTTATTCCACTGTATTTCAATTTTATCAGCCAATTTAACAAGCAGTGGAACTGCCCTTATGGTATATTTATTATGACTTTAAGGAGATTATTATGTATCAAAAAATACTACCCGAGTTAGCTAATAGTACGGCCCTTTTATCTATAACTAGTGGTTTGTTTATTGCCTTGTTATTGGCTATCTTTCTTTTAATACGTTCATACCGCTCTAATCATGTTCGGCTATTAAATGGCTACCTGTTTAGTATTGTACTTGCAATCTTTAGCCTAACTATTACTGGTCTCATCATGCTAAGTGGCAATGACATCTTATTTATGATTTGGCTAGCAATCGTCATTTTGATTGCCGTAACCCTTTTATTTATTTCTATTTTTCTTTGGCTTTTCTTGTTAATTAACGGAATTATAATGTGGCGTCGTGAGGCAAAAAACTTAGCCAACAGTCTAACTCTATTACTTGGTACTGGACTACTAGTCTACCCACTACTAATCGATCTTTTACGCAAAGTCCTGCCAAGTTGGTTAATAAGCTTGCTAAACACAGTTGAAAGCTTAAGCATGGCCTATCTATTATTTAATTTTGTAGCTTTCATTTTATCATTCTTACTATTAAAAATGATACGACCAAAGTACAACAAAGATTATATTATCGTTTTAGGTGCTGGGCTAATCAACGGAAACCAAGTTTCAAAACTCTTAGCTTCTAGAATTAACCGAGCACTTAACTTTGCCAAAAAGCAAATTGCTCTAACTGGCAAGGTTCCCTATATTGTCCTCTCAGGTGGTCAAGGTACAGACGAGCAACTTCCCGAGGGACAAGCTATGCGAGAATACGTCATTGAACAGGAAAGTTATAATCCAGCTTATTTACTCAGTGAAACAAAATCATTAAACACTTTAGAAAATATGCAATTTTCAAAAGAGTTGATTGAGGCAAAAGGACTCGACCTAAACAAAGGACTCTTTTCAACTAGTGACTATCACGTTTACCGAGCAACAGGCTATGCCCTCTTTGCCGGCTTGGATATTAGTGGTCTAGGCGCTAAAACGCGTAAATATTTCATTCCATCGGCGATTTTACGTGAATACATTGCAATTTTAATGCAACACAAACGTTTTCACGCCTTTGTTTTTGCTTTGATTCTAGTCGTTTCTGTTATTAGCACTTTCCTTGAGTTTTCCATAAAATAATAAGAACTAGTAAAAGCAGTAAAAAGATTCAATTCTTTTTACTGCTTTTACTTTAATTAAACTCACTAACTGCCCGAATTTGCTCAATTAACTTTTTAATTAATGAATCTTGTTCATCAGCATAAGCTAAACCATAAAACATTCGTTTAAAACCCTTCCCAATTTCTTGATAAGGAATTTCATTGCTCATAAATCGCTTTGATAAGATTGAGGCTCCTAAACCGGCCTTAACATGCGCTAAAATCATATCGTTATTGTCCATACGAATAAGATTTTTAGGAATAATTTGCTGCTCTTTAAGATATTTTTGTGTGTAGTGGCTAACCCCAGAACCAGTTTCGCGGATGAAAAAAATACCGCTCGTCTGATCACCCGCTAGTACTAATTCATCTCTAAATAGCGGAATGCTAATCAATTGATCACCCATAATCGGCTTCTCAATAATTCCAAAATGAATCTCATGATTACTAACTAAATCAAAAACCTTTTCTGAATTATTTAAAGTTATCTCAACATCTAACTTGGGTAAGTCAGCAATAAAAGTCTTAAAAATCAATGGCATAATACTAGTCGCCGCACTATGCGAAACCGCTATTTTAAAAGGTCTGCGGGCTTCATCTGACTGGCGAATTGTTTTTTGTAACTCATCCCAATCTGCCAAATATTCAACTGCCCGTCCATAAAATATCTCTGCTGCCTCAGTTGCCATTATCTCTTGGTTCTTTCCTCTGACAAAAAGAACCGTATTTAATTCTGTCTCAAGTTTTTTTATCCGAACCGTAATGGTCGGTTGTGAAACGAAGAGATGGTCAGCAGCTCGAGTAAAACTTTTAGTTTCATAAACGGCTAAAAAAGTTTCAAATAAAGTGAACATCACGCCTCCTATTAAATAAATTAATCAACCTTATAACTATAATTTATTTTACTAATTAATGGAATTCCTTTATATTATCATATAGAAAGAGGTGTCATGATGAAAATCACCAAAAAAATGCTTCTTGGGATTATATTAACCCTTGGAGTTGCAATTTTTTCCGACTATCTTAGTCAATATCTTCCCCACTTGGGAGCTGAAGCCATCGCCCTTCTACTAGGTATTTTGCTTGGTAATACTATTCTTAGGCAAAAGCTTTGGGAACCTGGTGTTAAGTGGGCCGAGAAATACCCAATTGAAATTGGTATCGCCCTTCTTGGTGTCGAGGTAACCTTAAGCACCATCGAATCACTAGGATGGCAGGGAATTGTTTTCATTCTCATTCAAATGACTGCAACAATTTTCTTTGTTATGTTTATTGGAGGCCGGCTCTTTAAGGTTAGTTCCCAATCTGCCATGCTGATGGGGGCTGGTAATGCTGTCTGTGGTTCAAGTGCTATTGCAGCTGTCGCGCCTGAGATTAATGCAACTGACAATCAACGTCGCACAGCAGTTGCCACTGTTTCACTATCTGGGGTTGTTTTACTATTTATCTTACCAATCTTAGGACCATCAATTTATCATGGTAATAACTTGCTCATTGGTGCCTTGATTGGTGGAACTGTTCAATCAGTTGGTCAAGTAATTGGTACTGCTTCATTGGTAAATCCAAGCGTAATTGCCTATGCAACTCTATTTAAGATGTTACGAGTGCTTTTGTTATCAGTTGTTGTATTAGCAATGTCAAACTCAGCACATAAACGGCAAGCAGCTGATGGTACTGCCGTTGGTGAAAAGAAAGCTATTAAGCTACATAAAATGGTACCTTGGTTTATTTATACCTTCTTAGGTTTACTCTTCTTAAGTACAATTTTCACTTTACCCATGCCTGTCATCCACTCTGCCAAAGCAGTTACTAGCTTCTTTGGGGTCGTTAATTTGGCTGGAATTGGCCTTAACCTTAAGTGGCAGACAATTCGTGCTTCAGGTGTTAAATTCTTGGGTTATGGTTTAGTAACCATTACTTTCCAAGTCTTAGCTGCTATTTTACTAATTCATTCAATTTATTAATTATAAAAAGCTTTGCAAGTTTTTATAAACTAGCAAAGCTTTTTTATGTGTTATTTTTTTAACTTGGTTGCACAGTCGGCTTGATACAGACTATGTAACCTTACTCACTTTGTAATTTTTCGATACCAAGTCACCAAAAAGTTTGTCTGATTAATTTTGCTCTTTGCTTGATATTTAAGTACTGGAAGTGATTGTAGATAATCATTTTGTGCCGAGTCAGCTAAAACTAAGCGTCTGTTAGCAATCTCTTGGTTTTTAGCAATTGGTGCTTTTGTTTGCTTGGTTACCATTGTGAGTTTGCTAATTAATTTAAGTGGTGCCGCCGTTTTTAATGAGTATACCGCAATTGGCTTTGTAACCAAGGCAACCTCGCCGGCCGCTACTTTAGCATTATCAATCTTAACTGCTGTATGCATAGTCAAATCAGTTACTTTTGTTTCATTAGCGACCGTATCTAACATTGCTAGCGTATCTGTAAAGTTCGCATCTTGGGGCGCATTTAGAGTTACTGTGATAACTTGTCGTCCGTTGACTCTTGCATAGCCAACAAAATTTACGCCATTATTCGCACTCGTACCAGTCTTTAATCCTTCAATTGCATAGTTAGTCCTACCTAATAGCTTATCAGTATTTTGAATCGGCCGATCTTCCCCTTGTAGATTTGGAAATTGTGCCTGCGATAATTTAGTGATTGCCAATATATTGGGATAATTATTAACTAACTTTTGAGCAATTAACGCAGTTTCTCTGGCTGATAAGGTGTTTTCCAACCCGTCAGCTGTCTGGGGCGCACTACGTAAGTTAGTTAAATCAGCCTCTCCACTCCTTAGTCCCGACGCTGAATATAATTGCACATGTCTTATTCCCCAGGCCGCCAAAAGTTCTGTTGCTTCCTTATAATATTGTTGTTGGCTTCCGGATACAAGTTGTGCTAAAGCCATTGCTGCAGCATTTGACGATGGTAAGAGCGCAGCTTCTTCCAATTGTAAAACAGTATATGATTGGGTTGTATTCATGGCCACATTTGCAACCGTATGATTTTGACTAAATTGAGCTAACCCATTTGAAATATGAACTTCTTGGCTACTTGAAAGCTTACCAGCTTGAATTTTTTGTTGAACCATATAAATTACTATTAATTTAGAAATTGATGCGATTGGCAGGCGCTCCTGGCTATTTTTACTAAGTATCACTTGACCAGTTTGCGCATCAACCACAATCCCTGCTGCTGATTGTATTTTTGGTTGTAAAAGTGCTGCCGATACACCGTTTGAACCAACTAAGGTAATTAAAAGAATTAGCCCGGTCAAGCTACTCTTGCCAATCAATCGTTTTAAATTAATTGATTTTCGTAATTTTTGAGTCATTCGCTTAAACCTTTTCAATAAACTAGATGTACTCTACTAGCATATAATAGCCCTTATTAAGCCTAATAACCACTACTTTAAGCTAAAATAAATATATCTATGATGGGCACAATCATTTTTACTAAGACACTGATAATTGTCAATTATTAACCAAGTCTAACCAAAATAAAAAGGCCAATGCCAAAATTTTGACACCAACCTAAACTTCATTATTTAACCTAGGCAGCACTAGTAGTCGCCTTTAAACCAACGGCACCGATAATAATCAAAATGATGAATAAAATTCGCCACTTATCCCGTGATTCATGATATAAAAACATGCCAGCAATCGTACCACCAGCAGCCCCAATACCGGTCCAAATTGCATAAGCAGTTCCCATTGGGATTGAACGAATCGCCAAGGTCAAAAGGCCAATACTTAAAGTTCCACCCAGGGCCATGCCCAAGGCTGCCCACCACTTTTTACGTCGCTGCCATTCATTAATCATAATGACACCAGAAACTTCCATCAGCCCCGCTAAAATCAAAATAATCCATGCCATAAGCTACTTTTTCTCCTCTGTGATAAACTTTAAACCAATAACTCCACTTAGCAAAATCAATAAGAAGCATATCTCTGGCAAATCTAGCTGGTCCCCAAAAGCTAACCAACCGGTAATCACAGTTGCCGCCGTTCCCAAGCCAACAAAGACAGCGTAGACTGTACCAACTGGCAGCTTCTCACTTGCAAGCATAAATAGCAAGAATGACAAGCCTAAAGCCAGCAAAGTCAACCCCCAAGTTACCAAGCTATTCGCGTGTTTAATCCCCACAACCCAACCATCTTCAAAAATAATCGCCAAAAGAATTTTAAACCATGGATTTTTAATAATTGACATTATGCTTCCCCAAAATCTTTCTTTAGTCTCGAATGATAATAATTAATTTTACTATATTTAAATTAAAAATTGGCTACTAAAATTATAGGACTTAGTTATATGCAATCAAGTCGTAATAAGCAGCCATCCCCGACCTATTTTTTAAACTAATCTGCTTCCCGTGACGATTGAGCCAACCCATATCAGCAAAATACTTTAACTTTCTAGATAGGGTTTCCGGCTGAGTGCCTAAATAAGCAGCTAAATCTTGTAATTTCATCGTCAAAACAAACTCAGTTAGTCCTTGATCCAAAAGATACTGCGCTACTCTTTTTTCAATATTCGTAAGCGATAAATAGCTGATATGTTGCTGGGCCTTTTGCATTTTTTGTGCATATAACTCCAACATCCTTAAAGCTAGACTAGGTGTTTTTTCTAAAAGTGCTTTAAAATCTGCTTGTCGGATATAACAAATTCGGCACGGCTTCAAAGCTTCAATATAAAAATCATCAGCCGTTGCACTTGATTTTAAAATACTATCCTCACCTGCATAATCACCAGTACGCATCTGCCGAATGAATTGTAATTCGCCAGTATTAGTAATACTAAACATCTTAGCTGTACCAGCTTCGAGAATCTTTAAGTTTGCTTCTTGCTCTGGCTGCATAATTAAATTGCCCTTAAGATATTCCCGCTGCTGGACAATTGTTGTGATTAACGTTAGCTCTTCAACATTTAAGCCAGCAAAAAGCGGTACCTTTTTCAAACAATTATGATAACCGGATACCGGATGATTTAACATTTTGCTGCCTCCAAAAGTTTAAATAATCTATCAACATTTTACTACTTTATATTTAATTAAAAAAAGGCCCAGTAATCTACTGAGTCTTTATCTACTTACTTGAACCAATCATCAACTTGGGTCTTGTGTGCTTTAATCCACTTTTTAGCAGCTGCTTCTGGTGTTTGACCATTTTGAATATCTAACATAACTGATTCCATATCATCTTTTGACCAGTGGAATTTCTTCAAAATATCATACACTTTAGGCTTATCTTGCTTTAAGCCCTTACGAGCAATTGTATTAAGGGTTTCTTCTTTACCAAAAATCCCTTTAGGATCTTTCAAATACTTTAAATCATATTTTTGGAACATCCAATGTGGCGACCACCCCGTTATTACAATGTCTTGATGATTCTTATACGCTTTTGCCAAGGCAATCGTCATGGCACCAGTTGAAGCTGGTGTAATTTGCCAACCTTGTTGCGACAAACCATAGGCATCCAAAGCTTTTTGAGCCGATTTCATGATACCTGCACCTGGTTCAATCCCAGTAATTGTCTTGTCAGCTTGACTATTAAGGTCCTCAATTGAATTAATTGATGAATAAGCCGGCACCACTAATCCAGTTTTAGCGCCCTTTAGATTAGGACCTAACAGATCCAAATCCTTTTTATATTGGTCATATTGAGCCTTGTGAGTTATAGGTAACCAAGCAGAGACGGTTGCATCTGCTTGCTTTGTTGCAACTGATTGCCACATTACAGAGTTATCAAGTGGCGTCATCTTAACATCATAACCATGTTCTCGCATTGCTTCTGCCAAAACATTGGTTGAAGCAACTTCTGAATCCCATTGCACATAGACTAAATTCACAGTTTTATTGCTTTTTTCACCAGCAACAAAGGCTCCACTAATTGCACTACCAACTAAGACAATAATTGTCGCAAGGCCAACCCATTTTTTCCAAGGTTGTTTCTTTTGATCAACCTTCTCTTCAATTGGTCGATTTAATTTTTGTGTAAAGCGATCGATGATAATTGCCAAAATAACCAAGGCTAATCCATTGACGAAGCCCTTACCAATATCAGCATTTTGTACGGCGGAAAGCACCCCACGACCAAGCCCTGGAGCACCAATCATCGATGCAATCACAACCATTGATAGTGCTAACATAATCGTTTGGTTTACCCCGGCCAGGATTGTTCCCTTTGCTAGTGGTAATTCAAGCTTAAATAGTTTTTGCCATGCAGTTGAACCATATGAATCCGCTGCTTCAACCAAATCTTTTGGTACTTGGCGAATCCCTAAATTAGCAAATCGGACAGTTGGTGGCAATGCAAAAATAATTGATGCAAAAACACCGGGTACGACACCAATTCCGAAGAAGGCAACTGCCGGAATCAAGTAAACAAAACCAGGCATTGTTTGCATAAAGTCCAAAATTGGCTGAACAATTTTAGCCACTGTATCTTTCTTAGCCATCCAGATTCCTAATGGTATACCAATGACAATCGAAATTAAACTGGCAGTTAAGACCAGTGTAATTGTACTCATCAAATCAGCCCATAGACCTTGATTAACAATCAATAGTAGACCTAAGAAGGCGAACAGTGGGAAGCCCCACTTTTTCCCATAAAGTAAGGCCGCTAAGATTGTAATTACTAAAATAAATATCCAGAATGGAATCGCAGTTAAGGCCGCAGTAATTCCATCCATAAAACTTGTACCACCGCTCTGAATGGCACTAAAGAAGCCGGCTAAATGGTTTGTCAACCAATTTACGATTGTTTCAACCCATTGCGCCAATGGTATTTTCATACTCCCCAGTAATATCATATTATTCCCCCTCGTTGATGTTCATCTCTGTTTCAGCTAGGGCTTCAAGCACACGACCACGAATAATAACACCCAGCAAACGACCATCCTCTACTACGGCCAATGGTGCAGGTGAATCATAGATTAATGGCATTACATCTGAAACCAAAGTATCTTTTGGAATCGTTGTCATCTCTGTAATTGATTCAACCAAAGGCTTCTTCTCACGGCGTGCAGCGTACAAAGCTTCACTACTTACATAACCTTTAAACTTTCGGTTACGATCAACGGCAACTAGCCCTGAAACTTCCTCATCGTGCATTTTCTTCAAAGCAACCGTTGGTCCATCAACATCAATATTGGTTGTTAGCGGTGGAATCATAATATTTTCAGCCGTCAAAACTTTTGAACGGTCAACATCTTCAATAAATGCCCGCACATAATCATTTGCTGGATGCGTTAGAATTTGTTCGCCAGTTCCAACCTGAATCACTTGCCCATCCTTTAAGATGGCAATTCGATCACCAATTCGCAAAGCTTCATTTAAATCATGTGAGATAAAAATGATGGTCTTTTTAAAATTTGCCTGTAAATCAAGCAGTTCATCTTGCATTTCTCGCCGAATCAGCGGGTCCAAGGCCGAAAAGGCTTCATCCATCAATAAAATCTCCGGATCATTTGCTAATGCTCGCGCTAAACCAACCCGCTGTTGCATTCCACCTGACAGTTGCGTTGGATATTGATCTTTAAAGCTTAACAAATTAGCATTTTCTAGTGCTTTTTCAGCTCGAGCCTGCCGTTCTGCTTTTGGCACGCCTTGAACTTCCAGACCATACTCAGTATTTTCCAAAATTGTTCGTTGTGGGAAAAGACCAAAGCTCTGAAAGACCATACTCATCTTCTTGCGTCTTACTTCTAATAGCTGGTCCTTTTTAAGTTTTGAAACATCTTGACCATCAATATAAATTTCACCCGCCGTTGGCTCAATTAGACGATTCAACAGCCGAATCAGCGTTGATTTACCGGAACCTGATAAGCCCATAATCACAAAAATTTCACCAGCTTCAATTTCCAAATTGGCGTCGTACACGCCGACAGTGGCCCCAGTTCGTTTTAAGATTTCTTCTTTGGCTACGCCCTCTTCAACCAATTTCAAGGCTGGTTTTACTTTCTTACCAAAAATCTTAGTTAAATGTTGAATACTTACTTTCTCCATAAAATATGCCCCCAACTTATTTCGTAAATCTTTTATATCTGTTATTAAACAAATATATTTATTCGTTCCCTACTTTTTCTGTAAGTTGTTCTAAATATTGTAAACACTTTGTATGATATTTTGTCAAAGAAAACCAAGTATACCAATTTAACAAAAAAAGTGTTCAGCCCCTTAACTGGCTGAACACAATTTTATTTACGTCTCATAATAAAGCTATACCAATTTTTTGGTGTTTTAAATCTCGTTTCACTTTTATAACAAATTTGCTCCACGAGCAATTTCTTCTAGATAGGTTCCGCGGTACTTCTTCAATACATGTTCAATGGCCTGCTTTTCAATAAATGGCAAGTCCATTTCAGCAATCTGTTTCTTATCTGACAAATAATACATAGCCTTAGCTAACTCACGTACATCATAAGCTGAATCAAAGACCTCTGGCACGCCTCGATCAACCTTCAACAGAGTGTACACTGCTTCCATCGCTGTACGAACTGAGTACTCTGTTGTAAAGACTGTATCAGGCTGTGCCGACTCAGCAAAATTACCAATAAAGGCCAAATTTTGTACACCATCAGGTACAACTGCAGGCCGATCACCTGGTTGTCGTAACATAAAGTAAGAGGTAATAAATGGCATGTAAACCGGCACGGCATTAACCGCATTTTCAGCAAATGTATGAATCTCTGCCTCTGGCATTCCCAAGTGATACATTAGCTCTTCGACAATTTCCTCACCACTAGCCTGTTCAATTGGCTTTTTAATATAGTTTCCTGGCTTATTTGACAATAGACCATAAACCCACATAACTGTCTCGCCACTCTTTTGCTCCTTAAAGTGTGGTTGACGATGAATTGCGAAACTCATTAACCAATTAGAATCCTTAATTGTAACAATTCCACCAGTCACAACCTTACCAGTACGTAAATCACGTTGCGTAAGTCGCTTTATGTAAGGATCAATTTGATCATCCTTGAAAGTAACAGTTGCAGAAACAAACCAACTCTCAGCTGGCAAATTCTTATAAAAGACACTAGGATGCCCAAACTTAGGCGATTGGGCAGCCAAATTCTCCCACAAACGCCAGCTACCACCTGCTTCATGCGTAATTGGTGCTGGTGTATGTTGATCACCTTGCGTTGAGCTTTCAGTAATCGATCCATTCGTGACAAAAACCAAATCATCGCCGGTTAAATTAATTTGTTTGCTCTGTCCATTCTCCGTTAAGATTAGTTGCTTAGCAGTTAGCTGCGCATTATTTTCTTCAACTAGGACATTATTAACCTCAGTTGAATAGTGGAAATTAACACCTGCGTCCTTTAGATAAGCCAAAACTGGCTTTACCAGCGACTCATATTGATTATATTTAGTAAACTTAAGTGCTGTAAAATCAGGTAATCCTTCAATATGGTGAATAAAGCGGTGAATATACCGGCGCATTTCGATTGCAGAATGCCATTTTTCAAAGGCAAACATTGTGCTCCAATATAACCAGAAGTTTGAAGCAAAAAATTCATCTGAAAATACATCTTCAATTTTTTCACCAATTAGCTGATCTTCAGAACGCATAAACAAATCCATGAGTTCCTTTTGGGCCTGCCGACTTAACGTAAATTTACCGTCATCAGGTACTCTTTCACCCCGCTTGGCAATCATACGGCAGTTTGATGAATTTGGATCTTCACTATTTAGGCGATAAAACTCATCCAATACACTGGCATCAGGTACTTCTAGTGACGGAATACTCCGGTACAAATCCCACAAGGTTTCGAAATGGTTTTCCATTTCACGACCACCACGGGTTACCAGACCGACATTTGAAATGAAATGCCCATCCAAAGAACCACCTGCTTCATCAAGTTCTTCGTAAATATGAATATTTTTTGCTGGCATGTAACCATCACGAATCAAAAAGACTGCAGCAGCCAAACCAGCTAGACCACTCCCAACAATATGAGCTGTTTTTTTCTCAACACCAGCGTTCTTTGCTGGTCGAACAAAGGCCTCATAATTTCCATTTGTGTAACGCATCTCAACTCCCCTTTCAACTTCAACTTAAAGTCTACACCTTGATTATAGTAGGAATCTAAGCGCTTTCAATATACAAAAATGACTAATCTGTTTGATTTATATGCAAAACCTTTAAATTATGCCAGCAAAAAAGCAGTTAAATCATAATGATTCAACTGCTTAATAATTAAGCCTTCTTTACTGGCTTTTTGATTGTTGCAAAGATAATTAGCGAAATAATTACCAAGACAATCAAAGTCCAATAAACTAAGGTAAAGTTTTGTGTCAAAACTGCGCCGTTAGAATAAGTAACAGGTGCAGGCATCAATGGATTACCAGAAGCCATTAGGAAACCAACCAAAATTGCTCCAATACCAAAGCCTTGGTAAATCATTGAGTAGTTACGGGCTGAATTCTTCAAACCGAAGAAATCGGCAACATAGGCTGGGAACACTGTGATGTTACCACCAAAACAGAAGGCCAAAACAATCACAACGGTGTACATCATACCCATACTCATTGAACCAGGCTTAGTCATAACTAAGACAACCAATGAAACCAATTGCAAAATATAAGTAATGAAGAAGACATTCTTACGGCCGATAACATCAGAAAGCCATCCCATTACGAAACGACCAATTGTGTTAAGCAAGGCAACAATAGCAACGAAGGTTGCGGCTGCGGTTGTACCACCCCAAGTAGCAACATCGGCTGGTGAATGGGTACCAAGTGAAGCCATATTAGTTACGGCTGCACCCAAAAGTCCCATAAACATAACTGCTGTAACCAAACATACAAACAACAAATATGCTTGTGAAGTGTGCAACATCTCAGCAGTAGTGAAGTCGTTGTCTGATGAGCTAACAACACTTGCAGATGCAAGCTTTGGATCATCTGGTGCATCCTTCAAGAAGAATGACCCAACCACGGCCAAAATCAAAGCCAAGATTCCCCACCAAGTAAGGACGTGGTCAATATTGGCGCCAGTAACAGCACCCGCACCACCAGCAACAGCTTGGTCAATAAACTTAAAGATAAATGAGCCAAGTCCATAGGCAGCAACTGAGATTCCAGAAATTAGCCCTTTGCGCTCTGGGAACCACTTAATCGCATTGGTCAATGTCGTTAAGTAAAGGACACCATTCATCGCCCCCAAGATAACTCCACCAAGCAACCATAGCGTCCAGATTGAAGAATCCTTACCAATTACCGTTAATCCTAAGATTGAAAGACCATAAACGATTGAAGCGATAATCGCAATAATCTTAATCCCGTACTTTTTAGCTAAAGGAATACCAGCCAAAGTTGCTAATGACAAAGCTAACATACCCAAAGTAAATGTAAATGATACTGATCCAGCAGGTAGACCACCCACAATCTTTTTTACACCATTAACAACTGTGGGAACCCCACCTGTTTTAAGCATAAAACCATTATTGAAAATTGACCAAGCATAAAATGAACCTGCGGCCAATTGAATTAGAACTGTACCGAAAATCACTAGCCAGCGGTTTGTAGCTGGCTTTTGAACATTCGTATCCATAATAACTACTCCTATTCTAAAAAATGAAAAATACCGCTATAAATAAAATTTAGGCAAAAAGAAAACGTTTACTACCTAAGTATATTACTTTTCATCACAAATGATAGATTTTTTACGTTTTTAATCTTTACATATGGTTTTTGTCCAAGTTGATTCATTATGCCTTCGAGTCGTAAAAGCTTTTACACCGGTGTTTGTAGCCAAAGCAATTGGTTTATTAATTATCCATTTTCTTTAAATATTCTTAACATTCATCGCCCACATCATTCTTTCTCACTTTAATTTTGCCTCTTAATTTCAATGTTTGTGATAAAAAAAACAGTAAACCACTTAGGATTACTGTTTTAAGTTTAGCTATATTCGACTTTAAAATCCATCTGAAAATTGCTGCATATAAAGTATTATAACTATATATTAAAATAATTTTTAACTAGTCCTATTTCACTTAATCCAACGATTATCTTCTGAAGCTAATTGATGCTGCAGTTTTTTAGGTGCATCCTTAAAGCTCATCGACTTGTCTAGACGACCTTGCATCAAAACTCGCCCATTATCAGCAGTATAGTTACAAGTAATTAAGGTAATTAATTTCTGTCCAGGAACGTCATCTACAACACTCACATCAGTCGGATCAATAATTTTATGCACGGTTGCCGTATATTCATAAACTTGCTTTAAATCGGTTAGATAAATTTTTTGGCCAACCTTACCCGAATAATAAATTGGTGAAAACAAAAGATTACGACCACTATTTCCTTGAATAAAATGACTAGCTAGTGCAAAATTACCTTCACCCATAACTTGTTTTGGCTTTAGTGTCCCCGCACCAAGTGAGATATTTAGATTATCTACACCTCTTGAAATCGGTACATTTAAGCCAATTTCTGGAATCGCAACATAACCAATGAAATTGATTTTCCCAGCCTCTAGGCGTGCCTTTAAGATTTGTTCAGCTGACAATGAATCAACCTTGGCCCAATTATAATTACCATTCTGTTTATCAGCTTTTTTAATTGATTGCTGACTAACCTTTGGCTGAAAATTTGATAAAACATAAAAAGCAATCTGTTTATGGAAAACTAATGCCAAACCAATTAATAACACTAACACCCATATTAAACGTTTTAACCACCGCCACATATTTACTCCCCCAAAATTTTAATTTTTATGTGTACTAACCTTACGATCAACATAATAGATTAACCAACCTACTAAGAATATAGCAACTTCCCATACTAATATTATCAGTGACTGCGCCGATAAGAGGTAGGCAATCACCAATAGAGCAATCACTGGTAAAATCATCCCACCTGGTAAGGTAAAGGCCCCAGCGACTTGCTTTTCATGTCGTGTTTTAATTACTGCCAAAATAGTTGGTACATATTGTACGAAGGAAGCTAAGACAATTAACTTAACCAAGAAAATATATCCGCCACTCAAAATCAACAAAGCGGCCACGCCCATAGTGATAATATTAGCCGTCCATGGAGAATCATAACGATTCTTTTTACCAAACACACTTGGCAGTAATTGCTTTTCATTTGCTAATGAAGTCATTTCAATTGGTGCATTAAAAGAGCCGGCGATTGCTACGCCAAGAATCGAAATACTCATACCAATAACAATAAATAATTTACCCTGTGGTCCAAAAATCACCGCAAAAGCATCAGCTACTGGTAAAGTTGAATTTACAATTTTATCACCCAAAAGACCGATTGCGACCGTTTGAACAGCGGCATAAATCAAGGTAACGCTTACCATAATCATAATTAAAGCCTTAGGTAAATTCTTCTCCGGATTTTTCATATCCCGTGCTGCAATTGGTAAGAAGTTAAAGCCTGTAAAAACATAGAAGATAATCACTAAGGCTTGTGACAATTGATTTGAAAAGCCCGTAATACTTTGCATATTTGCCGGTAAAGCCAAGGAAAGGTTACTAGCCTTAACGGCAAAGCACCCTAAAATTGTAAAAACGACAAGGACCGCTATTTTAGCTAAGGTCGTAATGTTATCTACCTTTTCCATTAAAGCCGTGCCAAATGTGTTGATTAACCCCAAAACCAGCAAAATAGTGATTGCTACAGTATTAAAGATAAATTTATCGTGTAGTGGCGGAATAATCGTACTTAACGCCGTTAAGAGTGCCACAATCTCAGCACTTAAAGTGATTACCGCTAACCACCAACCGAACCAGCCCACCTGGAAGCCTGCAAAACGCCCAAAGACATAATCAGCATATATCCAGGCACCACCATCTTCGGTATAACGGGCCGCCATTGCAGCGTAATTAAGGGCAATAATCGAAGCCATCCCCCCAGCCAGAACAATTGTTAAAATTGAATAGATGCCAGTATAATGATAAATCTGACCTAATAACAAGAAAATTCCCGAGCCAACAATTGCATTAATGCCTAATAGGAAAATTCCTAAAAAGCTCAGTTGTTTCTTTTCCATTTCTTTACCCTCACTTAAAGTAAAAAGACATTTGTTCTCAGTATACTGAAAACAAATGCCTTTTTAAAGATTAAGCTATTTTTTAACCTTGTTGTGCCATCTTACGACGTTTTGTAGCCTTCTCACGCTCACTTGTATTCAAAATTTGCTTACGAATACGAACGTTTTCAGGTGTAACTTCGGCATACTCATCCTCATCCAAGAACTCAAGTGACTCTTCAAGTGTGAAGTCCTTTGGAGTCTTGATTGAAGCAGTTTGGTCTTTATTTGATGAACGAACGTTGGTCATGTTCTTACCCTTAGTAACATTGACTGAAATGTCATTGTCACGACTGTTAATACCAACAACCATACCTTCATAAATTTCATCACCAGGGTGGACCAACATTGTTCCACGACCTTCAACACCCATCATAGCGTATGTGGTAACAGTTCCTTGGTTGATTGAAACAAGGGCACCATTACGACGGCCAGGGTTCCAGTTCTTAACAACTGGCGCGTAAGAATCAAAGGTGTGGTTGTAGATACCATATCCTCGTGTGATTGACATAAACTCAGTTGAGTAACCAATCAAACCACGTGAAGGTACCAAGAACTCAAGACGCGTAGTTCCGTTACCAGTTGGTTCCATGTTACGCATCTCACCCTTACGTTGCGCGATTGAATCAATGACTGAACCAGTTGAATCATCAGGTGTATCAATTTGAACCATTTCGAATGGCTCAGACAATACGCCGTCAATGTCCTTGTAGATAACTTCTGGACGTGATACTTGCAATTCGAAGCCTTCACGACGCAAAGTTTCAATCAAGATTGACAAATGCAACTCACCACGACCTGAAACAAGCCAAGCAGCAGCTTCATCTGTATCATCAACACGCAAAGAAACATCAGTTTCTAGCTCACGGTTCAAACGATCTTCAAGTTGACGTCCAGTCACGAACTTACCTTCGCGACCAGCGAATGGTGAGTCATTTGTACGGAAAGTCATCTGCAAAGTTGGCTCGTCGATGTGCAAAACTGGCAAAGCTTCTGGATGTGATGAAGCCGTAACGGTCTCACCAACAGAAAGGTCATTTAGACCTGCCAAGGCAATCAAATCACCAGCAATTGCTTCGTTGATTTCAATCCGGTCCAAACCAATGTAACCAAACAACTTAGTTACTCGGAAGTTCTCCGTTGAGCCATCAAGCTTCATAACTGAAACTGCATCCCCAACCTTGATCTTTCCACGGAAGACACGTCCGATACCAATACGACCCACGAAGTCATTATAATCAAGCAAAGCAACTTGGAATTGTAGTGGCTCTTCTGAGTTATCCTCTGGGGCTGGGATTGTCTTAAAGACAGTATCAAAGATTGGTGCCATTGTGTGCTCTTGCGTTGCAATATCAGGATCATATGATGATGTTCCGTTCATAGCAGAAGCAAAGACAACTGGGAAGTCCAATTGTTCCTCATCAGCACCAAGCTCGATGAACAAGTCCAAAACTTCATCAACAACTTCTGATGGACGGGCACCGGGACGGTCAACCTTGTTGACAACCACGATTGGTACCAAGTTTTGCTCAAAGGCCTTCTTCAAAACGAAACGTGTTTGTGGCATCGTTCCTTCAAAAGCATCAACGACCAAAAGCACACCGTCAACCATGTTCATGATTCGTTCAACTTCACCACCGAAGTCCGCGTGACCTGGTGTGTCCAAGATGTTGATTTGCTTGTCGCCAACCTTAACGGCAGTGTTTTTGGCCAAGATTGTGATTCCACGCTCTTTTTCCAAATCATTTGTATCCATGGCACGATCATCCAACTCTGTCCGTAGATCAAGAGTATCTGATTGCTTCAACAATTCGTTGACCAACGTCGTCTTACCATGATCGACGTGGGCAATGATCGCAATGTTTCGAATATCTTCACGCTTTGCCAAAATAAATTCTCCTTTAATGTGGGGTATTAACCCTTTGTAAACGATTTCAATAGGTGCTTCCGCACAAAAGCGAGCCGAAAAATCGGCCCGCTTAGCGTTTTTTCTTAACTATTTGTTAAGTAACTGAATATCAGTATATGCTTGTGTAGTAGCTACTAAAACTGTCCCTGATGATAACATATTTATCGGGTCGCCGTCAATAAGCGTCGCTTTTAATCCTAATCCTTTAGCTAAAACAAGTCCAGCAGCAAAGTCCCAAGGTTTTAAGCGACTAGCATAAGCAACTGCTCTGCCAAGAAATACTTGGCAGAGGGAAATTCCAGCTGAACCATACACACGATAGCTTAGAGCTGCTTTGGCAATTGCTGGAAAATTATATTGTCCTTGTAAGAGACGAGCTCCAGACAAATAGACTAAACCATCTTCAAGGGCTGTATTTTTCAAGGCTGGTAGTATAACTGCGTTTAACTTAACTCCAATTTCTGGGCCACCATGAATTAATTGATCATCCATAACATTCATAATCCAGCCTAAGACTGGCTGACCATCAATATATAAGGCCAACATAGATGCAAAGTCACTTTGTTGTTTAACGAAATTCATTGTCCCGTCAATTGGGTCAATGAACCAGACATGGCCAGACAAATCACCCAAATCATCACCATAGCCCTCTTCACTTAGAATACGGGCTTGAGGATCAGCTTGGCGAATCAAGCTAATGTATAACTGCTCAACTTCACGATCAACGCTAGTTACTAAATCACTCCGTGACGTTTTATGCTCAACCTCAAAATGCTCAGCCATTCGTTGGATAATCAAGTTACGAGCTTGTCCAAACCATTGCGTTACCCTTTGATCTAAGCTTTTTTGTTCCACTGGATTCATCATATTTGTCCTTCAGCTTTAACAAAGTTCTTTTGTTGAGAAGCAAAACGAATGGTTTGATAAATGCTATACCCAGATTCAGCCTTAAATTCGCGATCTAGCTGCTTTTCTTCCCCTTTGCTTGGTACAACTACCTTAAAGGCTTGATAAGCAGCTAGGAGGTCTGTCTTAGCAATTCCCTGTTCATTAGCTTGTGCCACTGCTGAATAGAGGGCGGCCACAGCGACAATGTCTTTGGTTGACCAGCCATCTAACATCGGATAATTAAAATTTTTATCACTTACCATAACTCACCCGATTAACTTTGTATTGTCAGGCTCATGCCAAGGATCTTGCTTGTTGATGTGATCATAGTAAAGAACACCATGCAAATGATCGATTTCATGTTGGAACACAATCGCTGGGTAGCCTTCTAACTTTAACTCATGACTTGCCCCAGTTTCATCTTGATATTTAACTGTAATTCGGTAGGCTCTCGGTACTAAGCCAGGCACATCCTCATCAACAGATAGGCAACCTTCACCCATAGAAAGTGCCGTTTGCTTGACTGATTGGCGCGTAATTACTGGGTTAAAAATGGTTCCCTTAAAGAAATATTGATCTTCTACATTATCGTCATCAGTTTCTTCTAAATCATCATTTGGAATCAGAATTGATGAGAACAACTTTGAAATTCCAATCTGTGGTGCTGCTAAACCAACACCTGGTCGCAAGCCGTATTTTTCGTTTTGCTCTTCATCTTGGCTAATCACCAAATATTCCATCATATTTTCAGCGGCTGCCTTAAGGTCAGCTGCTAATGGAAATTCAACTTTAGCTGCCTGTGCGCGTAAAACCGCACCGTCTTCTTTACCATCACGTACAATATCTTCCATTAAGTACATTTTGCTACTCCTAACTTGTAAAATCTCCAAAAATCAGTATACCATTATTCTTCAAAATGCCGGTTGGTTTAACCGAGCTAAATCTCTCAAATAAGCTAAAGTTTGCGCATTTGTTACATGAGCAATGTCCAGATGTAAATCACCTTGTACATTATCATACCAGGCGTCCGTTACTAATAATGGTTCTTTTTGCATACCAAAAGCACGCAAACCATGCGTTTTAGCATAGTCACTTAGCGCTTGATCTAAGTGACTTGTAATTTGCTGTAAGTCAGCTCGCCCTTGATTTTCCAAAATTAATTCAAAGGCCATTACATTGTGCCCCCAAATATTGGCTACAATCTCGGTCGTCAAATCCGTTGGCATTTTTACTTTAAAGGGCTCTAGTGACTGCACGGCAACTCGGAGTGCTGAATTAACTAATTGTTGGGACTCGATAATTTGTCTTTCAGTTTTCCGCCGACCACGTCGCCTAATAAAAGTAACGATTAGTAAAATCACAATTAAGAGACCAAGGAACATCCATCCCAAATCATGCATCATTTACTCCTTTTGGCATCCACATATGCTGTAATAATTCGCATCAATTTATTTTGTAAAAATTGTGCTTTACGATTATCAGTTTCTTCATAACTAACAATGCGCAGATTGCGATAGGTCAAAACGAGCTCAGCAATCTTTTGCATCAAACGACCAGCATCGTCATTTTGTTTGCTGTTTGGTCCATAATGCTCAAATAGTGAGAAATCATTGTATTCTTTAACAAGTTGTAATTGGCCAGTGACAATTACAAAAGCCCCACTTTGCCGCTTCATATGCGGGACGCTCTCCAAGGCTTCTACAGTTGCTGCTAGTTCGGCATCAGCGGTACTGGTTAAATCATTTTGAAGTAAAACGGACTGACTAGCAGGTAGATTAGCCGTTAAAACCAAATAGCCTGCCAAAGTAACTGCATCACTATTACTACTTTGACTGGCCATATAGAAATAGCTTGCATAGCTCGTTGGCAACTGCTTTTTCAACTCATTTGCTGCCTTAACTTCCGCCGGCGTTGTCATTGTTACATAAGTACGTCGCCATTTATTTTTTGCACCACCTAGTTGGCGCTTTACATTTTGCCAAATCGATCTACGCATGCTTTTACCTCCATCACTTTTCACCTTTTACTTAGTTTACTAAATTTATAGCTTTGATAAAAGCTAGTTAATTGACCGCTCTTTATACAATTGCCTTCATATAGCTTTAAGAGGGTAAATCTGCTAAACTAATACCTAGGAATGTCTAATTATAAGTTAGACTAATTCGATTAAGAAGGAGCAAAATTTTATGATTTACAAGGTTTACTATCAACCAACCAAAATTCAAAACCCTAAGCGGGAAAACACAAAGTCTCTATATGTTGATATGGACTCAATGCCAAGCGCACGCCTAGCAGTTGAGCAAAATACAGCTTATAACGTTGAGTTCATCGAAGAACTCTCAGAAAAAGCCTTAGCCTACGAACAACAAAACGCAGACTTTAAGCTAACGGAGTTCTAACTTATGGTAATGGATCTGGATATTCGTCCAGACGAGACGGCCGTATATGCGCTTGGCGGATTAGGTGAAATCGGAAAGAATACTTACGGTATTCAATATGGTGATGAAATCATCGTAATTGATGCCGGTGTTAAATTCCCTGAGGATGAATTACTCGGAATTGATTATGTTATTCCTGACTACACCTATCTCAAAGAGAACCGTGATAAGATCAAAGCTTTGATTATTACTCACGGGCATGAGGATCACATTGGAGCCATTCATTTTTTCTTGAATGCCGTTAATGTCCCTGTGTATGCTGGCCCACTTGCTCTGGCCTTAATAAAAAATAAGCTTGATGAACATGGTTTAATTAACAGCACCGAGCTCCATGAATTGAATGAGGATACAGTTCTTAATTTTGAACATCTATCCGTTGAATTTTTCCGTACAACACATTCAATCCCTGATACTTTTGGGGTTGCTGTTCACACACCATCTGGCACAATTGTTGAGACTGGTGATTTCAAATTTGATCTGACCCCTACAACTAAGCAGCCACCTAATTTGCAAAAAATGGCTCGAATCGGTTCAGAAGGTGTGCTACTCCTTATGTCTGATTCTACCAATGCTGAGCGTCCTGAGTTTACTAAGTCTGAGAAGTGGGTTGGTAAAACCATTGACCGTCTTTTTGATGACATTGAAGGCCGCATTATCTTTGCAACCTTCGCATCAAATATGTCGCGTGTCCAAATGGCAACTGAAGCTGCCCTAGCCCACGGTCGTAAGATTGCGGTCTTTGGTCGTTCAATGGAATCAGCCGTTAATAACGGAATGGCTTTGGGGTATCTCGATATTCCAAAGGAAATGCTCGTAGATGCTCATGAAATCAATCATCTTCCTGCAAATGAAGTTTTGATTCTTTCTACTGGTTCACAAGGTGAGCCAATGGCTGCGTTAGCCCGGATTGCTAATGGGACTCATAAGCAGATTTCAATCCAGCCTGATGATACCGTCATTTTCTCTAGCTCACCAATTCCCGGTAATACTCAATCAGTTAACCGGGTAATCAACGAACTTGAAGAAGCTGGCGCCCGTGTTATTCATGGTAAGGTTAATAATATTCACGCCTCAGGTCACGGTGGCCAAGAAGAGCAAAAGTTAATGCTATCTTTGATTAAGCCTAAGTACTTTATGCCGGTCCACGGTGAATACCGGATGCTTAAGGTGCATGAAGGACTAGCCCATGAAATTGGGGTTCCTGATGATAACACTTTTGTTCTGGATAATGGTGATGTCTTAGCCTTAACAGCTGATTCAGCTCGTTTGGCTGATCACTTCCCAGCTGAGGATACCTACGTTGATGGTAATGGCATTGGCGATGTTGGCGCAGCTGTCTTGCATGACCGTCAAATGCTGTCGCAAGATGGTTTGGTTGTCGTCGTTGCAACGATTGATTTAGCTAACCAAGAAATTACTGCTGGACCAGATATTCTTTCACGTGGCTTTATCTATATGCGTGAATCTGAAGAACTTATCAATGAGGGTCGTAAAGAAATTTTCCATGCAATCTTAACCGCAATGCGTGATAAAAATGCTTCTGAGCATACAATCCGTAATGCCGTGGTTTCACACTTGCAACGATTCTTATACGAAAAGACTAAGCGTCGGCCATTGATTCTACCAGAGTTTATCATGGTTAATAATTAAATAGAAAAGCAGGCAAATAAATAATTTGCCTGCTTTTTTTCATCTGTTTTTATAAAAAAGCTAAGTTAGTTTAAAAACCAACTTAGCTTTAGCCTACTCTTTAATTGTAATTACTTTGGCGTTACATCACGCCGCTCTCGATGCTCTGACTCATCATAACCGCGATTATAAAAGTACTGGCGTTGAACCAACTTTTTATGATAAGAACGGATTCTCCAGATTGCTACACCGATTAATAATAGAATACCTAGGAGAATTGTAATAATAATATGACCAAAGCCAAAAATTATCCCAGCTAAAATGAAAAGTGTTAGCGGCCAAAAGCGCATTAGTATTCCAAATACGAGCATGCAAAGATTAACCAGCAGACCCAAGAGCCCACGGGCAAAAGCCAACAAAACGACTAGTAAAATTAATAGATAAACTATCCACATATTTAATTTGCCTCATAGCATTAATATTTTTATCTAACTGTGGTCTATATTATACCAAAAACAAAAACATTTTTCCGTCATTTCGCTCAAGAAAGTCCACTATTTTTTTACCAAAAACACCCTTATTCTACCTCTTTCAAAAGAAAAAATTGGTGCTTACGACTTTTTAGTTCCAGTTCGAAAGCATGAACTCCTAGCTCTTCACCGTCAATATGACCAAACTCTAAGCGTGGACTAATTAGTTCATACTTATCGGCGGTATAGCGATGAACCTCGGGCAAAACATAATGTTTACCTTTAAGGACGCTAACTAAAGTTCTTAATAATTGCCACATGTTGTTCTTCTCAATCACAATTAAATCAAGTTTACCGTCGGTTGAATCTGCATCGGGCATTATGTTCACCCCACCCCCAAAATAAGGATGATTAGAAAAGGTTAATAGATAACTTTTATTCATCTGTACCAGTTTTCCATCAACCCGTAATGTCACTCCAAAGGTATCTTGGGTGCGTAAAACACTAAACAAAGTCACAAAATAAGCTAGTTGTCCTAAATGAAGGTAATTTAAAAATCGCTTAATAGTCGAATCATTGGTTGCGGCTACCGTTGCCGCATCAAAACCAATCCCTAAGTTATTTACAAAATATTCGGTTGTTTTTTGTGTGCGATCAAAAACCTGGGCAATATCCAACTCTGTAGCCAATCCTTGTTCAATTTTAGCCACTAATTGTGGAATGATTGCCGCTGGTTGTTGGTCTTTAAGTAAATGATTAGCACGAGCAAAATCATTTCCCGACCCAGCCGGAATATAGGCAATTGGCGCTATGTTAGCTACCCCGGTCGCTAATTGCCCATTAACTGCCTCATTTAAAGAACCATCACCCCCAAAAATTACTAGCGTACTTGAAGCACTATCATGTTTTTGCCATAAATAAGCCCAATCATAAATGTCTTTGGCATTTTTACTGATTTTAACTTGATAGTCAAGCTGGCTTTGCTCTAAATATTTTGCAAAACTCTGCCAAATTTGTGCCGCTTGCCCCGACTGTGCGGCCGGATTGACAAGAAAAATAAGCCGTTTCATATCTCTACCTTCATCTGTCTTCGATAGATATTAATATAACATATTTGTATCATTTAGGTGACAAAATATTTAAAATAATTACAAATGTCTAGTAAGGTAGGTAATTAATTACTTTTCTCAACAGTTGATTTAGTCCCTCTAGTAAAATTATGCTCACAATTAAAATCACTTTAAAAACTTAACTCACTATTTCAATACAATAGCTCTTACTTAAAATTAGATATTCATCTAATTTCTTGGGCAAATTAATTACGATAATAAAAAGCACTTATATTCATCATCAATTTTGATGAGAACACAAGTGCCATTCACAAGCTACTCTGCATTAATTTCATGTTTCCATGCAATTTAACTCAAGTTTTTTTATTGTTTTATGCTTCAAACGCAGCTGTTAGTGGTGGTACCACTTGCTTCTTACGTGAAACAACACCTGGTAATGCAAAACGATCTGCAACCAAATCCTTATCAAAGGCTGCGGCAACCTTTGCTTGATTTGCACCTAAGACAAGCACTTCTGAATCTGAGTCTAAGATATTTGTAACTACGAATACAAAGGTATCATAACCATCTTCAGCTAATTCTTGCTCAATCGCTGCAACAAGCTCATCGCGGCGTGCAAAAACATCTTCAATATCAACTGTGTTAACTTGACCAATGCGAATTGTTTGGCCATTCATATCAAATGACTTAGCATCCCCATCAATCAATTGCTTAGCTGTACGCGTTGATAAATCAGTTCCCGCCTTCAACATAGCTAGACCATAAGCCTTGTAATCATCCAAGCCAGCTAATTCAGCTAATGCTTCTAGGGCTGGTTGGTCCATTGGTGTAGTCGTTGGGCTCTTTAGCAAAAGTGTATCTGAAATAATTGCTGAAGCCATCATACCAGCAATGGCCGCTGGAATCGTCACGTTCGCATTCTTGTATTCATAATACAAGATTGTGGCCGTTGATCCATAAGGCATATTGATGAAGTACATAGGCGCTGCTGACTTAAAGTTAATCTTATGGTGATCATAAACGCCCGTAACAGTTACATCAGCCAAGTTAGCGACTGATTGACCTGCTTCGTTGTGATCAACCAAGACGACTGTATCAGTATCTGCTTGCTCAATTACGCGTGGTGCTGAAACTTTGAAATAATCCAAAGCAAACTGAGTTTCAGCGTTTGGCTCACCAAGGGCAACTGCCTCAGTGTCTGCTTGGTAAGCAGTATTCAAAAAAAATGATGTAGCCAAGGCAGCTGCAATCGTATCTGTATCAGGGTTTTGGTGTCCAAAAACAAGCGTCTTTGCCATGTTTAGAATCTCCATTCAAAATTTTATACTTTAATTTTAGCACATTTTTTAAGTGACACTTTAAGCAATCACGAGCTTTTCTAAGAAAAGCTCCATTCTTGTAGGTAAACCATCAGTATCGGTATCAATAATAAAGCTACCATTACTATAACGTTGGCCTAATGGGTGTTCACTTGGCAAGAAGTCAAAGTGCTTATTTTGGTCTGTCGTAATTCGCAACTTAATTGGCTGACTAATCGTAACCACTTGCGCCGCCACAATTTGATGTGGATCCCGCTTAAGTTCGCGCATAATCATCACACCCTTACGCGCTCGACTAGTGCTTGGTACTTCAGTTACGGCCATCCACTTGAAAGCGCCCCGGTTAGAAATCAAAGCCAGTGCTTTTGTATCATCAACCACCGACGAACTCACAACGTAATCGTCTGCTGCTAGGTTGATTGCTTTGACCCCGGCCGTTCGTGGCCCTGTCGTCGGTACCTCTTCGATTGGATAACGCAAAGCATACGTCCCGTGTGTGACAATCATTACTTCGCCATGCAACAGTTCAACTTGTTCTAGTAATTCTAAGCCGATAATCTGTGCTGGCGCCGCTTTTAGCTTAATCAACACCATTGATCGTTTTTTGTAAGATGAACGTGGTGCTAAATCACTAAAGGCCATTCGTTTAATCATCCCGTCACTGGTTGTAATTAACCACTCACCATTTAGATGATTAACATCGTCCACAATCTTTACCGTCAAAATAACCTCTTCTGGGGCTAAACCGGTAATAGTTTGTGAAAGGTGCTCACCTGCATCCTTCCATTTTGCTTCTGGTATCTCATGGATTGGTCGATAAATTACATTACCCAGATTTGTCAGGATAAAGATATGTTGCCGTGTGTTAACTTTGCCCAGATAAACTGGTTCATCGTCTTCACGGAGTCCGTCTTCCTCCCTTGAGGCCGTGTATGAACGAACTGAGGCTCGTTTAATGTAGCCCTCACGTGAAACCAAGACAACTACATCTTCATCCGCCACCGTTACTGTTCGGTCAATTGTAAGCTCTTGAACCTCAGCTTCAATAACTGTCCGGCGTTCAGATGTGTAAGCCTTTTTAATTGCTTGCAACTCACCCCGCAAAACCCGTCGTAGTGCTTTTGGATCGGATAAAATTTCTTCGTAATTCGCAATTTTACCCTCAAGTTCTGTAAACTCAGCTTGCAACTGGGTTACATCGGTATTAGTTAGACGATAAAGTTGCAAAGTAACAATTGCCTCAGCTTGCGCATCAGTAAAGCTAAATTGATCAATCAGATTCTGCTTGGCATCACGCCGGTTTTCAGAAGCTCGGATTGCTACAATCACTTCATCAAGGATTGATAGAGCTTTAATCAAACCCGTAACAATATGCTGGCGTTCTTTTGCTTTATTCAAATCAAAGCGTGTTCGTTTAGTAATAATATCGGCTTTATGACTCAAAAAGGCAGTTAGTGCCGTCTTTAAGCCAACACGTTCGGGCCGCTGATTATGAATCGCAACCATATTGAAATTATACGTAATTTGCAAGTCGGTCTTTTTAAAGAGGTAATTTAAAATTCCATCAGCATTTGCATCTTTAGCTAATTCAATAATTATTAATAAACCGTCACGATCAGACACATCACGTACATCAACAATTCCCGCAACGTCTTTGTTTAAACGAATCTCATCCATTTTTTTAACCAAAGCCGCCTTATTAACTTCATAAGGAATTTCGCTGATTTCAATCTGACTTTTACCGCCTTTCAACGGCGTAATTTTCGTCTTTGAACGTAAGACAACCCGACCCTTACCGTCACGATAAGCAGCTCGAATACCATCTAAGCCCTGAATAATTCCACCGGTCGGAAAATCTGGCCCTTGAATAAAATTCATTAAATCAGCTAAGTTCGCCTTAGGATGAGCGAGTAAATAAACCAAGGCATCAATCACTTCACCTAAATTGTGAGGTGGAATATCAGTTGCATAACCCGCTGAAATTCCAGTAGCTCCATTAACCAAAAGATTTGGGAAATGAGCTGGTAGCACAGTTGGCTCATACTCTGTATCATCAAAATTCAAAACCATCTCAACGGTCTTTTTATCCAAATCTTTGAGCATTTCACCAGCTAATTTTGATAGCCGTGCCTCGGTATAACGCATTGCGGCCGGCGGATCATTATCAATTGATCCATTATTTCCGTGCATTTCAACCAGTGGTGCCCGTAGTTTCCAATCTTGTGACATCCGGACCATTGCTTCATAAATTGATGAATCACCGTGCGGATGAAAATTACCCATCACATTTCCGACAGACTTAGCCGACTTACGGAATTGTTTATCATAAGTATTTCCATCACGATTCATTGCATATAAAATCCGTCTTTGTACGGGCTTAAGGCCGTCACGAATATCAGGCAAAGCCCGTTCTTGGATAATATATTTTGAATAGCGACCAAAACGATCGCCCATAACTGCTTCAAGGCTTAATTCTTGAATATTTTGTTCAACCATTTTAAACCTCACTATCTTGCCAAGTCTCAATTATTGGAATCTGAAAATCCTCATCTTCAACAACTGGAGTGGTAGTTTCATCACTTTCTAAGATAGAGCCACCCTCTTCTAGGGTAAAGGCTACGTTTGCTTCAATCCACTTTCGACGTGGCTCAACTTTATCACCCATTAAGGTCGTTACTCGCTTTTCAGCCAGCATTGCATCCTCAATCATAACCCGGATTAAAGTTCGACTAGCCGGATTCATCGTTGTATCCCAAAGCTGGTCAGCATTCATCTCACCCAACCCCTTAAACCGTTGCAAGGTGTAGCCTCGGCCGATTGAAGCTTCTTTTTCAGCTAACTGAGCATTCGTCCAAGCGTATTCGATTGATTGCTTCTTACCAGCACCTTTACGCATCATATAAAGCGGTGGTAGTGCAATATAGACGCGTCCAGCTTCAACCAAAGGCCGCATATATTTATAAAAGAAAGTTAGCAAAAGCGTTTGAATATGGGCGCCATCATCATCGGCATCGGTCATGATAATAATTTTATCGTAATTAATATCAGCAACATCAAACTCAGCTCCTACACCGCCACCAATAGTATAGATGATTGTGGCAATTTCTTCATTTTTCATAATATCGGCTAGTTTGGCCTTTTCCGTATTTAACACTTTACCACGCAATGGCAAAATCGCTTGGAATTTACGGTCACGACCTTGCTTTGCTGAACCGCCGGCTGAATCTCCCTCAACTAGGAATAATTCATTTTTTGACGCATTTTTTGATTGGGCCGGCGATAGCTTACCAGATAGCAACTTTTCACGTCGCCCCTTCTTTTTGCCAGAGCGGGCTTCATCACGAGCACGTCGGGCTGCTTCACGGGCTTCGCGGGCACGCAAAGACTTACGAATCAAACTTTGTGAAAACTCACCATTTTCCATTAAATAAAAGCCAAGTTGCTCTTGAACAATTGCATCAACGATTGAGCGAGCTTCTGGTGTACCTAGCTTATCCTTAGTTTGACCTTCAAACTGCAACAAGTTTTCTGGTACTCGCAACGAGATAACTGCTGCTAACCCTTCACGCACATCAGAACCATCTAAGTTTTTATCCTTATCCTTTAATAAATTAACTTTACGAGCATAGTCATTAAAGGCCTTAGTCCAAGCAGTACGTAAGCCGGCCTCATGAGTTCCCCCACCAGGTGTTCGTACATTATTAACAAAGGACATCATTGTCTCAGAATAACCATCATTGTATTGCGCAGCAACCTCAACCTCAACGCCCTGCTTCTTACCGTCAAAGGCCATCACTGGGCCAAGTGTATCCTTATCTTCGTTCAGATAAGCTGCAAAAGCTTGGATACCTTCAGGATAATGATAAAGTTCGCTACGCTCCTGACCTGGTCGCTCATCAGTCAAAGAAACTTTAATATCACGTAAGAGAAAGGCTGACTCGCGTAAGCGTTCTGCTAGAATATCAAAATTATAGACTGTAGTCGAAAAAATAGTTGTGTCTGGCTTAAAAGTAACGGTTGTACCAGTAGGATCCTTAGTTTTACCTAAGTTATTTAAAGTACCATCTGGGTTTCCCCCATTGATAAAGTGTTCTTGATACTTAATACCATCACGTACGATGGTCACTGTTAAGGATTCTGACAGCGCATTAACCACAGATGAACCTACTCCGTGTAGTCCACCTGATGTTTTATAACCACCTTGACCAAATTTTCCTCCAGCGTGAAGAATTGTCAAAATGACCTCAGGCGTTGGCTTCCCAGAGGCATGCATTCCAACTGGCATTCCTCTTCCATGGTCGACAACCGTAATTGAATTATCCGCATGGATAACAACTTTGATTTCATCGCCGTAGCCCGCCAAGGCCTCATCAACTGCATTATCAAAAATCTCATAAACTAAATGGTGTAAGCCGCGTCCGTCGGTTGAACCAATATACATACCGGGACGCTTACGAACTGCTTCTAGTCCTTCTAAAACCGTGATGGAATCATCCGAATAACTGTTTATATCTGCCATGGACGCTTCCTTTCTCTTTTACAAAGCTTTTTTTGCGCATTTTGACGCACATCTGTTTTTCATAATATCGCAAGCACTTGTTTTTTTGCAAGTATTGCTAGCAAAGTCCAAGAAAAACATATAAATATATCGCTACCTTGACCAAAATTCCTGCTATAATAAAACTTGATTTTTATTTTTGCATTTTTGCAAAATAATAACTAGGAGGAAATTTGATGAGTTTATCACACTTCATCATCTCATTTATTTTAGCGTACATTCTAGGATCATTACCTTTCGGTTACTGGATTGGTAAAAGATTCTATCATAAAAATCTATTAATTGAAGGATCCGGTAACATTGGTACCACCAACACCTTCCGTGTCTTAGGTAATCGAGCAGGTATTGCCGTTTTGGTGCTTGATATTCTTAAAGGAACGGCTGGAGCTTATATGGCTGCAATCTGGGGTACGGTACCTACTAAAGAATGGCTATTTTTTGTTGGTTTTGGTGCCATTGTTGGTCATACTTTTTCGATGTGGATTAAATTTCGTGGTGGTAAAGCAGTTGCAACGAGTGCTGGTGTTCTACTAGCTTATACACCCCATATGTTTATCTTTGCTTCAACCGTTTTTGTTACTGTTATTTTACTTGCTAGTATGGTTTCATTAGCTTCGATGGTTGGTTTCACCTTGGTTACGATTGCCGCCATTATTGAACAGGACTGGTTACTCACAGTGATTGCGGTCATATTGACGGCCTTCGTTTTTTATCGCCATCGAGCCAATATTAAACGAATTAAAAATGGTACTGAAAGCCTCGTTCCCTTTGGATTTTATTATTGGGCCAAACAACGTCATCATAATTAATAAAGCAAGTTTGCTTTAAAAATATAAATACCTCATAAGTATCGACCGCTGGTCTTAATACTTATGAGGTATTTTTAGTCTGTTAATTTTTTAGTAACTTAACATATTCTTCTAAAGTTAAATGGTGTTTTGTAATATATTTTGCATTATCAACCCCAACATAACGATAATGCCAGTCCTCATAACCAACACCAGTACTAGCTTTACCATCAGCTGGAAAGCGTAAGATAAAGCCGTATTCAGGTGCAATTGCGGCAACCTTTTTAACAATTGCAGCTGGACTAGCATCTAACTCATCAACTGTACTCATATCAACAGCTAAGCCAGTTTCATGTTCTGACATTGTTGGTGGTTGCGAATAAGTCTGAGCATTCTTCTCAGCTTGACTCTTTGAAATTGGACCACCGCCTGCATTAACAGTTCCAGCTGCACCAGCCATTTCCTTTGCCACGTAATTATTATAAAGATTGGTCTGATAAGCAACCGAGCGATAGCCAGAAATTAAGTGTTCTGCCGGGTCAATCACCCGAGCAGCTGCTAAAAATTTTGTCAAAGCCGGCGCAATGCGACGATCAACTTGGACATTTTCAACGGTTGCTAAGTCTGGATTCATCTCCGCTCGCGGATTTTGTCGATTAACAATCACTAAATTCCAATCAGTTGTTTTAGCATCTGGTAAAGCCGTACTTTTTGTTGAACTTGCCTGATTACTTTTCTTTGAGCTTTGTTGTGAGTTATTAAATTTATTAAAAACAAGCACACCCAAAACAATTAAGATTAAGCAACCTACCAGCCAAGAAAATTTTCGCATATCTATCCCCATTCTAACTATTATCATCAAATCAATGCTTAAAGCACATTCAGCTTCAATTATTTTGGCAATAGTTATTGTACATGTATTTCTTTAACCTAGTATAAACCGAACTAATCGCGTAAACTTTATGGGAACAAAATAACCACTTTTACTAAAAGAAAGTTAAAGAATATGACCCAGTAAAGATTTGTGCTGGCGCTAAGTCATTAATTGCGTACTTATGCGTAATGTTCCCATCGGCATCGACTGTATCAGCAATCCCCCACCATGGCTCAATTGCGACAAATGGTGCTTCCTTAACATAAGGCGTCCAGATTCCTACATATTTAGCATCCTGAATGTGCATTGTAATCCCATGTGATTCATTTAGACGAGCTAAAACAATCGACAACGGATTACCACCAAGCTTCAAAATAATTGCGTCATCCTTATAATCATCACGCCGTAAACGCAACGGCACACGTGCATCAAAGGTGTCTTCCTGGTTATTATCTAAATAAGAACCAACCAACTTAACGCGATCATAATGTCTACGCGGTTCGATGTTTACATAATAATCCGTAAATTTCTCTTCTGGCAATAAAGGTACATTAAAAGCGGGATGACCACCAACTGAAAAGTATATGTCCTGATGATCCAAGTTAGTAACAATATAAGCAATTCCCAATGTATCTTGCGCAGTCAAGCGGTACTCTACATCAAACTGAAATTTAAACGGATAAATTGCTTGCGTTTCTTCACTATCAGTCAGCCGAAAGCGTGCTGTTGTTGCCGTTTTTTCAACTAAATCAAACTCATTATCCCGTGCAAAACCGTGTTGTGGCATAAAATATGTTTTATCCCGAAACTTATAACGATCACCGCGTAGTCGACCAACAATTGGGAAAAGGTTTGGCGCATGTCGACCCCAAAAATTAGGGTCTGCTTGCCAAATATATTCTAAACCAGTCCGCTTATTTACAACTGAAATCAATTCAGCGCCATTCTCTGAAAGCCCAACGCAAATACTACCATTATCTAATTTTACTGACATAATAAATACCCCTACCTTCACCTTATAATTTTAGCAAATATTTTAAGCTATTACCACGGTTTTCAGATAGCGCTTTCATAAAGTTTTAAGCTCTAGGGAAAAAATTCCGATAACTCTTTTGCAAATCTTGAGTGGTTACATGAGTATAAATTTGGGTAGTTGAAAGATTACTATGTCCCAACAAACTCTGAACTGACCGTAAATCAGCTCCGTGATTGAGTAAGTCCGTTGCAAAAGTATGTCTAAACATATGCGCACTAACCGCCTGAGTAATTCCAGCCGCACTAGCTATTTTTTTCAAAATATATTCAATTCCTGATGCTGTTAAAGGTTGCCCTTTCTGATTTAAAAAGACGTAGCCTTGATAATCTACTTTACTTGCAAGAAGTGCTGGTCGCGCATTTTGCAAGTATTGTTTAAAGGCGGCCGCCAAATAATCTCCATATGGCAAAGCTCGCATTTTATTTCCTTTTCCGGTAACCATAATTATCCGATTCGTTAAATCAACATCGGATAGTTTCAAATTTGCTAGCTCAGATACTCGTAGACCAGCATCATATAATGTTTCAATAATCAAACGATTACGCACGTCTTGTGGCTTCTCGCCCTCTTCAACATAGGCTAAAATTTTCTTCATCTCTGCCTCAAAAAAATGACGTGGTAGGTGTTGACCTGCTTTTTTAAGTTGAACGTCCGCAAAAGGGTTATTATCAGTTAATTCATTTCGAATCATGAATTGAAAAAAAGCCCGCAAGGAACTGACCTTACGCGCAATTGTTCTACTACTATCATTAGCTTCATAACGTTTAGCTAGATATACTCGTACATCTAGCTGATCCATATCTAAGATATCCTTTTGTTCATCTTCCACATTTAAAAAATCTAGTACCTGATTAATATCTGAACGATACGCTTTAATTGTTTCGGCTGAATACTGGCGTTCAACTCGTAAATATTCAATAAATAGCTTTAAATACTTGTTTGTTGTCGCTGTCATGTTAAGCTTTTACCTCTTTATTTGCCTCATCCGTAGCTTTTTTGTCTTCGCTTTTTGGTGTTGTACCGTCAGCTAAAGTATCTTTAGTTGGCTTATCCCAAGAAACAAAATCACAATCAGGATAACGTGAGCAACCATAAAAGGTCCTACCACGCTTAGTCTTACGTTCTACAATTTGACCCACCTTACACTTTGGACAAGTCAAGCCAATTTCTTCGACGATTGTTTGTGTGTTACGACAATCTGGGAAACGTGAACAGGCATAAAACTTCCCATAACGCCCCATCTTAGTTAGCATAGGGGCACCACAAACTTCACAATTAAAACCTGCTAGCTCGTCTTTCAAAACGATTTTTTCCATCTCATCTTCAGCTTTAGTCAACTCTTTTTGGAATGGTTGGAAGAATTCATCGATTACTTCAACCCACTCTTCTTTTCCTTGTTCAACATTATCCAAATTAGTTTCGACTGCGGCTGTAAACTTAATGTTGGTGACATCTGGGAAGAACTCTTGAACCGTATTTTGAACTAAAATTCCTAATTCAGTTGGCACAAACTTCTTAGCATCTATGCGAACATAGTTACGCTTTTGAATCGTTTCAATTGTTGCTGCATAAGTCGATGGTCGCCCAACCCCATTCTCTTCGAGGGCCTTAACTAAGGCTGCTTCTGTATAACGAGCCGGTGGTTGCGTGAAATGTTGCTCCGGACTTATTTGTGCCAAAGTAACAACATCACCTACCGCTAATTCTGGTAATTTATTGTCCTTTTCCCGTGCAGCAGGATAGGCTTTTGTAAAACCAGCAAATTTAGTCTTAGACCCATTTGCTCTAAAAATCACCCCATTTTGCTCAATGGTAACTGCCATTGTATCCAAGATTTCAGCTGTCATCTGACTAGCAACAAAACGCGACCAAATCAATGAGTATAGTCGGAATTGGTCATTGGTTAGTTTATCTTTGATTGACTCTGGCGTACGTAAAACTGAAGTTGGTCGAATCGCCTCATGGGCATCTTGCGCACCTTCTTGTTGTTTGACTGCAACCGTTTTGGTAGCTGCATACTCAGTACCATATTCATCTACGATAAATGTTGCTGCTTCATTTTTCGCAAGCTCCGAGATACGGGTTGAATCAGTACGCATATAGGTAATTAGCCCAACAGTTCCATCTTTACCACCTAAGTTAATTCCTTCATACAACTGTTGGGCAGCCATCATCGTTTTGCGCGTTCGAAAATTCAGCTGAGTATTGGCTGTTTGTTGCATCGTTGATGTTGTAAATGGTGGCTGTGGATTACGCTTACGTTCCTTGGCTTCAACCTTAGTAACATCAAAACCAGCTTTTTGGTCGATCCGTGCCAAAATTGCTTGCACTTGCTCGTTGTCAGCTAATGCTGCCTTTTTACCATCAGCACCCCAGAAGGCTGCTTTAAATTTATGTCGTTCCTTCAAAAATTCTGAATCAAGCGTCCAATATTCATCTGGCTGGAATGCCTGAATCTCATTTTCACGTGCAATCACTAAACCAAGCGCAACTGATTGTACACGTCCAGCTGAAAGACCCTTTTTAACCTTTTTCCATAAGATTGGTGAGATTGAATAACCCACTAACCGATCCAAAACTCTACGTGCCTGTTGTGCATCAACCAAATCCATATTAATTTGGCGAGGATGTTTAAAAGCTTCCTTAACAGCATCCTTTGTAATTTCGTTAAAAACTACTCGGTTTTCACTTGCATCTAAATTTAAATCCAAGATATGTGATAAATGCCATGCAATTGCTTCACCTTCACGATCCGGGTCGGACGCAAGATAGACATGTTTTGCTGCCTTAGCTTCCTTTTTTAAGCCCTTAATTACATCACCCTTACCACGAATGTTAATATATTTTGGTTTATAGTCGTTTTCAATATCGACCCCCATCTGTGATTTAGGTAAATCACGGATATGACCGATACTTGCCACAACTTTATAATTACTGCCTAAATACTTTTCTATCGTTTTTGCCTTTGAAGGCGACTCCACAATCACTAAGTTTTTTTTGCGTTTTGTTGTGGCGCGCTTTTTCGCAGGCTTCTTAGCTGGTTTTTCGTCAGTTGTACTTGCCATGCGTGCACCTCTCTCTTCTTTAAGATATAGCTCAATCTTACACTATTTATTAATTTTGACAAATATTATTATATTTTTTAAACTCAAGCACTTAGATATAGTGAACTATATCCGCCAATTTCTTTAATAGATCTTCTTTAGAAAGAATTGGAATTGCTCCCTCATCAATCAAATGATTAGTTCCCTGTGAATTTACCTTATCAATTGGGCCGGGAAGCGCAAATACATATCGATTCTCTTCCAAGGCATACTGAGCAGTAATTAGCGATCCTGACCGTGTTTTGGCCTCAACAATAATTGTTGCCATTGCCAAAGCTGCAATAATTCGGTTGCGCGCTGGAAAATGATGTTTTAACGGCTGACTATCTGGTAAATACTCAGTCAAAATTAAACCGCGTTGGCCAATTTGTATTTGGAGTGGATTAACCCTTTTCGGATAAGTAACATTTAACCCTGTACCAATTACCGCAATCGTGTTGCCCGCTTGCGCCAAAGTTATTTCATGTGCTAGACCATCCACTCCGCTAGCCAAGCCTGAAACAATCGTATAATCAGCTTCTACAAGGGCTGGGACCCAATCGACTAAGCATCTGAATGCATAATCACTCGCCTGCCTGGTACCAACAATGGCTAATTTCTTTTGTTGGAGTAAATGTCGATTACCACGGTAAAATAAGACCAGTGGTGGGTTAATTGATTCTTTTAGTGCGGTTGGGTAATCTGCATCCAAAATTGAAATTTGTGGTAAACGTCTTAAATTTGCAATGTCTTGTAAAGTAGGATACGAGCCAACAAACTGATTGCCTAGAATTCCCTTTAAACACGCTGGTTTTAGTGGTAACTTTTGGTCGGGATTTGCCAACAAAAAACGCCAAATCTTCGTTCGACCTATATAACTTATGTTCTTAACTAACAATAAACTCAAAAAGAAGTCACGCATATCCATATATTGCCCTCTACTTATAAATAGAGGTAAATTTCTTCCGTGCTGCCTAAAGTTTTTGAAAGGTTATTTTTGAAAATTACTAAAAAAAGCAAAAATCAGTCACCAAAATATCTGGTAACTGACTTCTATTTTACTAAGGGCGCCGTTAGTTGGCAGATAGATACTTCTTTACAGGCGCAAAAGTCCGTCGATGAATCGGGCTTGGTCCATATTTAGCCAAACCAGCTAGATGCTCTTTTGTACCATAACCAGCATTTTTCTCAAAGCCATAACCTGGATATAATTCTGCGTAATCAGCCATTAGTTGATCACGATAATTTTTAGCTAAAATACTAGCTGCTCCAATACTAATACTCCGGTCATCACCTTTAATTAATTTTTCCTGTGGCAATGGTAAGTCGATGGTCATCGCATCAATCAATAGCTGATCTACTTCAACCGCTAAACCTTCAACTGCCTGCTTCATGGCAATTCGACTAGCTTCATAGATATTAACTTCGTCAATAACTTCGACCGATACTACCCCAAAGGCGTAATCGACAACGCTTTGCTTAATTGCTTGGTCAAGATTTTGCCGCATTTTAAGGCTAAGTTGTTTTGAATCGTGAACCGCTAAAAGGTCAAAACTTTGATCTAAAACAACTGCTGCGGCTACAACTGGCCCAGCCAATGGTCCGCGACCAACTTCGTCAATCCCAGCAACTATCATATTTGAATGCCAGGCAGTTTGTTCAAATTCTAACCGTTGATTAAAGGCTATTTGTTTGGCTTGTTGTTTTTCAATGCGCCGTTCAAATTGCGTAATTGCCGTTTGAACGCCTTGCCGCGTATCATCACGCCAAAACTCTAAATCAGCTTTAGAAAATTCTCCGTCTGCCAATTTAGTCTTAATTTGATTAATTGTTAATTTATTTAGCGTCATTGACCATACCGATATTATCTGCGGGCATTTCAACAGTATATGGTCCCAGTTTGCCTCGCCGCAAATCAATCAAAATTCGTTCGGCTGCGCGATCATAATCATCTTTAAAGCCAAGCTTTTGCGTAATCAATAACAACAATTCGACATCAGTATTCGTAGCCCAAGCCTCTGCTGGCAAGTGATAACGCTCAATAATCGCATTTGGTGCATATTCACGGAAATAAGCCAACATAGCTAGGACGACATCATCTTGATTAATCAATTGATCCTTAATGGCTCCCGTCATAGCAAGATGAAAACCAACCCGTTGATCTTCAAATTTTGGCCATAAGACACCTGGTGTATCTAGTAATTCCAAATTAGTTGGTGTTTTTAACCATTGTAACTTTTTAGTTACGCCTGGCCGATCACCAGTAATTGCCACGTTTTTTGTGACCAAGTGATTTAGCAAGGTTGATTTACCAACATTGGGAATTCCGGCAACTAAAGCCCGAATTGGCTTATCTTTAACCCCTTTTTCCTCTAAGGCTGCCCATTTATCTGCTAAAACTGTTCGCGCAGCCTTAGTAATAATTTGAGGTGTCTTATGACCACGTGTATCGAGGGCAACAACTGCTAACCCTTGATTTTCAAAATAATTCTTCCAAATTTTAGTTCGTTCTGGGTCCGCTAAATCTGTTTTAGTCATAATTAACAAACGCGGCTTTTGTCCCAAAACTTCATCCAGTTCTGGATTCCGTGAACTTAAAGGGATTCTTGCATCAACTAATTCAAAAACAATATCAACGTATTTAAGATTTTCACGCATCAAACGTAAGGCTTTCGCCATATGTCCCGGGAACCACTGAATAATTTGTGCCATATAAACTCCTATTCTTCACTTGCTAAATACATTTCCCATGCCTGATCAAAAATCGTCATCGAATGTAAATAACTTGCATTTTCTTCTAAGTACACAGAAATTTTTTCGAAATTACTGCTTTGCTTTGGAAATTGTTGGTCATAAAAAGCCGCATTAGCAAAGGTTTCTACTTCATCAGCGGCAACTGGTTGACGCTGTGTCATCAACCATTGAAAGAAAGATCGACGCATTACTTTTCAAAGCCTCCTCGAAATACAAATTTGCCAGCTTTAGGATCGATTTTTTCTGCCTTGAAGTGCATTCCTTGAACTTCTGGCATCTTTCCTAAATCAATTAATAAATTCTGATGATTCGTATCAATTGTGATCCACTTAGGCAAGTCAATACTTTTATCAAGATAACCCATTACATATTTAACCGGTAATGGGAGCTGACCAACTGCAACCGATTCAGCTTTAAGGTCAACATTCCCTTTTTTTGTAACCTCTGGTAACATTTTCATTCCAAAATCAATATTTTGCCCCAAAAGTTGGTAAGTACCGTAGACCATCATACCTGTATCTGTCATTTGAAAGCGCAAAGACTTTTTTAACGTTGAATCTTGGTTTAAATATTCATCAACTAGTCCATTCAATTCATCGCGATTCATTGCAACTTCAAAACCAGCCTGCCCTACATTAGCCGTTGACTCTTGTACTTTATTTTGGTTTTGTGGCATTAAAATTAATACAATTGCTGCCAAGACGACCAAAACCAGCGTAATTCCAGCTCCAGTCAGCATTCCTTGCCAGCGCTCACGACTTGGCCATACCGTACCAAATCTTGTTACTCGTCTTGGTTCCACACTATTCTCCTAACCATGCTTTTTTATTTTTTTGCATTTCTTTTACCAAAAGCTTGCTCATCTTATCATACCCTAAATCATTCGGATGATAATGGTCTAAATTTGTAATATATGCATTCTTTTCTTTATCATCACCATTTAAAGTATCACGTACGCTTTTATTATTCAAAGACCCTTGATTAGCTTGTGTCGCTTCTTTTGCTAGCATAGCTCTTTGACTATTAGTCTTATATTGTCCATAAGTTAAGGTTGAAAATGTCGAAACATACTTTACCCGTGAATCATCGGTTGCCAACTGAGCATTGACTGCGTTATAACGTTTAACATCATCATTTAAATCAACTCGATTGGCTAAATAAACATACAGCGGATTGTAATTACCAAATAAATAAATGGGCGCTTTTTTATTTTGGCTTTCTAAGTAGGAAACTAAATTTGCTAGGTTGGTACTATAGTCCGGCAAACTCTTATCAACAATTGCTGTGACTGAATTTGAGTCCTTAGCAAAGATTGCTGAAAAAAGCACTTGCTGTAAATCATTGCCACCAACCGTTAATGTAATCACATTTGCTTGCTGCAAGTCCTTTTGCGCCTTTGGATTAGACTTTATTCGTTTAAGAATCTGGTCTGAACGGTCACCAGCTTTACCATAGTTGGCCGTAGTAACTTTAACTTTAGCTTGCTTTTCCAATAATTTTGCCGTGCGTTTGGTGTATCCTTGCTGTTTTGTTGTATCGCCAACACCTTCAGTTAAGGAATCACCAACCGCAACTAAATGAATAGTTTTCGCTTGTACAATCTGTCCGCAATTAAGTAACCCCAAAGCTGCTACCAAAACTAGGAGGGCCACTACTATTTGATTAAATCTTTTCATATTCCCTCCATTACTATCTACCAATTACCTTAGCAAATTCTACCATTTTTAGGCTGAGCAGACAAAAAAACCGGAACAAAAGTTCCAGTTCTAAAACTACCGTAGGACTTAGCCTTCTAAAATAGAAATACCAAAAGCGCCAACTCCCGTATGAGTTGCAACAACTGGTGTGGTTTGCTGAATATCAATTTTCGCATCCGCAAATACTGCTTGCAATTTCTTGCCAAGCGCTGCTGCTTCCTCTGGAATACCGGCATGTGACAAACCAATTCCAATTACTTGCTTCGCATCAGCTTGAACTTCTTCAATGATTCCATCAATGTATTTTGTAATTGCCTTTTGACCACGACCCTTAGCTTCAACATTAATGTTTCCCTCAACAACACGAGCGCCCAATTTTACATTCAAAACTGACGAGATAAAGCCTGCTGTCTTAGATAATCGTCCGCCTGCAACCAAGTTTTTCAACTCTGCAATCGTTACAAAAAGCTTTGTATTTGCTTGCGTCTCAGCAATCTTGGCCAAGATATCCACCTTGGCTGCGCCAGCTTGTGCTAACTTGGCAGCCTCAATAACTTGAAAGGCTGATGCCCGATCAATGAAAGCCGTATCAATTACTGTAATATCACGATCTACCAGCCGAGCAGCCTGTTCAGCAGCCGTTACTGTTCCTGATAGGTTCCTAGTTAAATGTAGTGAAATGATTTCATCATCAGGGGCAAAGCTTTCATAAACTTGTGTAAAAGCCCCTAATGCCGGTTGTGAGGTTGTTGGTAGATTTTCAGCCTCTGCCATTCGATCCATAAAATCAATTGCTGATAGAGTTTCTCCATCAGTATAAACGGTTCCATCAATCATTACAGTTAATGGAATTACCTTAATATCATATTTTGCAATTTCTTCATCTGATAATCTTGCTGTTGAATCTGTTACTATCTTTACTTGGGCCATGTTTTATTTCCCCGTTAAATTTATATTAATTGTCTTAATTATCGTCTTAAATAAGTTCTTTTGCAAGTTTTTTTGGCTAGTAAAACTAAATTAACTAGTTTTAAAAACCGCATACCACTCTAGCCCTTAATTTATTCGTTTAAAGGGAATTAATATCCCGCATCCAAGCCAAAGCTAGGGCTCCAACACCCAAATGAGTGCCAACTACTGGTCCAATTTCTGCAAAATCAATTTTCATATCAGGATTAGCTGCTTGGATTTTATTTTGCCACTCACGTCCTGCCTCTGGTGCATAAGTATGATAGACCGTTGCTTGTAGTGGGTAATCAGCTTTAGCTCGGCCAGCCGCAAAGAGCTCTTCGACACGGCCAACTGCTTTTTTCATTGAACGTACTTTTTCAAAGGGTACAATATAATCGCTCTTCTCATCAAAAGTCAAAATTGGTTTAACCTTCAATAGACTACCAATTACTGCCGAAGCATTTGACAAACGACCACCCCGTACTAAGTTTTGCAAGTCATCGACGATAAAATATTCATCCATCGAAGCTCTTAGCTTATCCAAAGTAGCCAAAATTTCCTCAACAGTCGCCCCCGCTGCTGCCATTTGAGCCGCCTTAATTACTAGTGAACCCATTAAGCGTACTGTAATTTTTGAATCATAGGCGTAAACTTGTAATCCATCAATTGCATTACTTAGACTTGCAACATTTTGGACATAACCTGAAATTGTTGATGCCAAATGAATCGCAATAATCGTATCATACCCCTCATCTCGAATCTGTTCGTATAAGGCAGTAGTTTCACCAATTGAAGGTTGTGAAGTGGATGGAAAACTATCTGAGTTCAATAAGCGTTCATAGAAATCAGCATTTGAAATTGAACGGCCCTCTTGAAAAACCTCCCCATCCAAAATAAAAGGAATTGACACAACTTTAATATTATTTTCGGTAACTTCTTCAGCTGTTAAATAAGCTGTCGAATCTGTTACGATCGCAATTTTCATTTAAAAATCCTCTCCAGAGTAGCAATTACCTACCCAAATACAATAATTAAATAAGTTTACCACAAAAATAACTTACTTTTGTAGGTAATTTGCCTGAGTTCGGACCTTGGACAATGATTTTTCTAAACGATTTAACAAAATTTGTAACATTCGCTCTTCTTCTGGATCCCAAAGCTGAAACAAACTTGTCTCAAATTGCTCATGAGCATCCGTAACTGCTGTTAGTGTCTGCTTCCCCAAATCAGTAACCTCATAAACTAACTGGCGTTTATCATGACCAATTGCTGTATTCGTAACTAATTGTTTTTTATACAAAGAGCTAAGTTGTCTTGAAAGCGTTGAATTGTCTAAAGCCATTGCCTTAGCTAATTTATCTTGAGTATCAAAGCCTGCGGCTACCTGCATTAATAACTGCCACTCTGCAATCGTTATTCCATTGTTCTTCGTTATTCTAGTTAAATTTACCCGATAAATTTTTTCAGTTTCTCGTAACGCATCTAAAATATTCTTCATAACTACACCAACTTTACAATTCTTGTACCATGTAACTCAGACACAGCTAATTTCTCGGCAATCATGCTCGCATTTTCGTAAGTAACACCACCACCAGGTAAAATTGTCATTCCTAAGGGTGCGTTTGCAATTGTTTCTTTTAACCAATCCAAGGTCATATCAATTGGCGAACTTAATTGACCGCCATGTGTTAGAATCCGTTTGACACCATGCTCCTTGAGCCAATACATAGCCATTGCTTGTTTTTCATGTGTAATATCATCAAAAGCCATGTGAAAAATCACTTCCATGGAACCAGCGGCCTCTAATAGCTTCAACATATAGTTCCGTGCAATTCCACCATCAGGCGTCAGCACGCCAAATGTAACCTTACTAACGCCTAATGTGCGTAAATGTAAAATTGTCTGTAACATCGTTTCAACTTCAAAATGCGAATAGCAAAAGTTACCAGCTCGGGGACGAACCATCACAACCAAATCAATTTTAGCTTGTGCTGTTAACTCAACCGCCTTAGCAACTAGGTTAAAATCTGGCGTCAATCCACCTTGTTCTAAATGATCATTTAGCTCAATTCGGTCGACACCAGCATTAATTGCTGCGTAAACACCATCTAGATCGGCAACTGCCATTTCCTTTAGCATATGTCCGGTCCTCCTCTTCGTTTACTATCATTTTACCTTTAAATTGTGTAAAAAAAATGAACACTAAGTAGTGCTCATGTTTTTTTAATAAATTATTGACTTTTGTTCGTCCTTAACTGTTGCACAGTTGCATAATCAGGAGTCACATTAATCGTTGTTTGCCCTTCAAAAATTACAAAACCAGGTTTTGACCCATTAGGTTTCCGTAAACGACGAACTGGTAGATAATCAACTGGCACGTTAGCTGAATCACGTGCCTTTGAGAAGTAAGCGGCTAAAATCGCACCTTCTGTTAAGGTTGCCGGGCTTGGACTATCACTGTGAATAATCACGTGAGAACCTGGAATATCCTTTGTATGAAGCCAAATATCATTTTTCTTAGCTGTCTTCATTGATAGGCGTTCATTTTGCAAATTATTTTTCCCAACTTCAATTAAAGTTCCATCACTGGCATAGAATTTTTCTGGTTGGCTAACTTGTGGCTTTTGCTTCTTCTTACTCTGTTGCCTTATGTAACCTTCTTGTACAAGTTCTACCCGAATTTCTTCAATATCACGTGGACTTGCTAAATCAACTTGCGCCAAAAGATTCTCAAAATAATTAACTTCTGCCTGTGCCAAAGCCATCTGCTCGTTTAAATACTTCACCGAAGCTTTTAGTTTATTATATTTTGTAAAGTATCGTTGCGCATTTTGTGACGGTCCTAGTTGGTTTGATAGGTCAATTTTAATTAGCCGTTCATTATCATAATAATTAGGCAAATCAATTGACGTCATCCCTTTAGTTAGTTGATACAAATAAGTTGTTAATAACTCACCTTTTATCTTGTACTCATCCGCATTAGCAGCAGCATCCAAATCAGCTTGTTGCCGCTTTAATTTAGTCCGATTCTTCTTTAATTCATTACGGATTACTCGTAAAACAACGGCTGCTTGTTGCTGAACCCGGTCACGTTCGGACTTTTCTGCAAAATAAGCATCTAACATCTCACTGAGACTTGGATAAGCAATTTTTTGTCCACTAAGCGTTAGCCAATCAAATGGTGCAAAATTAACCCCTCTTTGGCTTAATCTTAATTGTGGTTCAGGTTGCTTAAATTTATTCAACCAATCGGTCGCTAATTTTAATGCATCTCCATTTTGCTGGACTACTTGTGCTAATTCACTTGCTGAATCACGTGCAAAACCCTGAAAATGGCTTTGAATTGCCTTAGCCAGGTCTGCTTCAACGGGGTTATCCAAGATTAAATTAGCTAAACCAGCTAAACTTTGATAGGGGTTAAGTACATCTTGTTTCGGCGGCATAATATATTTCCCACCTGGCATTAATGTTCGCACTCGATTCTGATCAGCCGAAACATGCTTAATTAAATCAAGAATTCGCTGACTGGCTTCGTCAATCAAAAACAAATTAGAATGTCGCCCCATCATTTCTAAAATTAATGATGTCTTTTCTTCATCACCAATTTCATTTCGCCCAGCCGAAGTAATCTTAATCATCCGATCATTTTCGATTTGTTCAATATGCAGTAAACTCGCTCCTTCAAGATGTTTTCTTAACATCATTGCAAAGTTTGGTGCAGTCTGTGGGTTTGCATATTTAATATTTGATATTTGAGCGCGGGCAAAAGTTGGGTGCGCACTTAGTAGTAAGGGATAATTTTTACGATTATTTCTTACAACCAGGAAAACTTCATTTGGATAAGGTTGGTGGATTTTCATAATCCGACCACCCGCTAATTTTGCATCAAGCTCTTGAACCATTGCTTTAGTAAAAAGACCATCAAATGACATCGTTATTGCCCTCTTTTTCTCTAAAATAGCGGCGTGATGCAAGTTCATCCAACTTTAATTGTTCAATTAAGGCCGGCATACCTGTGAATTTCACTTCACTGCGTAGATATTTATGCCATCGTACAATAACCGCTTCACCGTATATTTGTTCTTTAAAATCAAATAGATTAATTTCTAAAGTTTTAGGTCGATTATCCCCAAAGGTAACATTATAGCCAATCGATGCCATACCAGCTTGCCAAACATCGCCAATTTTCAACTCAACCACGTAAATGCCAACTGCTGGTAAGCGTTCCTCACTATGTGTTTCGATATTGGCGGTTGGATATCCCATCTCTCGGCCACGTGCTTCACCATGGACAACAGTTCCGCTCGTTTCATATGTTCGACCAAGTAATTGATTTAAGGCCATCACATCCCCATTTGCCAATAATTCTCGACCATGCCGTGAAGCTCCTTCAGTCCCATTAATTGTAACTGCTGGTACTTCAACCACTTTAAACCGATTTTTTGCATAGCCAGGTAAGTGAGCCATATCTGCACTACTAGGTCCATAGGTATGGTCATAGCCAGCTACAGCAACTTTAGCATGTAGCCCAACAATGTATTGGTCAACAAAGTCTTGTGGTGTTAGTGCAGCAAACTGCGAAGTGAAATTAACCACATATGCAATATCTACACCCAAATCAGCCAAAAGGGCTAGTTTTTTCTCTAACCGCGTTAAATATGTTAAGCGGCTTGTATGTTGTTTAAACACAATCGAAGCATGTTGATCGTAAGTCAAAACAGCTAAGGGCAAGCCCTTTTGCTTGGCCTCAACCGAGGCTTGTTTAATCACGGCCTGATGTCCTAAATGCACCCCATCAAAAAATCCCATTGCCAAAACAACATCAGTATCCTTAATCTCTTCTGAACGATAGGGATGATGTAACTTAATAACTTCCATCCTTTAGCTCCTTAATTTTTAATCGGCAGTGAAAAACTCAATTTGTCACCCCAATTGATTTAAATTCGACTTTTTAACCCAGAGTCTTTAAGAAAAGACCTTCTACCATTAATCACTGTCAATTATTTGACAATTTTTTCTTGATAAAAGGTCTCATTTTTATTTATTACTAGCTTTTTTCTTAGCCTTACGGTTAGCACGCAATGATGCACGCTCCTCAACTCGCTTCTTATAACGAGCATCACGAGCAATTGCTGACTTGATTTGTCGCTTATAACCAGGCTTAACCTTCTTCTTCTTCTTCTTGACCATACCAATCATGGTTGGATCAAGTTTAACCGTCGACTTATTTCGTTGTTCACGACGACGACGATCATAACCATCTTTTAATTCACCACTTTTAGTCAAAGTCATTGGCTTAAAAGTAATTCCCATATGTTCAACCGCTGCAACTCGGTCTTCTTCGTCTGGGTTATAAATTGTGATTGCTGTTCCAGGCTGACCATTACGGCCAGTTCGTCCAACCCGGTGTACGAAAAATTCGAGTTCCGTTGGAATACCATCATTGATAATCAATGATACTCCTGGAATATCAATTCCGCGGGCAGCTAAATCAGTCGCAACCACATATTGATAGTCCAAATTTTGAATTGCTGCCATTGTCCGCTTACGTTCGCGCGGTTGAATATCCCCATGAATTTCAGCAATTTTCAATCCACGCGTACGCAAATACTTAGCGAGCGCCTTGGCACGGGCCTTTGAGTTAGTAAAGACCAAGGCCATATAAGGCGTACCCATTGTTAGCAATGAGTAAACTAATTCATCTTTGGTCTGGCCTTTAGTTCCAACCAAAATATTCTCGATTGTTGGTGAAATTACCGTAGCAGTTGGAATCTCTTCAATAACTGGATTGGTCAAATACTTACGCAAAAATGGTTGCAATTTTTGTGGAATCGTAGCTGAAAAGACCATCATCTGCAAATTACTTGGTAGGGCTGAAGCAATCGTATCAACTTCATTCAAAAAGCCCATATCCAAAGTCATATCAGCTTCGTCGACGACTAAAGCTGTGGCTGTATGAATATCTAATGCTGCATTGGCCTCGTAAAGGTCTTTAATTCGACCAGGTGTACCAATCACAAGCTGTGGCTGTTGGGTTTTTAATTGTTGTAGCTGACGATTCTTGTCAGTTCCACCAATATACAAACCAATCCTAGGGGCCTGTCCATCAGCAAAAGTTGTTGCTAATTGTTTGGCCGCATTAAAAATTTGTTGTGCCAATTCTCGCGATGGTGTCGTAATAATTGCCTGCACATTTTGATTGTCAGCTTGGAACTTTTGGAAAATAGGAATCAAAAATGTATGGGTCTTTCCCGAACCAGTTTGCGATTGGCCAACAACAGACCGGCCTTGTAAAACGACTGGAATTAGTCGAGCCTGCACTTCAGTTGGCTCATTAAAATGAATTTGCTCCAATGCTTGGATAATTTCTGGACGCAAATTATAATCTGTAAACTTAGCCATTAGGCCTCCTCTTCTAATAAAGCATTTAGCTCAGCAATGATTTGCTTTACTTCTGCCTCATCCTTTGCCAACGCACCTGATGCAAAAGGATGACCCCCACCACCATGGCGCTTAGCAATTTCATTAATTGTTGTATTTCGTGAGCGCAAGCGAACACGGTAATAACCTTCATCCTGTTGTTCGAAAACCGCCCATACCTTAACGGTATTAATTCGGCCGAGCAAAGGCACGATAAAGGCTGTGCCAAATTCGCCTAAATCAAAGCTTTCAACGACCTCATTTGTCAAAACAATATAATTCAAACCTTCATCGGAAATTTTCATATTATCATAAACATAGGCTGAAGCTTTGGCGGCCTCTAAAGAAATCGTTTCTTGCTGTTGATTAATTGCAAACCAGTCAAAGTTAAATTGCATTAAATCAGCAACTACCTGCATAGTAGCTGACTTTGTTCCATAAAGGAAACGGCCAGTATCACCAACAATTCCGGCATACAAATAAGCAGCTCCGGCATCTGATAATTTTAATTCATCAGCAAAGCTCTTATAAAACTCAAAGATTAGAGCACTAGTTGACGAAGCACCCTCAACAACCCAATTATAATCACCATAGGGGTCTTCATTTGGGTGATGGTCAATTTTGACTAAAGTTGTCCCTAAGTCAAAACGGCGGTCATCAATTCGTGGCTCATTCGCCGTATCCGTTACGATTACTAAAGCATCTTGATATAATTCATCGGCAATTTTGTCCATGTCACCCATCCAGGCAAGGCTTGGTACTTGTTTACCAACAACATATACTTCCTTTTCTGGAAAAGAGGTCTTTAATAATTCAGCTAACCCAAATTGTGAACCAAACGCATCTGGATCAGGACGTTGATGGCGATGAATGATAATTCGAGAAGCTTTTTTTATTTCTGCTAAAATTGCAGTTTGCGCTGTCATGCTTTATTTCCATTTCTATATATTAACTAAGTAATTTGCGATTATTCACACTGCTCTAAGTATAGCATAGAACTTAGTACGGCTTTGACGCAAAGTTAAAATAAAGGTAATAACAATTCCGTCTGCGCCTGATTCTGTAAGTTAGTAATCGTTAAACCTACCAGACGCAAAGGTTGTTGATAGCCCCCCAATTCATCAAAAAGGCCCTGTCCCTCTTCAAAAATAAATTGACTATCGTTGGGAATCAAGTCTACGAAAGTTTTACGCCTTGTTTCGGTTTCAAAAGTTTCGGTCCGAATTTTGAGCACCAAGGTTTTACCTTGAAGCTGTCGTTGCTCTAAAGCCGTAACTAAGGCAACCGCTATATTCCGTAGCTCTTTATGCACTTGCTCTTCAGTATCTAAGAAGGGATTATAGGTATGCTCTTTACCAATTGATTTACGTGACCGCTGCCACTCAACCGCTCGGTCATCAACCCCACGAATACGCCGATAAAATTCATACCCCATCTTCCCAAAGTTTTGCAATAGGGTTGTTTGCTCTTGATTAAACAAATCATGGCCATTATTTACACCCAGGGTGTGCATCTTCTCAGCTGTCTTAACGCCAACACCTCGAATCTCTTCAATTGGCATCTCATCAAGAAAGGCACGAATTTCACTTGGTTTAACCACCGTAAAGCCAGCTGGCTTATTATGTTCTGAGGCCAGTTTAGCTAAAAACTTATTGTAAGATATACCAATTGAACTAGTTAGTTGCAGTTCAGCATATATTCTTTGTTGCAATAAATGCCCCACCGCAATTGCTTCATCAAAGGTTGTACATTGTTCTGTTAAATCCAGATAAGCTTCATCAAGGGCAATCGTTTCATATTTAGGCGTGATACTTTGAAAAATTGTATGGACTTGATCTGATATTTCTCGATAAAGTGGAAAGTTTGGTTGGATAAAGACTGCATTGGGAGCAAGTTTTAAAGCCTCAGCTGCACTCATTGCTGAGTGCACACCTAACTCACGTGCTAAATAATTAGCTGTTGCAACCACTCCATGCCCACCTGAAGTACGTGGATCACGCGCTAGAATCAAAGCGACGGTTTGATATTCGGGATGATCTCGCATTTCGACCTGGGCGTAAAATGCGTCCATATCAATATGTAAAATCCGCCGATTACCCTTTAAATTAATTGGTATTTGCAGTAAATCGGCCATATTCCCTCCTTAAATTTTAGAAAATAAAAAGGCCCGATACTTAGCAGAAAATTGCTAAATTATCTAGGACCTTCGTTTACTAATTCTTTTAAATTAGTTTTCTTTCTCAGCACTTGGTTGCTCAGTCGTTGCTTCTTCCTTTGTAGCTTCTGGGGCTACAGTTGGTTCGACTGTCTTCTCTTCGCGCTTAACTTCGTGCTTATCAGGCTTTGCTTCAACATGCTTGTCCAAAGCAACCACTGTAAGAATGGCACTTTGTTCAAAAGTCATGTAAACACCATCGGCATCAATTGTCATTGTCTTTTTCTCTGCATCAAGACTGTCAATCTTACCGTGTAGGCCTGAACGCAAAATAACCTCTGATCCCTTTTGGATACCAGCAAGCATTGCGGCACGCTTCTTTTGCTGTTGTTGTTGTGGACGAATCATAAAGAAGTACATAACAACAAAAAGACCCAAGATAAGTAAAATATTCATAGAATTCATGTAAATTAGCTCCTCATTACATTAAAATAGCCGGGCATTAGCCTTATTATACCCATATTTCTCCATTAAGTCAGCCCTAAAGGCCAATAAACGGTCTTCATCAATGGCTTGACGCATGTCTTCCATTAACTTTAACAGATAACGTAGATTATGAACACTAGCAATATTTTGTCCATACAATTCATTCGTCTTAAATAGATGGTGTAAGTAGGCCTTTGAGAACGTTTGTGAACCATAATCTTCTGTTTCCGGATCAATTAAGGAGAAATCATTTTGATACTTATGATTCCGAATAACAATTCGCCCATGACTGGTCATCAAAGTTCCCTTACGACCAATTCTAGTTGGCAAGACTGAATCAAACATATCCACTCCGCGAATTGCACCATCAATCAATGAATCAGGTGCCGCAACCCCCATCAAATAGCGCGGCTTATCCGCTGGCAACATTGGCATGGTGAAATCTAAAACTCGATTCATCTCTTCTTTAGTTTCGCCAACTGAAAGACCACCAACTGCATAACCAGGCAAGTCTAAAGCAACCAAACCTTCTGCCGAAAGCTTGCGTAACTCTTTAAACCCAGCTCCCTGAATAATACCAAAAAGCGCTTGATCTTGCGGCCGTTTGTGGGCAATCTTAGCTCGCTCTGCCCAACGCGTTGTCCGTTCAACTGAGTTTTTCACATAGTCGTAACTTTCAAAATATGGAATTGCTTCATCTAGCTGCATCATCACGTCTGAACCAAGGTTATTCTGGATGCGCATCGCAACTTCTGGTGACAAGAACATCTGGTCACCATTCAAATGGTTTTTAAAAGTAACACCTTCCTCAGCAATACTATTATGCTTAGCCAGTGACCAGACCTGGAAACCACCTGAATCAGTCAACATTGGGCCGTTATAGTTCATAAACTTATGTAAACCGCCAGCTGCTGCAACAATATCATCCCCTGGTCGTAACCATAAATGATACGTATTTGATAAAACAAACTGTGCATTGATTTCATCCAGGTCACGGGGTGAAACATTTTTTACGGTTGCCTGTGTACCAACCGGCATAAACATTGGCGTATGCACAATCCCATGACGTGTATAAATTCTGCCTAGACGTGCACCTGTATCTTTTTCAACGTGCAACAATTCGTATATCACTGGCCGATTTGGATCATTGACATATGCTTCATTAATTGGATATTTTTCGAGCAAATACTCGTCAAACTTACTACGTTTCATTCTGTACTCCTTCTTATTTGTGAACAAACATTGCATCACCAAATGAGAAGAAACGATAACGTTCATCAATTGCATGTTGGTAAGCATTTAAGATGTTTTCTCGCCCAGTAAAGGCCGCTACTAACATGACCAAGGTTGATTTTGGTAGATGGAAATTCGTGATAAAGGCATCAACCACAGTCCATTGATAGCCAGGCTTGATGAAAATATCAGTCCAGCCTGAATCAGCTTTTAGTTCACCAGCAAATTTAGAGCCAATTGTCTCTAAAGTCCGAATTGAAGTTGTACCAGTCGCAATGATTCGACCACCATTCGCCCGAACTTCATTCAATGTTGCCGCAGCTTCATCAGAAAGTTGATAAAATTCTGAGTGCATCTTATGGTCTTCAATGTTATCCTCTTCGACTGGGCGGAATGTTCCTAGACCAACGTGCAAGGTCAACTCAACTAACTTGATACCTTTATCAGCAACTTTTTGCAATAGTTCAGGGGTCCAGTGCAAACCGGCCGTTGGTGCGGCAGCAGAACCATTCACTTTTGAATAAACTGTTTGATAGCGTTCTTGATCTTCTAACTTTTCTTTAATATATGGAGGCAATGGCATTTCGCCTAATTGTTCCAATATTTCTAAGAAAATGCCGTCATACTTAAACTCAATCATCCGACCACCATGTTCAAGTTCTTCAGTCACAACGGCTTTAAGTTGACCGTCGCCAAAGACAATTTCTTGGCCAACTGGGTACTTTCGTGCTGGTTTAACTAAGGTCTCCCAAACATCCCCATGATCTTGACGTAGCAAAAGAACTTCAACCCCGCCACCTGTTTCTGGCCGCTCACCATACAGCCGAGCAGGTAAGACCCGTGAATTGTTCATTACCACCGCATCACCGGGGTTAAGGTAATCAATAATATCATAAAAATGTTTGTCTTCATAAGCACCCGTTACTGCATTTAAAGCCAACAAACGTGAAGAATCACGTTGCTTTAAAGGGGTTTGGGCAATTAACTCATGGGGTAAATCGTAATCAAAATCTTCTAAAGTATAATGCGTTGGTTCCATAATTAATTCTCCTCGCGATTAAAAGCGATTTTTAAGTGTTCGTATGCGGCCTGCGTTGCAACTCGCCCCCTTGGGGTTCGTTGCAAAAAACCAATTTGCAACAAATAGGGCTCATACATTGACTCGATTGTATCAACTTCTTCACCAATATTTGCTGCAATCGTATTAACACCTACTGGGCCACCTTGGTAATAGTCAATCATTGTGTGCAAAATTTTATGGTCAATCTGGTCTAAGCCTGCTGTATCAATTTCTAACAACTGCAAAGCATAATCAACCAATTGATTATCAATTAAGCTTTGTTTCTCATGCGCAGCAAAGTCGCGTACTCGTCGTAGAAGTCGATTCGCAACTCGCGGGGTTCCTCTTGAACGTCGTGCAAGTTCAAAAGCACCCGCCGGTTGAATTTCTGTGGCAAAAATACTAGCCGAGCGCTGAATAATTTCAGTTAGTTCAGCTGCATTGTAGTAATTCATATGTTCAACAATCCCAAAACGATCACGTAATGGTTGTGATAACATCCCTGCTCGAGTAGTTGCGCCAATTAGGGTAAACGGTGGTAACGGAAAATGAACCGGTCGGGCCGTCTGCCCTTCACCAACAATAATATCTACGTAGAAATCTTCCATTGCCGAATAAAGCATCTCTTCAACTGCTCGGGGCATCCGGTGAATTTCATCAATAAATAAAACATCACCGGGTGTTAATTCATTTAGCAAGGCTAATAAATCACCACTTTTTTCAATCGCTGGGCCGGTGGTCATCCGAATATTTACCCCCAGTTCATTGGCAATTACCATGGCCAAGGTGGTCTTACCTAACCCCGGTGGTCCATAGAGTAAGACATGGTCTAAAGGCTCTTCACGTTCTAGCGCTGCTTGAATGTAAATCGCTAGGCGTTCCTTTAACGCACTCTGACCAATGTATTGATTTAGTAAGGTTGGTCGCAAAGATTGCTCAATACTGACCTCACCAGCATCTAACGGATGCTTATTTAATATTTCATCATCCATAAGGCTACCTCACTTTAATTTAATAGTTTTAAGCCAGCCGAAATATAGGCAGCTGAATCGGCTAAGTCATCTTGTGCCAAAGTCTTTTCAATTTTTTGCAATTGCTTTGTCGTATAACCTAGTGCTGCTAAAGCTTCAATCGCATCAGCCAAGGGTTGGTTATCGGCCAAAGTTTTTACTGGTAGCGCCAAATTAACATTAATTTCTTGCATAATTGGCAATTCACCAAGCTTGCCTTGTAGATCCAATACAATCTGCTGAGCGGTCTTTTTACCAATGCCTGGAAACTTTGTTAAATAAGTAATATCTTGATCTTGAATGGCTTGTACTAAGCTAACATGATCATTGCGCGCCAAAATCGCTAGAGCAGATTTGGGTCCAATACCTGATACAGCTAGTAACTTCAAAAATAGCTGTTTTTCCTGTTGCGCGCTAAAGCCGTATAAAGCTTGCTCATTTTCACGTACAATCTGTTCCACATAAACTCGCGTTGGTTGCTCTAAAGTAAAAGCATAAGGATTAGCAACCTGTACATGATAACCAACTCCGCCAACTTCCACCACAATATAAGTAGGATCAATCAAAGTAATTATCCCATTTAAATATTCATACATCTAATCGACCCCTTTTAATTTTCTTTTCTATTATAGCGCATTGTTCCTTGCAAGTAATTCGGTTTTATTTAATTAAATGGTATGAGTTACACTTGGTATTGTTCTATTTTAACCTTAACTGTCATTTTTCATCTGATTATTTAAAATAATATAAGTTCTTAGACGATTTAGCACAAATTAAATTACTCAATAGTTCAACATCTTAGTAAAAAACACTACCCACAAATTTCTCCATGGCTGTGTAATATTGCTGTTCAAATGCTCTAACTCACCATTTTATGCTAAAACGCAGGTTTAAAGCAGGTAATGGCCGAATATATTTTATTAAAAGCCAAATCAACTTAAAATACCTTTATCTTAATAAAAAAAACGATGAATTTTATATTCATCGTTTCATATCACCTTATAAAATTTTAACGCTCATGGAAGTTAGGTGCTTGCTTCGTAATTTCAACATCATGGGGATGTGATTCTTGCAGTCCGTTATCTGAAATTTCTACAAACTGGCCGGTTTCGATTAAGGCATCAATTGATGCCGCACCAGTGTAGCCCATTCCTGAACGTAAACCACCTAAGACTTGGAACACAGCATCGGTAATTTGCATATGCTGTTCTAGACCACTTGCATCAGCTAAAATCTCACCTTGTAACAACGTTGATAAGATTACTGCATTAGCACCCCCGGCAATTGCTTTAACCACATCACCAGAATAATTTAGCCCACCAAGGGCAATTGTTTGCTTATCAAACTCACTCGCAGCAGTCGCAACTGCCATCACACTGGTCAAAAATGGATAGGTCTTATCATTGGGTAAACTTGAATCTACGGCGCGGCCTGCAACGACTGCATCGACATCCTGGGCAAATATCAATTTAGCGGTAGCGTAATCTTCGATAGCACCAACCGCCAAAAATAGCTCTGGAAAAGCTTGTCGTAGTTCGGCAATTTGCGCTAAGGTTTCGTCAGTAACTGCAGTATCAAGATACAAAATAACAGCATCTAAGCCGGCTGCAACCAAACTAGTCACATGGGCGAGTGTATCGGCCTTAAGCCAAATTTCAATGCCAACTTGTAAATTACCAGCCTGGTCAAGGCTTGCCAAAGGATTAGCTTGAACATCAACCGTACTTTGCTTAACCGCCTTGAGCATAGCTACTTCGGCCTCAGTAGTTGCCTGTGGTGCAATAAGGCCAAGGCCACCTAAACGGGCTACAGCGATCGCATGTTGGTAGTCGGTCAAATCATTTGCTTCAGCAAATAATGGTAGTTGTAGTATTAATTGTTTGCCAATTTTTGTTGCTAAACTAACTGTATTTGGTAAAACATGTGATTCTGCAGGAACTAATAAAACTTGATCATAACCAAGCCCTTGTGTACTCATTGTCATTTTTTATCGCCTTTCCTTAAAAAGTAGTCATTGTTAAACCAGCTGGTCCACGGTTGGCCTTTTCGAAATCGAAAATATCAATTGCTAAGGTAGTTTCAACTTGCTCATTTAAGGCCTTAACTGTACTAATTCCCATATCAGCCATCTCAAGACGCATTGCTGCAACTAGGTCACTTAAAACCGAAGTTAAATCGCCCTTATAGGCTGTTTTAGCTTCAATTCCTTCAGGCACCATCTTGTTTGCCTCATTAACTTCTCCTTGGAAATAGCGATCCTTAGAACCATTTTCCATTGCGGCAATTGACCCCATCCCACGATAAGACTTGTACTTAGTTCCGTCTGGTTCTGTATAAACTTCTCCAGGGCCTTCTAAAATTCCAGCAAACATCGAGCCAAGCATAACAGCTGTTCCGCCACTTGCCATTGCTTTTACAACATCTAGAGCAGTTTGTGCCCCCCCATCAGCGATAATTGCTTTGCCCATTTTTTGGGCAATCTTTGCAGCATCCTGAATGGCCGAAATTTGGGGTACACCAACACCAGCAACAACTCGTGTTGTACAAATTGATCCAGGGCCGATACCAATTTTAACAACGTCAGCGCCGGCATCATATAACGCTTGTGTTCCAGCTGCAGTAGCAACGTTACCAGCAATAATGTTTAAATCAGGAAAGGCTGTTCGAACTTCACGTACCTTGCGTAATACGCCTTCAGAATGTCCATGTGCTGAATCAAGGACAATTGCGTCAGCACCGGCATCAACCATCGCAGCTACTCGTTTAAGTGTATCTGAGGTCACACCAACAGCCCCAGCAACTAATAAACGGTTTTCTGAATCAATGGCTGCATTCGGATTTTCTGTTAGCTTAAATGCAAAATCTTTGACCGCTTGCACTTGCTTGGCCTGTTCTTCAATCAACATATTCTTATGAATTACACCCATCCCACCTAGCAGGGCCAAAGCCGTTGCAAAGCGAGCTTCCGTAACTGTATCCATTGCTGCTGACAACAATGGTAATTTCAATTGTAAGGTCGGTGTTAAACTAGTATTAAGTAGTACTTCTTCTGGGGCAATTGTTTGATTTTGCTCAGCTTTCAACTGTACATCGTCAAAGGTTAAACCCAAGGGAATAAATTTGTTTTTGATTGAAAAATTAGCCATTCGACTCTCCTTTTAATATATAAAAAACGCAGTCGTAGATATATAAATATCCACAAATGCGTCAAAGAGTTCACTAATAGCATTTGCGGATAGTCGCCAACTTTGGAAGGCGGTAGAAACTGTTCGACCATTATACGAACGTTATATCTGCAAAAATACGTATTTAACTTGTTCCTGTTAGTTTACTAGCTTTCTCATGAAATGCAAGGCCTAGCTTTTGCTAAGGTAACTTGCTTATGCGTAAATTTTTTCTTGATAGCGTCATATATTTTGCATTAGAAATCATCAACCGGGCCTAACACATAAAAATCATCAGTCTTCTTTAATTAGCTCAGTATTACTAAATAAAGTTTGCTCACATTCATATTTAATATTGCATCCTTTCGCGAGAACGCGTAAAATGGTAAACTATTGTCAATAGTTTAATCGAGGTGGATTATGTTTAAAACACTTTCAAGTATGGAAACATGGCGCCGAAATATGTACGTCCTTTGGTTTGGCGTTTTTATGTCCGGTATCGGCTTTTCATCCGTCATGCCCTTCCTACCGTTATATGTTGATACCTTGGGTAATTTTTCCCGTGGTCAACTAACTTTTTATTCTGGTTTGGTATTCTCAATTACCTTCCTAGTTACGGCCTTAGTTTCACCAATGTGGGGGCGCTTAGCCGACCGACGCGGCCGCCGGCTAATGCTGTTGCGGGCTTCTCTAGGAATGGCAGTGGTCTTTTTCTTAATGGGCTTAGTAACTAACGTCTGGCAGTTAATGTTCTTACGTGCCCTACAAGGCTTCTTTGGTGGTTTCATTTCAAATGCCAATGCGATGGTGGCAACTCAAACACCTAAAGAAAAGTCTGGCTATGCCCTGGGTACTCTAGTTACCGGGGTAACTGCTGGTCAATTATTAGGTCCCTTTATTGGTGGTGCCATTGCTTCAGTTGTTTCTTACCGTGTTTCATTCTTTGTTACCGGTTCACTACTTTTTGCTTCTTTTCTCTTAGTACTCTTCTTTGTCAAAGAAGAATTTACGCCAGTTGCTAAAGGCGCATCGCCAAAGCTTAGGGAAGTCTTTAAAATGGTTTCCTCCAGTCAGCTAACGATTGGTCTCTTTATTACAACGATGATTATTCAGGCCGTCAATACTTCAATTTCACCAATTGTCGCATTGTTTGTCCGTGAATTAACCAATAACAGTTCTAATTCGACCTTCTTAGCTGGAATTGTAGCTGCCATGCCAGGAATTGCGACCATGATTGCTGCACCACGTTTCGGGGTAATTGGTGATCGAATTGGTACTCACCGCATGATTTTCATTGGCTTTCTCTTCGCTTTTGCCGTTTTTGTCCCAACAACCTTTGTCACTTCCGTTACCATGCTAGCAATTCTTCGCTTCTTGGTTGGAATCTCTGATGCAACCATGTTGCCAGCGGTGCAGACCTTGTTGACTAAAACGACCCCACACGAAATCACCAGCCGGGTCTTTGCCTATAATCAAAGTTTTCAATCAATTGGCGCCGTCTTAGGCCCACTTCTGGGAACCGCTGTCGCGTCTGCTTTTGATTATCGTTGGATTTTCCTATTTTCTGCACTTTTAATTGCGCTTAATGCAATCTTATTCTGGTTTAATACTAAAGCCATTCGTAATGGTTCAATTAATTATCAATAATGGCTGCAAAAAGACCTGGAATATAAATTCCAGGTCTTTTTTGTTAACTATACTTAGGCTTCATATTCAAAGGCAAAGTCCAAAATTTGAACTGTATCCCCTGCTTCAGCACCAGCATCTGCTAAGGCACGGTCCACGCCCATAAAGCGTAATTGACGTGCAAAACGCATCAATGATTCTGTATAGCCCGTATTCGTTCGCTTGAAGAGACGTTCAATTTCATCACCTGACAAAATCCAAGTTCCATCTTCATCACGAGAAAGCTCAAATGGTTGAGCATCAGCTTTAAATTCATACAGAGCACTTTCATCGTCAGTCGCTTCCATGCCCTTAGGAACAAACTGTGGAGTTGCATCCAACAAGTCAGCTGTCCGCTGCAAAAGTGGTTCCAAGCCAGTCCGCGTAAGCGAAGAAATCGGCATGATTTCTGGCTGTGCATCTTGGTCGCTGTTTGCTGCTAACTTAGCTTTAAAATCAGCTAAAGTTGCTTCTGCATCCGGCATATCCATTTTTGTTGGCACGATGATTTGTGGCCGCTCCAAAAGCATTGGATCATACTCAGCAAGCTCTTGGTTAATCGCTAGATAATTTTCATATGGATCCTCATCTGGATCAGCACCCGACATATCAATCATATGCAAGATAACACGAGTACGCTCAACGTGGCGTAAGAATTGAATTCCGAGCCCGATTCCTTCAGAAGCACCTTCAATCAAACCTGGTAAATCGGCCATAACAAAATCACGACCATCATCTAAACGCACCATCCCCAAGTTAGGTACAAGGGTTGTAAAGTGGTAAGCGGCAATCTTAGGCTTAGCGGCTGTAACAACTGATAACAGCGTTGACTTTCCAACTGAAGGAAAACCGACCAAACCAACGTCTGCTAAGACCTTAAGTTCAAGTTGAATTTCACGTTCTTCACCCGGCTCACCGTTTTCAGCAATTTCTGGGGCTGGATTTTTTGAAGAAGCGAAACGAATATTTCCACGACCACCACGTCCACCAGCCGCAACAACTAATCGATCACCCTTATTAACTAGGTCACCAATTACCTCACCAGTCTCTGCATCAGTCACCGTGGTACCTTCCGGCACACGAATCACTAAGTCATCAGAAGACCGACCAGTTTGAGCCTTAGTTGCTCCATTACCACCAGGGGTCGCCTTAAAGTGGCGCTTGTAGCGGAAATCCATCAAGGTCCGGAGACCTTCATCAACGGTCAAAACGACTGAGCCGCCGCGACCACCATCACCACCAAAAGGTCCACCCATATTGATATATTTTTCATGACGGAAAGAAACAGCACCATCGCCGCCCTTTCCTGCTTTTACATTAATTTTAACTTGGTCGACAAACGCCATGGTTGATGACCTCACTTTCTTTATAGTCCAATTCATTTTACAGGAAAAACCGCTCAATAGCGACAGTTACCTTTTTTTATGTCCATCTTTGTCTGCACTCTGCAAACTTTCCAATGAAATTTTAACTTGGCGCGCGACTTTTTCTGAAATACCCAAGGTCTGTAAATCAGCTAACGGTGCCTCAGCAATCTTTTTTAACGACCCGTACTTAGTCAATAATTTCTGACGGGTTTTAGGCCCAACACCATTGATTTCATCCAACTTTGAACCCAATGAAGCTTTTGACCGCAACTGGCGGTGGAAAGTAATTGCAAAGCGATGTACTTCATCTTGAATCCGTTGCAAGAGGAAAAAACCTTGTGAGCGGGTATCCAAGTGGACATGCGTGTCACCCTCTTCACGGATTAAATCGGCTGTCCGATGTCGGTCATTTTTGACCATTGCGGCCACTGGAATCGCCAAGCCTAATTCATCCTCAATCACTTCTTTTGCAGCGTTTAGCTGAATTTCACCGCCGTCCATTAAAATCAAATCTGGCATCTGGGCATGCTCTTTTAGCAAACGCGTATAACGTCGGCGAATGACTTCTTGGGTCGCAGCTTTTTCATCAGCATGTTCGACCGTCTTTAACTTATATTTACGATACAGATTTTTATTTGGTAGGCCATCTTCAAAAACAACCATTGCCGAAACCATCTCGGCACCTTGAATGTGGGAATGGTCAAAGGTTTCAATCCGTTTTAGCTTTGCCAAGCCTAGTGCATCAGCCAATTCTTGCATAGCGCCGCTAGTTTTATTGTTGTTCATTTCCATCAAGCGGAATTTTTCCTCTAAGACTAACTTAGCATTTTTTTCAGCTAATGCCAAAAGTGCGTATTTTTCACCTCGCTGGGGCGTCCTTACCGGCACCGCTAAAACTTCCTTAATCATTTCACGGTTCACTTGTTTTGGCACTAAAATCTCTTTGGGCAGAACTACGTTTTTGCGACTATAAAATTGCACAATAAAGGCGGTCATTTCATCCTCGGCTGAATCAATTACAGCGAAAGTCCGCTTTTCACGTTTCATCAATCGTCCTTGTCGAATAAAGAAAACCTGCACCGAAAGCCAACCTTTATCCATATAAAAATTAAACAAATCGCGTGGTGTCCCATCACCAGAAATAATCTTTTGCTTTTCAACAGTCTGATCAATAAAATTTAATTGATCGCGTAAATCTGCGGCCCGCTCAAACTCCATATTTTCAGAAGCTGACAACATTTTTTGCGTTAACTGCTTAGTTACTACTTTTGTTTCGCCATTTAAGAAACGGTCAATATTATGAATTTGCGCCTCATACTCTTCAACTGGTACTTCACGCCAGCAAGCCCCTAAACATTGACCCATGTTTGCATATAGACATGGTCGTCCTTGATAGCCGTTACACCGCCGTAGCGGATACGTTTTTTGCAAAAAGTGCATTGTTTCTGATGCTGCATAAACGTTTGGGTATGGACCAAAATAATGCGCTTTATCATCTAAAATCTCGCTTACTAGTTCAATTTTTGGATCACGCTCATTGGTAATCTTAATATAGGGATAGCCAGTCCCCTTTTTTAGCTTAATATTATAGTATGGTTGATATTTTTGAATTAAAGTAATTTCTAATAGAAGTGACTCTTTTTCCGAACTAGTAACGATATAGTCAAAATCAGCGATGTTTTCAACTAACTGTTCCGTTTTACCACTATGCTCACTTTTAAAATAGGAGCGTACTCGATTTTTTAAATTTTTTGCCTTACCAACATATATGATTTTTCCGTTTATATCTTTCATTTGATAAGAACCAGGTAAATCTGGTAATAAAGCTAATTTTTGTTCAATATGTTCAGAAGCCATAGATAACTCCCTTCTTAATTTTCTAACTATTTTATCATGTCTGTCTACTCGTGTTATACTAATGGCAATGGAGGTAGTATTCATGGCTTTACAACATAAGCGGACTGAGGACGCATTGGGTAAGCAATTCGATGATTTATTCATCATACCTGATACCATCGATCCCAATAAAGATAAGTTTCTAAAAAACGATGACGAGCAAAAATAAATGACAAAACGCTGAGTGGCTCAATGAGCTAAACTCAGCGTTTTTTTAATTTCTGGTTTTAACAAATAAATCGCGAATTGAAAGTAAAACTGCTCGCGTTAAATTACCATCATTATACTGCAAGACATTTTTCTTGTAGACACCTAAGCCTACCCAACCAATATAGACTAAAACTATCAATTCTAAGGCCAATGCGATTAAACCTTCGGCAACCGTCGCGTACTGTACACTCATTCTAGCTGGCATCAAGGTCTGTGAAACAAAGGGTACGAAGGATAAGATTTTAATCATTAAGTTATTAGGCTGAACCGCCACCAGTAAGCTTAAAATATAACCAACCATTGCTAAATAAGAAATTGGGGCAACAGCTTGTTGTACCTGACTTTGATCGTTGACCATTGCAGCCACCACGGCTGTTAGAACCATGTACAACAAGATACCAACAAAAACTAACAACCCTGTTACTATCATAAAGCTACTGTCAACCCCCGACAAAACTGAGGTTACTTGCCGTACCTCGGCATTATTAGGCAGCGCAAAGACTACCCCAATTCCAACAACCGTATAAATCAACAGATGCAAAATTGCTAAGCCGGCAATTCCGGCAATCTTACCAAAAAACTGCACTGCTGGGCTAGTTGCTGCTAGCAAGATTTCCATAATTCGTGATGATTTTTCATTGGCAATTTCATTGGAAATCATTCCGCCGTAGAAGGTTAAGAAAATAAAAATACCGATACCTAAGGCTGACGACATTACTTGGTTCGCTGTCCGGGTTGCACTACCGTCAGTTGTTTTACCATGCAGTGAAACAACCTCGGTTTTTAAGCTGGTCGGCGCCAAAAGCTTGACTAAGTCACTTTGCTTTAAGTTTAATTGCTCAGCCCGACTAAGAATGCCATATTGATTTAGGGCTGCTTGCAAGGTTTGACTATCAACAGGACTAGCACCGTTGACACTTTTCAAAGTAAACTGATCAGTTGCTTGGTCAAACAATAGATAGTTATCAATTTTATCATGATTAACCTGGGTCTTTGCTTCACTAACCGTGGCAACATTCGAAAGCTTGGCCTTAACGGTTTTTTCATTCTTCAAAAAGGCAGTAACTTGGGGTGCATCAACAACTGCCAAGCGAGGTGTCTTATCACTATTAGTTGCATTAACTAGCCAGGCGACCCCAGCTACCACCGCTAACATCAATAGCGGTGACAGAACTACCAGCCAAAATGCGCGCGTCTTTAAACGGGTTTTAAACGTCTGGCGTGCAACAATCCAAAACTGTACTTTAAACATTGGTTCCTCCCACTACTTCCCGCCGGAAAATATCATCTAGTGTTGGTGCTTGCTGAGCAAAAACTGGGACATAGCCCGCTTGACTCACTAGCTTAAAGACTGCTTCACCAACGACCGGCTCAGCAAGTTCAATTCGCCGACCGATTCCATCCGCCTTCACACTCAAAACGCCTGGCAGCGCCTTTAGCGCTTCATCGGGAGTTGCTGCTTCTAAATAGATTTCAGTCCGACCAAAGGACTCACGAATTGCTTGTGTTGCCCCAGCCAGAACAGTCACGCCATTTTTTAACATAATTAACGAGTCAGAGAGTTTTTCGACTCCTGCCATATTATGCGAACTAAAAATAATTGAAGCTCCATTGGCCTTTAAACGACGAATTTCTGCCATCATGATTTCCGTATTTACTGGGTCCAAACCAGTAAAAGGCTCATCTAAAATCAAAAAGTCTGGTTCAAAAATGACAGTCCCAATCAACTGAACTTTTTGAGCATTTCCCTTTGATAACTTCTGGACCTTATCCTCTGGTTTACCAACTACCTCAAGTCGTTGCATCCAATCACGCAGTGCCAGTTTAGCTGTTGCCCGTTTCATCCCATGCAGTTCGGCAAAATATAATACTTGCTCCTCAATGGTCCATTTTTGATACAAGCCACGCTCTTCTGGTAAAAAGCCAATCCGTTGTTTGCGTTCAGCTGAAATAGTCTTACCATCCCAAGTAATGCTACCTGAAGTCATCGGGATAAAATCTAAAATCATCCGAAAAGTTGTGGTTTTCCCCGCTCCATTTTGACCAATTAAGCCCAAAACTTCACCTGGTTTAATTGTCATATCCAAATCACTTACGGCATGTTTATCACCAAAATATTTATTTAGCTTTTTGATTTCAAACATTCTATTACTCTTTTCACTTTTTACATTATTATACCTGAAAAGAGTTACTTCTGGTAAGGCAAGCCAATTTTTCTAGTACAAAAAACCTGACCGACAATAAATTGTCCATCAGGTTAGTTTTAAAATAATTAAGCTTCTGACAAGCCTTTAATTTCATCACGTTTGATTGGTTGGTAGTCCAAATTAGCAAAACTAGTCTTAGCATGCGGATTTTGTCCCGCAATTTGGAGGTAAAAGCGAACTTGCGGATCATCACGTAACTCACTGATTGTTCGAATTTCATCAGTAAAAGACAAAGCAAATTGCTGCTTAACTGGATCAAAAATCCACTTCCGACCGACATCAAAGTGTACATCATCCAAACTTAATGCAACCAGTGTCTGGTCACTCTGTGCTGCTTTTAAATCAAAACGGTAAGTCATTGTCGTCCTCCTCGTTACTGATAGTCGCTGCATCACTTGCCGTGGCCTTGTTTTCACCATTTTTCAAACGATATAACATCTCTTTTGAAACCAAGACACGCCTTGGCTTAGCCCCATCTTGTGGGCCAACTACGCCACGTGCTTCCATATCATCTACTAAACGAGCTGCCCGATTATAACCAATGCGGAAACGTCTTTGTACCAGTGAAGTTGATGCACGCTGCTGGTCTACCACAAAGTCAACTGCTTCATCCCAAAGCTCATCAAGTTCATCAGCTCGATTACCATCACTACCACTATCATTACCATCAAGGGCTTTGACCTCTTCATCTGAAACCGTCATTGAATCGTCATACTGAGCAGTACCTTGCCGTTTAATAAAATCAGTTAAGGCTTCAACATCATCATCCGATAAGAAGGCGCCTTGAAGTCTTTGGGGACTGTTTGCACCAATTGGAGCAAACAACATATCACCACGACCCAATAACTTTTCAGCACCATTACTATCTAATATTGTCCTTGAATCGACCCCTGAAGATACGGCAAAGGCCATACGTGAAGGTACATTGGCTTTAATCAAACCAGTAATCACATCGACTGATGGCCGTTGCGTCGCAACAATTAAATGAATTCCCGCGGCACGACCTAGCTGTGCAATCCGCACAATGGCTGGTTCTACTTCACCAGCGACAGTAATCATCAAATCTGCTAATTCATCAATGACCACTACCAAGTATGGCATACGCTGATAAATGGTACCATCGGCCTTATTGTTGGCTTCATCAATTTGTTTATTGTAGCCTGCAATATTACGTACGCCCGCCTCTGCCAATAACTTAAAGCGTCGATCCATTTCGGCAACCACTTTTTTCAAAGCTAACGCTGCCTTACGAGGATCTGAAACGACTGGCGTGATTAGGTGTGGGATATCGTTATAAACTGAAAGTTCAACCTTTTTAGGATCAACCAGCATCAGCCTAACTTCGCTAGGCTTAGCCTGTAACAAGATTGAAGCTAAGATTGAATTAATGGCCACTGATTTTCCTGAACCCGTTGAACCAGCAATTAGCAGATGTGGCATTTTGGCTAGATCCATTTTAACAACTTCACCAGAAACGCTCTTACCAATTGGTACTTTAAGTGGATTAGTGCGGTCAACACCAACACTATCCATCATATCCCTGAAACCAACCATTGCTTGTTTGTCATTTGCAACTTCAATTCCGACCAACGACTTACCCGGAATTGGGGCTTCAATTCGTAATGACTTAGCGGCTAGCGCTAAGGCTAAATCATCTGCTAGGTTGGTAATTCGTGAAACCTTAACGCCAATTGCTGGCTTGATTTCGTATTGCGTAACGGTTGGTCCCAAAACGACCTTCTCAACATCTGCATTAATATTAAATGACTTTAATGTATCATGCAAAATGTGAGCCTTCTCGGCCAAACCTTCACGTTCGTGCGACTGATCGGTTGAACCAACTCGGGTTAATAAACGCGTTGTTGGTAAGACATAATCATGATCATCAACTGGACTTATTGCCACATCAGCAGTTGGTACGGATTGACTAGATGGCTCGACATGCCCAACATTACTTTGGTGTGCGGTTGTCTTGGGTGAAGTTTTATGTTCATCATGGCCTAAAATATCTGCATGGGTCAACTTGGCATGGCTTGTCGTAACCTTTTGTTCTTGCTGATCAGCGAGTGAAGCAAAAATTGCTGAATCAACTGAATCAAGTTCTGACCCATCCGCAACCGGTTCAGCCGGCTCAACATCATTGGCCGCATTAAAAGCAGGTTGTTCATAATTTGACTGGACTGCTTCAACAGCACTTGGTGCACTGGTACTTACTGGCTCATCTTCTGGTTCTGGTGCAATAATCGTAGGTGCCTTATAGGTTTCTGCTGTCAGCTTCTCCTCTGAAGCATGTTCATTTGGTGCAACTGCAACCGTTGGCTCAATGTCATCGATATTTACCTTAACAATTGGTGTGTCTTTACCAAATGGGTCGGCTTCCATTAGACTATCAAAGTTCTTCCGTTCATTTGCCCTGGTCTCAGCTCGCTCTTTAAAATCGCCAGACTTAATCTTGGCATACTCCAACCCGGACTGGACACCACTTTCAACTGTTTTACCGGTGGCTGCCGTAAAATTAAAGAAGGTGGCAAATACATCTGTTACATCGAGGTTAAAAGTGATAATTATTCCAGCAATTACCAGGATAATTGCAATCAACCAAGAGCCAAAATCGCTGGCAATTAAGTAAGTTCCACTGTATAAAGCAGCCCCAATTACCCCACCACCGACATCCGTTGACACAGCTTGGTTGCTAAGGTCTTGATTAATTAGTAATACAACTGTATGAATGAAATTATGGTGCATATCCAAGCCCTTAAATAAAAGGATTGTTAGCATTAACATTATTCCGAGCATTGCAGTTGCAAAACCTAAATAATAGCGTAATTTAAACTTGCTAGGCCAGCGGCCATAAGCAATTACGCCTAGTAAGGGGACCATCAAAGCAATTAAAAAAATCTGATATGGATTTCCAACTAGATAGCGGGTTAAGTTTGCAAAGAATTTCCCGAGCATTCCTAACTTAAGAACCGCAAAGATTGCAATTAGCATTGCAACCACACCAATAATATTTCCTAAATAACTTGGCTTTGGTTGTGGCTTTCTTCCCCTAGTAGTTTTACTTGGCCTTGGATTTGTCGACTTACGTTTAACTGTTCTTTTGGTCGACGTTGCCATAGTCGCCTCCTCTTTACTTTAATTTATCGTAATCATAAGCATGCGTTAGATCAAGATTTGGAAAGCTCTGTTGCCGGAGCGCTTCATAAATAATGATTGCTGCTGTGTTTGATAGATTTAGTGAACGAATATGGTCATCATTTTGCGGAATCCGGAGCGCTTTTTCTGGATGTTGCTTCATGAAAGGCTCTGGTAGTCCCGTTGTTTCTTTACCAAATAAGAAATAATAATCATGATCAGGGTTCGTATAATCAGCTTCATGATAAGAACGGGGTGCAAATTTCGAAATTAAAAATAGTTCATCCGTATCTTGCAAACTAGCCATAAAGGCTGGTAAATTCTCGTGTACAGTAATATCAACCGTATCCCAATAATCTAAGCCGGCTCGCTTCACATGCTTTTCATCCAATTTAAAGCCCAATGGTTCAATTAAATGTAATTTAGTATTCGTCCCAGTGGCAGTCCGGGCAATATTGCCGGTGTTGGCTGGCATCAAAGGCTCAAACAACACAATATGATTTGTTGACATGTTAACACTCCTTCTTAGTGGTCAAGTATGCCTGACCACATCTATCGCTACATAAATGAATTATACCATGTGGTCAAGTTGAAAAATGTTTATTTTCCTGCTTCTTTGCCCATTTCTTAACAATTCACCACAAAAAAGCCAGTCACTAAGTTAGCAACTGGCTTAACTTTTTATAGGCGGCAACTATTCAAGCTGGTCACTGAAGAGTTTTGAATTTCCCTTCCACCAAGCAAAAATCCGCGTAACCAAGACCTTTAATATTGCATAGCCAGGAATGCCAAAAATCACCCCCATCAAGCCAAACATATTACCAGCTGACAAAAGCACTAATAACACCGTTACCGGGTGAATTTTTAGAGTTGAACCTAGCAACTTAGGTGAAATTACCCGACCTTCCAAATTTTGCTCGATTACAAAGACCACGGTTACTGCAACCACCATGGACGGTGAAATAAAGAGCGCTACAACATAGGCCGGTATCATTGATAAAAAGGTCCCTAGATATGGAATCAAATTCAAAATACCCGCGATTAAAGCGAGTAGCCAAGCCGATGGTAACCCAATGACACTATAACCAATCATAAACATGATACTGACTGCTAAGGCAACTAATAACTGGCCACGAATATAATTAGCAATTTGTTCATTGATTGCCTTCAATGTATCTAAAAAGGAGGCTTGAAACCGGTCTGGCAACATATTAGCCATATACTTGGGTAAGTCATGACCATCTTTGAGTAGGTAAAAAAGAATAAATGGGAAGGTTACTAAGGTGATCAAAGTCGCCGTCACTGTCCCAACTAGGGCCGTTAAATGTTTCACACCATTTTCACTATAATTCCCCGCCAATTCTTTAAACCAACCGGTTAAATCTTGATTAGTGGCATTAAGCCAGATATTTAATTGTTGAAACTGTTGGCTTCGATTCCAATGGTCAGCCAATTTAATTAAAGCGCGCCAATATTCCGGCCATTTGTCCAAAAAGGCCGCTACTTGACCCCTAAACCAAGGGATTCCCGTTAAAATCCCCCAAACGAGTAGGGCTGCTAGCACCAAAAAAATTATGACGGTCGTAATTAAACGTTTAACATGGTGTTTTTCTTCAAAATAATCAACTAATGGGTTTAGTAAATAATAAAAGACCCCCGCCAAAATAATTGGCGCCCCAACAGCCGCTAAAAACTGCCGCACTGGGCCAAAAATAAAGCTAACCTGCTTTAACATAAAGATTATCAGTAAAACTAAGAGAATAATGACTAAAACTGATACCCCTTTATTATTTGCAACCCAGCGCCATAACCAGGAACGTTGCTGCTTACTTGATTTTTCCATTGCCTTACCCCCACTTTAATGAAAAAGGCTCTGATAGTATTTGCACCATCAGAGCCTTTTGCCGTCATCGTAGCATTATCACTTATTTGTTAATTAAACAAATTCGACATTAATGGCCTCAGGTACGACAAAATCTTTTTGTACTAATGTTAATAAACCGCTGGTCGTATCACGACGATAAACCGTGATATTATCAGTATTTTGATTACCAGCAACTAAGTACTCGCCATTGGCATTCAAGTTGAAATCACGTGGGAAATCACCCTCCGTACTAATCGTTTGGATTGGGTCTACTTTACCAGTTGTCTGATTGATTTGCCAAACCACAATTGAATTATGACCACGATTTGAAGTATAAACAAATCGGCCATCTGCTGATAAGCGGATTGCACCAGCACCATTATGTTCATTCCAATTACTTGGAATCGTTGAGCTGGTTTGAATTAGCGTAAAACTACCAGTCTTTTCGTCATACTTTAAGACTGACAAAAGTGATGATAATTCACCTAGCAAATAAGCATATTGCCCATCCGGGCTAAAGCGAATATGCCGTGGTCCAAAACCAGTTCCGGCATGGTAGGTTGCAACTAAGCTAAAGATACCTTCATCACTAATATCCAAGGTATAAACCTTATCTGCACCTAAATCAACCGACACTAAGCGCTTGTCTGGTGTTAAGTTTGTGAAGTGTAGGCGGGCCTTATCTTGTTCTGGTCGTGGACCTTCACCCCAAGACTTAAAGCGATCCAAAAGTTCGATTGTTCCATCAGCTTTAATCGCAAATGATTCAATTGTTCCCTTATGATAGTTAGTCACATATAACAATTGACGGTCTTCATCAACTGAAATATATGCTGGTGACCGGCCTTCAGTAAGCTTTTCTTGAATCAAAACGGCCTTCTGACCATCCCGGTAATCATAAACTGAAACACCACCACGGTCAGCATCTTTTTTATTGATTGCGTACAGATAGCCAGCCTTACTCAAATGTAGGTAAGTTGGTGAACCAAGCTCTGCAACCAATTGTGCGTCCTGTAATTGTCCGGTTATATTATTCAAATTTGCGGTATAAATTCCCTTTGATGCACCCCGCGTATACGTACCAAATAAAATTTTCTCCAAAGCCATTTTTCTGCCTGCTTTCATAAAATCATCTGTAAACCCTTACATTATATGGTATTTACCCGGTAAAAGCCAGCTAAAAATCATTTAAATTCATGCCGCTTCCGTGGGCGGTCACGGAACCAAGAAGCTAAAATTGCCAATACCAATAGGCTGACGATAACAATTAGGGAAACTTCATTACTAATATGAAAGGCCCAATCAAAACTTTTAGCCGCTTCATTCAGCACCATTTTGCTACCAATAAAGGCCAAAATCAAAGCCAGTGCATACTTAATATATCTAAACATCGGTAGAATCCCCGACAAAGCAAAGTAAAGCGAACGCAACCCCATAATTGCAAAAATATTTGATGTAATCACAATGAACGTATCTTGTGATACCGCCAAAACAGCTGGAATAGAATCGACTGCAAACAACAAATCTGATGCTTCAATGAAAATCAACGCCAGCAGAAACTGGGTTGCATACCGTTTACCATCGACTTTAACTGTTAAGTGTGGCTCAACCACATCTTCTTTTAATGGTAAAACACGCCGCAAAAAACTAATAATTTTTGAATCCGCCAAGTCTTGTTGATGTTCTTTTTCAAACAACATTTTTAAACCAACGTAAATTAAGAAAACCCCGAAAACAAACATTAACCAGGCAAATTGATGTAGCAAAGTTGCTCCGGCCAGAATGAAAATCACCCGCATGATTAATGCGCCAAATACACCCCAAAATAGTAGCTTATGTTGGTACTTCAATTTAATACCAAAGAAGCTAAACACTAAGATAAAGATAAAAAGATTATCGATACTCAAAGATTTTTCAAGTAAGTAAGCAGTAATGAAATCCAAAGCATTCTGCCCACCACCCTTTATCCACACCAAGCCCGCAAAAGCGAAGGCTAAGGCAATCCAAAAGGCTGACCAAAGTAGTGACGCCTTGATGGTTGGTTCTTCGTCCTTACGGTGAAAAACACCTAAATCCAAGGCTAACATTACAAGTACAAAGATGAAAAAGCCAATCCAATAACCTATTCCTATATCCATTTATGACCTCCAGTAAAACTAAACATTTATTATTAATTAATTTTAGCTTAATCTGCTTCAGCTGGATAGTCTTCTCTCTACTATCCAGGTGATTTTTGTGCCTTAAGTTTACGCCCACGTTGTTCAAAACTAACCCGGTAGAGTTGTGCTAATTTTAATCGGTAAAAATCAATATCGGCGGTCAACACCCGATAATCATCCTGCTGGGCGTCAATAATTGCTTTTTGCAATTCAGCCATGACCATAATCAACTCTGTATCATGCTCAAAAACCGTGCCAGCAACTGCCGCCATTAATGATTGGGCGGCGTCAATTGCTTGCCTTCTTGCATGCAAACAAACCTCGATGGCTTTTTTGAGTTGCAACATTAAGTCTGTTGCCGTTAATTTAGTCGTTGGCACTACCTTAGGGTGTTCATCTTCATGCAGATAATTATCAATTGCTTGTAAGGCCCGAGTTACTGGTCGTTCATAGGTTACTGGCTTACTTTGCGCCAGCAAATTAGCTAAATCAAGTTGTAGTAATGCTGCTTCTTTTGGTAAAAGTCGAATTAATCGACTATTAATTTCATCGCGTTTGTGAACCATAATCTTGCCTCCTGACTGAAATCCACTTCGTTAACTTTATTATGCCGGTTAATCATTAATTTTTTGTTGTTAGATTACGAAGAGAACAAGAAAAAATGACTTAACTAATTTAGCTAAGTCATCATTTATTTATCTAACTTTACGCCAGAGCATATAACCCGCTCCTGTTACCAATACTGCCCCTACAACTACGAGTGCCCATAAAATTCGTTTGTCGAGCAGTGGTAATTGCTCATCTGCCGGCTTCTGTGCCGCTTTGCCTGTTTGTTGCTGACCTAAGTGCTGTACTTTAGGTGAATCAGCTTGTGTATCTTTGGGAGCACTATCTGGGTCATCAATTTTAGCCCCATTCCCGTTATCATTTAGTGTATTAGTAATTGTAAACTTTGTGCCGTCTGCCTTAATTTCGCTCTGATAATTCTCTACCGCCTGTTCCTTAATTGTATAAAGATAGGTTTGACCATTAACGTCCTTGCTAAGTAAATCCGTCAATGTCATTGTCCATTGATTAGTCTCTGCATCATCCTTAGGTGCAACTATGGGAACAATTTCCAAAAGCTCACCATTACGATACAGCTCAACGAAGATTTCGGCTGGTCGTTGACTAGCTTCATCCCCCCGCCAAATTTTATTTAAAGTTAGATCAACATTATCATCCTCATTAACTGCACGATTAGTTAATGTAATATTATACTGCTGATAGGTGCTATCAAATTGACTATCAATCGAAACTTCGTAACCTGGTACTGGCACTTCAAGCACGATATATTCTAGTTCATGCCCATCTAAATCAAATTCAGGTAGTTCAGTCAACGTTGCTTGCCAATTATTATTTGCAGTGAGCTCCACTTCTTCAAAGAGATAGCTTTCGCCATCAATATTTTTTTGCAAAACTTGTGCAATTACATTAGCTGGTCGCATACTTGGATCATCATTTAGCCAATTTTTTTGAATGCTCATTTCCTTGGCCGCTGTGTAACTAAAACTTTCGATTTTAAACTGTTGCAGATTGAAAAAGGCGCCAGTCCCAGCTGAAATCGCTAGGGCAAAGGATTCGCTAAGGGCAACTTCATCACTGACGTTTAATGTATCCGTGTAGCCAACGCCAGAACGACTCGTACCACCACCATTATAATCAATTCGAATAGTTTGATTACTTGCCAAATAGCTAAACGTAATTGGTATGAAACCCTTATCTGCATCACCTTCTGCATCCCAACCATCAGCCGTCATCGCCCGGGCAACTGCGTCATTTAAAATGTTGCTTTTATCAAGATATTCAACTGAAGCACCAACGTGGTTAGCAAAACCATTGGTGCCATTTGTTTTAACAAAAGCGCCAAAAGGACTACCCGGCCAACCACCGGTCGCAAGATTAGGTTGCCCTAGATTTGGACGGTCTAAGACATTAGTTGGGTCTTGTTCCCAACCCAACCGATGATTTGAGTCTTTACCATTAGGATCCGCTGCTGTGGCTAAATTATAAAATGTGTCAAACTTATAACCAAAGGCATTCTTAAGTCCGCCGATACCCATGTTAGCACCAGAATAACCAATATCACCAATTGCCCCGGGATGGAAGGCAAAACCAATACCATCACCACCACCCATTAAGGATGGATCCATTCCTGGTGAAGAACTACCCGCATTCTTATCATTCCAAGCACTATCTAATTTATCACCTAAATAGATGGCGCCTTTCAAGGTAAAATCATCTAAAAGTGACACCCGATGGTTCAAAGTAGCACTACCAGATTGATCTTGCAGATTCGGCGTTAATGTTAAAATTCCCGTACTCGCATCATACTGAGGCATTTGCGCACTTGGGTGCGTGGCATCAACGTGCTTGGCAATCGTAAACTCGTCTAAAAAATTGTCTTTAGTGATTGTTGTTACCCGCCCACCACTACGCGGTACAACTGTATCAGTTGCTGAGATTGTCTGACCAATCGGGCAAGTAGCACCAACTAATAGACTAACGCCTAGTAAACCTTTAACCTTCTTCATTATTTTCATATCTTAAACCTCATTAAGTTTTTTAATTAAGTCATTGTCCAAACCCTAGTATGCGGAACAGACTTGCCCAATTTATTATTACTTAATGATTATTTTTGTAATATTTTTACCCAAATCAGAATTTTATAAAAGCGACCAAAATAAGTATATTCAGTTTGTTTGTTCTTAATATTAACTAAATTCATCTAATTAATATTAATTTTATCTTATTCAAAGTTTTCAAGGCTGACTTTGAAAATTTTATGACTCTCCACTTATCAAATACTTATTACCTAAAAGTAGTATAATTTACCTGTATCCTTTTGTTACTTTTTTGCTAGGAAAGGCGGTTTTACATTATGACCTATAAGAATATCGTCATCGCAGGTGGTGGCACACTCGGTTCACAAATTGCCTATATGGCAGCATATAGCGGTAAAAACACAACCATTTGGGGACGTTCAGCTGGTTCGCTAGAACGTGCACAAGCGCGAGTTGCTGTCTGGGAAAATGAAGTTCAAGCGTATTTCAAGAGTTCTGATGCCAGTAAGCAAGCAGCCCAAGAGCATCTTCATTACACTACCGACCTGGCTAATGCACTAGCTGATGCTGATTTGGTGATTGAAGCTTTGCCAGAAGATTTGGCAACTAAAGAAGCCTTTTATCGTGAGTTTGCTAAATTAGCACCGGATAAAACAGTAGTTGTAACTAATTCATCGACGCTACTACCAAGCAGTTTGGCTGAATCAACTGGTCGCCCAGCCCAATTCTTGGGCTATCACTTTGCTAATCAAATTTGGCGTGGCAATACTGCTGAAATTATGGCTGGTCCCGCAACTGATAAAACATTGGTTGATAGTTTAGTAACTTTTTCGCACGAAATCAAAATGGTTCCAATTGTGGTTAAGAAAGAACAAGCTGGCTATGTATTAAACTCGATGCTTGTTCCCCTGTTATCAAGTGCCAGTCAACTTTGGGTCGATGACATCGCTGAGCCAAGTGCAATCGATAAGACCTGGATGATTGCAACTGGTGCTCCAATGGGTCCATTTGCAATTATGGACATGGTCGGTATGCATACTGTTTATGCTATTAATCATGCTAATCCTGATCCAAAGGCTCAATTAATAGCAAATAAAATTAAGGCAATGATTGATGCTGGAAACATTGGCGTCGAAAGTGGTCAAGGCTTCTACAGCTATCCTAACCCCGCCTTCCAAAATGCCAATTTTCTAAAGGCTTAATTCTATAACAAAAAAGCGAGTAAGATGATTCGATTCATCTTGCTCGCTTTTTATCTATTAACTTTTTAGTTACTCTTTACATCTAACTCAAGGAAGTTGGCTAGTTGGCTAGCTTCCTTAGTAACCGCTTGTAAGGTCGCTAAGCGATTCTGCTTAATTGCATCATCATCAACCATAACCATCGTTTCAGCAAAGTAAGCGGCAATTGCTGGCTGTAGTTCAAGTAATGCTACCAACCGAGCATCAAGTTCCATAATATTTGCTAATGGTTGTACTGCATTCCATAAATCAGCTTCTGCCGTATTTTCAAACAATCCAGTTTGTACACTTGCTTCAGTTGCATTCTTAGTTGTCAAACGCATAACTCGAGTTAAGGCTTCAACACCCAAGCGGAAGTTTTCATCATCCTTGTGTGCACTGAGGACTGTTGCTGCTTTAGCCATTAAGGTCGTATCTGCAATGTTATTCTTCGTTACCGCGTTGATAATATCGCGACGTATACCAGCATCTTGCAAAGCCTTAACAACACGATCTGTCAAAAAGGCAATCACTTTACTGATATTTTCAGGTAGCGCCACTGCCACTTCACTTGGTAGACCCAATTTATCATCAGCTGCATTAATTTGAACAACTGCTTTGCTTAATAAGTCAGCAAGATCAAAGTCCCAACCATTATCAGCTAAAATTGCAACCACCCCGGTTGCCGCACGCCTTAGTGCATATGGGTCGTTTGAACCAGATGGTACCATGCCACCCGCAAAGAAGGCCAAGAGACTATCTAATTTATCTGCAATCGCTAAGAGCTTACCCAAAGTTGAGCTTGGTAATGCTCCATCAGCTGAAATTGGCATGTAGTGCTCGCGAATTGCTTGTGCCACTGCCTTTGATTCGCCAAAAATCAAAGCATACTTTTCGCCCATGACACCTTGTAGCTCATCAAATTCATTGACCATTCCAGTCATCAAATCAAACTTATAAATATCAGCGGCTCGTTGTAATTCAGTAATTTGTTCAGCGTCTAAGTTTAGCGCTTCAGCTAAGCTCGTTGCAATTACTTTGGCACGGTGCGTATGATTGGCAACTGAGCCAAGCTTGGCATGGAAGGAAACATTTTCTAGCTTGTTATTGTAAAAATCAATTGAATGCTTCTGATCTTCATTGTAGAAGAACTTAGCATCTTCTAGGCGGGCAACCAACACCTTCTCGTTACCAGCAATCACATTTTCAATATGCTCAGCGTTTCCGTTACGAACTGAAATGAAGTGTGGTAAGAGCTTACCCGCTGCATCAACCACGTGGAAGAAACGTTGGTGCTCTTTCATTGAAGTAATCAAAACTTCATCGGGCACTTGCAAATATTCCTCTGCAAAACTACCAGCAAAAGCTGTTGGGTACTCTAAAATATTGTTAACTTCTTCCAACAAATCAGCATCAACTACCACTTGCCAATTATTTTTTGCTGCAATTGCTTCAACTTGCGCTTGAATTTCAGCCTTACGCGCTGTTGCATCAGCTTCCACGAATACCGACTTTAAATCAGCTACATAATCACTAGCTTGCGCTAATTCGATATCATGACCTAAGAAGCGATGTCCCCGAGTTGTCCGACCAGATTCAACTCCTAAAATATCAAAAGGAACCACCGTTGTATCAAGCAATGCCACAATCCAACGAATTGGCCGTACATACTCAAAAGTATGCCGAGCCCACTTCATCGTAGTTGAGAAAGTCATTGCCTCGATTACCGCTTTGATACCAGCCAAAACTTCAATTGCTGGTTTACCAGCTTCAAATTTAGTCACATGGACATATTCATTACCATTAAACTCTTTAAAGGTAATGTCATCAGTGGTCAAACCTTGTCCGCGCACGAAGCCTTGCGCAGCTTTAGTAAAATTGCCATCTGCGTCAAGTGCAACCCGCTTAGCAGGACCTTTAACTTCTTCTTCAAAGTCCTCTGCTTTAGCAGCAACGTCATTAATTAATACCGCTAAACGCCGAGGGGTTGAATAAGCTTTAATTTCACCAAAGCCTAGCCGTTCATCGGCCATAAAATCAGCAACACGACTTTGTAATTGCTCAATTGCTGGTGTTACCAAGTGAGCGGGAATTTCCTCTAAACCAATTTCTAGTAAAAAATCTGCCATCTTACTTCTCCTCCTCATCAGCTGGTAAATACTTAGCTCTTAATTTTTCATCCTTTAGCAATGGGAAGCCTAACTTCTTACGCTCATCAATGAAGGCCCGGGCAACCATCCGCGCCATGCTACGAATTCTTGAAAGATATTTAGCCCGTTCGGTTACTGAAACCGTTCCCCGAGCATCCAACAAGTTAAAGGTATGTGATGATTTTAGAATATAATCATAAGCTGGATGTACTAGGCCAGCTTCCAGGGCCCGCTTGGCTTCTGCTTCATACTCGTTAAAGTGTTGCAATAGCATTGCTTGATCAGATTCTTCAAATGAGTAAACTGAATGTTCATATTCAGGCTCCTTAAAGATGTCACCGTACATCACCCCATTACCCCATTCAAGATCATAAACCGTTGGTACATCCTGAATGTAAGAAGCAAGCCGTTCTAGGCCATAAGTAATTTCAGAGGTTACTGCATCAACCTGGATTCCACCAACTTGTTGGAAATAAGTAAATTGCGTTACTTCCATTCCATCAAGCCAGATTTCCCAACCAATCCCGGCTGCCCCCATAGAGGGGTTTTCCCAGTTATCTTCCACAAAACGAATATCATGTTCAAGTGGGTCAATACCTAAGGCTTTTAAAGAATCTAGGTACAACTCTTGAATATTGTCAGGAGATGGCTTCATTACCACTTGAAATTGGTGATGTTGATAAAGTCGGTTGGGGTTATCTCCATAACGTCCGTCAGCTGGACGCCGCGAAGGCTCAACATAGGCCGCATGCCATGGTTCTGGTCCATTTGCCCGCAAAAAAGTGTAGGGGCTCATCGTTCCGGCACCCTTCTCTGTATCGTAGGCTTGCATCAACATCGCCCCTTGCTTAGCCCAAAAGCCTTGCAAAGTTAAAATAATATCTTGTACTGACAATTTCTCTGTCATAATTAATTATTCCTCTCATTTACTGGAAAACATAAAAAAGCCCTACACCAAGCACTATGGGTACTTGATGTAGGGACGATAAATCGCGGTTCCACCCTACTTCTGCCAAAAAAGCAGCAACTTAATTAAGTATTAGGTTGTACAGGTAGTGCCCAGCAAAAAGGTTAGGTTATCCTCACATCTACGATAACTTGCTGAACTAACTACCTTTTGCTTATTCTGCCTGCATTACTTGAATAATTGTAGCACTTACACCCAAGCTGTCAATGAAATTTAGACTTAGGATTCTTTCCTAAAGGTAAGCTAACTCATTTAAATGCAACTAGTGGTCACAAATCTTAAAAATACGTTGTATACCGAATTTTTCATAACTGATAACTGTAGTAAATTGCTTTTGACTGTCTGAGTCTCTCCCTCCACAACCCTCTATTAATTACTAGCGAAAATATGCCCTAGTATAAGTATAGGTGAATTCTAAAATCAAGTTGAAGGTCATCGTCCGCTAGCTTGTAGCATTTTTACCAACTTTTCTTAACCCATCTCTATCTCAATTAAATTCGCGGCTAATCCGCCCTTGCCATTCGTTCAATTGTTGAATAAAAGACTTGGCCTTTAAATGTACCCCGACTTGGTCATCGTAGATTTTATCCAAAATTCTTGCCATATCAACCTTATTGGCCGCCTTGATTGAAAGTGAATTGATTTTTTCTAAATCTAATTCTGCTAACATCATTAACAATTTAACTGCCTGTGGTTCAGCATTCATCCGCTGTTCATCTAAATGCCAATGATTTTGGCATAAGAGACCGCTATACTTTTCAGAAAAGTCTAAAGGTAAATCACGCCGGCCGTCAATCGCACAGCCTTGCCAATTAATGCCAATTCCAAAAGCAGGGAGTAAATGTAATTCAAACCAATTGGCTAAGCCCTGTGCATCAAAATTGCTGTCTGAATTTAACCGCTCAATCGCTAAGGCAACTTGATCATACCACTTTATTAGGGGCTGATTATCAACAAAGGCAGCATCAATCAAGCCCAAGATGTAGGTCGCATAAGCATTCTTCTCAACATCGAGCATCAATTTAGCGGGTAGCTTAGCCGCCTTCACCTCATCAATGAAGGATAATCCTTTATTATTCAGTACGCCCTCATAAGTTGCGACCGTCATGGGCTGAATCTCTGCTGCATAGGGATAGCGTTTCCCCTTACCATTTTTTATATAGAACATCCGTTTTCCAGCTGGGCGCGTCAACATTTTTACCATTAAATCACGCTCTTTATAAGTCCGTTGATACATAACAATTGCCTGGAAATTTGTATGATTTCGTTCTGCCATCAACTTCCCCTCATTAATTTCTATTCTCTTATTAAAGTTATTACGCCGCACAGCTGTAAGATACTATTTACTTACACCTTATCAGTAAATATTATAGCAAAAAAAGGCCAGAAACTTTCATCAATTACACTAAATCTAAAGCAAGCTCTTATCAAATTTACCACCTCACTGCCTCCCAATTGGTATAAACTAAATACCTTATCTTCTATATAAAACAAAAAAGTTAATAGCTAACCTTTATAAAAGTTAGCTATTAACCGATTTTTACTATTAATAATTTTTAAGTGCTTAAGGCTTCTTAATCAAAGCATGGGCTGAGAAGCCAATACTTGGGAAGAGGTAAACCAAACGCTCTAGTTGCTCGGCCGTAAACTTAAATTCGATGGCTGGTAGCAAAGTATTAATAACTTCTGCTGCATCCTCGCTTAATTCAGTTGCACCGACTAACTGACCAGCTTGATTATAAATCAAAGCGCCCTCACCAAACTTAGGCTTTCCCACTTGACGGAACCAATCTGATTTCATATCATGCTTTTGAACTGTATACTTGTCCGGATTAGCCAATGCATAGTCTAAGCTAACACCAACTTGGGCAATTCTTGGACTCGTGAAGACAACCGTTGGAATAACTGGATAGTTGATTGGATCAGTAGTATCACCAGCAAAAGTATGCATTAGATAAGTTGACTCAAATACAGCAGTTGGTGTCAACTTTGGAATCTTTTTATCGATAATATCCCCTGATGCGTAAATGTTAGGTACCGACGTCCGCAAATATTCGTCAACTACAATTCCATTTTGATTGTAATCAACGCCAACCGCTTCTAATCCAATGTTTTCAACATTAGGAATACGACCTGTTGCATCCAAAACCCAGTCAGTCGTAAATTCACCATCTGCTGCCGTATGCACAATCACTTCATCGCTGCTCTGCTCCAAGGCGGTAATCTCAACATTGCGCTTAATATTTACACCACGTTGAGCTAAGTCAGCTAAAATTTGTTCAACATAAGCCTGTGGGAAAGCCCGTAAGGCTTGATCACCATGCAAAAGCAAGTTGACTTGTGCGCCAAATTCATTAGCCATTGTTGCAAACTCCAAAGCAATATAGCCACCACCGATAATTGTGATATGTTTTGGCATTGTTTCTAGGGCTAAAAAGTCTCGACTGTCGTGGGCAAACTCAGTGCCCGGTATTGTCAAATGATTAGAGCGTAAACCAGTCGAAATCACAATTTTATCAGCAGTCTTAAGCTCACCGTTGACATCAACAGTATGTGCATCAACTAACTTTGCTCGTGCAAAGAGAACATCGATTTTATTACTAGTCATCATGCCTTCGATTGCTTGTGGTAATCCATCGATTATCTCTTCTTTGTGTGCCATATTGGCTGGCCAATCAATCGTTACACTACCATTAACAATCCCATGAACGTCTTCCATGTGTCGCTTTAGCGCAACTGGATTATCTAGAATAATTTTTGCATTACATCCCCAATTAGGACAGGTACCACCAATCCGTTCGGCTTCAACAACCGCAATCTTTACACCTTTTGCAGCTAGCGGAATCGCTCCATCAAAGGTTCCATGACCACTACCAATATACAGTACATCATAATCATAATTTTGTGTAAACATGCTTATTCCCCCGTTCATTTTCAATGTAAGCCAACAATTGTCAACTCCACCTACAGATAGTTTACAACAAACTGTAACAATTGCCTTTGACCTGCATCAATTTTTTATAACTTTGTTAGTTAAACCTATGTCTCAAGTAGGCATATTCTAGAATTAATGCTAAAACCCCTAATCCCAATATTTCTAGGCTAATTATAATATTCAGCCTTGTTATCACTAAACCGACAATCATCCAAACCAAGGTTGTTATTAGCATTAATTTGCTTGTGATGTACATAAAGCCTTTAATTCGAGTCTTATCGTTAATTGGGAAGACTATATCAAAAACAATATGTTGCTGCGCATTTAATAGTGGCAGCCACTGCAATATCATTAGATATAAAAGAAAAGCTAATAAGATATTACCAAGTCCAGCATTACTAAACAAAATTATTAAGCAACCAAACAAAGTTAAGCGCAACCAGCTACTCAAATACTGTGGTTGCCGAACAAAAGTCTGTGTCATAATCAAACCAATCGCTGTTTTTTGTTTTGGCTCAAGCCAACTGCTAAATGGTTCTAACCAAGCGCGCCGTTTTATTTGGACCTGTAAGCCGGGTACGTCGATAAACATATTGAAGAAATTCAAAACTCGTTGCCGACGTGCCTGCTCAAAATTAACTAAGCCTTCCCAATCTATTAAGTTAGTTTGATTATCTGTAAAACGTGTAACTTTTTGCAAATTTGCATAGGTCAAACTAATTTTGGCCAACAATGTTATTGCAAATAAAAGTAAAGTAACGGTAAACGCAAACAAACGTAGTAGCAATGGCATTAGCACTAAGGTCATCAGCGCTTGTACTAAGACATTCCAAAAAATACTATATCTTCCCGCAGCTTTTTTTATTTTTCGTAAGCGCCCTTCATCAGCCAATAAATACACTGGATCTGCTGGCAAAATAAATGTTGCTCCCCGCCAAAAAAAGGATAATGTTAGCCCCAATAAGGCCAAGGCAAGCACCTGCATTAATAAAGTTTTAGGTAAAGTCAACAAGATTTGACGATAGGCTACCAAACCTGCACCCAATAAAATCAATAAGGCAATTACTGCATGGTCGTTAAATACATAGCGCAGATATTTACTATATTGCTGCCATTGCCGATGCAATCGCCGCTTAAAGGTTAAAATCTTCATTATGAACCCCTTTTTGATTTAACTCAGGAACTAGGTCATTAAAATCTATAGTCAAGCCACTTGCCCTTACTTGACCATCAGCCAAATAAACAAAACGATCGGCTAAATCAACTAAGTGGTCTAAAACATGGGTCGTCAATAAAATACTCCCGCCTGCTGCTTTACGCTCCGCAATCAATTGTAAAACAGCATCAACAGCTAAGACATCTAAGCCAATAAATGGCTCATCAATAATTAACAAGGGTGCATTCATCATAAATCCCATGACTAACATTACTTTTTGACGCATCCCTTTGGAAAAATGAACTGGAAACCACTGTAACTTGTTATCCAAGCGAAAAAGCTTTAATAAACGTTCGGCTCTTTCCCAGGCTGCTTTTGGTTCAAGTTCATAAGCCCTGATTGTCACTTCAATATGTTCTTTGAGTGTCAACTCTTCATACAAGATTGGTTGTTCTGGGATATAAGCAATCTGCGCTTTATAATCTAAGGGGTTTTGCGTCAAGGTCCATCCATTTAACTCGATGTTTCCACGCTTAGGGGCTAAAAGGCCAATAATGTGTTTAATTGTTGTTGACTTTCCAGAACCGTTTAAACCAACTAAGGCTAACAGTTCACCAGCTGCCACTTCGAAACTAAGATCATGTAAAATGGTTTCTTTCCCATAACCACCAAATAAATTTTTCACTATAAGACTCATCGTTGCCTCCTTTTAACTAAGCACTTTTATTTTAACAAAATCGTCTTGATTCCAATGATTTATAATCTGTAAAGCAAATTTTTTCTGACACTTATTGTTCAAATGCCCCTGTAATTGATTTAACCCACCTATCTAGTTTAATCGTTGCAACAATTCTAGCTCTGATGTCTATATTATTAACTTATACAGTACACAGTTAATTGTACTAAAAGGGTCTTACTAATGGAAAGTTTATAAATGATTATGCTGCCCTGGTCTTTGTTAGAAAAAAGCTTAAAATTAAGATAAAAGCAATTTTAGAAAGGTTGAAATAAATACTCATGGACGACTTTACAAAAACTTATGCTCAAATTATTGCTGACATTAAGGCTGACCCTGAAAATCAAGCATATACGGTGCAAGGTTGGGAACCAATGTTATCAATTCATCCCGAAGCAACCATCCTAATTATTGGACAAGCACCGAGCCGCAAAGTTCAAGCCCATGGCGTAATGTGGGATGACCAAAGTGGTGATCGCCTACGCGAATGGCTCGGCATCGACCGCACAACTTTTTACAATTCTAATAAATTGGCTGTAATTCCGATGGATTTCTACTTTCCGGGTAAGGCAAAAAATGGCGGTGATGAATTGCCTAGAAAGGCTATGGCTCCCAAATACCATCCACGCTTATTAGCGCTAATGCCAAATTTAAAGGCCTATGTTTTAGTCGGTAATACTGCAATCCATTACTATCTCAACTTACCTAGCTCTGCTACCCTAACCAAAGCTGTTCATGCGCTAACAATCCCAAAAAACCAACAAGCGACAATTACAATCTTACCGCTACCACATCCCTCACCCCGTAATAACATCTGGCTGGCAAAAAACGCCTGGTTCATTGAAGAAAAAGTACCTGCTCTAAGGACTTTTATCAGTCAACAATTAAAGTTGTAAAAGAAAAAGCGTACAAATTATTGAACGCTTTTTTATAAACTATTTTTGATGTAGACTTACTAACGTTAATCAATTCACGCTTATCTTTTACGATGACAAATGCTTTTAGCTATTAGTTAATAAGATTTCTTCATCATCTAACATAATTTTAAGATCTTCACCTGAAAGCAAAGTCACCTTCGTTCCCGTAGGTTTAACGGATATATCTAATACCCGTCCACGGTAAACCATGCGAAAATCATAGCCCGTCCATTTCTTAGGTAGAAATGGCTTAAAGGTCAATTGATTATCAACAACGCGCATACCAGCAAAGCCTTGTACAATTGCCAACCATGCGCCTGTCATTGAGGTAATATGCAGGCCGTCTTTAGTATCATTGTTATAATTATCCAAATCAAGCCGGGCTGTGCGCTCATAGAACTCAACCGCTTTGTCTTCAAGCTGAATGTCAGCAGCAATAATGGCATGTACTGAAGGGCTTAATGATGACTCGTGCACCGTGAACGGCTCATAAAAGGCATAATTATCCCGCTTTTCCTGCTCAGTAAACGCTTCGGGGAAATAATACATCGCATGTAATGTATCTGATTGCTTGATATATGGTGAACGTAGCACGCGATCCCATGACCAATGCTGATTAATTGGCAAGTTATCAGCTGGCAAGTCCTTAACTGGGATAAGTTCTTTATCTAGCCAGCCATCTTGCGCCAAGAAGACTTGCCGCTTAACCCCGTCAACATCTGTTACATCAACCTTTGGTAGCCACATCTTTGCAATAATCTTTTGCCAAAGTTCTAGCTCAGTCGCTGATACCGCCAACTTTTCGGCATATGCCGCTGATACATTTGGCCAAATCCGACTCGTATATTCCAAAACCCATTTAGCCATCCAATTGGTATAGAAATTATTATTTACATTGTTCTCATACTCATTTGGTCCAGTTACGCCATGAATCATATAAGCATCGCTGTGTTTAGAATAATGGACGCGGTCAGCCCAGAAGCGGGCAATCCCGACCAAAATTTCTGCGCCTTCATTTTGCTCCCAAGTATGATCGTCAGTCAACTTTGTATAGTTGTAAATTGCAAATGCAATCGTTGAGTTTCGATGAATTTCTTCAAAAGTGATTTCCCATTCATTGTGGGATTCAATCCCATCAAAAGTGACCATTGGGTATAGTGCACCAGCCAAGCCCTGTTGTTGAGCATTATGGTATGCACCAGCAAGTTGTTGGTACCGATACTTTAATAGTGACTTTACAACTTTTGGTTCTGTCACAGCAAGGTAGACCGGGATTGCAAATGCTTCAGTATCCCAATAAGTTGCCCCACCATATTTCTCACCGGTAAAGCCCTTTGGTCCGATATTTAAGCGCGCATCTTCACCATAATAGGTTGAAAATAGCTGGAATAGATTAAAGCGAATCCCTTGCTGTGCCGCTTCATCGCCTTCAATCTTAACATCGGCTTTTTCCCACCGTTGTGCCCAGATTGCGATATGCTCATCTAATAAAGTAGTAAAGCTTTGGTTAGCTTGCTTTTCAACTAAGCGATGATTAGCCTCAATATTTTCCGCCTCACTAGCATAATCACGTGAAGTCGTAACAATCACACGCTTTTCAAAGGTTAGTGGCTTAGTGGCTGTTAATTCACCGATGAAAGTATTATTTACTGCAAAGTCACTTACTGCAAAATCGTTTGCTGCAAAATCACCTTTAAATGATTGACCAGCAATCACCGTAAACTGTGGTACACCGAAATTATTTGCAATTGTTTGACTGGCTAACCAAGAATTTTCAAGGTTACTATCCTTGTCCAGAACCTGCCAAAACTTTTCATCATAATTTGAGTCTTCATTAACAACATCGGCATCAATGAAACTAACTAGTTTTAATTGATGCGTCTGACCATCAATTGCTTTAAAAGTAAAACGCATACCAGCCAGCTCTTTAAAGGCAACTGAGATGAATCTCTCGACTGTAATTTGGACATTTAGCACCGTAAAGGTCCGTGTCAAAAGGCCCTTTTGCATATCTAATGATAGTTCAAAATCACTTGGTACTTGCTTGGCCAAATCAACCTCAACCCCGTCGACAAAAATCTGCATCTTGGTAAAATTAAGCGCATTAATGGCTTTACCAAAATATTCTGGATAACCATTCTTCCACCAACCAACCCGGGTCTTATCTGGATACCAAACACCACCGAGATAAATTCCTTGATGGCTATCAGCGGAATATGTTTCTTCAAACATACCCCGCATTCCCATATACTCATTACCTAACGAAGTAATTGATTCTTGTAATCTTTTATCTTCAGGATTTAGCGTATGCGTGGTGATCTTCCACGGATCAACTTCAAAAATTCGTTTCATTATTTTTTCCTATCCTTAATTAATCTTAGCCTCTTTAATCAGGCTAACTGCCAAGGCACCAAGTACCAAAAAGATTCCTGATAGCAACAACATCATTGGGAAGCTTGATCCTAACAATGGGAAGATTGCAAAGGATGCAACTGAGGCAACAATTTGGGGTAAGCAAATTGATCCATTAAACAAGCCCAAGAAAGTTCCCATATGAGCACCCTCACCAGCTGCCTCTAGGCCATTTGTCAAAAGAATAAATGGATAAGCCATCATTCCAGCCCAAGCAATTCCAATCAAAATAAATGAAACAATCAAAGCGCCCTGTGTATGCACAAAGAAAATCGAAGCAAAACCGATTGCGCCAAATAGCAATGAAAGTGCGTAAGCGGGCTTGTGTTTGTCATTTGGTACCTTAGTTAATACTAATGACCATAATACCGCAGCGATTGCTTGTACGGCAGATAAAATTCCAAACCAATTTCCAGCTGCTTGGTATGCTGATGAAGCAGGGTCAGCAACATGCCAAACATTCGCCGCAACCGCCCCAGTTCCATAGGTCCAAAGATACTGGAAGCCCATCCAGCAGAAGAATTGCACAATGGTAATTGTCCAAAAGATTTTTGGTGCACGAGCTAATAATTTAAACATCCCAACGTTTTCAGTCGCTGCATCGGCTGAAATTCCATGATACAAAGCATACTCTTCTGGCGTATATTCTTTAACTTTTAAAACCGTAATTAATGAACAGATTACTAAAATTACGGCACCTACATAAAATGAAATAATAACTGATTGTGGTACTTCCCCATCAGGCGCAACGTTTGCAACACCAAAAGCGGTTAATAAGAATGGGAAGATTGATGCTAAAACGGAACCTGTATTTGATAGAAATGATTGAACGGAGTAAGCATAGCCCTTCTGCTCTTCATTTACCATGTCACCAACCATCATCTTAAATGGCTGCATCGCAACGTTTGATGATAGGTCCATGAACAAAATGGTGATGGCACCAAACCATAGTCCCATCACTGTTGAAAAGCCAAAGGAACCAGAATTAGGCAACAAGGCCATTACAATAATTGCAACAATTGCCCCAATCAACAAGTATGGTAGACGCCGACCTAATTTAGGCATCCAAGTTTTATCGGAATATTTACCAACTAGTGGCTGAACAACCATTCCAGCTAAAGGTGGCAAGATGAAAAAGAATCCTAAGCGAGTTGGATCAGCACCTAATGTTTGAAAGATTCGACCCATATTTGAACTCTGTAATGAAAAGGCCATTTGAACACCCAAGAACCCAAATGAGAGCATCCAAATTGTAGACAATGGTAAACGCGGCAAGGTTGAAACATTTGCTTTTTCCATGATAAGCTCCAAATCAAAATAAATACGTAACTAGTAAACGCTTTCTTTTACAAAACTTATTATGCAACCGCTTTCAAAAAAATGCAACCGTTTGCGTAAAACTAATTTTTACCTACGGTTGCATTTTTAAACTTCAAAATCTACTAAGACGGCCTTAACCTTTTCTTGACCAAACAATAACTTCGCTGCCTCAGCTCCGAGTTTTTTTGGATGTAGCTCAATTGATTTAAAGCTACTGCCAAAGATATTCTTTAAATACCAAGTATTATTGACCCCAATTGTTGGCAGGATTGGCTTTTTTGCCTGCATTAGCTTAGTTAAAAGCATCATCGCAACATCATCATCGGTGCCAATAATCCCTTCTAAACTGTCAGCATATTGTTCAACGAATTGATTCAATAGTGCCTCATCGCCTTCTAATTCAAGCTCTAGCTTAATTAATTTGATTTTCCGTTCAGCAGCCACGTCTTGGATGCCACGCTTGCGTAGCATTTCAAAATCAGCCTCACGATTTGAAGAAACTAATGCTATGGTTTTAATCGGATTAGTAGCTAGCAGCTGATCAATTGTCCCACGACCAACTAAATAATTATCATTATCCACAAAAAGTGTTGTTTGCCGATCATGTGGTTGACCAATCACGACATAACGTATGTCGTGATATTGCTGCAAATAAGCTAAAATTGGCTCATTCATTTGCGTTGATAGAAAAATGAAACGCTTAACTTGCCCCTGCTCGACCATTACCTTAACATTATCCATTAAAGTTTCAGCAGTTTCCCCCATTGCAATTGAAGTAACCCATTTTTGCAATCTTAGTTGTTCATTTATCCCGTTAAGTAGATTAACGAAAAAAGCATTATTCGTCTGTACTCCTACCGCAATTGGAAAAATCACCCCTACCGTATTGGACCGACCTAATGCTAACGTCTTGGCGGCCAGGTTGCTTTGATAACCCATTTGAACAGCTAATTTTTGTAAACGCTCCCGAGTTTTTAAGCTAATACTAGGATTATCATTCAAAGCCCTCGACGCCGTCGAAACTGATACATCAGCCATTTTTGCCAAATCTCTAATTGTTACACTGTCTGCCATAACTTACCTTCATTGTATTAATTTTTTGTATATTAAGCCTGCTGTTAGTCCCAGATAAAGTCTATATGTTATATATTACATAATTCAGCCCAATATAAAAGCAAAAAAAGGAATTACGTCCACCGCAATTCCTTTTCGATTAATAACCAACTACTCCTGTGGCTAGCCCCCAGATTGCACCAATTGCAATTATTGTTAAGACAGCCATAACAATCCACTCGGTCTTACTAATTCTTTTATTATTTTCACGCCGTGAATAAATATAAAAGGCAAAGCCAAGGATATATGAAATTGAGCAAATCCAAAGATAGCCCAACCCGGCTAGTAGCAAAGCCCCAACTTGGAAGAGCACCGCTAAACCACCAATTATTATCATCCAAGGATGACGCTCTTCAAAACCAACCTTACATAGATAAGCTGCCACCATTCCATAACAAATCATAACCATCGCCGTACTTAATGAGAAAGCAAAATCATAGGCTTGATCTGAGAAATACAGTGAAATCATAAAGCATTGCACCAAAACCTGAGTTAATAGCAAAGAATTAATCGGTGCACCCTTTTTATTAGTCTTACCAAACCACTTTGGCATCAAACCTTGCTTAGTCATTTGTGACGTTGCTTCAACAGGTAGCATTGTCCATGAAAGCCAAGCACCCAAAATTGATAGAATCAATCCGATTGAGATAAAGGCTCCACCAAAGCCACCGACCATGCGACCAAAAATATAGACCAGCGCTGGACTATCCATGTTGACTAGTTCTGATTGTGGCAAGTAACCGTACGGAATCATTGATACAACCAGGTAAATTGCAATCAAAGATAAAATACCAATTACGGTTGCACGGCCAACATCTTTTTTCCGCCGAGCTCGACTAGCCATCATCGAAGCCCCTTCGACTCCGACGAAGACCCACATCATTACCATAATTGAACCACGTACTTGGTTTAAGATACCACCGGCAGTCGCTGGACTAAAGACGGCATCACCAGATGTATTAACCGAGAAGTTATACCAAAACTCTTGTGTGAACACACCGGCTTTAAACAACATCAAACCAATCACGATAAAAGCAAAGATTGGAATTAACTTGGCAATTAAAACCACCAAATTAATTAAAGCGGCTGATTCAACACCGTTGATAACTAGTAGCGTTAGTCCCCAAGAAATTAATGAGGCAAAGAAAATTGCCGCAACTGAGTTACCACTTGCTACAGCTGGGAAAAAGTACCCGAAAGCTGACATCATGATTGTCGCAAAGGCGACATTCCCCAACCAAGCTGATAGCCAATAGCCCCAACCAGTCAAGAAACCTGCGAAATCACCAAAGCCCTCGCGGGCATAATCAGAAAAGCCAGATAAATTTGGCCGCTGCATGGCTAAATAACTCATTGATAAGGCCAACATCAAAATTCCAAATCCGGTAATTAGCCAAGCCAACAAAGCGGCACCCGGAGTTGCCGCTCGAGCAACGGTTGCTGGTAAATCAAAAATTCCAGCACCAATTGATGATGAAATTGCCATCGTAATCAAAGCTGCTAAGCCAAGCCCTTTTACAGCGGTATTTCCTTTGTTCTTTACATCTTCCATATTACACCTCTCCATTTGTTTACTGTTTCCAATTAGGAAAACGTTTGCTCTTAATATCTATTTTTATTCTATTGTTTAAGTACGAAGAATCTTTAGTCCATTTAAGAACGTATATGTATCATTCAATCAAAAAATCAGACATTTGTATGAATAATTCTTTTTATAAATCAATAATTCACTATATTTGATTTTATTTAAATGTAATTAGTCTGTTTATTAACAAGTGATTCTTTTAAGCCGTTAATTTGACATAAGTATTCAACCCCACGAATTAAAGAATCGTGGTCTTAAAGTTACAATCTAATGGACATTTATTTACGCCCACCCAGCTAAACGGTATAATGAAGGAAATTGTAACAGGAGAAAATAACATGGCTGATATATTTGATAAAATTATTTCAGGTGAAATTCCTGCGTATAAAGTATATGAAGATGATGATGTGTTGGCATTTCTTGACTTGAGCCAGGCAACCCCAGGTCATACCTTAGTAGTGCCAAAAGCCGAGGTTGCTAATATTTTTGAATATGATACTGACCTAGCTCAACGCGTGCTTGGTAAACTACCAATGATTGCCCGGGCCATTCAAGCTAGTGATCCTGCGATTATTGGTATGAATATTATTTCTAACAATGGAGCGGCCGCTGGTCAATCAGTCTTCCACTCACACTTCCACTTACTACCGCGCTACGCTGATGATGGAATTGTCATTCCTGCCCCCGACCATAGTAGCGACTACGACGCTGATACTTATGCTGCAATTGCCGCTAAAATTAGCGCCAATTTTAATTAGCCGTATGAATAATTTCTTTAAAGATTTAAAAAGCGCCTGGCAAGACTGGCAAAAAGTTTTGAGTCATTTGGGGACGAGTATCAAAGCTTTACAGAGTTCGCTTAAAGAACTTGAAGCCACCTTATCAGCGGTTAATGCTTTTCAAAACGAAATTCAAAAGAAGCAAGCTAAGCTGGCCTTTAAAAATAAAGCGCCGCTTGCTCGCATTGCCGAAGCAAAAACACGCATTGAAACTGAACTTGCTAAGTACCAACGTAAATAATTTAGCTAATTGATAAATTAATTTGGTATTGCTTATTTTAGATGCTAATGTTAGGATATAAACATTACATACTAACCAAAGGAGAATCACTATGTTTAAGTCAAACGTAACACTTCATCATCATTTGCATAGATAAACGTGTATCGTACTAAACAAGGTATAGATACAGTTTTTGATTACATTCAAAAGTATCTATGCCGGTGATTCTTATTTAAAAATAAGACCGGATAGAAGACTATTCGGTCTTTTTCTTTTGGATAAAGTGCATAACCATACATAAATGATGAGGATGAAACTATGGATACAAATAATGCTACTGATCTTACTAAGCCTAATAAAGGGATTGCCCTCCCGGCTCTAATCGCCGTTGTTATTTCAACTTCGATTGGATCTGGAATCTATGATTTACCAGCAACTTTAGCCCAAAACGCAACCCCCGGTGGTGCATTAGTTGCTTGGTTAATTACCGGCTTTGGTATTTTAATGCTTGGCCTAGGTATGAACTACTTAGCGGTCAATAAACTCGAATTAAACGGAATTACTGATTATGCCCGTGCAGGCTTTGGTGATTTTGCCGGCTTTATCTCTGGCTGGGGCTACTGGCTCTCAAATTGGCTAGCAAATGTCGCTTTTGCCACAATGCTTATGTCAACTTTAGGCTTTTTCTTTCCAGCAATGAAAGCCGGTAATACCGTTTTTGATATTTTCGTTGCTTCAGTTATTTCTTGGTTAATCGCTTGGTTGGTTTGCCGTGGTATTGAGGAAGCGGCGGTTGTTAACTTAATTGTTACGGTCTGTAAGCTAATTCCACTTTTTGCCTTCTTCGTTGTTACCCTCATGTCCTTTAAAGCCGGTGTCTTTACAGCGCACTTCTGGTCAAACATGTCTGTTAACCTACAAGCGACGACTTTATCATTTAGTCACGCGACCTTTGGCGGTATCCTTAAGCAAATTCAAGGTTCATTAATGACAATGATGTGGGTCTTTATCGGTTTTGAAGGTGCGACGATGCTTTCTAGTCGGGCCCGACGTAAATCAGATGCCGGTAAAGCAACGATGATTGGCCTAGTGACCTTAATCATTATTTATATTGTAATTTCAATGTTGCCTTACGGTTATCTATCACAGGCCCAATTAGTTAAAGTTCCCCACCCTGCCTTAGTTTATCTATTTGAACGTATGGTTGGCCCAGTTGGTGGGGCCTTCATCTCTGTCGGTTTAATCATTTCTATTCTGGGCGCTTGGCTATCATTAACCCTACTAACCGCTGAAACTACCAAATTAATGGCTGAACAAAAAGTTTTGCCAGCCTGGTTTGGTAAGATTAACCGCTTTGGTGTTGCATCTACTGGAGTTTGGCTAACGCAAGGTTTCATTCAAATCTTCTTAGTTTCCCTAATCTTCACATCGCAAGCCTATAACTTTGCTTATTCACTTTGTACATCAGTTATGTTAATTTGTTACGCCCTCGTTGGAGCTTATTTGGTTAAAGAAGGCTACCAAAAGCGTTCTGCCGGGTTGTTAATTGTCGGAACGATTGCCAGTGCTTTTGAAATTATGTCAGTTTTGTTTGCTGGTCTTGTCTTCCTTTGGTTAACTTCAATTGTTTACATCATTGGTTTTATCTTTTATTATTTTGCGCGTAAGCAAAACAATAAAAAAATTGCACCTTATGAGTGGATTTTAATGATTATTATTACCCTATTTGCCCTTGGTGCAATTCTGGCGCTGCTAGCTGGTAAAATTGCAATCTAAATGTTTGGGAGCTATCTTATGATTTCAAATAAAAATTTAACCTATGCAATCTATCACCCGGCGGGTAATGCTACAGCTTTAGTTGATGATCTCATCTTAGACGCAAGCCAGCGCCAGCAGATTAATGATTTAATTCTTGCCAAACATCCTGAAGTTGAGCAAGTGGGCTTTTTAGCCTCCAAGACCGCTCCACAACTATTAATGGCTGGTGGCGAGTTTTGTGGTAACGCTACTCGCTCAGCGGCCTTTGCCTATTTAGACGGTCGCCCTGGTAAAATGGCGCTAAAGGTCTATGATGGCCTGCAAACAGTTCAAGCTGGCGTCAATGAAGCCGGTGCTTGGTCTGAGATTCCACTTTTAACCGGGAATGAACCAGTTATGCCCCTTGCTAATGGTTACTACTTAGTTCGTTTAGCTGGTATTACACATCTGGTTGTCCCAGTTACCACTAAACCCACCGGCCTAAAAGAACAAGCACTCGCTTTAATTAAGGAATATCAAGTTGATGATCCTGACTGCGTAGGCGTCATTTTTGTTGATTATCAACTAAATGCCATTTATCCTGTTGTTCTAGTGAAGGCCATTCAAACGATCTTCGCTGAAACAGCCTGTGGCTCAGGTACAGTCGCCGTTGCTCTAGTATCAGCCTTTAAAAATCAACGAGCTTGTGCTCTAAATCTCGAGCAACCGTCTGGTGAATCGATTACAGCTAAGGTTAATGCTACCATGACTGAAGCTAGCATTATTGGTCCTGTTTCGGTCCTAGGCCACTATACTTTAACCATATAAAAAGAACCCCAATTGATAATATCAATTGGGGTTCTTTTTATATTTATATTTTAAACAAAATCAATTAACTGGTCTTTAAACTTCAAGTATAGGTGTGTACCTATAATTGCAAACAAAGCAATTTCCAACCAGAACATCCCCATCACTGATGGTGAATTCCAAAACCACTTCTGGTAGAGAAAGGTCTCACGCCAACCATTTACAATATAATAAAATGGATTAACTTTAGAACTGAAGTAAATTAGATTATTAAAGAAATCGCCTGGTGCAGGTTGGAACAAGATACCTGACATAAAGAAAGTCAACCGTAATATCTGTCGAACCAACATATCATAATCCGGGATTAAAATGTTAATCGTTGCGGAGAATACACCCAAGAAAAATAGCATTACCATTGCTGCAAAGCCGTAATAAATGATTTGTAACCAGTATAGGCTTGGATGAAAATTACCAGTTGTAAACATGGCAATTCCAGCCACCAAAGAAATTGAAGCAACGGCTGGGAACACCTGAACTACCCGAATTGAAGGCAGAATTGATACTGGAAACTTAACATTTCGTACCATAAAAATCTGATCCTGCATTGAACGGATTGTATCTGAGAAGCCTTGGTTTACTAGATACCAAGCCGCAAAGCCGACCGACATCCAGACAAAGTAAGGCATTCCCTCAACTGGCGCTTTAGTCCGAAAACCACCACCGAAAATGATTGCATAAGTTGTAACTTGAAATAACGGATCAAGAATCTCCCAAAGTGTTCCTAAATATTTATGAGCATTTCGTGCTTGTGTATCGTAAAATGCTAGCCTTACGGTCATGCCCAGATTAGTTACTTGCTCTGCTGCAAGATTCCAAACTGACTTAATCACAGTCCACATGCTTGCTAACCTCCATTTACAAAATGATATACGATATACGCCATTAGTAAGATAACAATTAACAGTGAACCATACAAACTAAAGGGGCCAAAGCCCTCAAAACTACGGAACTTAGTTATACTATGAATTTCTTCTTCACTTTTATCTTCAGCTTTTAGCGTCGTCACCAAGTCATCAATTTTAAACTGACGTTGCTGAGCCTTTTGTTCTTCAACATAAGCATCACGCTCCTGGCTACTCATCTGGTCTAAACGCTTGACGAAGGCTGCATACTCATCAGCAACTTCTTTTGTTGGACCAAAATCAAGCATTTCACCGTATTGAATCCACATCACTTTATTAGTAAATTGTCTAACTTGCTTTAAATCATGCGATACAAAGAAGATAGTCTTACCCTGCGCAATAAATTCTTTAATCTTACCTAATGCCTTATTTGAAAAATTAGAATCTCCAACTGATAAAGCCTCATCAATAATCAAAATATCTGGATCATTGTGTGTAACAATTGAAAAGCCTAATTTAGCGCGCATACCACTTGAATAGTCTTTAACCGGTTGATCAATAAAATCACCTAATTCAGAGAATTCAATAATATCTGGCATCATCTTATTGATTTGACGCATGTTATTGCGCATCATGATTTGCTTTAAACGAATATTTTCACGACCCGTCAATTCCCAATTGAGGCCTTCATTAATTGCAACTACCCCAATTGAGCCATTTAATTCTAAGTTTCCCGAAGTTTGAGGGATTACACCACTCAAAATATTTAGCAGGGTTGACTTACCAGAACCATTTGTTCCAACAATCCCAACAACATCGCCTGCTTCTACTTCAAAGGATAAACCTCGCAGGGCCCAAAAATTAGCTTCTGCCTGATTACCTTTGAAAACCGATTTTAGCTTTTCAGACTGATTGGCGTACAAAGAAAAGTTCTTTGTAACGCCCTCGGCCTTCGCCATAATTTTCTTTTCTTTATTTGTCATTTAAATTCTCGTTTTTAACAAAATTAATTTCGATTTTTGATAATTGTACAGAACTTTCTGAAAAAATACAAATCGCCCAATAATTTTTTCTAAAGCTACTTGCAATTTAATGAACTAAGATTACTTTTCATTAGGTGTTTTAACAGCCTTTGCATCAAGCTTCAAAATCTCATCCCACATTTGCTCACTGGTTAAGTAATCAAGTTTACTTAATAAACGTTGCCGTGTCTTAGGATAACTGAAAGTAAATTTAATTCCGTCGGCTAATAAGAGGAATAGATACTTCAAAGTCTTGCCACGTTTAACATCAACGACAAAGCCTTTGCTTGACTTGGCATCATAGTACAAAATCTTCTTATAACCTGCAACATCTCTAAAGTGTGCTCGATGAATAAACTCTTGCTCAACAACTTGATCCTTATTTTGTGGCAAAAAGAGTTTATTAAACGTCAATAAACGGAAGAACTTTTGCCGGCGACTCTCGTCATTTACCTGATGTTGAACGATGTTGTATTGGGTCAAATCAATCTCGGCCAACGCATTATCTTTGGTTAAATCCTTAAAGATTGGGAACATTGGCTTTAAATCAATACTCTTAACAAAGCGGTCAGCATCTAGTTGTGCAAAATTCTTAAATGAAAGTCGTAATACATCAACATAACCGTAACGGCCTGATACCAATTGATCAATATAACGCTTTGCATACTCAACAAAAATTGTTCCTCGATGGTTATTAAACAAAGCATTAACAATGGTTGAGTTGATTGATTCAAGATAAGTTGTCATACCAGCAACTTTAGTCATAAAGCTCTCAGCATAACAAGCAATTCCGTTTCCATAAATGATATTAAAGTCATTTAATTGGGAGAAAGATACATCATCGCCACGAACAAAGTATGGTGGCACAAGTTTATTTGCATACTTAATTGGGAAGGCACAGAACCACCAACCCATATAAGTTTTCTCCGTATTCTCATTTAATTCAGTAATTAATACTTCATGTGGTTCGAGAGCTGGGAAATTATGGAATTCAGGTGCAACCCAACGTTTTGACAAATGTGCTCCCCGTTCTATTAAGAAATCAGGATTATCTTCATAGAACAAAGCTGCTCCAACTGCTGTATTATCTTGCTCAGCGAAGGAAAGAATCATATATGCCCGTTTAACACTTTCCACTTCCAAACTTGCATCATCATCCATAAAGAGGACGTGCGTAGCGTCAGTGTCGCGCTTATAGTGCAAGAAGCCACGTGTAAAGCCACCTGAACCACCAGTATTTTCATTTGGAATAATTTGTACGCCCATTGCTTCTTCTGGCGTGATATTTTGTGAATTATCAACAACCACAAAATCAATTTTGTTATGCCAAGCAGCATCATCCAATAGCTGTTCTTTAATGCGCTTGATTGCTGGAATTACATAGGCCTTACGATTAAAGTGCGTTACTGAAATTCCTAGCTTTACATCGCGCTTTTTAGATGCCTTTGTCGCCCAAGCAAAATCTTTGATTTTCACATCATTTAAAGCAATAATCTTGGGAGAAATTAAGCCAGTGTACTCAAGGTTATCCGAAATGTCCAAATCAAACACGACTTGCTGTTCTTCGGTTAAATCAATTGTCTTTTTGACTAATTGTCGTTTTGGATACCCAAAATAATCGACATCTAAGCGGCTTTGGAAAACTTCCCATAGCTCTACTTCAATTTTTCCACTTCCACTAATTACCAAACTGACCTGATCTAGGCCAACTCGTTGCTGCCATAATGGCATTGAAAGGGCGTTATAGTATGTATCGAAACGTGCAGTTGAGTACTTTTGCAACGATAAACCTTGCTCATCGTAATAAACACTGCCCTCTGTCCTTAGATACTTCTTTTTCGAACCTAAAGCCGTGTTCATTGGATAAATAAAGTTTTGTAAGATTTCCATTTAAATTACTCCTTTTATACATACGTTTTACCTTTGATTACCAAAAAGTTGACTAAGCACCCACTAGTATTCTTAGCCATTAATTATTTTTGATTAAAACTGTTACGTATACTTTATATCGTATTAACACAATAGATATATTTTAATTAATTTCATTAGGCCTATTAATTAAAACTTCTAGTCATTTTTTTACTACATCTAAACATAGTAAATATCCTAACTCGCTAATAAATTGCTCGCAAATCCTTAATTCCATCATAACTGCATCACGATATAAATTGCCATTGGATATTAAGGCAGACATACAATTATATCATGCTCTAATTCAGCATTCAATTTGGCTCACTAGGTCATACCAATAGAATTGCATGCTCAGCCATATCAATAAAAGTTGCGATTTCATCATCACTTATAGTAACTGCCAGACGTTGCCGCTCGGTAATTAACCAAAAAAGCGGTTGAATCACTTGAGCAACAATTATATCAACATTGTCAGTTCTTAGTTGTTGTTGCTTTTGTGCAAGTTTTAAAACCGTCAAAAAATCTGCACTTACAAGTGCCCCTTGCCCTTGTAAATCAATCGGCAAGGCTTCTTGGTTTGTATTCATTATTCGAATAAAGTTTGCATAAAGAGGATTATGCAACAACGCTTTTGCATAATGATTTAATACCTGTGTAAATTGTTCCTTTAAGGGTAAGCCGCTTAATTCAATGCCATCCGTCGCAAGCAAAATTTGTTCTAGTGCTTCTGTATAAAGATGTCCCAATAAGTCCGTCTTATTTTCAAAGTAAATGTACGCCGTTGCAACTGAAAGGTTAGTTGCTTTTGCTAGTTTTGCCATGCTCAATTGAGTTATTCCATCATTAGCGACAAGGGTTAATGCTGCTTTTTTTAAAGCTAACCGTTTTTCTTGATCTTGGATTCGCATTTCTTTGGCCTCACCATTATTTTGACTTTTCGATCAATTCACGCAATAAATCATTTGTCTCTTCCTGAGCCTTACGCAATTTTTGCGTCTCAACAAAGGTTGCATTATAACCAAATTGTTCCTCAGGATTACGTGCCCACACATTATTCAATAATTTAACAAAGAAGAAGACCGAACCAGCAATTAAAAGCATCGACAACAATGACTGGATAAAATTATCCAAAGGAATTACTTGCCACTTCAAAATATGCTCTGGCGATAAGATTAGCACTACAAAAAAATTAATAATTCCCGTTAATAATGCTACAAAGGACTTTACGACATCAGTAAAAGTATTTCCGACAATTACACCAATTGCAAAGCCCATTACCTTATCGTTAGTAAGAAACTTACGAAAATCAACCAGTAGCGAATGTCGCATTAACATATCTGTTGCTGATTGGAGACTTTGCATCCCCTTTTCTAATTGATCTAATCGATTATTATCTTTTTCTGCCATTTAAATAATCTCCCTTATCCCCAACACCTTTTTAAATTATAATACTAAACCTAACTTAGTGACTGCTAAAAAAAAGGCCACTAGAAAGTGGCCTTTGAGCTTCTTACCAAGAAGCTTTCTTAACACCAGGGATAAGACCCTTGTGTGCTAATTGACGGAAGTTCAAACGTGACATTCCGAACTCACGCATGTAAGCATGAGGACGTCCATCAATCAAATCACGATTGTGCATACGTACAGGTGATGCATTACGTGGCAACTTTGATAGTCCAACATAATCACCAGCTGCCTTTAAAGCAGCACGCTTAGCAGCATACTTCTCAACTGTAGCTTCAATCTTCTTTGCCTTAGCGATCTTTGACTTTTTAGCCATGATTACTTTACCTCCTTGAATGTAGTAACGCGACGTAGCTTTGGTGAATACTTCTTCAACTCCAAGCGGTCTGGTGTGTTACGACGATTCTTCGAAGTAAGGTAGATACGCTCACCAGTTTCGGCGGCTTCCAATATAATGTTAATGCGCATTAACATAACTCCTTAAATGTATTTGTGGTTGATCCACAACTATTATTGACGACAGAACCAGCTATTGATAACTAATTCCTTAATATCGTTTTAATAGCTAGTAAATTACAAATATTTATATTACAGGAGCTATAAACATATTGCAAGCTTTTTATAGCGCACGTACTATATCGAACTATTTATCTTTTGGCTTTAATTTAAATCCATAAAAGGTACTACCCTTATATGTTTGCTTAGCCAACTGTCCGCGTGCCATATAATCTTTACCGCGTTTAGTTTTAGCTGGAAATGTAATCTCTTGTCCCGCTATTAGTTGCTCAATTTCGGCGGTTGTAAATGTATGTCCGCTCCACTCTTTAGCAAAAGAAATCGTCTGCCCCTGCCATTCAGCTGTAATCTTCTCACTTGGCGTTCGCCGAGGTTTACTTGCTTTTGGTTGGCCTAGTAAAGGAATCAATTGTTCAGCATTTGCAACCATGATTGGCAAATCATGTTCAACTAGCATCGTAACTGATTCTGAGAGTTTAGCTTGTTTTATCTCAAAACGCCCGACTTGTTCCATCATTTCAAACAAACGCTTAGTAATTTTGGGTGAAGCAATCCAAGTATCCTTAACCAGGATTGCTGATACATCCCCAGTTTGCGTTAAGGTTAGCTTGCCTCGATTTTCCTTTAACATCGCTTGACTCCCCCGACCCATTTCAGCTAAGGTTGAAACTCTTGTCGCACCAGTACCCACTTGGTTCTTTTCCAAAAAAGCCATTATCCATTTTGTACTTGGCTGTTGTGGTTTAGGATTAACCCCTTCAGCCACCATAGGGTCAGCCATTGGCCCCACTTGATTACTTTTATAGGTTGTTTTATGGTCATCGAGTGCGACTTCCTGTTGGCTATCAAAAATCTTTTTAAAGTTTAGAGCAATTGGAATATTGAAAGCCGTTTTAAATTTGGGGTAATCCAGCAATTCTGCTGTTACATGGTCATAAATGTAGTCTTCTGCTAACATTGCTAAGTAGTTTTTTGCTAATAATTCATAAATTGCCGGCCCACTTGGCCCATACTTACTCAAACTTGCTAAATTACCTGGTAAGGTCAAACCAGGGCGGTTAGCACCATGCGAACCTTGTGGTTTAACATGTGTACTTCGTGCCTGTCGATGAGTCAATAAGGTCTGATCAACCCCCACTAAAGCGGCAATTTTGTCTGCTAGTGGTGCTAACTCATTGAATTGCTCTGGGGTAATTGTTTTGTCCTCAGTTCGTGGATAAGACACTAATTGAGCTTCATACATTTTTTGGTAAGTTGCTAAAATCTCTTTAGCATTAAACCCGCGTGTCGCTAAACTAGCAGCTAGGCCCGCTAAATCAAGCAATCGTCCTGGTTGCTGTCGCTTTTTTTTATGTTGCTCATTTGTAACTGCACTTGAATGGTAATTAGCTAAATCATTTATAGCGGCTTGCTTATCCATAAAACGCCAACTTGCCAAATCATCACTTTTACTTGATCTGGTAAAGATATGGCCTGCCGGATCAATAAACTTAACTTCAAAAAAAGGTTTCGCCACATAATTTTTAATTGCCATTAATTGTTCGTAGATCTTCCAAGCAATCACTGATTTAAGACGTCCCTCACGGGCAACTACTTTAAAACCAGCTCGTTTAGCAGCCGTTGTTGCAATTCGAGTTAACTGCATTGAAGCAAAATCCCAGCGATTCCTTCCTTCACCTTTTAAATACTCACCATCTTCAGCCATCACTGAAACATCCCGTAGGTTTCGCAAGGCTTTTTGCAGTTCTTTTATTGATTCGTCAATAAAGTTTGCTCGCAATACTTGCCCGGACCAACCAATCGCCTCGAGCGCTTCCCAAGCTAATAATTCGCCTTCACCTGATGGGTCCGTATCAGTTGCAATCACAATCGCATCATAACCACGCCGACTCTCCTTTTTTAATTCATCAACTAACTTTTTAGTTGATTCAAGCCGGCCAGTCCGTAAATTGCGGGTTTTAATATAGTCCCGCTGCCAAGAAAAATCTGATAATTGCCAAGGTAAGTATTTAATTTGCCATGATCTATATTGTTTCTTAAGTGACTCTTCCACCATTACTTCCGGATCAACTAGGGTCATTACATGCCCACGCAAATTTGTAATTTGATAGGTGAAATCGGCAAAATCACCCGTCAAGCCCCCCAATGCTTTACTAAAATTTTGGGCAGCTGAAGGTTTTTCCGTTAAAATTAGATACTTTTTCATTAAAAATCACTCCGCTTGTCGCATATAATACCAAGACAGATAGATAAAGGCCAAAGCCAAACTATCATAGCTCAATAGATCCATTAAGCCACTCAAAGGCCAGCCTAGCAGAGCCATACCATATTCAAGTGCATTGAACAGTAAAAACAAAATTGTCATAAGTCTTAACACATTAGCTGGTGAAAATAACTTATGATTTGCCAAAGCTTTACTAAAACGCCAAAGGGTCCAAGCTAATAATAGATTCACAATTAACGCTAAAACATCTCGAAGTGACCAGGTTACTTTAGATACAGCTAAGTCAGCCATATTTTGTAGGGGCATCAAGTAGCCAAATAGGGTCAAAATTGCCAAACCACCAAAAAGCCAGGCAACGCTGTGCTGTAGTTTTAAGCTAGCTTCGTAACGATACAACAATTGTAAAGCCACTAACATTAATAGAATTAAGGCAAAGCCAACTAGATACATATTACGAAAGGCTAATCCAAAATCAGCATCTTGTGCCAATAGAATTGCAATTGGATAGCTAGCTGGTCGATAAATGGGCCAAATAATTGTACCTAACAGTGGTAAAAGAATGATTAATAAACCACCAATGCCGCCTAATCCTAAAGCCCACTTTCTTTGCCACCATTGATTTTGCATAGCTACCTCCTAATTTATAAAGATTATTTTATTCTTAACCCCTAATTCTACCAAATTATCGACAGTACAAAAATAGCTTTGCTTATGATTAGCAAAGCTATTTTCAATTAATTAGGTTAACTATATCAAAATCATGTTGGCTAGAAATTAATTAGAAGCCACCCTGTTCAATTTCTGCATTATCAATTACCACACCATAATCTGCTAGGTACTTAGCAAATGGTTGTAGGTCCTCGGCTTCATAACGCTTCTTAAATGCTTCGATTGCTTCTGCATCATAACGTCGTGGGTCCAAAACCATGGCCTCAACCGGAATTGGCCGTTCATTGGTAATGACTACATCCACTAAGACTGGCTCAGTCTGACCAATTTCCTTTGCTTTAGCAAAAACATCGGCTAATTGATTAATTTCCGTTACTCGGAAGCCCTTCATGCCAACTGCCTCTGCTACCTTGGCAAAGTTAATATCATTGAAAGTAACCCCTAGATAACCTTTATTAGTATCCTCTTGCTCATCTTTAATGAAACCAAACTGATGATTTGAGAAGACTACATTAATAATTGGCAAATGGTACTGTACTTCAGTAACCAAATCTTGCATTACCATTGCAGCACCACCATCACCAGAAAGTGACAAAACTTGTCGCTCAGGATAGTTTAATTTTGCAGCAATGGCACCTGGAATCCCAACTCCCATGGTTGCAAATAGATTTGAAGTGAAGTGGCGGTTACTTGGCTGGAGAATTAAGTGACGGTTTGCTAGCTGATTCACATCACCAACATCCAAAGAGAAAATCGTATCTGCGTTTGTAATCTTATTGATTGCCGCATAAGCTTGATAGGCCTGCAATGGGCCATCCTTCTTGCTCTCTAGCTTAACTAGATATTCATTCCAATTCGCTACATTAGCCAAATTAGCCTGCCACCAAGGGGTCGCAGCTTTTTCACTAGCTAGTTCATTTATCTTTGCCAAAGCCCGCTTTGCGTCAGCCAACATTGCGACATCTGCATAGTGGCGCTTACCAAGCTTAGCTGGGTCAATATCGATTTGCAAAAACTTTTCAACGTGCTTAAAGGCTTTTGAAACTTCCGCAAAAGGATAATTGCTGCCGACAAATAATACGACGTCTGCTTGAGCTAAGGCCTCATTGGCTGGCTTGTGTGCTACTCGATTAGCTGAGCCAAGATAGTATGGCTGGCGATCAGGTAAAATGGCCTTAGCTGGATAAGTACTCATAAGTGGTATCTTCAACTTTTCAGCCAAAGCAGCTAATTCTGCACCTGCCTGCTTTGCACCAATTCCAAAATAAATCAGCGGCCGTTTTGCAGCTGTCAAAATATCAGTAATTTCTTGTGCTTGCTCAATATCAACATGTTCATAAACTGGCTTTTGGAAACTGTTAGCAGAGGCATACCAACTTTCAGCTGGAATTTCTTGCCATGGTAAATCAACTGGGATTTGCACCACAGCTACGCCATGTTGTGCATAAGCCCGACGAATTGCCTCATCAATGATATGTGGTAATGACTCAGCTGTCACCACCGTTACATTATATACTGCTACATCCGCATAAATTGGATTTTCGTTCATCTCCTGGAAAGTGTCCATATTCATACCAGAAGTTCCAAACTGACCAACCAAGGCCAAAACAGGAACGTGATCTTCACGTGCATCGTAAAGCCCATTTAATAAATGAGTACCACCAGGGCCAGCTGAGCCAAAGGCAACCCCAATCTTACCAGTTAGCTTTGCATCCGCAGCTGCGGCCATAGCCCCAACTTCTTCATGACGAACCTGAATGTATTTGATACTGCTCTTTTCATCCAGGAGTGCGTCCATTGTTGAATTGATTGAACCCCCTGGAATTCCGTATAAATGATCGACGTCCCAAGCTTCTAGAACCTTAACCATCGCATCACCGGCTTTAATCATCTTTTGATCATTTGCCATACTCTCATCCCCCCATAAGTCACAACTCTAATTTGTTTACGCTTTCAGTATACTACTTGATTTTTGTAAGTTCAATCGCTCATTATAGATTTCTACATGCAATCAACCTATAAACAACTAGTAATTAATATAAAAGCCCAAGCAAAGTTATGCTTGGGCTTAATTAATTTAAATAAAATCTGAGTCTTCCTTATAACCATAGGTTTGTAGTGCTTGTGGCTTATCACGCCATCGTTCTTCAACCTTAACCCAAGTCTCAAGGAAAATTTTGTCACCAAGCAAACGCTCAATATCACGTCGGGCACGGATACCGATTTCTTTAATCATTGCACCTTGCTTACCAATCACAATATTTTTTTGTGTTGGTCGCTCAACAATAATCGTTGCTTGGACATGTAAATGTTTATCATCTTGCCGTTCAATCTTATCAATCACTACAGCTACTGAATGTGGGACTTCCTGCCGGGTTAGTTGCAAGACCTTTTCACGAATCAACTCAGCCATAATAAAGCGTTCTGGATGATCAGTAATTTGATCAGCAGGATAATATTGTGGTCCTTCGGCCAAATTAGCCATGGCATTATTGAGTAATTCATCAACACCATCACCCTTTAAGGCTGAAATTGGATAGATATCATTAAATTCCATTTGCTGTGAATAATCAGCAATAATTGCCAAAAGTTCCTCTGGATGAATTAAATCAATTTTATTGATAATCAAATTAACTGGCGTTTCAGTCTCCCGCAAGCGGTTGATAATAAAGTCATCACCTGCGCCTCGCTTTTGATCTGCATTGACAATAAACCAAATTACATCTGCTTCGTGCAAGGCCGACATCGCTGTCTTAACCATGTAATCACCCAATGAATTTTGTGGTTTATGAATCCCTGGTGTATCCAAGAAAACAATCTGCCCTTCATCCGTTGTGTAGATACCTTGAATTTTATTTCGGGTTGTCTGTGCTTTTGGTGACATAATGGCAATTTTTTCGCCAATCATTTTATTTAAGAGCGTTGACTTACCAACGTTTGGCCGGCCAACTAAGGCAATAAAGCCTGACTTAAATTCTGTACTCATATCTATATTATCCAATCTGGCTCGCACTATGGAGCCTTTAAAATGTTCTTAAATAAGCGAAAATATATGGCTGGAAAATTAAAATTCCAATGATGATTGCAAAACCCACAGCAGCCAAAACTGCACCAGAAGCCACATCTTTTGCTACCTTTGCTAAAAAGAAATAATGATCTCCTACAATTAAGTCAACAATCGCCTCAACAATCGTGTTGACAAATTCCGCCATAATCACTGTAAATACCGCCACAGTCACCCATAGCCAATCAGAACGCCCCAATCCAACTTTTAAACCAACAATCAAAACGATTAGTGCTGCTGCAAAATGAATCCGCATATTTCTTTCGCGAACTAAGAGCTGACCAATTCCTTCTAAAGCATGACCCAAAGCTTGCAAAAAATTACTATTCTTTTCGATTTGTGGTTGCTTTTTATTTCCTTTATCGTGTAAGGCCATAGTCATCTAATATTTTTGCTTGTAGCGCAAAATGAATTCGCTCGTCTTCTTCACTACGCATGTGGTCATAGCCATTTAGATGTAAAAAGCCATGCACAATTAAGAATCCCAGCTCGCGTTCATAGGAATGCTCAAGATAAACTGCTTGTTCGGCAATTTTATCTACTGACACAATAATATCACCAATATTTTTAGCTAAGTCCGCCGCCATTTCATCATCCATAATTAGCGGAGTATCATCACCATCTTCTTCAATCGCAAAAGAAATTACATCCGTTGGCTTATCTAAGCCACGATATTCACGATTATACCGCTGAATTTCATCATTATTTACAAAGGTTACTGACATCTCAGTATTGTCTGGTAAATCAATGTATTTTCCGGCATAGTCTAAAACTTTTTTAGTCAATTCAATATGTTCGGCTGACACGCCTTCCTTTGTTTGGTCAAAAACTGCCAAATCCATAATCTTACGCTTCTTTCTTTTCGGCTTCTTTTGCATCATAAAAATCATAGGCATTAATAATTGCCCCGACTACCGGGTGTCTAACCACGTCGTCAGCAGCAAAATTAATAAATTCAATGTGGTCTACATTTTGTAAAATCGTTTCGGCTTGGATTAGACCAGACCGTACCCGACTAGGCAAATCAATTTGTGAAATATCACCATTCACAATCATTTGCGAACCAAAACCTAATCGTGTCAAAAACATTTTCATTTGTTGCGTTGTCGTATTTTGTGCTTCATCCAAAATGATAAAAGCATTATCTAAGGTTCGACCACGCATATAAGCTAAAGGTGCGATTTCAATCGTTCCCCGCTCCATAAACCGTTCAGTCCGTTCGGCTCCTATTAGCATATTTAAAGCATCATAAATTGGCCGTAAATAAGGGTCAACTTTTTCCTTCAAATCACCAGGCAGAAAGCCCAAACTTTCGCCAGCTTCAACTGCTGGTCGTGTAATAATAATTCGTTCAACATCACCACGCTTTAGCGCTGCAATTGCCATAACAACTGCCAAATAGGTCTTACCTGTACCGGCTGGTCCAATGCCAAAAGTTATATCGTTATGTTGAATTGCTTGCACATAGCGCCTTTGACCATAATTTTTAACCCGAACGGCTCGCCCTTTACTGTCATGGAGCAGCGTTTCTGTATACAAATCTGCAAAGTATTCCAAGGTTCCCCGCTCATACATCTTCATGGCAGAAACCAGGTCAGTCGCATTTAGTTTAATTCCTTTTTTAATCAAAGCTGTTAGAGCCTCTATAACCGCAAAGGTTCCCTCGACCGCGGTTTGCTCACCCTTAATCGTCAATTTGTCACCAAACACAACAATTACAACTTGCATCCCTTCTTCTAATAAATGAAGATTAGCATCTTGAGGGCCAACTAAGCCAATCTCTTGCTCCGCATTTTCAAACGTATATTGCTTTTCGAATGGTTTTGTCAAATTCCTTCCCCTTACATCTCATAGTGCTTCTATTATACCGCACCGTTAAATAATCTGTACTATGTATCATAGCTAAAAAAGCTATGTAATATACTCTAATTAGGCTAGCAAACTTTGTACGGTCTGGCTTACTAACTTTCCATCAGCTTTACCTTTAACCTTAGGCATCAAAGCACCCATCACTTTACCCAAATCGGCCTTTGAACTTGCACCAACTTCTGCAATTGTCGCCTTAACAATTTCTGCTACTTCATCGGCAGATAATTGTTCTGGCAAATAGCGCTTTAAGACATCCATTTGCACTTGAATGCCATCAGCTAAATCAGTACGATCGGCATCAGCATAGGCAGCTTGTTCCTCAACCCTTTGCTTCATCTCTCGTGACAATACTGCTAATTCATCATCTGCACTCAATGGATGTCCCAATTTGATTTCTTCATTTGATAGAGAAGCCTTTACCATTCGTACAACAGACAAAGTCTCTTTATCCTTAGCTTTCATCGCTGTTTTCATATCAGCTGTTAATTGTTCTAATAAACTCATCTTTTTTCTCCTTTTTACTCATTATAAAACAAAACCGGATCATCGTCTAAACGATAACCCGGCTAGAACACGCGCTTAGCGGCTCTTCTTGTTTTTACGCTTACGTGCTGCTTCAGCCTTCAACTTACGTTGAACTGATGGCTTAATGTAGTACTCGCGCTTACGGTACTCTTGTAAAGTACCATCCTTTGATACACCGCGCTTGAAACGACGGAGAGCATCATCAAGAGACTCATTCTTACGAACAACTGTCTTTGCCATAATGTTTACCCTCCCTTCCCGTGTTAGTTTTCAACTATATTCGTCGCACACTTTATCCTCTAACTATGTTACCAGAATGTTAGCCTATGTCAACGTTTTCTATGAAACCTATTGGTAATTGGCTGAATTTAAAAAATCCCGGCAATTTTTACAAACGTGGTTCAAAGAAACGACCAAATGTTCGGTCAATTCGCCAAGCAGAAGCCCATGCAACTGGATCAGCTTCATGAATGGCATCTTGCAAATCATACTGTTCATGTTGCGAAATCACTGTGAACAAGACATCCTTATTGTGATGGTTAAATCCACCTTCAGCACCATGAATAATGGTGATTCCACGGCGCATTTTATTTTGTAGTGCATCCACCACGGCACATTCATTTTCCGTAACAATCATTACTTGCAGTTTTTGCTGACGTGTATACACTAAATCAATTACCCGCGCATTTACAACTAAGCCAATTCCCGTGTATAGCGCAAATTCTGGGCCAAATAAGATTCCTGAACCTAAAAGAATGAAAAAGTTAAACGTTAAGTTGGCCGCCCCCATTTTCATACCAGTCCAACGACGAACTAAGATACCAATGATATCTAAACCACCTGTTGATAACCCATTTCTCAAGGCCAACCCAGTTCCAAAACCATTCAAGGCACCACCAAAAATAGCATCAACCAATGGGTCTTTAACCCAAGGAATGTCTGGGCCATGCAAAACGCGCATTGCAAGGGCGGCTAAGGCAATCGCCAAGCCGGAGAAAAATGTAAAACGATGACCAATCTTAATCCAAGAAAAGACTAACAAGGGAATATTCAAAATCAAATAAAGGATGTAAACCGGTGCTGGAATACCAAACAGCCGATCTGCTACAGTATTTAATAATTGAGCCAACCCAGTAAATCCTGATGAGTAAATATGACCGGGCGTCCAAAAATAATTCAATGCAATTGAAGCAGCAACCGCATATACCATTGCTGCACCAACACGAGCAGAATACTCGTGTTCGCCAGAAAATCGATCAAATTGTTCCATCGTTATGCCTCTGCCATATTTGGCGCAATATTTTCCGCATAAACAGGTGCTTTCAAGCCAAGTTCATCTTCAACTTGAACTTTTGCAACTGGTAGCGGAGCTTCAGTCATTGGTTCAGTTGCCTTAGAGTTCTTCGGGAAGGCAATCACTTCACGAATATTATCCTGTCCAGCCAATAACATAGCCAATCGATCTAAGCCTAGAGCAATTCCGCCCATTGGTGGGAACCCATAAGTCATGCCTTCCAAAAGGAAGCCAAATGCCTTATGAGCAGCCTCTTTGGTAAATCCTAGGGCCGCCAACATCTTTTCTTGAATATCCATCCGATGAATACGAATTGAACCAGATCCTAATTCATAGCCATTTAAGACTAAGTCGTATGATTGTGCATGTGCTTTATGCGCACTTTCGACACTGTTTAGTAAATCAAGATCTTCTTCATTAGGCATAGTAAATGGGTGGTGTGCTGAAATCCAACGGTCTTCCTCAGCTTGATAGTCAAACAATGGCCAGTTTACAATCCAAGCAAACGCCCACTTACTTTCATCAATTAACCCCATTTCTTTGGCCGTCATCCGACGTAAGGCATCCAAAGTTGCCGCTACAGTTTCAGCCTTATCAGCAGCAAACAAGATCAAATCACCTGCTTTAGCATCTGTAGCTGCTAAGAGCTCAGCTTCCTTGGCAGTCAAGAACTTAGCAATTGGTCCAGTAATACCATCATCAGTTACTTTAAGCCAAGCTAGACCCTTAGCACCAAAACGCTCAACGTATTGTCCTAGTTTATCAATGTCTTTACGTGAGTATTTGTCTGCCGCTCCTGGCACAACGATGGCTTTAACTTGTCCACCATTTTTGATTGCATTGGCAAAAACACCAAATTCAGCATCTGCCATCAAGGTTGAGAGATCTTGCAACTCCATATCAAAACGCATATCTGGCTTATCAGTTCCGAAGCGTCGCATCGAATCAGCATAATCAAGTGTTGGAATTTCATCAATGGCCAAGTCATAATTAACTGTTTTAGCCATGATTGCTTGTACCCATTGATTAACTAACGCCATAATTTCAGTCTGTGTCATAAAGGACATCTCAACATCGAGTTGTGTAAACTCAGGTTGGCGATCGCCCCGTAAATCTTCATCACGAAAGGCACGTGCCACTTGATAGTAGCGATCAAAACCAGCTCCCATTAATAACTGCTTAAAGAGTTGGGGTGATTGTGGTAGGGCATAAAAAGAACCTGGATAAATTCTTGATGGCACTAAGTAATCACGGGCACCTTCTGGTGTTGATTTGGCCAAAATTGGGGTTTCAATGTCAATAAAGCCATTTGCATCTAAGAAGGCATGCGTGGCTGCTGTTATCTTTGACCGAACCAACAAGTTTTGCTGCATTTCTGGTCGACGCAAATCAAGATAGCGATATTTTAACCGCATTTCATCAGATACATTCTCAGCATTACCAATTTCAAATGGTGGTGTCTGAGCTTCGGCTAAAATGCTAGCTGAAGTGACCTTAATTTCAATCTTACCTGACTTCAACCTTGGGTTTTCTTGGCCAGCAACTCGCGCTGTAACGACTCCAGTTACCTCAATCACATATTCAGCTCGTATTTTTTCTGCCAAATGCAAAGCATCAGCTGAGCTTTCCTCTGAAAAGGCTAATTGCACTAACCCTTCTCGGTCACGTAAATCAACGAAAATCAAGCCACCAAAATCACGTCGCTTTTGTACCCAACCTTGCAAGGTTACAGTCTGTTCTAAATAACTCTCGTCAATTAATCCTGCATAGTTTGTTCGTTTCATGCTTCTTCCCCACTATCTTCTGTCTCAAGCAGATTAGGTAAATTAGTGTATAGCTCTGCTAATTTAACTGTAATTTCTTGCCCAGTCACCATATTTTTTAAATTAGCACTTTGCTCTGCTAATTCACGCTCACCAATTGTGATGATATATTTTGCATTCAAACGATCAGCTGCTTTAAACTGTCCTTTTAGCTTACGCTCCTGATAATCGCGCTCAGCAGAATAACCAAAACTACGCACTGCTTGTACCATTTGTAAAGCGGCTACATCAGTCCCCTCGCCTTGATTAGCGACGTAAACATCTAATCCAACTGGATTAGGTAGAGTTACGCTACTATTTTCAAGTAATAGCATTAACCGTTCTAAACCAATACCAAAGCCAACACCTGACATTTCAGGGCCGCCAAATTCTTCAACTAAACCTGAATAACGTCCGCCACCGGCAATCGTTGTCCAACCTTGACCAAGTGCCTCATTTTGCGTCATAACCTCAAAAATTGTGTGATTGTAATAATCAAGGCCACGAACAACATTCGCATCGACTTCATATTCAACGCCCAAGGCATCCAAATATGTTTGCAATTTTTGCCAACGGTTGTTTGCGTCTGGTGTCAAATAATCCAAAATTGATGGAGCATCTGCCACAAATTGTTGGTCACGAGGATCCTTTGAATCTAATACTCGCAGTGGATTATTTTCTAAACGTTTTTGTGAATCTGCTGACAACTCTGCAAAGTGTGGCTTCAAATAGTCAATCAAAGCCATCCGATAATTATCACGTGACGTCTGATCTCCTAATGAATTTACTGTTACCTTAAGGCTAGTCAAGCCCAAAGTTTGGAAGAAATCTACAACCATCGCAATTACTTCTGCATCCAAGGCTGGTGACTCTGAGCCAAAGGCCTCTACACCAATTTGATGAAATTGACGCATCCGACCAGCTTGTGGCCGCTCATAACGAAACATTGGGCCGATGTAAAAGACTTTATATGGCTTTTGATGCTCCGGTCCAAAAAGTTTATTTTCAACAAAGGAACGGACAACTCCAGCAGTCCCTTCTGGACGTAATGCCACATGCCGATCTCCCTTGTCATGAAAGTCGTACATTTCCTTAGTAACAACGTCAGATGTATCACCAGCCGAGCGTGAAAAAACCTCAAAATTTTCGAACAATGGTGTTCGAACTTCTGCATATTGATAATCTGAAAAAAGTAAACGGGCAGTTTCTTCAACAAAATGCCATTTAGCTGATTCTCCTGGAAGTAAATCTGCTGTGCCCTTTGGCTTTTGAAATGTTTGTTTAGCCATAATTTTTCCCTTTCAAAAGGTTTTTCCGCAAAAAAAGCGCCCTAATGACCCCTTAGTCATCAAGGGCGCTTTTGCGCGGTACCACCTTGTTTTTGTTCTTTGAGCCGTAACGAGGCAAACGCGCTTTAAAGCGACCTGAGGAGTGTCACCTTGCTTAAAATCTTACTGGGCTTCCACCAATCCCCATTCGCTGTCTAGATTGCCGCAAGTTAGCTCCCTCATCGGTTCAATTATCTTTGTTCATTATCGTCTACAATCTCTAGGTGGTCAAGCTACTTTGCATTTTTTTGTAAATCTGAGAAATAATTATTCAGACCAACCGTTATCTGTTTAGCAATTGTTGTTTGATAACTAGGCTTTTCAATGTAACTAAAATCATGATCACTATTAATGTAGCCATTCTCCAATAAGATTGCCGGAATCTTGTTTTCACGCAACACCAAGTAATTTGCAAATTCAACACCACGATTCTCCAATGGCATCTTAGGCGCCATCGCATCATTGATGTATTTAGCTAATATGTTTGACCCATTATTTTTATGATAATAATAGGCAGTAAAACCAGATGCCGTATTTTCTTCGGGTGAAGAGTCAAAATGGAAAGAAATTTCCGCATTAGCATTTGCTTGTTCACCAACGAGTGGAATATTGTCTAAATATACAGTCTTATCTGTTGAGCGTGTCATCAAGACACGAGCTCCCGTTGCAAGTAAGGCACTCTGTACCCGCTTAGCAAGCTGCAAGGTGTAAGTTTTTTCTTCCTTGCCTCCAGTCGACAAAGCACCTGAATCAGACCCACCATGGCCAGGGTCAAGCACAATCGTCGTTTCTGACAACGGTGTTATATTCAGTGGCTTTGTACGATTTACCAGCCAGCTTGCCACCCATCCCTTTGATTCATCATCACGTCTAACTTCATACCAGCCATCGCGCCGATCAAGAATCGTTAAATGTTCACCTTGATTCAAGACTCCTTCTGAAATACCAGTAACTCCTGCCGTTTTATGAATTGGAATATTAGGAATTGCCACAGTAACTTGGTCTCGATTTAGCAATACTAAAATCAAAGTCAAGGCAACGCTAAGCATTGCAACTGTGAGCGATAAAGGGAGCCAGAAATGCTGGATCCACCTAATAATAATTGTACCGATCTTTCGCATAGGCTCCTCCTTAGAAAATCAGTACTAATAATAGCATATCCCAACTCATAATAGTTAATTAACTTGTTTTATATACTGGCGTTGCTCGTTTTTTAAACCAGTCAAAACAAACTTTGCTGAGTCTTGACTAGGGTCAAGATAACGATCTGTTGAACCTGCCAAGGCAGTCTTGAAATTTTGCTCATAAGCCTCAATCGTTAATTTCCGTCGCTTTGCTAATAGTGTTTCAACCTGGTCGCTTACTAACCCAGCTTTGAAATTTGGTTGTAAAATTCCAGAGAAAAATTCACCTTCAGCACCTGAACCATATGAAAATAGGCCAAGGCGGTCACCAGCCACTAAATCATCACTATTTTTAAGTAATGACAGCAAGCTTAAATATAAAGAACCTGTATATAAGTTACCAATCCGTTTGTTGAAGACCCGTGAGGCCTCAAATTCATCTAAGAGAACAGCTGCTTGTTCTTCACTGGCCTCCGGTAGAATATCTCGTAACGCTTTCAACCCTTGTTTAGTATAGGGCAGGTGGAAGACAAAGGCCTTGAAATCATTAACCTTAAGCCCACTTGCCTCTTTATAACGTTGCCAAAGTTCCTTAAAGAAGTCACGATACAAATCTTGTGAAAAATGACCATCAACCCGCGCTTCACTGGCATAAATAGGCCGCCAAAAGTCCATCATATCTTGACTCATAAATTGACTGTCACGCTCTAAACTTAAAATACTAGGTTGTTCCGTAACCAACATCGCTACTGCACCACCGCCTTGGGTTACTTCCCCTGGCGTTGCTAAGCCGTAACGGGCAATATCACTAGCAACAACTAAGACTTTTGCACCAGGATTTAGGCTTACATAATCACGCGCCTGCATTAAGCCATAAGTGCCGCCATAACATGCTTGTTTCACTTCAATTGTGCGGATATATTTATTAACCCCTAATAAATTTTGTAAGTAAATCGCTCCAGACTTTGAATTATCAATGCCTGATTCCGTTGCAAAAATAATCATACTGAGTTCAGCTCGGTCCTGAGCTGTTAGCATTTGATCCGCCGCATTAGCAGCCATGGTCACCGCATCCTGGGTGGGCGGAATTACAGCTTGTTGCGTCTGACCAATGCCGATGATAAATTTATTTGGATCAACGGCTCTTTTTTGCGCTAATTCCGCTAAATCAATATATTCGTCTGGTGAAAAAAAACTAATTTTATCGATACCAACTGTCATTATCTTTACTCCTTCATTATTTTATTTTTTTCGCAACGTCTAGCAAAATTTTGCGTGCTAATTCAAGCTTAGAAGCTAAAGGTAAGGTAATTGGACTTTTATCTGGTTCTAAAATTAATAATTCATTTGTATCATAACCAAATCCAATGTTCTCTTTAGAAACATCATTAGCCAATAGCATATCCACGTGCTTCTTTTTTAATTTTTCACTGGCATGTGCTAATAAATCGTTAGTTTCAGCTGCAAAGCCGATTAAATATTGATGTGTTTTAGCCGCACCTAGCTGAGCTAAGATATCTGGATTTTCAACCAAATCTAGATGTAATGCTTGGTGCTCAGCTTGCTTTTTAATCTTTTGTTCTGCCGGTTGTGAAAACCGGTAATCTGCCACTGCCGCAGCCATAACCACTAAATCGGCCCAGTCATACCTTGCCAAGATAGCGTCCAGCATTTGTTGTGCGGTCTCAACTCGTTTGACCTCAACACCAAAGGGCACTGGTAAATCACTAGTTGTAATTAAAAGCACCTCAGCTCCAGCTTCACTAGCAGCCTGTGCAAATGCTAAGCCCATTTTCCCTGATGAGCGATTTGAAATATAACGCACTGGATCAATCGGCTCAAGCGTCCCGCCAGCCGTAACTATCACCTTACGGCCTTTTAATTGACCATCTTTTTGCCGTAACTTCAATTCACTTTGCTTTAATATCTCAAGTGGCTCAGGCATCCGGCCTTTACCAACATAGCCCTCAGCTAATAGCCCAGTGACCGGCTCAATTATAAAAACACCGTCCGCTTTCAATTGGGCCAAATTCCTTTGAACCGCTGGATTCTCATACATATTTACATTCATCGCTGGCACCACTATCAAGGGGGTATGACGAGCAAGAATAACTGTTGAAGCCGCATCGTCAGCAATTCCGTGTGCAATTTTAGCAAGCATATTTGCAGTGATTGGCACCACAAAAATATAATCAGCCCAGTCAGCCAAGCTGATATGAGCGATATAATCTACGTTGTTATCAAATAAATCCATTAGCACTGGCTGTTGTGTTAAAGCGGCAAATGTTTTATCAGTAATAAATTCACTTGCTGCATTGGTCAAGACCACCCGCACAGTTGCCTTTTCTTTAATTAAAAGGCGGGCAAATGTAGCGGCCTTATAAGCTGCAACCCCACCCGTTACAATTAAAACGATGTTTTTGTTATTAAACATACTTGAATTCCCCCACACTATCAGCGCCTCTTAAAAGTAAGCCACCTCATTAAAATGTTATGTATATCATTATAACCCAGGTCCGTTATTTTTAGACATAAGGAAAGAGCCTATAGACATTTGCACGTCTATAGGCTCTTTCTACGTAAATAATTTAGCAAAGCCCCCACGGCTTTACTTAACTAACACTAACTTTGTTCACATAATTGAGTTGTGAAAACACAACTCACAGATTTCATTACAAATTTCCCCAAAACTCGTTAATCCTATCAACAAAGTTATTTCTTAATAACATTTACATATCCGGATTGAAATGTTAATCATCTACACTTATAAATGTACTAAATTCATAAAAAGTCGTCCATGAGTTTTTTTTTATTATTTTCAAAAAAAATCAAATTTATTGCTTTATTCCGCGATAAACTTGTCTTTCGTTATCGTAACTACTTGGTTTAAAAATCTTGAAAAAGCATAATCGCTCGGCAAGGATGCCCATAAAAAAGCAGGGATTGCTTTATCCCAAGTCAACATCTGATCTGACACATAAATATCAGTTGTCTCATTCAAGAATTCTTCAATCTCAATGTTAAGCCCTTGTATATTTAAAATTTGCTTGCGTAGTAGCCGAGCCATTGCTTGGTTATCAGTAAAATCTAAAACAATTTTGACGACAGGGAGAACCTTTTCATCAATGATATAAGTAAAAGTAACTAAATAATCATTAAACAATAAAGGTAAATAACTTGAAACCGCCTTATCTTCACTTAAAACTGTAATTTGATTTATCGCATACCTAGCAAAGGCAGATTGAATCGGTAGTGCTTTGATAATCGAGCCCTCCTCATTGTCTGATATAAGCCGCGCATAAGGAAAGAAGAGAAAACGAAGGTGCGCTGCAAAAATCATTTCATCAAGCGTCATCAATTGCTTTAAGGTAAAATCTGCTTTAAAAAAATCATGATAACTTTCTTGTAGTATCGACCGTAAGGCTAATAGTTTACTCTGTGCTGCTGAATCAAATATATCAATTTTCCCATCACTCACTACTCCACTTGCGTAAAGTGCCGCCGTTAAATAACGAGCTTCAAGTAGTTGTATATGTTGATTGGCAATCAATTCACCAGTTATCTCAGCAACCGTCTGATATAAACTATCAACGCCTGATGCAAATGTATAATCCACATCGCGGTCTTGTAAGAAATTTCCCTTTTGAATTCTGAGAAACCAAATTGAAATAATTAATTTTAACTTCAAAATATTGGTTTGCCGCAATGGATTATTTATTCGCTTTTCAAGGCGCGCAAATAATTCGTCCACAATACTATCAAATTGCTGTCCAGGTGTAGCTAACATTAGTGGTCCTTTAATGATTCGTACAATCCCAAAATAAAAAGAACGAATTGTATTTTCTGAACCAATTAAGCGATTATCTTTTGAAATATGCAAATCTAAATCTGCTAAATGTTGGTCAACGAGTTGTTTTGCTGCTCGTACAACGGGAACTGAGGTTAGATAACGTTTCGCAAAATCTTCTAAAGAAACTATCTGTTCAGCTAATAGCTCACCTAAATACTGCCAAACAATTGACTTATCCAAATATTTTTTTTGTAAAATATAACGTTCTAAAATTACATTGTGATTTACAATAATTGCTTTTAATTCATCATCATAATAAAAAGGCCTTTGCTGCTTAGATTGTAACTTAGCTAAATCAGCAACTAGTAATTCATAGGTTGTTAGCACTCGATATCGCGACCAAGCTAAATCACGCATAATCGTCTTAATTGGCACAATTATCTCAGGCCGACTATAGAAGTAGTCGTTTAACTGTAATTTTTCATAATCTTTTCGTTCTAAAACCCATGCAAAGATTTTTTCCATTATCCGACTCCCCTCAAACCAGTATTGCTTCTCATTATATTTTAACAATGTAGTTTTCGCATTAAAGTATGCCAGTAATTCGGCACATGAAATATAATACCATTAATTAATTCTATAACGTTACTTAGCTGTTTAGTTTTACTCGCTTCATCAACTAAATAATATCTACTATCTATTTTTAACCGCTAAAACGATTAACTACAGAATCCTATTTCAAGGTTATTTGCCATTATTGACTTGTACTATCATTTTGTTAATTGTAAAATTATATTTAATGATATTCAATAGTAGTTCAATTAACATTGAATAATACAAAATTCGTACTAAAAAAGATTTAATTTTTTTATAACTACATCAACCAACCGTACAGCTAGCCATTTATTTATTTCATTACATCATTATCAAATTGATAATACGTCCAGCAAGGAATGACGTTAAAAGCTTAGGAGTTTTTTACTATGGGGAGTTTTTTTATTTTCAGCGTACTAATTGGTTTAATTATGTTAACGACCCACTTTTATCAAAAGCTACATAACAAGCAACCAATGAAACGTATTTATCGGTATTTTGGCTGGGGTGGCCTTACCTTTATTATGTTAGGACTATTAATTGCAACACTTTCACCTAACCAGCCAATTTCATCGAATCATACAGACCAATTTACTAAGCGTAAATCAACTGTTGTGGGTAATAATCTTTTAAAACATACAAATTCGGCAATGACTACTGATATTAAAAATGATAAATCTTACCATGTCGGTAGCAATATTGCGGCTGGTATCTATGAATTATCAAGTCCATCGGGCTCTGGAAACATCATCTCTAGTGACGGCTTAATAGACATTATTTTAACTTCGCCACAGCTGGACAACAGTGCTGTAGACTCAAATGTAACATCATATCGGGCAATTTTACCAAAAGGAAGTTCAATTAAAATCATGGGCTTTCCAAGTGCCCATTTGGAAGCACTTAAGGCTAGCCCTGCAATTTCAAATGGTAATTTAACTGCCGGAGAATACAGAGTTGGTAAAGATGTTTTACCGGGTACGTATACCGTAACTCTAGTTGCAGGTGGTGGCACTCTAAGAACCGCGGATAATCAAGTTAATGCTGATTTATCGCCTGATACCAATAAATCTATGAAAATCACACTAGAAAAAGGACAACTGTTAATCCTTAATATTCAAACTGTGTCATTACAAAAATCTTAAAATCTCAATCTACATACTTGTGTCATGGATAAAATAGACCAGCTAGCGCAATAAATTCATTCCTGTCAATCGACAGGATACATAATCACTAACCAAAAAGTCAGACATTTTTTATTTAAAAACTACTTACCGATAACTCTCAAGAATAATAAGTTCTATCGTGACATCTTAAAATATCCAATGTGTAATTTGAAACTTATCTATACTATACGACTACGTTAAAAGTCTCTCTAAACTGGTCGATTTCGACCAGTTTAAAACACAACAAAAAAGCCCTACTGCAATAACAATAGGGCCTGTTCAATAAATTAGGACTAGTCCTTATCTATCCAACACTTAGCAATGTAGCTTATTAGGTTTACTGCTAAACCAGCTAACACTGCGATTACGAATTGAGCCATATATCTATATGCCTCCAGTCTGTGCCTATTTTTGCGGTAGCACAGATTAAATAATACCACATCAAGGACACAAAAAAAGCTACTCCCAGCCGCAAAACCAGAAAGTAGCTTAGACATGTAGGCATAGCCATACATGACTCAATTCGTACTTAAAGTATAACACGCTTTACATTTAGCGTAAATAAAAAGCTACTCCCGACCGCAAAATCAGAAAGTAGCTTAGACCAAAGACAATCAGCTTTGGTTCAACTTGTACCTAGAGTATAACATGTGTTCAGCGTAAATAAAAAGCTATTCCTAGCCGCGAAACCAAGAATAGCTTGAAGGTAACAGTATATGTTATCTCAACTCGTATCTAAATTATAACACGCTTTAGTGATAGTCTAACTTAGACCTTAGCAAGTCTATAAACTACTTTCCAATATATGTACTCCTGCCGGGGATCTAATTGGAGAAGAAAGATGATTAAAAAAGTCGCAACCGGTAAATTTGCTGGTAAGTACATGGTTCGTGTTCATCGCCGAATTAACGGTACTCTAACTGCCTCTGCTCGTATATATGCTAATACTTTAGCAGAGGCAAGAAAAGTTGAAGATGACCTTAACCATGATTTTGATAGGGGGTACACAAAATTTGATGCCTCTAGTTTGATTTCAGAGTATTTCTGGAAATGGTTTCAGGATATGATTGAACCAACACTAGAGGTCAATTCAAAACAAGATTATTTTAACTTGCGGCGCCGTTTAGAAAAAGAATTACCTGAGACTAAGATGATTGATTGGGACGGTCAAAAACAGCTCGCTCAAAGATTTTTCAATATCTTAGGTAAAATCTACACTACCGGCACAAACAGCAAGTATCGTTCAATGTTGCAGCGAATGTTTTCAGACGCAGAATATAACGGTGTTATTCGTAAAACACCATTCCCCTATGAAAACCGCATTAAAATTACTGGCACTGATAGCCGTCTTAAAAAGGCCGTCCCTGCCCTCTCTCGCAATGATGCTAATCTTCTACGTAATTACTTATACAGTGTCCCAAATGAGCCTAAATACCAGGAATATTTAGCGTTATTGATAATGCTTGAAACTGGTGCTCGTGTTAATGAAGCAAAGTCTTTAGAGTTCCGATATATTGATGTTGAAAGAAAGCAAATTCATATTCAAAATAACTACGTTAATAAAACGGATGAGCTTAAACGTTATCCTAAAAACGGTATGGATCGTTATGTTCCAATCTCAACTGAGCTTGCTGAGCGATTAACCGTGTTTATGCGAATCAAGAAAATGGATATAAATAATAGCCATATTTCAAGAGCTACTAATTTGATTTTTAGGAAACTGGGTGACAAACAATCATCTCGTATTCTATCTACGCCACAGATGACGCAGAAAGCTCTATTTTTAGCTTTAAAGAAGTCCGGTGTGCCAGAGTGTAACTGGACTACTAGAGATGGTCAAAAGATTACCCCTAAGGCTCTGAGAGCCACACACGATACAATATTGATAGCGGCTGGCGTGCCTATTGAGTACATTGCTCAAATTTCTGGACACACTATTGAGATTATTAACAAATATTATCGCGCCCTATTAGATGAACAAGCTCAAAAAGGACAAGAGATGGTTCGCAATCTATGGTAAATTTGGTTTCAAAATGGTTGTAATCGCTATTTACACATTGTAAGAATGGCTATAAATCAGCAAAATTTTATTAGTTTCGTGGTTTCACTGTGGTTTCAGCTGTGTTGTATTAGAATGTTTCAGGATGTTTCAGAAAAAATAAAAAGCCTCTAAATCAACGTTTAGGGGCTTTCATATTCAACCAACTTACCTTTTGTAAGGAGACAACGGGATTTGAACCCGTGCACCGACTCAACATCGGCTCGGCGGATTTCGAGTCCGCTGCATTACCACTCTGCCATGTCTCCAACAGTTCTAGATAAGTATAGCGAAAATTCAATTCCGATTCAATAGCCCTGTTAAAATACTAACTTAGATTTGCACAAAAAAACTCTCAAGCATTAAACCTGAGAGTTTATATATAAAAAGTATAGCCCTTAAGAGAATCGAACTCTTGTTGCAGGAATGAAAATCCTGTGTCCTAACCACTAGACGAAAGGGCCAAGAGCTTAACTTCTAGGTTGTCGCTCTTAACAACAGATATTAATATACCAGCTATTTTCACTTTGTGCAAGCTTTTTTATAAAAATTCTTTGAATATATATTTATCAATTTTTACCACAGTAATTTCACTTGTTTTTGGTTGACTCACGTGCAATATAACCGTGTGGCAAAATCACATTTTTAACTGCTAATTCTTCGCGTTCCATCATCTTGGTTAACATCCGCATGGCAACCGCCCCCAAATCGTACATTGGCTGGGTAATTGATGAAAGTTGTGGACGAGTAATCATTGCTAGCTTTGAATTATTATTTGTAATAATTTCAAAGTCTTCTGGTACTCGTAAGCCAGCATCAGTCAAACCATTTAATACACCGGCTGCCATCTCATCACTGACAATAATTGCTGCAGTTGCAGCTGTATTGCGTACTTGATCCGCCAATGCATAGCCACTTTGATAATCATAATTTGTTGACAAGACCAAAGCAGGATCATAGTCATAACCAGCAACCGTGATTGCATTTTTATAACCCATTAACTTATAGTCACGATTAATTTCATCTTCTAGAGGACCTGAGATAAAGGCAATCTGTTTATGTCCAGCCTTAATAAGGCTAGCTGTAGCTTCATCAACAGCTGAAATGTAATCAATATTAACTGAGGGTTGCTCACCAGTTTTATCAACTGTTCCAGCTAAAACAAATGGTACATCTGCACGTACCATTTCCTCACGTACTGCAGTGCCAATTGAATTACCCATAAAGATAACTCCATCAACTTGTTTACTCAATAAATTATCAATAACTTGAGCTTCCTTAGTACCTGCCTCATCAGCATTTGCCAAGATAATATGATAATGATACATCTGAGCAACGTCGTTAATTCCTCGAGCTAACTCTGCAAAGTAATTATCCGTTACATCAGGAATAACAACTCCGATTGTGGTTGTCTTACGCGAAGCCAAACCTCGAGCAACTGCATTCGGCCGATAGCCCAATCGCTTAATCACAGCTTCAACTTTTTCTTTAGTTTCTTGCTTTACATTTGCATTACCATTCACTACTCGTGAAACAGTTGCCATTGATACACTTGCTTCACGCGCAACATCATAAATCGTAACCGTTTGTTTATCCATTAGTTATTAATCCCCTTTTTGACAGTCTTCCTTAGTTAAAAAACCTAAGTCTTATTCGTATTATAGGCGTTTTTTTGTTCCCCTGCAACCGCTTACACCTGAATACAATCATGTTTTCATAAGTTTTCAGAAACTAGACTATCATATCATAAAAAAACTAAGTGTGCGTTTTTTTTTAAATAGCCTATAATGACTATTAATACAGTGTTAATTGACTAATACCAATTATTTGGAGGATGTAAGCTATGACGACACAAATTAATCAAATTGCTAAATGGCTAAATGAAAAACAGTTAGATGTTGCTTATTTCTCAGATTTTCATTCGATTGCCTATCTTACAGGTTTTGAATCAGATCCAATTGAGCGCACATTAGCTTTATTTGTTTTTCCCAACGCCGAGCCATTTATCTTTGCTCCAGCCTTAGAAGTTGAAGCCGTTAAGCAAACCGGATGGGCTTTTCCAGTTTACGGTTATCAAGATAGCGAGGATGCTTATCAATTGATTGCTAAGCATCTTCGTGACAGCAAGCAAGCATTAAACCGTTGGGCAGTTGAAGCTGGCCAATTAACTCTCTTGCGAGCAAATGAAGTTAAACGCGTCATATCAGAAGCCGACTTTGCAGCTGATTTAACCCCAGTCATGACTGAAATGCGTTTAATTAAGACACCAGATGAAATTGCCAAGATGCACCAAGCCGGTCGAGACGTTGATACTGCTTTCGAATATGGTTTTGCTGCACTAGCTGAAGGAAAAACTGAGCTTGCCGTTGCTGCAAAACTTGAATATGAATTAAAACAACGTGGCGTTGTTGGTATGAGCTTTGACTCGCTTGTTCAATTTGGAAAACACGCTGCTGAGCCACATGGTGCAACTGGTTTAAACACACTTAAAAATGGTGACTTAGCCCTATTTGATTTAGGGACTCTCTATGAAGGATATGTTTCCGATGCAACACGAACTGTTGCCTTTAAGCAAGTATCCAATCACCAACGAGATATCTATAATATCGTACTGGAAGCTCAATTAACCGCTCAAGCAGCTGCTAAGCCTGGTATGACAGCCGGTGAATTAGATGCCGTTGCCCGAGATGTTATCACTAAGGCTGGTTATGGTGAATATTTCGTCCATCGCCTTGGCCATGGAATTGGCTCATCTGTACATGAGAGCATCCAAATTGCCAGTGGAAATGAACTTATTTTAAAGGCTGGCATGGCTTTCTCAATTGAACCTGGTATTTATATACCTGGTGATTTAGGAATCCGAATTGAAGATTCTGTTGTTCTAACTGAAGATGGTGCAGATTCATTTACTCATCTATCTAAAGAACTACGTATCATCGATTAATTAACCTTCAATAAACTAAAATACCGGTCAATCATCTAATAGATGATTGACCGGTATTTTAGTTTATCTTCAAATGACTTATGATTCAGCCTTAGGCGCCAGTTCAATTGGTTCAACTGAAGTTGCAGATTTGTCATCAGCGCCATAAATCTCATCAAGTGCATCTGACAAAGATTGCTCATTAGTATCGTCTAATACAATATTAATATCAGCCTCAGCTAAATCTGGAGCCATTTTTTCACGTGCTTGCTCTTTAAGGTCATCATAACCTTGTCGTAATTCATCCTTCTTAGCTTGCAAGGTTTCCATCATCAGATCAAGCTTCTCCAAAGCTTGATCACGAGTATCACCGTAACCCTGCTCTTCGATAAAATCATCAGCCTTTTCAATAAAATCCGTTATCTTCTCTGATGCAGTTTGAACGTGAGGCTCAACCCAATCTTGAGCCTCGCTAACCACTCCATCAACCTTATCTCGCAAATTAGCTTGCTGTTCCGGCGTCAAAGCTTTATAAGCAAGATAGCCAGCCGTTGCAGCTGTTGCACCAAGTACTAAACCTGTAAACAATCCCTTAGCCATACTTTACCTACTTTCTTAATCTTTTTTCGCGTTCTTTTTTGATTTACGCAAGTTATTAACCGCCGCAAAAACTGAGGCTGCACCAGCAGTTCCTCGATTGGTGTTCTTGCTTCGCAACTTAGAAGTTACATTTTGTACCGCTTCATTTAAATCTGAAACCGAGGTTCCAACATCCGCAATCGCTTGAAATGCTGGGTCAATCGTTGCAACTTTACCGTTTACATCATCTAACAAAGTATTTGCGTTTGCCATAATATCATTTGTTTCTCGCGCAATAATGTCAACATCCCGCGTAATAACGCCTAAACTACGGGTCAAGCGCATAAGGAAAATTCCTAAGAATATCACAAACAACATTACAGCACTTGCAAGAATAATTAATGCAATTCCGCCAGCCGTCATATCACCCTCCATGTTATCTACATTAAACTAATTCTAACCGCTTTCACAAATTGTTTCAATCAAAAGCAATTATAATTGATCAGTTGCTTCGAGTTCTGCAACGACGCTTTCAAATTCAGTTAGTCTTTCTTCAAAGAGTCTAAATGTGTCCTGCAAATAGTCCGGCTTTGTCATATCTAACCCAGCAGCCTTCATCACATCAATTGGATCAGCTGATGAACCAGCCTTCAAATAATTTTTGTATTCAATAACTGCTTTTTCACCGCCATGCAAAATTTTATCACTCATAGCGACTGCTGCTGCAAATCCAGTACTATATTGATATACATAGAAATTATAATAGAAGTGTGGAATGCGCTCCCATTCATGCGCAATTTCTTCATCAATCATCAATTCAGGGCCATAATAGCGTTGATTTAATTCTGCATAAGCATCATCTAAGACCTCCGCAGTCAACGGCACACCAGCTGCGTCTTGCACATGCATCCACTGTTCAAACTCAGCAAACTGCGTCTGCCTAAAGACTGTACCCTTCACCCCATCTAAGAATTGATTTAAAATATAAGCTTTTAATTTCTTGTCATCCAAGCTATTCAGCAAATAATCTGTCAGCAAATTTTCATTCGTAGTTGAAGCAATTTCTGCCAAAAAGATTGGATAATCACCATAGTGATAAGGCTGGTTTTGACGCGTAAAGTATGAGTGTACGGAGTGACCCATTTCGTGGACTAATGTATCTAAATTATTAAGGTTATCTTGCCAATTCAACAAAATAAATGGATTCGTATCATAAGAGCCACCTGAATAGGCCCCTGATCGCTTACCTTGATTCTCAACCACATCAATCCAACGATTGTCAAATGCAGTGTTTACAACCGCTAAATAATCATCACCCAAAGGAGCTAATGCTTGTAGTGCTTCAGCCTTTGCCCCTTCAAAATCAATCTCATAATCCGGAGTTCCTAAGATTGGTGTATACAAATCATAAGAATGTAACTCCTTTAAATTAAGGAGTTTCTTACGTAATGCAACATAACGATGCAATAATGGCAGTGCCTTATTAACCTCAGTAACGAGATTATCATAAACTTGTTCGGGAACATGGTTACGAGCCAAAGCTGCTTCACGTGCTGATCCATAATTATGCACTTGGGCATTAAAATTTTGGCTCTTAACGTTTCCCGCCAAAAGTGACGCGAAAGTATTTTCCAAATCAATGTATGACTGATAGAAAGTTTTAAAAGTTTCCTCACGTACCTTACGTATTGGTGACTCAAGTAATTGACTATATACCCCATTGGATAATTGAACTTCATCCCCAGCGTCATCAATAACAGTCCCAAATTTAAGATCTGCATTATCCAAAATACCAAATGTACGTTCAGAAGCCCCAAAGACATCACTTGCGGCAGCTAACAGGCGTTCCTCATCAGAGGATAATAAGTGCCCACGCTGCGTCAAAATCGAGTCAAAATAATGTTGATAAGATTGTAATTCAGGTTCCTCTGCAAAGTATGCCGTCAATTTCTCAGCTGGTAATGATAGAACTAATGGGTCAAAGAAGGCAATCGCTGCTGATACTTTAGCAGCTAGTGCTCCCGCTTTAGCTGCTAACCCTTGATAAAAATTATTATTTGTATCTTGATCGCTTTTCATCGAAGCATATACATAGATTCGCTCTAAATCGCGCATAAGACCTAAGCCATATTTTAAAGCTACTAATAAATTAGCTGCTGAAGCATCAGCATTTTCAGCCAAGACATTTGCACCGGCTAGTCGGTCTTCCAAATCATCATAGGCTGCTTGCCATGCATCATCATCTTTAAAAATTGTGGTCAAATCCCAAGTCATCGCTAGTGGAACTTCTGTCCGTATTGGTAATTTTTTAGCCATCCTTATCGCCATCCTTTTTTTCAATAACTTATATTGTATTATAAGCTACTTTCATAATGATTGCGATTTACCACTTACCAGACTAAAGGCCTTGCTAGGTAAAACTTACCATTTTGATCTCTAACTATCTTACGTTTTAACCAAACTTTTAAAACATGCCTAAGATAAACATATTGTACGAATTCTAACTCAGCTGCGCCGGTTTTTAGCCAATATTGTGGCATTAACTGATTAAGTAACTCTACAATCGTTGACTGCTTCCTTTCTAGTAGCAATAATATATCTAAATTTAATAACCATGATGGCATCTTTAAATATTTAGTGGCCAAGTAAGGGCTATGATATTCTTTAGGCAAATTTTTAATAATCCGACCTTGATAGTAAAGACGATTAACGATTGACTGTAGTCGCTCATCTGCATAAAAGCTTTGCTTACAAATAGCTTGAAAATTTCTAAGATACTTATCCTGTGATAACTGATTAACCCATACCCACTTTTTCAACCATATTTTCCCTTGTTGCCAATTAAATAAAACTAAGTCATCACCCCAGCATTGTCCAAACTTAGCCCAATTTACAGCTACTGTCTGCTTAGCAAGCAATTGTTCGCTGGCTATCCAAATCACCGTTAAACCAATTTTCTGATATCCTACTGTTCGCTTTTTAATTAAAGCTGTACTAATCTTTGAATGTTGAAATTCAATTGCAAATGCTTGCTTTGCATTGCTAATTAATAAATCTGGTCGCTGCTTAATCATCTCTATCCAAGCTTCAATTTCTACATGATATCCAATATTTTCAAAATAATTTGCTAATTGATGCTTATGCCATTCATGTAGTTGACTTTCACCTTGCTGAAACAATGCGTAATTCGCTCCTTGGTTAAAATATAGTTTGTAATTAAAAAGTTTCTGCTCGAAGCGTCTTTACTTAAAGCTATTTCTTCAAATTATTCTAACTGCAACCTCTACAATAAAATAGAATACGAAACGTTTTTAAAAGTCAAAAAAAGAGGCTGCGTATTGCAACCTCTTTTATCTTACTTGAAGTATTGATTAATCAGAGCCAAAGCCCGAATGGTAAAAATAACTTTACCATGTTCAGTCAAAACATCTGGGGACAACGGCGTAACTTCTCCATATTCCCTAGCAACCGCCATAATATCTTGAATATCACTTTGACGTGTTGTGCTACTAAAGAGAAATTCCATGTAGTACATCCCTTTTAACTCATATAAAGTCGTTTGTGCTGGAATAGTTGCCATCATCTTAGCAAAACTAATTACATTTTCAAAGTCGTTAAACTTCATCATTATATGTGCAGTTGTTTGACTGGTTTTAGTATTTTGACCACCGTCCAACAATCGATCAACTGTTTCATCAGCTTCTGCTGGTACAGCTTGTTTGCTAGCCTGTTCAACTTTTGAGTCATCATCACGATCTAAGAGTTGTTCTAAAATCTCATCTGAAACCTCATCATTACTCTCAGACATATCGCGGTCACCAAGCATTGATTTCATAACGCCGTTAACCATATCTTTATCATTTAAACTTTTTGATATAAATACTTCCAAGCCATTCCGATTCGGCAAGACCTGAAAAGTTACCGCTTCATTATTTTCAAAGTCGTGATCAATATCAACTTCTTCTAAAATAGAATAGAAGAAATGTTCAATCTCCTCTTGGTTGCCCAGAAGGTCGATCACTGACATACTACGCTCGGCTAGATCTTCATTTGTAACAACTACCCGAATTGTATCCTCGTTAATCCGTTCCATTTCCATTATGGGCACACCCCTTTCAGCATAATTCCGTAAATACTTACATAAGTATAACAAATATTTAGCAATCTGGCGTGCTTATCTCCAACTTAAGCCTGCATATCTGCAAAATTAATTACATCGTTTAATGCTGACTGGCGAACAGCCCGTGGTAAGAAGCAACGAATTTCATCTTCGTTATAACCCACTTGTAGGCGACGATCATCAACCATCAGCGGACGCTTTAATAACGTCGGTTCCTTAACCAACAAGTCAATTAATTCACTTAGCTTAAGTTCATCCAAATTGATTGCCAATTTTTGAAATTGACTTGAACGAGTTGAAATAATTTCCTCCGTACCGTTCTCAGTTAATCGCAAAATCGTTTTTAACTCATCGCGAGTTAGAGGCTCCTTAAAGATATTCCGTTCAATAAAAGAAATTTTATGGGCTTTCAGCCAAGCTAAAGCCTTTCTACATGATGTGCAACTAGGTGACGTAAATATTACTACCATTTTAAATACTCCCTTCAGTTGTTTTACCTGGTACTTATAATACTTATATTATTTGCGTAAGTTATGAAGAACTTTTGCCATTTTTAGCATTATCTTTGGAAGAAGCTAATATTAAATTTGGTTATATGCCATCTATGCACCATAATTTAAACAAACATTAGCTGTAAATTCTTCCGATTTACCAATTAAAATTAATTAATAAAACAAATGGAGGTGATTACTTATGAGTTTCTTTATTCTATTCATCGGAATAACACTAATTTCTTTAGCCATCAAGTCACAGGTTACCTATAAAATTACCCATGGCGCTTGGCGGATAAGCCCTACTTTCATCTGTGGTCTTGGTTTCTTAATCCTTGGCGGTATAACAATCCTATTATAAATATAGAAACTATTGTTAATTGGCTGGAAATTAACAATAGTTTTTTTATGTCAGTTTCAACGATTAAATCACAAAATTATAGTAGTCAATTTTCTACTAAATAAGTTAGCTACACAATTAATAATGTCACAGCATACTAAATAAAAACAAGCTAATGAACAATAGGCAACAATATAGTAACATTATATTTCTATAAAGTTTTTATCAATCTATCAACTTAAACCCTTCGATACTTTCGTTAATCTAAATAATTCGCTATACTGATATTTTAGTTAAACTAATTCAAAATGGAGGTGTCGCATATCATGAAAAATTTTTTGATAAAACATCCAGCAATGGTGCTTAATATAACAACCCTCCTTTTAATCGCCTATATTTACCTTACAAAGGCACACTTTCAATTTCTGATCGTTAACCTAGCCCTAGCCTTAATTCCATTTAATCTCAGTCTGCTAACCAAGAACATACCAAGTAAACCATATTTGCATATTCCACTATTTTTGATTTGGCTAGTTTTTTATCCAAATACAATCTATATGCTAACTGACTTTAGTCATCTTTCATCTATCGGTACAGGCCTAGCTAACTCATTTCAGTATTTTAACTACTCAATTCTTACTGTTAGCATCATCTTAGCCTTACTTCTTGGACTCCTAAGTATGGAAAGCATCTTAAACATGCTAACAAGGTCTGCTGGTCTAAAGATTTTAGGATATATTATATTAAGTATTTTGGCCGCCTTTGCAATCTATTTTGGCCGTTTCCTTCGTCTAAATTCAAGCGATCTCTTCTTTAAACCAACTGAGACAATTAATACAATTTTAGCTGCTAACTCAAATGAATTATTGAATTTTGTCAGTTACTTTTCCTTAATGCAGCTATTCTTAATCTTTATCTATCAATTTGCATTAATCTATTGCAAAAGGGAGTATATATAGAGAAAAGCACCCTTCCGGGTGCTTTTTTAATCGTAATAATAATTGCCTAATATACTCTCAATAGCCAAGGCAATTCATTATGGTGAACATCAAGAATGCGAAATATGTTTAGTTTTAATTTAAAATCGTTACTGCTAGGGATAGATAGCTAGCAAATAGTAGCCATATTAAATATGGTATTAAGATATACTTGATTTTTCGTTGATCAAACCGTAATAAAGCTATCACTAATCCATCCATGATAATAATCATGATACTAGCAAGTAAGAAATTACCTAATGTAAAGAATGCGACCGTCCACAAAATATTCAATCCTAATTGGACATACATCAAAAAATATATACTTTTCCTGTTACTATCCAATCTGCTCAAGCTGGCGCAATATATTCCCAACATAATATAGAGTAAAATCCAAGTCGGACCAAATAACCATTGTGGTGGTGCTAATGTAGGTAGTCGAAAGCTAGCATAAATCACTCCAATTGAGACACCACGGACCCATTCGACACTAAAAGCCGAAACTGAACCTAGTATAATAATTATTATTGAAAAGATAACCGCTCTTAACGGTATTGATAAATTCTTCATATGCCCCCCTTAGAAACTTTCTGTTAGTAACAAATACTCCCGCTCAGTTCAAAGCATACATATATCTAATTTTTATTCTGCTATTTTTCACAGACTAAAGTTAGAATATTTTCTATCAAAAGTATGAAGTTAATCATATTCAATTTTATCTTCACCATCTAAATAATTAACAAGCTAACTCGTAATTTACACTGCCTACTAGCTAGCCGTTCACTACCATAATCCCATAACTTAAATTTTTACATATCTTCGTTATACTTATTCATTTAGGCATCTACAACACTAAGGCGATTAGAAATAATAATAATTATTTTCAATCTTTTTTATCTTTAGTTTTAGTTAAATTACTTATTAGAACCGAAATTGACACAATTGCCGTAAAGGAATCCATTATTGTAGCAGGCAGCCCGATTGAAATAGTTAAAAAAATTGTCAGCAATATGAAGGTTAGATGTATCCTGAAGTTATTTCTCCAAAACCGGTTTAAAAAATTTTTTGACAAATCTGCTACCTGATTTTTTTTAATCTGAATTAACCTTTTTAAAACAACCGTCAATAAATCGAACACTACCATCGAAATAAATACAAATTCAAAAGTATCATACAGATCGGAATAATTAACCCTTGCTAATAAACGAAATAAGCTATCATGACCAGCTAAAATAATTCCTCGAAAGATAAAGAAAAGGATGAAAAAGGCCGCTAAAAACAAAAAAATTAAACCAATTAACAAAGCTAAAAACAAATTTAAATATTTTTTCTTTGACATAACTGCACTCCCCCTAGATAGACTCTAAGTTTATAGTACAAAACAAAACATAGCTAGTAAATATTAGTTAGTCTAAAGGAATAGGGGAAATAATTTTAAGTAACTCATAATTCTAGCAGTCGATATGCGCAATAATAAAAGACAGTAATCGTTTGACCACTGTCTCTTATCCACTTACCCTTATGCAAAATTTAACTGTTACTGCCTAAGTAGCTATCAAAACTGCAAGGAATTATCCAAACATATACTCTTATCTAAACCAATGGATTCAAAGCAAGTACTGGTGTCTCAAACGTATTGTTATCAGTAGTAGTAATAATATATACAACTCCGCCATTCATTTGTCCGGCTGGAATATTGCTAAACTCAATCTTTCCATTTACAAATGTAGTTGTACCATATTCTTGTCCATTAGCTGCTTGAAATACAGCACCTGTTGCGTTTGCATCTTCTAATACTCGTGAATCGGCTCTTAGAGAGAGTACTGTAGATTTATCGGTATACTTCTGGCCATACGTATTATTAGCTGAAATACCATCAATACCGTAATATTGAAAGTCTGGGAAGATTGCAGTATAGTTACCAATCGCCTCTAAGTTTGTTGCATTAGCTTTCGTATAAACCATTGTGTCTGGCGTTTGCATGACATTCGATGCATCCGCGACTACACCAAACGCCCCCATAGTACAAGCAATTACACTAGAAGAAACCAACAATTTAGATACAAAACTCATATAAAGCCTCCAAAAAAATATTTATTCAGCCAAAGTAACCGCTTTCTCTGTCCATAAGTTAAGTATAGTACAAAAAAATAGATTGTGAATTTTTTATTTTATTAATCACCTATACCAATAGGCTGAACTATCTTGTTTCAGTTAAATTGAGATATTCTTAACAATGTGTACCATTAGCTTTATATATTTAAATAATTATTATGTCAGCCCTGTTAATTAGGTCTTAATCCTTCTTACTTATTTCAATACAACTTATGTTTAACCGTGTTATTAATATCCGCATGTCCATTAAAGTAAACAAAATTTGTCACTACACCTACGCCCCCAACAAAAAGAAATACACCTACCTCTAAAAAACATGTAGTTAATTTTTCGACCATGTTTCTAGGCGCTTTTCATCACCTAATTATTAAAGTTTAAAATTACACTATTAAAAAACCTCACCAAGTAGAAACTAACTACCTAGTGAGGTTTTAAAAATTAATCTTTTGCAGCATTAGCTGAGTCGCTAGCATACTTCGCAGTAGCTTGCGCATCTGCCAAAGCCTTTTGCAATTCATTATTATTGGCATTTGCCTTTGATAACTGCTCTGTCAAAGTGTCAATTTCTTTTTGTTTTGCATCAACTTCAGCTTGCTTAGCAGCAACCTTTTGATTGCCTTCATCGATCTTTTGTTGAATCTCATTGATCTTCTGCTGAATTTCAGCTTCTTTTTGAATATCCAATTGGTTTAGTGCATTATCCATCTCATTTTGTTTAGATACAAGCTGCTTGTTCAAAGCACTAATTTGTGAATTTAAATTAGTAACTTCAGATTTACTATCTAAAAGATTTTGTGATACATTCTGATACTTATCTGAAAGGCTCTTGTTTTTTCCACTTAAAGTATCCACTGAGGCACGTACTTGTGAAAGTGCCTCAGAACCAATCCAATTATTATCGGCCATAGTGCTACCACCGACAAAAGCTCCTACAACCCCCGTTGTAGCTAATAACGTATACATTAATTTCTTGTAATTCATTATATCCCCTTTAATACGACTTAACTACTTTATACCTACTACTGTAAAGAGTCAATTGTTCATAAACATGTTGTACATTTTATTCTGATGTGTCAAAAACAACGTTTATAGCCATATTAAATTTGATTTAAAGTCCTTTTGTTTATAATTAAAAGTGCACATAGCATATTAAACATACTTTTACATAACTAAATGTTAGTTTCAGCAATCAACTAATTTTTTCAATTCTTCAAGTTCGACACCAGTTACTAAATTGCGAGTAGAAGTTACCCAGTTTAGTGGTTAATGTACCTTGCTATTCTTAACAAACTCGCCCTACCTATTGACATTGTTTAATGCCTTGTCATTATGTCCGGATAACATCTTAACTCTAATTGTTTTAACATCCTCAACTTCGCATAACCAGATAATTAAACCATACTTGTTTCTCCATAATTACACCGCCCACTACCGTTGATTGCAAAATAAAAACGCCTGAACTTATCAGGCGCTCTCAAAGACGAGACTATTATTATTAATCGTCAATTCTTAAAATCTTGGCAGCATTATCATATCCAATTTTTTGCTTTAATTCATCCGTAATTGGTAATTGATCAAACCAAACAGCTGCATCAGCATTATCTTCATATGGATAATCAACTGAAAATAGAATATGATCTGGGCCAAATACAGAAAGGGCATTGTTAAAGGCTGTCGTCGTAAAGTGACCACTTGTCGTGGCATAAACATTTGTTCGTAAATAATCAGTCAATGGTCGCTTATAATCTCCACCGTTTTCTCCGTTAATTTGCTTATATAACCGATGTTGGGTACGAGGCAAGGTCTGTGATAATCCTTCACCAAGATGACCAATAATCAACTTGATATTAGGGTAGCGGTCAAATAGTCCACTCATCATGATACGAATTACATGCACTGCAGTTTCTTGGGTAAATCCCCAAACGGAACCTATAAGGCCAGGTAAATCCTGATAAATACGTTGTTGATTAGGTTGCGGATCACGAGGATGAAGGTAAACTGGTACATCCAACTCATTAACCTTCTTCCAAAATACATCCATAGATGGGTCATCAAGATAAACGGTCTCCCCCTCACTACCAATATTCGAATACCCATTAATTAGTGCACCTTTCATACCCAAGTCGTTTACTGCCCGCTCAAGTTCGGAAGCGGCAGCAGCAGGATCTTGTAAAGCAACCGCTGCAAAAGCTGTAAATTGTTCGGGGTTTTGTGCAACATACTTTTCATAAACCGCATCGTTTGAACTTTGAGCCAATTCAATTGCTTTTTTAGTATCGGCAATTCCTTGTACACCTGGAGAAGTCAAAGACATAACTGCTTTAGAAATATCCATAGCTTGTAGTTCTGGAATATAGTCATCTGTATTCCAAAGGCGCTTTTCAACGAAATCAAAATAAGGTTTTCCATCACGATTTGCTTCAGCTGCTTTATCCCAATATGCATCGTTCATTGGTGATGAATAATGTTCTTCTAATGCAATCTTCTTAACCATATTAAAAACTTCTTTCTTTAATCTCTTTTTTGTAAGGCTTTACATTCATAGTCTAGCATCTTATTTATTTTTTTGAATTTTTATTTTTTTTTAAAATAGAAATAAATATAATTATCCCAATCAAAGTTAGTTAATTAGCTAATATTTTAATTTATAAAGTACACAAAAAGACGGCTAACAAAAATTAGCCGTCTTGATATATTCCTTGCTAAAATGAATCAAACAACCGGAAGTTACAGCCATCTGCTTTAATCATTGAACTAAAGGAATACAATTTTACTAAAACACTATATTTATATAGCTAGAATTATGTTTTTGCTTATTTGAAGTTGAGTAGAAGATCATAAATATTGTGAATTAGTAAACAATTTAAGTATATCATAAAATAAAAGAGTATCTAATAAAATCAGACACTCCTATAATTTGGATGGTAATATCATCCAAGATTATATAGATATTTGCTAAGTCAAAATATATACGTTAAGTTGGTTAATTAAAATATTATTTTGAAGAGATTGATAATGAATTAGCAAACACGTTCATCGTATCACATAACTAAAGCAATAATAATTCAACAATTAATAACTATATGTTAATTTTTTGGAATGCACTTTATTATTACAAAATAAATTAATCTTTTTAGGTCAAAATATATAATTTTTAATCATTAAAAGCTAGTAACTTAGGTTGCTACCTTTTTAATTTAATAGTCTATTTCATAATCCGTGACAGATTCATATGACGATTGAAATTCTTTTTTCTTCAAATTTATCTTTGTCAACTCTTCTATCTCTTTTAAATAACTTTAGTTTATAAAATTCATTTTTGTTAATTATACGAGGCGTACTTACTATTTATCTTTATTCTTAGCTTCCTACTACCAACAAAGATAAAATCTTTTCCACTAAAATTGATTTAAAAATCAAATTCTATTGCAAATTACTCAAACAGTCCGTAAAATTTTGTGTCTTCCCCACCAGCCTGTCAACTATCTTTTAGTGAAAGGTTAAAAAATGAATATAAAATGACGACAGCTTAGCACCATCATCGTTTAGTTAGTTTCAAATATATTAATCCATATCTTACTAAAGCAGAATCTTACATCCCACAGAGTGGAGATAAGAAGCAAATAATTGCATCGCCTATTATGTACAATAAAGTGTTCATTAATATTCTTGTGTTCTATAAACAAGCGGGCCACTTTGTACTTATATACTAAGCGACTCTTTGATTAATAATCCTGTTAATACTTTCTAAAAATCAACAGATATAGTTGTACCAATTATCCTAATCAACAGCAAGTTGATTTCAATTAAAACTCATTTAAAATAGACAAGCCAGCTAAATGGTCATTAAAAATTGGCAATTAAGCGTTCACTTTCATGCAACATTTTCACTAATTCCGCTTGAGACACATCAGTATTGTTTATATCTATTGTTACCCAATGGCGTTTACTCATATGAAATCCCCGAGAAACTCCAGCTATTTCAACAACTTGATCAACATGTTCGGGTGTCAATTTTAAATTGATATATACCTTATTTTTAACTTCATAAACCATGGCAATCATCTTATCATTTCTTTCATTTTCATATACATGATAAATAATCTTTGAGTGCATATTACCAGCATTAAAGGGATAAACTAGCTTAGCTTTTATTGTATCCTCAACTAATATCATCAATTCATCTGAGCTCATTGTATTACCTCTTTAAAATCATACCAATTGCTTATTGGAAGCAATTCAGTATAATTATATCAACTTATTACAATACCTAAGCGTTTGATTAAAAACTAAAGTATTTATCAATTCATTAAATGATATTTTAAGATTTAAAGGCAGTCGGAATTTTTAAAAAGCAGGTACACTAACAAGTTTAAATACTAGTTAGTGTACCTGCTTTTTTCATTAAACCATCTAATCACTCTTCAGTGAACTCAACAATTTCAACTAAGTAATCAGTTAAGAGCTTTCGAGCGAGTTTACATTATTTAATTAATTTCAATTTTATGATAACCTTCAACATCGTCTTCATTTTGCTTTGGTAGCTCAACCTTCAACACACCATTCTTATACTCAGCAGAAATATTATCTTCATCAATGTTTGAAAAGCGGAACGAACGTGACATTGCTTCACTTGACCGTTCACTTTGAATCAAGTCGCCATGACCATGATCTGCAATTTCGTGTTTCTCTGTTGAGATTGTTAGCACATTATCATCAAAGCTTAAATTTACGTTTTCCTTTTGTAAGCCTGGTAACTCTACGCTAACTAGGTACTTGCTGCCCTCATCTGAAATATCAGTATTCATAAATCTGCGAGGAACCCTTGTGTTTCCAAAAAAATCCATGTCAAACGCATCAAATGGATTCCAAGAATTCTTAAGTAACTCATTAGCCATCATTAAATGCCTCCATATTTTTTCTTTTAACTACACTTATATAGTAGCACCAAGATTTTAATTTGTTAAATTCTACACTGAAAACATCATAGTTAAAAATCTTAATAAATGAAATTGGCATACTAAACAGAATTCAATCATTAATTCTATAGTGCTGAATATATAAATCAAAAGCATTTATTCAGTCGTACCATTACATAAAATCATGTCCTAATTGCTGAAGATAATGCTGACATTATCCGCTTAATCATATTCATCGATTGTATCATCGCTACCGACTTGACTTGATTGAAAGGGCTATCGTGTACCAACACCAACATTGTTATTATTAGCGTTATCATTTTAATTGATAACTACCAATAGACTACTGTTTTAAAGCCAACCAAAAGCCGTGCTATATACTTTAGTATCCAACAAGATATAATTAGCTAATTGCCAAATTCCATTAACTGGCTTAACATCGTTAACGTGGACTGAATTATAAATCATGTACTAACTGGTAGCGTGCTCAGATTGTTCAATCGTGCTAATTACCGCAATTGGCATGGTTCCAATTACGTTCTTTCTTAATCCTGCTGAGGTACAATGCCAAGATACATATTTCAACTGGATAAATAACATATATGTCCATACTAATAGATGACCCTCGGGATTTTTATTAACTTTATTCTACCAATTGATACTATCTAGCTCATCATTTTCGTGTGGCTACCATCAGAGTCGTTTGAACTAGTACATCGCCTATCTAATCTTAGGTAGGATCCACAAGTACGTGCAAACATGATTCACGTTAAAAGCTTAGATGAAGAGGAGAAAAATGGCTACAAAAAAAGGATTACAAATTATTGCGAGCGTTGCTTCTATTATGTCAGTGCTTATGTATGTTTCTTATATTCCACAAATTATTTCAAACCTTAGTGGAGAACCTAGCAATCCAATTCAGCCTCTAGTGGCCATGGTAAACTGTATTTTTTGGACTATCCATGGTTTCTTTGGATTAGATGGTAAAACAAGAGACCGTGCGATTATCTTCGCTAATGTTCCGGGAATTATTTTTGGATTTACGGCTGCTTTAACTGCAATTATTTAACTTTTTATTCTTATTTATATTCTTAAAGATCTATTAGTCATACATGGTGGCTATTGAAAATGTCTAACGTAAAAAGCATCATATAATTCGATTAGGTCGGCCGCCATAGGCAATTAATCCACTAAAAAACAAAGTGACGTACATTCTAGACTTGAGTATTACTTAACGCTGCTATTCAAATATCAGACTTGAGCATGTCTTTAAACTGCTCTATTTTATAATAGGTAAGTTAGTTTTAACTTATAGCAAGGACATATAAGCAAGGCGAAATTCTAACTAGTAATGTTATTGTTCTAAAGGATGGCGAAAAAACAGGGTCAATGCACTTTTTTAAATTAATAAGTTATATTAGTTAGTTCATTACAAAACCAAAAAGCTTGAACTAAATCAGACCTTATCTTTACATGCGTGTAGATTCTGCTTTAATTGTTTTAGAACAGAGGATGTTTTTTATATGTCATTAAAGCAAGGCACATTTTGATTTTTTTTCATTGGTCATGCTCACTACACTCTTTCGTTACAAAATAAAAAACACCTAATAATTATTAGATGCCTTATTAATTAGGGTTTGATGTAACTAAAGCCTTCTTGTTGTTTCAGTGCCAGCTCCACTACTCCAGAAGGTACTATTTTCAAATCATTCTGTAAATCATCATCCAGAATATTCCTTTGACTCATTGAATTCCTGCAAATTCTAACATCAATGCCTAACTCCACTAATGCAGATAAGTCCTGTTTAGAATTCTTTAACGAGTCAACAACAGCTTCACCATTTACAAGTAGCTCAACTGTCCCATCATTATTATTATTATCCATCCATTCAACCATATGATGTAGATTAGATAATACTGTAGACCATTTCGCTCTTTCATCTATATGAAAAATTGTACTTAACATAGCTTTCTACCTCGTCTTAACAACTAATATAGCCCTTAATTATGCTTATCTCAAGTAAGTATAATTGTACTTTTCCATTGTAAATAAACCAGTAATTAGCCGCCGACAGGCTTTCGCCTGCCTATATACAGGCGGTTTGAAAGGTTTTTGTAGTAAATTTGTAGTAAATTTTTCAGTCACTCTATGTTGAGTGGCTTTTTTAGTCTATGCTTTGCTCACGCTCAGCAATCAATTCTTTTAACTCTTCAAGGTCATCACTAGTTGCTAAATTACGAATAAAAGAGCGTGCCATGCTCTTTATACTTTATTTAATGTAAATGTCTTACCTATTTTAGGGCATTTTGACGACCAGTGAATACAAACGAAAAAACCTTGGTCTACAGAACGCGTCTGCCTCAAAAGAGAGTACCAAGGTGTTGTCTTCTATGTCTAAACTCTATCTTAACAAGTTGACTCTGTCAATAAACAAAAAAGCCTCACTAAGTAGAAATTAATCTACTTAGTGAGGCAAGGTATTTGTGGTTATTCAAGTTTTATTCCAAATTACTTTACTTCTCGCAGATAGTCAGTTAATACCCAGAAACCATATCCTGATGTGTAACCTTCAGGAATAATGAAACTATAGTTCTTACCACTAGTTGCATTATTCGCTTGACTTGTGATAACAAAGTTAACATTAAATCGGAAATATGAACCAACTTCGATAACTTGATCTTCAGTCTTATTTTCACCAGTACTATCATATTCATCTACAAAGGCAGTTGGAATACCATTATCAGCCCAAGCAAATTGATCAGCTCCACCAGCTAATAGATAACTAGCTAATTGCGCAATTCCAGCACTAGTTGTAACAGCGTCTGCTGTAAACAAGGTTCCCTTGTCTTTATCATCTGCACGATAAGGCTCTACTACAGCACCAACAACAACACCTTGAGGTTCTTTTGGCTGTGAAGCCACACCATTAAGGATGTCTTTCTTCAATTGATCATAAGATACACCCCACCGTTCTAGGAATGGTAGAGGATCAACGTGATCAGATCCATGGCCAGTTGCTGACGCATAGTTATGAGTCTTAACCCCTGGAACTTCAGGAGTATCTAGCGTAAAGTCAGTAATTCCGGCTTCTTTAGCTAATTGAATCGCAAGCTCGATATAAATTTTATAAGTCGCAAAGAACTGCTCTTTATTTGTAATTGAACCCTCAGCAAATTCAATTGCAGCATAAGCTTCCCAGTTCCAATCTCCGCCAAAATCATATGCGCCGCCATCGGTAGCCATAACTTGCCAAGCCTCAGCTTGCTTCGTCTTTGGATTCCAACCGACAATATGCGTATAATTAGCAGATTCATAACTTGTTGAAAGATAGTTCTTTTCACTCTCCAATGAGTCAAGAATGTTTGCTGTAGAATGCAAATGTACTTGAGTAAAGGGTGGTTTTGCCAATCCTGCATCAAGTGCTGGACGTCCAGGTACTACAATATTATCCAATACTTCAACCATTAAAAAATCTCCTTAAAATTATTATGTTGTTTCAGCAACACATATTATTATATATTCTAAAAAAATTCAAAAACAACTCAAATAAATATCAACTAATTTGATATTATTAATCAATAAAAAACCGCACCAAGTAGAAATTAATCTACCTGATGCGGCTTTAAGTATGAAATTGAGAGAAGGATTATCCTTTCTTTTTTTACGATTAAATTCTACTACTTAACATACGCAAGCTTCAACCACACTGGCTCGCCATTCATTTCAATCTCGATTGAATTGCCTGCACGGCTAAGCACTTTATAGTTATCGTTCAATGTAAAGTACTCCATTCGTCCGTTATTACCTTGTGCTACTTGATTGCTCAAAGCGTTACCATAACGGTCAGTCAAAGTTAGGCTTTGCACTGGCATATCGTTATTATAATCGGCTACTGGGATACTCATGTCGTTGTTGCGAGCATACCAATCACCATTATAGGTTTTCCATGAATCAACTACATAAACATCATTTAATGAAGCGGTTTCGGCCTTACTTGTATCTGGTGGAGTAACTGAACTATCATCGTTATCACTAGTTGAACCCGTTAAGTCCGACCAATTACCGTATAAGTAATCCCAATCATAACCACCACCATCGCCATATTGGTAAGACGTTACCTTACTCCACCAAGGAATACTTAACATTTGCTTTTCAGCCCATTCCTTAATTTCAGCAGTTAGTGTTGTGTTCCCCATATATGGATAAAAAGCCACCCAAAGTGGATGGTCTGCAATATCTGACCAGTCAAACCGGCCATTTGCTCCCTTGGCAAAGAAATAGCTAGTATAGATACCAACCTTTTTGCCTGTAAGTCGTTGTACCTCGTCCATGAATTGCTTAGGCTCATTCCCCGTAAAATGGTTGCCATCAACAGCTCCCTCTTCAAAATCTAACCACAAGGTTACATCAGGATTTGCAATGTCCGCTGCACTCAATGAATTAACAAAGTAATGCGCTTGTGCAATTACATCACTATCAGACCGTAGGTAATGATAATATCCTAAATGCTTTCCTTTTTGTTGAGTTTCAAGAGATTGACTATACATATATGGATTTGTGTAACTTGTTCCTTCTGTAGCCTTCACAATAGCAAAGTCCCAGTTATCAGCTAAATAATTACCTTGGTGGCTGCTTACATCTGTACCGTAACTATCCGCATGAACCGAATCATTAGTAACAGCCATTCCACCTGCAAACAAAAAGGCCGTTGCAGTCGCAACAGCCAAAGTTTTAAATTTATTCACTTGCTTTCTCCTTATCTTGATTCCGCTTTGAAATTTTACCAATGGTTGAGCCACCCAAAATAGATGCAATCATTGCTACAACTGCGTAAATGGTATTTGACACTTCTTCACCAAACGGTAAATTCCAAATTTTAGCAACGGCTAAATAAAAAGTCGCTAATGCAGTAAGAACTGTTGTAGCGACTGATGCAAATTCAATTTTATTCAATTTACTTCCCTTCCTTTTTAATCAATAAAGACTCAAAGCCTGCTAGCTGTGCTTTTAATTCTTCGATTGTTGTATTGAGTTGTTTAATTTCCGCTCGTAATTCTGCTCGTTCTGCTAGCCAATCCTGTTGTTCTTCAAGCGCCTGAGATAAACGATTCATTACCTTTTGATAACTTTCAGTTGTGACATTCACCATCTCAGGCTTAATCTTAATTTTTGCAAGAACAATACTTCCAACCCAGCCCGCTACCGCACCAAACAGTCCACTAATAAAATCTGACAAAATTATATTCCTACTTCCTTATTTTTTAATTGCTCCTAAACCTTCTACATCTTTACCCGTCCAAATACCAAGCTGGTAAGCAACCTTAATAACATTGATTTGTCTGGCATCATAGATACCACCTGATATGCCAAGTGTGGTCTTGCTCCAATCATAGTTATCTAAACTATTAACTGGGTTCGTAATTGTTGTTCGCCCCCAAAATGATAACTTACCAGAGTCTGCTTTCTTCCATGTATCAATTGTGATAATACCCTTCATCATCTTAAAAAGATTACCAGTGAGTGGGTAATCATCAATCTTATTACTCCAAGTATTAATATTTGGTGAGTTCCAACCATAAATTGTATTAACATTATCGCCCGGATGAGCTGGGTATTCATCTAGTGTCATATAAGAACCGTTATCAAATACAATGCGCCATGGGTCAGCTTCTCGGTCAAAAAAGAAGGCCATTGGCGCACCCTTTCGAATGATAATACCGTACTCGTTTAATGGCACGGTGAGCCCTGGTTTTCCTGGGTCGCCTTTGTCACCTTGCTTTCCTGGTTCACCTGGGTCTCCCTTATCGCCTTGTTTTCCTGGTGGTCCAGGTTCTCCTTGCTCACCTTGCAAAGATTTAAGCCATTCTTCTTCGGTACCTGTGAAACCGTCATTTAAAGCTACCTGATATGCCGAATCACCATCTTTTCCTTTGGCAATCTCATTCATTTTGGTATCTACGTACTTAGTAACCTGTTCAATAACCGAATCAATAGTTATTTGCGGGACTAGATTTCCATTGACCTCTTTAAGATTTTTAACAACTTGAAAACCCATCGCTCCCTCAGAAGGATAAATTGCTACTTGATTATTGACATCTGTCACGCAAACTTCAAATTGATAAGTGTTATCCGTGGTCAACTGTTCCAGCAACTTATCTGTAAATTTCATGGTGATAACATCATCATTTACCATAGGCGTAATTGTAAATAAGTAGCCACTTGAATTAGCGATATTCACAGTAACTGTTTTATCAGTCAAACTCTGGTTTTCACCGTCGGAAACTAAACGGAAACTAAAGGCCATAGCAGTGTCGGCTACTTTGTTAGTATGGCCTGACATCATCACTACTTTTCTCAATTATCAGCCTCCTATTCAATACCGGTGATTGCTTTATATTGCTCATCTGTCAATAAGCCCGCCTTATGATAAAAGGTAACTTTATCAGCAGTAATCCAACTCTTCTCATACCATTCTTTAATTTGTTGAAACATCTGGAGTACCTCCCACTAGCTTATTCACTTTTTCAGTTAAGGTCGCAATTTGAGCTAGTAAATCCATTTTGAATAAGTCATCCGCTTGTGGCTTTTGACTTTCTAACCACTTCTTATACTCGAATGGGTCCCAATCTCGCCAAGTATTAGTTTCAGGTTGATAAATACGTAAATACCAAACATCTTGAATGTTTGCTTCACTAGGTTCAACCTCTGTAAAACAATTATCAGCTGGTTTAGTAACTGCCATGCCGGTATATTTTCGTGTGCTTTTATCATATAAATAAAACATTTTTGACCTCCTAGCCAATTATTGGCCACGTTCCATAGCCCGTCCCTTTAAACTCCTCAGAACCCCAATTCTTAACTGTTCCGTTACTTTGTACCGTCAATACTCGATCCTCATAATATGAACGGATAATTGCTTCTGTCATATTCGGAACCTTATTAATAACGTAAACAGGAATATAATCAGTTGGCACAATCTCATCTGACTGTTGCCCGCCGGCCAAGCCCTGAGTGACATTGACAATCCGAGCAATTACATAATTACCGGTTCGCAATAAGTTAATTGCACTCTTAAATGGGCCTTCAATCGTAGTGTTCATTGTTCCAGAATACGCCGTCCAAACCGTTGCTTGACCTTGATAAATCGTCCGAGTGAATGCCCAACCTGTATAGGTTTTTAAGTCCTGTTGAATCGTCGTTCCTTTAGCATCAGCTGTAACAGTCAAAATAAAATCATGACCGATTTCGGTACTAGGGTTAGTAATCCCGTTTAGAATTGTTGCGGCATTTTCGCCACTATCATAAATACCAGGTACTGTGTAATCATTTAGGTCTGCCTTAGCTGGAATAAGTGTTGCCACTAAATCCCCCGACACTCGTTTCCAGGCTTTGATTATTCCCTTATCAACACTTGCATAAAGCTCAGTATTAGAACCTAAATCATGAATTGTTAGGTGGCCTGATTGACTATCATAACCGGGTTCTACATCTAAAGTATATTGCCCGCTAACTGGCGAATTTCCAATAACTACGTTGCTAATTGACCAATTACCAGCATACTTGAACGTATCTTTAGCCACATCCGCTAAATCAGTAAAGGTTGCTAAACGAGTTGCCAAACCACCATCAATGGGTTGAGCAAACGTATTAGCACCACTGAAATCATTGTCACCATTTAAAATAGCTACTTGCTTATCATTGATTTGCTGAATAATCGCCGTTAAGGAAACTTTTAGAGCATCATATGCAGCTTGTTGCATCTCTAAAGTGTCACTAATATTTGCTAATTTAGCCTTTGCTTCACTAATTACCTTCTCGATTGTATCGATGTAATCATTAGATGGGTTTGCAGTAAAAATGATGTTATTCGATAAAACGTTAAACATAATTGGAATACTTGAAACTACCATTCCAGTCTCATCAGTAACGCTAATATAACCCTCTTGAATATCTCCTGATGCTTGATACATCTCAGCTGGGATAATCATAGAGAACTGGCCTGCTTGCGTATTGATTACATTTTTAACCGTTGAAACCTCTTTAATCTTACCTGCTGAATCTTTGACGGTAATCTTGATGTCTTTGTTCGAAATATCAAAAGGTAGTGTGCCTTTCTTCAACCAAAAGAATACTTCTCGGCCATTGTCACCCTGACGACCATTTAGTTGGTCAATCAAGGTTACATCTGTCGTATTTAACAGAGTATTAACAATGGCAAATTTACCTACTGTATCTGCTATTAACATATTACTTCCTTTCCATTAGTCCATTTAAAATCATAATTTCGTTTATCTTCTCCAGTGTTGCCTCAATTGAATTTATCCGGTTTTCAAACTCTACTTTTAGCTCATAAATTCCTGTTCGATTAGGTTGCCAGAAATCAAGGCCACTAACTGAATCGCCATTCATATCAACTAATTTATTTTTGTTGAGAAGTTCAACTAATTTGTTCACCCGATTTTTTAACAATAAAATAGCGTTCCCGACATCTAGGAACGCCTGCTCATCGTATTTAGATATGGTAACTTCGTTAATTTCAACTGGTATTGTATCAATCATAGCTACATCATAAAAAGCCTGATATACATCTAATATTGGGCTATCTAACTCACTGAGTTTTTTCACCATTTGAGCCGTTGTCATCAACTATCTTTTCCCCCTTTAACGTACCTTTGTTATCAATCATCAATCGCCACTTCACGCCATCAGGGCTAACTAAAATAAGGTTATTATCGTCATCAAATGGTTTAGCATTAACTGCTTGCCAATGGGTCAACACAAAAGACGGATTGCCGCTAGGGTCGGGTACTTGAACAATTGGCGTTTTAGTTACCGGTTTGACTGAATTTTGTTTACTTGTGCCCATCTATTTATTCCTCCACATATCCAATTACCCATGTATTAATCGTATCAACATTGGACTGTTTATCTTGAATATTCTTAATGATTTTTGCTTGCGCTTTTTGAGCATCTAAATAATTTGCTCGACTATTATTCAACTCAATTTGCACAGCTGCAGAAGTAAATGGTGTTTCAGTAATTGACACAACTTCTACTTTGGTTAAAAAGTTAGTTTCCAAAATTTGAACATTCCAAAGTTCCCCAGGCTTAACTTTTCGATTTTCCTCTGTAGTTATTGAGAATGCAATTGTTGGTTGCAAAACAAAAGACTGTGCAGCCAAAGTTCTCATCTGATTTACATCAGTCACCGTGTCGCTCTCCACTCTGACGCCTTCTCTTATGCCCCAAGTGTTAATAGACTCCTGATTTTCTACAAAAAAAGGCTCAAAGGCTGGCGTTTCGGCTGTTGAGACTGCTTGCACACGATTTACAATACTTTGGCTGTCATACTGCAATTGAATATCGCTTGTATCATTACGATACCTAAGGACATTTCTAGTTTCTTTAACGTAACTAGATTCATCATAGATATTAACCACATGGTTATCTGGGATAACTGCATAAACTCCAAAGGTGTCTTTTATTGTTGAAATCCCTTCTGAAATCGGCACATTACCGAAATCAGTCAATGTTTTACTGCTATTGAAACCACCATGTATTTCATAACTAAAGCCGCTAACTCCGTCAAACAAGAACCCTAAAGCTTCACTCAAACTAAATGAGTTGTCACCTGCCCGTACATTGAACTGAACTCGTGAAGAGAGCTGATAGTATACATGGGTTGCTGTAATTTGCATGGTGTGTTGCCCACCGTTAAATTCATCAACAATTTGTTTAATGATATATTCTTGTCCATCATAGAACACACTATTTTCGGATGTTAATAGGTTAAATGCTAGTGATCGGTCGTCATAAGCGGTAAATAGTAGTTGATATTGCTCATTTTTAGCCCATACTCTTTGAAATGTATCCCATTCAATCGCTGATAAAATCTGTTTATTCTGGCCGTCATGCGATTGAATAACAACTGTGTTGTCAGCAAACATTTAGAAGTATAGAAATGGAAAACTAAAGGTTACATCAACATTATTTAGGCCAGTAATCTTAATGTTGTTTTCGCCTTTAGCCAATTCAATGTGGCCGAAGTCTGTATCGACGTCTGAACTGTTATTCAAGTATGGTAAGACACCATTCAATATGAATACGTCCCCTTGCTTCATGCTAGTATTCACAGTAATAGCTGTGTTATTGGTCATATTCACCAGACTAAAACTGTTACCCTCACCCTTAACCGTGATTTTTAAATCATGATGTTGTCTATAAGGATCAATCGCAACATCACTAGGGTTATAAACATCAAACAACGACTCTTCGTACTGATATTTAAGTTCCTTATCAATCGGAATATTCATGCTGTACTCTAAATCATCTGTTAAATCAGGCAGTTTATCAGACTGAACTAAAGATTGTGCCATGCCACTTGGATTAGTAAAGGTTAAATCCACTAAACTCTGTGAACTATTCTGAATTGGTACAATATCAACCGGATTAGCTAAGACATTATATACTTTGCCGGGGCTAAACGAACTTCTAAGTCTTATAAGCGTACGTCCATAAAAAATGCTCTGTAATTCAGCTTTTATCAATCTGAACTCAGCCATATTCGTAGCTTTTATAAATAGGCTCAATGTTATAGTGGTTGCACCAAAACTAACCGATTTTAACCTTTGCCCGTCACTACCCGCTATAGTCAACCAATCTGGAGTAATGGCTGGGGCTGTACTCTGTAAGTTTAAAAAGTGTACATTCGGTAATCTGGCGGTTAAGTCAAATTCATCTCTACCATCTAACTTAATGTAAAGACTTCCATATAAACCTGGCATTTGTTCCTCCTATCTTAAATTGACTGGAAATTATTCATTGAACTATCTTTAGCCATGCGATTATACAAATCAGGCATTGTGATACCTTTGTTTTTTGATAAAGCCATGAGCTGCTCTTTATTAACACCCAAGAGTAGCCCAACAAGACCGACCAATTGATTAACACCGGCTTGTATTTCTGAAACATCTATATTACTAGTTGAATCAGCTGAATTAGTAGTACCATTTACTCGATAATTTGCTTCTGAAAGCAATTGATTAGCACGGTTATGCTTATCAGCTGCCAACGGGATAATCATTTCAGGCATGTTCTTTTCAGCAACTTCATATAGGCCATGTTGTGACACAATGCCACCATATTCATAACCATGTCCTTGGCCAAGAAATGATAAATCATTTCCGTATCGATTCTTAGCATATTTCAATGCTGCCAACAAGTTATCGTAACCGTTAAAAATGTCACCATGACCAGGGAATTTATAAGCATTAAACGTGGCAGAAATGGTTTGCATCAATCCCTTAGCTAAATCACCGCTAAGTGTGTTTACGTCAGTGTAGCCGCCTTGCACCGCTTTCTCATTACCACCAGACTCGGTAGCAATTTGCCGTAACACTTTATTAACCATGTCATCATTAGTGCTTAACCCATTAGCTTTCAAAGCTTCTACAACTTGATCACGCCAACGATTAACACCCGAACCACTTGGTGCACCTTTACCGCCTCCACCATCAGAGTCATGCTTTTTCTTTAGTGCTTCGAACATCCTTTTAATTGGGTCAACAATTCCACCCACAAGACCATTACCCATAGCTGGTGCAAGTTGGGTTACTAATGCAGTTTGACCTCCAATCATCCCTGTAACTGCTTTGGTCATAACCTTACTTAATGAATCTAATGGATGTTTGACAAATTCAACCAGGCCATCCCACTTGTCTTTAAACCAATTACCAACTGCTCCCAACCAATCATCAGTTCCCTTAGCAAATTTAGGCATGGCATGTGCCGGGATAACTGTTTCACCACCACTAAAATTAACTAATCGGTTACGACCCTCTAAAACATGAGCTTCTCCCGAGTTATCAATAATGGCTTCTTGATAATCAACACCAGGGGCATCATTGACTACTGCTAGACCTTTTGGTGCTCCTTTAGTTCCATTTGCAAACTTCTTGATTTTATCAATCTTGCCGATTGCATTCTCTTTACCACCGAATGTATGAACTACAGAGTTAATGCCACCTATTCCAGCATTGATAATACTGATAACTACATTCAGACCGTCTTTAACAATATTTTTCATGCCGTCCCAAAGACTGCTCCAAATATCCGAAACCGTCTTTTTAATGCCGTTAAAAATATCGCCAATCTTACCAGCAAAATCTTCAATTCCTTTTCGTAAACTATCAATTTTTTTACCAAAAATCGACTCTAAATAGTTCCAGAGTGAATTCCAGATGTCTTTTAAATCTTTCCCTAGATTCCCCCATTTGCCAGTGAAGAAATCAGTAAACGCCTTTACAATCTTTTTGGTGTAATCAACATATTTCCCAAATGAATCAGATAATGAGTCCCAAATATTGGCAAATATTTTAATAATCTGCTTGGCAAATTCTCTTGCAGCTTTTGCTAAACCATTAACGAACTCTCGGAAAGCTTTACTATGCTTATACAGCGCTACAAATCCAGCAATTAGGGCAGTTATAGCAACTACCGCTATGCCAAATGGGTTAGCTTTCATTGACAAGTTCATAATCTTTTGGGCTGCTGCTTGTAACTTAGTCGCTGCTGCCAACGCCTTTGTCTTAACGGTTGCCGCTGCCTGCGCTAAGCTAAAAGCTTTAATTTTGGCAGTTAATGATACAAAACCACTTGCAACACCTTTTGCACCAGCTTTTAGCAATGCGAAACTTTTAGTGGCTGCTTTAGTTGCAACCTTAGCAGTAAAACTTAATGACTTTGCAACAGCTTTATCTGCCAACTTCGCTCCACTCTTTAGAAGAGAAAATGCCTTAGTTGCACCCTTAGTTGCTATCGATGCAGTAAACTTTAAACTTTTAACAATCGCCTTTCCGGATGCTTGTAAAGATTTTTTAAAAACAGAATATGTTTTTGAAGCGACGTTAGTAGCAATCTTAGCCGTGAAGCTAACTGCTTTAGTTATGCCGTTTTTAGCTGTTGATGCAAGCTTTTGAAATATGTTTAAACTCTTTGTTGCGCCTTTAGTTGCAACCGAAGCAACTGCACTTAACTTGCTCTTTACAAAAGTTCCCGTTGATTGAGCGCCCTTTTTCAATACATCAAATGATTTAGTTGCACCTTTGGTTACAATTTTAGCCGTCTCGGATGATTTAAACATTTTTGCTATTGAAGAACCTGTCGCACTAGCTCCCTTTTTAAGCAATTCAAAACTTTTAGTTGCTCCGGTTGTTGCAACTCTAGCCGTAGCACTTAGAGCCTTCCCCAAACCTCTACCAGTTGCCAATCCTGCCTTTTTAAGCAAGCCAAAGCTTTTAGTTGCCCCAGTTGTTATTACTTTAGCAGTTGCTTTCAAAGAATTTTTTATACCCCCACCGATTTTTGAAGCGAGAGTGCCCAATTTTGTTAGCTGTTTCTCACCTGTTTCAGTGTCAACCTTTAAAAAGAGCCCTTTAGTAAATGCACCAAAACTTTTGGCTTTTTCAATACCCTTTAAGGTTCCAAGTGTGCCTTTTAATGCAAGAGTAAGGCCTAGATAAGTTTCCGCTAACAACTTAACGTCTTTCGGATGCTTAGATGCAAAATCTCCAACCTTTTCAAGAATCGGTAATGTAACTTTAAGCGTATCACCGATTAATTTAAATCCAGCTCCACCAATATCCTTTACCATTTTGAAAAAGTTTTCGATATCCTTCGAATGCGTGGCCACAAAATTACCAAGTTTCTCAATCTGATCAGCTGTACTATTGGCTATATCTGCGATCGGATTCTTCGTACCTTTGAAAGTCTTACTAAACGCATCAACTACAGTATTTACTGCCTTGTTCGCTGAGTCTCCAATGTGATTAAAAGCATTTTCTACTTCCTCACCGTCCAATGACTTAGACATGTTCTTCAAAAAGTCATTATTGGACTGAAAGAAACCGCTTGTTATTTTACCGGATAAGCTCTTATACTTCTCTTCCAAATGACTGCTAAATCCATCAAGCGTAGTGTAATAGTTATCTAACGCATATGGCTTGGCATCCGACATTGTTTCGATAGCCTTCGATAAGTCAGCCATTGATAGTTTTCCATCAGAAGCCAACTTACTAATCTCATCTCGACTTTTGCCCATGCTTGTAGCTAATGCCGCATTAAATCCAGGCAACGACTTCTCCATTTTGGTAAGTGAACCAGTCGTAATCTGACCAGAAGCATTTACTTGGGAGAACTTTTTAATAATACCTTGCAAAGACTCATCAGATTGTCCAGTAGCTCGTCCCAAATTAACAAATGCATCAGATAGTTGTTTAGCACCATCAACGCTTTTAGTAAGTCCATAAGTTTTCTTTGTCAGCAATGAAACGGTGTCAGTTGCATAGCCCGATTCCTCTTTCAATGATTTAACATTGCCAATTAATGCCTTGCTTAGCTTGTCATCACCATTAGTGAAATTGTCCATTGATACAGAAAGTGACTGCATCTCCTTGTTGTATTCAACACCAGCCTTCAATGCACCAGTAAATTTGCTTTTAATGTCACTCAACGTATTAGTAATACCATTAGCAACAATGTTCCCCATTAGAACATCTTTAAATCGACTGTGAGTACTAGCAAGTACATCGTTCAGGTTTTCAAGTTGCGACTTTGCTTTTCCAACTCCGCTAACATTAGGTTTTACGTCAGTATTATTTAACGTTTTGATTTTGCTAGTTGTTTCAGCAATCTTTGCTCCGGTCTGTTCGACACGTAACTCTTGTAGCTTGTAGGCCTTAGAATTTTTGTCCCCAGAGTCACCCAATTTTTCGAGTTCGTTTTTCTGAATTTCTAAAATCTTAGTGTACTTATCCTGAACAGAAGTAAGTGCATCAACTTTAGTTTTATTAGCCTCCTCGGTCTTGCCTTCGGCCTCTAATCTTTTAACACGAGCATCAGTTAAATCATTCGAATGCTTAATCTCATCATTCAGCTTAGCTAAACCGCTCTCCTGGTACTCATAAGCTTTTCGAGCTTTTTCGGTTTGAGTATTTAAAGAGGCGAGCTTACTTTCAGCCTGTGTAATTTGATTAGCATACTTTTGATAAGTCTGTTCTCCAGCCTCGGTACTTCGATTAACTTCTGATTGCTCTTGCTTAAGCTTAGCTAATACCTGCTCTTGCTTTGAAACTGTATCAGTTAGGCCTTCAAACCTAGCTTTTGTTGCCCCAACAGTATCGCCTGACTGTTTCGCCTGCGATTCCATTTGTTTCCACTCATTATTTGCATCCTTAACCGCAGATTTTAACTTTCCAAGTGGTTCAACAGCATTATTAACATTCAGCCCAATACCGGTGGCCATTAACCCGGCTACTTTTTCCTCTGCCATATATTCCTCCTTTCCTCTAATTTAATGAGGCCCATTGCTTAGCCATCTCTTCTGGTGAGACCATATGATCGTCCTTATTTGCTGACAAGACCTCAATTAATTCAGCATAATCTTGCTCATCAACTGTATTTAAATCCCAATGCAAATTTTGCATGGCATCTTTTTCAAACAATTTGATTTCGAGTAATAAATTATGAAATCTAATTACTTGCTCGGCTGGGCTTGGTCTAAACCCTTATCCTCTTCTGCTCGTGATTCTTCGATTTCCTTATCGCTCATACCAGTTACCCGCATAGAAATGTAAAGTGAAATATCGACTACTTCGTCAAACTCTAACTCCTCTAACTTGTCTGTCTCCTTTTCAGACAAACCCAACATATCGACCGTATAATTGACAATCGTATCTTGTAACTCCATTTGCCGTTTCAATACTGATACACCGTCTAGTGATTCATCATCAGCAACGTCTTGAATAGTTGCCATTGCTAATTGCATTCGATAAGTTTTCTTCAAATTCTTTGTGCTCTTCTTAATCTCAAATGGATTTGTACGTAGTTGCTTAACAACAATATTCATAGTTAGTTCCTTTCATGGTTCACAGGTTATGTAAAAAGGGCTTCCCACCCCATTTGAGCCATTTTCCTTGGCTGTAAGGCTTATATTTAAGCTTGTGGTTGCTTGTTGTCTCCTGATGTGTCTGGTTTAGTGCCATCAGTATAACCACCGAATACATCTGCAAGCATTGCTGCCTTATCAAACTTTGCATCACCAGAGAAGTAAACCTTCATAGCTTCACCGTTCCACTTATCAACGCCAAATGATGTAAACGTTAGTGCATCATCAGCCCGCACTTCATTATTAGTGTCAGTTTGTACATTAACAGCATTTTCTTGCATTTCTCCGTTAGCTAAACCGTAATAAATTGAGTTCTTACGATCTAGAGTTTGAGACTCGATTAATAAGGCAACTTGTGGACGTTCCTCTTGTAAATAGCCGCCCTTGCCATCACTGATTCGTCCCAACAGTTTTTGCTTAATCTCAAAGGGCAAATTATTAAAGTCAAGAGCTACTGATGGTTCACCCTTAGCTTGCGTTTGGTCTACCTTGGTATTGTTTCCATAGATGGGCGTACCATTCGTTGAGATATTAGTAATATTGGCTGTCTTAGTACCAAGCATTGCCGTGGTTACTTCGAACAAACCATCTTCGGATAAACCAGCCTCGCCTTTCAAAATTGTTTGCAATACTTTATCGATATTAGCCAAAAATGTGCGATGTAATCCTACTTGTGCCATAAATTAATTCCTTTCCAAAATAAAAAGGACTGACTAACTGTCAATCCTTAAAGTGTTATATTCTTTGATACCGTGATGTTTTTGATTGTTTGATGCATATCACTAGATGAGCTAATATCCAAATAATGTGGTTGTGAACTAGCTATACGCCAACCATCTTTTTCAAATGCCTTCATCAAGTTAACCTCAAACATCGTCATATTTTCGTTAAAATCCAAACTATAAAAAATTTGAATATCAACAGCAACGTCTAAACTTGTAAATGTTTCATTTCCCCAACCACTAGGCTCATTCCTTGCTTCTTTCAGCAATACCTGTGTCTTGGTAAGGTCATCATTTTTCAATATTTCCGCCGGGATTTCATCTAGGTAGACATCATCAATCGGAAATTTACCGTTTAATATCGTTTGCTGTGCCAATACTACAGGTCTATCCATTAATTTCCTCCTCTATCCTTGATGATTTGCCCGTACGCCTTTGCTTCGGCCTCTAACATCTTCTGCTGAACGGCTGGAGAATCACGAACATCCCTGACAAAATGATCACCAACAACATTTACTTCTCCGCCGTGTTTGTATTTACGGCCATTTTTAGTGTACATAGGGAACTTAGTACCATTCTCAATAAAGTTCCCCACATAGGCTTTCTTTTTATCCCATCCAACAACGGACGAGCCGTTTTTCATACCATCAATATTAGTATTTTGGACTATTATACTGTCAGCCAGATGCGGATTTTTACCCGTTTTTCTTTCTCGATAGTGCTTATCCTTGGTCACTGTTTCCAATTCCGTCTTAAACACCTCGGCACCGGCTTTAGTAATCTTGGCTTTATCCTCAACACTCATATTTACAGTTACATCCTCAGCTTCTTTTACAAAAGCATTCAGGATATCTTCAAAGTTCATCTCTTCTGGCATATCAGCCACCAACTCGCTTTATAGTCACATAGTCATAACTAATAATTTGATTTGTGTCATCAGATGAAATATTAACTATGTTATATTGCTCTCCGTCAATTTTTACCAACATAGTCTCATTTAACGCTTTATTATGCTTAACGATTATTTCCCTAGTATCTGATTGGTCTGTGCCTTGCAACTGTAATTGCAGAGCAATCGAGCGAGTTTTAGGTGCAAACCATAACGAGAATACAGGAACGAATTTCTTAGATGTTGACCCAGTGTTATTATTCTTAACCGTGTCAATCTTTCCAAAATCTGCCTTGTGATTAAAATCAGATGGTTTCATCTTGACCTCCTAACACTTTGGCCCGTAATTGATTAAGCATAATTTGAACACCAGCACTGTAACCAGTGGATAACGTCCTGTCATAATACATTTGTGTTGCCAGTGCGGATATGAGTCTATTAAACAAATTACCTGCTGTTTTAAGGACATCCTCTTCACTTAAATTATCCCGGATTGACCCCCGGATAATAACGCTCGCATCATTAATTAAGGATTTAATTGTGGCCAATTCTTCTGGGCTCTCATCCACGTGAAGTTCATCAAGCAGCATCTTAGCATTTAATAAATTTACTTGCTCTTCTGCCATGCCCTGCTTCTCCTATCTTACTTATCAGTAGTTGGCTCAGTTACCGGCGCAACCTTACCAGTAATATTAATAATCAAATCCTTACGAGCTTGAACAACGTTCTCGCGTAAGAAAATACCAAGTTGCTTGTACCAAATGTCATAAGTATCTTGGAATTGGCCTGTAATTTCTGTCAATTTGAAGTTAATAACAGCCTTTTTCAGAGGTGCAACGACGATGTTAATATCTCCAGCCTTAGCCTTAGGGAACAATGTATCTTCGACGATAGTAACTTGCTTACCAAGTAAAGTCTCTCCTGAAGCATTGGTGATAGAGGGTTGCAGCATTGGGCGCCCTTCTCCATCCTTCAATTGATCAAGAGCATTATATGCAGATTGAGAAAGCACAATAGAAGCGCTATTAGAATCTGCTGGCTTCAAAGTTACATTTAACGCAGTCTTAAGGGAGGCAATAATATCTGTTGATTGCTCTACCGTAATCCCAGATGTAAGAGCATTAATAATCAAGCCATCATCAGTATTATCACGTAATTCAGACAAACGGCCTTGAAGTTCTGCTTGCCAGTTAAATGATGAATCTGACATCAATTCTTGACTAAAGACGTAAGCTCCGGTGTAAGTCTTCAAGTCCCAAAGGATAGGCTTAATTTCTGGGTTGGCATTCTTTCCAGTTGGCTTGTACTCTGTATGTTCACTCAATGAATCCGTTGAATTCATGAATACAGGCAACTTTCCAGTAGTTGTGGTAACCGAAACTGTACGCACTAATGAGCCTAAACGTGGGAATTGATAATTTTCATGTTCTACTGGCAAAATTGCTTCGGGAATAATTACCGCCCCATCCGACAACCCTAATCCTGTTACATCACGAGTTTCACCAGTTCGCAAAAACTTTTCAAATGCCCCTAATGCTACATCCTTCTTGTTTGGCGCTACTTTAGTTTTCATTTGCATCCCTTCCTTGCTTCGGGTTTCAATATCATCATTTTCATCCCGCTTCTCTACTTCATTTGAATTTTCGTTCTTCTTTGAGTCATCTTTGATTTGCTTATCGTTATTTTTCTCATTACTAGATTTATCTGACTCTGTTTTATCCTTAGCAGCTTTCAAAATATTTAAGTCGTTCTTACTCTTGTTTAATTCTTCATCTGCCTTATCAAGCTTAGCCATCTTTTCCTTAACGTCATCGGGGCTTGATTTTTCATCATCAACAGCTGAACGAATTTCAGAGCGTAACTCTTCTCGATTTTTTTCTTGCTCTGCGATTTTCTTTGTGAGTTTTTCAATCATTGTCATTGTTAAATCCTTTCATATACACTGCAACTTTTTCTTTGTAATTATTGTTTTTTTGCCAATCATTTAATGAACGAGTAGCTTGAACCGTGGTTGCTTCATATGCTGGCACAGATACAACAGAAATCTCTTTCAAAGAGGCAATTTGTTCAACTGCTCTTACCGGTTTGCCATCCTGATAAGACCAACTATCTCCACCATCATCAACAGAAAATCCAAAACTTACCCCTTGCAAGTTACCAAGTTTAATCTGCTTATAAATGTCATTGCCTAAGGTTGTGTTCGGTACATCCAGCTCAAAATACAGTCCTTTAGCATCAACCTTTAATTTCAATGTCCCTGCTGTCACTCGACCTAAAACGTTTGAATAGTCATGATCATACAGCGCCAACACATTACTCAAATCAACGCCGTTCAATGCTGTCTTATCGATATATTCAATAAACGGGCCAGCACTAACACTAGGACTATTAAAAGCAATAGCATAACCAGCTATCTGACCAACAAAATCATTTGTTTCAGTTCCATCTCGAATCTCTAAATCTTTGAAATGGATAACACGCTCGTCTAATTCGTTCACAACATATTCCTTTCTTTGAGCAAATTAAAAGCATCCTCCGGTGAGAGAATGCCTTTATCTACGTAATCTTTAATATCTTGCCTGAATATGGCCCCAGAATAATCCATAATGTCCGACATATCTAATCTAATATCGTTGCTATCTAACTTATGATTAATCTCTGACAAAATTGGCTCAATAAATCGATTCAAGCCATTAACATACATTTGTGTAATCATTTCGAGTGAGGATTGTGCATCCCCAGCACCGTTCAAATATGAATCAGGAACACCAAAAGCTTTAGCTATCTGTGTCCTATTCCAATCCATATTTTCCAAATATTTCGCAACGTCAGCGTTTATTGAAACGACTTCAAAGCTTGCTGACTGGTCTAAAACTAATGCTTTACCAGCATTTTTGCCACCTACAGCCTTTTGAAATTCATCGCGAATTGTATCTTTTGCTTCTGGACTCAGTGTACCTTCTGGAACAGTAATTTTACTTGTTGGATTTAAACCATTCATCAACGTTGATAACGATAATCTATTGGCTTGCTTTTGCAATTCAATTTCACTAGTCAATGATTCCAAAGGCGAATGACCGATTAAGTTTCTAATATATTCACCATCAGAATAAGCCATAATTTTAAAATGAAACATATTTTCATATGAGACTTTCTCTGGCAAATAATCGTCATAACCCCTGACTTCATAGGTCAATTTATCATTAGATAAATCAATAATCACTGCACTTGTGGGTATTAAACGCAGCTTTCGACCTTCACGGTCAATTTTTACAAATGAATTTCCACTCAATAACACATTTACTATTACTGTCTGCCAAAAATTATATCTATTAGAAATTTCTGACGGACTATTCAGCATATTAATAAAGCCTTTGCCATCACCTTTAAAATCAGCAGCTGCAATATCAGAACTTATTAGGCTAATGACGGTATATAAATCACTATTTTTCAAGGCTTCATCTGCTGATACCAAGCCATCCGGTGTAATTAATGTTCCATTCTGTACAAAGGACGGATTAATAGATATAACACCGGCCTGTGAACGGGTTTCTATCCTTTCAAATGGATTTCTAAAGCTCATTGATTATCACCTTTTGGAATAACTAAGTAAGCTAACACAATCAATAATAGGCCTGATATAACAAAGCCAAGCATAATCGAACAAATAAACGCTCCTATTGAAATTAAAATAAATCCAACTACTAACATTAATAGCGGAAAGTAATTAAATAATTTTTGCATTCGCTATTCTCCTTTCTTAAAAAGTAAAGTTATTTACAAAGTAATCGCTAATCTCATCATTTGACATGTTACCAAAAGGCGATTTTGTAGCCTTTTCTTCTACGTTAGTAAAGTCAGTAAAGTAGAATTGACCTTCAAATAGTGCGTCAACAATGGCATCAACAATATCAATCTTTTGTGAATTGACATTTTTGTCAACTTTAATACCGTTGTTATCTGACACAATCACAGCATTAACTAGTGCTTGTTGCATAGCTTGGTCATCAAACATTGTTATATTCTGCTTAATGAATGAGGTCTGTAAAAACTTAGTAGGCTCATTTAATGACTTAATCCCTTGACGTACTGGGATAATTAAATACTCTTCTTTGATTTCATCTAGCCGGCGAATAAAATTACCTGTACCCCACTGATCATGAAGCATACCCTTAACGTGTAACTCATTCTCTTCAATAAATTGAAGCATCCAGTTGAATACTTCATCTTCATCAATCAAGCCAAAACGATCACGAGTAACAGTTGCAAAGCCTTTCTGTTCAACATCTCGATAATTGATACTATCTCGCTGTTCCTTTGCTTCAATAGAGCCAGCTTTAGCAATCGGAATCCATGAATGTTGATACAAATGGAACTTCTGTGAACCGTCAGTATCTACATAAGGAAATACAAAAGCTAATGCCGTGTCATCATTAGTCTGAGAGAAATCAAAGCCAATATATACATCACGTCCAAACATCTTGAAATCATCTTGCTCAATGATTGCCTTCTGAATTAAATCAAGTGGTAAGAAAGCATTATCTTTGGCGTTCTGCCACATGTTCATATTTTTTACAATGAACTCTGATAATTTACCTTGTGATGCCTTTGCATCTCTTTCTGTGATGATACCTTCAACAAGATTTTTCTTCATGGCTGGCAATTCCATTAATGGATTGCTTTTTGGCCACGTATTTGGCAAATATGCCTCGTCTTCATCGTCCTGTTCCCAAATCAGCACCAAATCTTTGTCAATATTAGACCAGTTACCGTCTTCAAGATACTTGCCATATCTTCGGTAATCTTCAAACATCGGCGTATTTGGGTCGAGTCCAGCTGTTGAAATATAAAACATCTGTGCCAATGGATTATTAACCATACCAGAAGTCATTGAGTTTACAAACTCACGTTGGCCCTGACCAAACAGATGATATTCATCAACAATTCCCGTCGTGTAATGGTCACCATCTGATGCACTAGCTTGTGCTGATAAACGTTTCATAGATGTTGACTGTGAATCTATACGCATCTCATTTTGGTTATATTCAACACCCCATCTGTTGGCTAACTTTTTGAATACACCTTTCTTTAACTGGTCCCAGTTATAGGTCATATATTTATATAATGGCTTCGTGTGTGATATATCAATAGAACTTACTGCAAGCTGTCGATTAATCTTAGGATAGCCAAACAAAAAATTATACAAAGTATAAGCTGAAAGTAATTGTGTCTTTCCATTTGTTCGAGCCATTGAAATAAAGATATTCTTGAAACGCATTCCCTTAGTTTCTGGATTACGCCATCCCTGAATCATTGCCAAAATAAAACGCTGATAAGGTGAAGGTTTAAATGGTTCACCAGATGTTACATCTTTCAGTAACACTGCAAACTCATTTATTTTCTTCGCTTCGTCAACGTCATATAAATACTTAAAATCTTCATCGCTATCAATACGTCTTAAATCGCTGATATGGCGTTCAGCCGCACGCTTAATCTTTTCACCAGCAATTACCCTGCCACGCAAAACATCAACCGCATAAGTTAAAGCTGGGTCACCTGGATACCGTTCTAGTAAATCTCTATATTTAATCATCTGTCAGCGCCAAACCTTTCTGCATAGTCTTGGCCTTCGTCATCTTCTTCAACCTTAGCCATATCTATTAGCGTTGCCCGACTTTGTGGAGAAAGGCCTAAATCGCTACCAACTGACTTAATAATTTTCGTTGTTGAATCAACGATAGCGACTGCAGGATTTTTATAAATTTTACCGTCAATTTCATAAACAACCTTGTTCTTCTTAATTGATTCATAAGCTTCCCGGAGCATAGCGTAATTGATAACCAATGTTTCAACTGTTGAACTATCAACATCAATTATGTACCCAGTATCATTCAAAACTGGCACTAACTTTTCCCAAAGTTTCTTAGCTTCACTAGTTAAATGTCTTGGTGCAGTTTCAGGTAATTGATTAGCGTCTTGAAGAGACTCTTTTAGAGCTTCGGTTGCATCTCGTTGGTCTTTTCTATCACCTTCATCAGTTGTAATTTTCCGTTTTCGTGGCATTTAACCACCTCCCTTCAACTTAAAAAATAAAAATAACTGCAACGCATTAGCAAGACGGCACTATTTGTTATTCGGTTCTTTTCCTAACCAATAGCGGGGGGTATTTTTATTTTTTCAAAACTTTTATCCACCAATCTTTAGAAACTTTTTTCAATTGATTGTCATTCAATTTCTTTTCGACTGCCGTCTTGTGATTGTGTTGCGGCCTAGTTAATAGCCATAGGTTAGACGTATCATACTGCTCTCGTCCTTCTAACAGTCGTCTGGGTATCAAGTGGTCAACTATGAGCTGTCCTTTGTCCCATACTCTGCCGTTTACCCCATCTAAGTAACCGTCCCTATGCTTTACGTACTCAGCAATCTTAGTCCACTGTACGCTCTGATAGAAACCGTCATGTAATTCTTGGCGCTTGGTCTTGTCATAACTATGTGTTGCTTCTCTAAGCTGTTGCTGACCTCTCAATGTCTTTGCATTAAGTTCTTGGCTAATTACTCGTTGCTTATTAAAACGCTGCATACGAGCCTCGTAATGCTTCTGACAGTAGTCATACTTTAAAGGGATGAGTTCAGTACATCTAACCTCAGCACATCTGTGCATCCTCATCGGCAGAATACCTTGGCAAGTAAACTATGGCCTTTCACTTTCCGCTTATCATCTAATTCATTTAGATGTTCTACAGATGAATAATTCAGCTCATCTTTTACAACATTTGTATTCCCCGTATATTTCTTACCGCCCTGCTTGATATAGCCTACGATAGAACTGTTAGCGTAAAGAGGAAAATATTCAGGTCGATTATACTCATTTGACCATTGCATTCGTTCTAATAGATTCTTCTTCATCAATAATCTCCTTATCTAATCGTCTTAGTATCCTCAGCTCTTCATCACCGGATACTAAGCCATACTCTTTATCTTTTCTCATAACTACACCACTCTCACCACCTTTCATCACAAAATAAAAAGGCAACAATCTAGT
>NZ_DF820484.1 GCF_000691805.2 Weissella oryzae SG25 | reverse complement strand
TTATCGAAACGTTATTCAGTTTTCAATGATCTACATTGCCCTAAGACAACTTTTATATCATATCTTATTTATCAAACTTTGTCAATAACTTTATATAACTTTGTTTGATGTAAGATGTAGATAAAATCATCAGATTGCCTCTGACAACTTAATCTATATTACAGATTACATCAGGGTTCGTCAAGTACTTTTATCAAATTAACTTATTGTTTTCAAATGGAATATAAAAAAGGCTATCGCTAAATTTGCGACAGCCACTCTCATCTAAATTTTTAACTCTTTGAAAAAGGATCCTGCATCCCCAATTAGCTGTTTAACCGGATAAAGCGTATCAATTTTTTCCAAGTTAATTGCCAGAATTGGCACCCCTGGCTGGACATATTGCAAAAGTCCAGCAAATGGATAGACAACAAAGCTCGTCCCGACAATAACCACTAAGTCTGCTTGCTGCATCCAAAGAGCTGCTTCTTCAGTCCTAAATGGAATCTCACCGTAAAGGGTAATGCCTGGTCTTAGTAACTCGCCATCTTTGGCATACATACTCTGCATGTATGCCTCGACCGTACTGCGCTGACCGGTAACCACACCATAAATATTATATAACGACCCATGATAATTTAAGACTTGCTGCGCCCCACTTTTCTCATGCAACCCATCAACATTTTGCGTAATGATTCGCGCCCGTCCCTGTTTAGTCAATTCAGCCATTACTTTATGAATGATGTTTGGCTTAGCTTCTGGAAAGTACATGTATTCCTTCATAAAGTTATACATGGCCGCTGGTTCTTGGTGCAAAGCCTCCGTACTCAATAGATACTCAGGCCGTTGTTCCAAACCTTGATAAATTCCATTTTTAGAACGGTAATCTGGAATCCCTGATGCCGTTGAAACACCCGCTCCGGTTAAAAAGACGATTTGTCTTGCCTCATCAAATTGTTTTTGAATCTCTTTAGTAATCATCTGATTAGTCCCTTAAAGTGTAAGGTAACTTCATTGCATCTAAAATATCTTGCACTGGTGTTTGATAGAACTCTTTAAACCAAGCGGCTTGATCCGTATCACTTGGCGTAATCACAAAGCTATTTTGACCATCATTCTTAGCCAGGGCAATATAAGCATCTCCACCAGTCGCTTGATTCTTAAAATCAGCATGCTTAATTTCAAAGACTTGATTAACTGTTAAGCGCAACTGACGCTCTGACAAAACTGGTGTGACCGTTGTAAATTCTGTGTTATAGAGTTCAGGCAATTCCCACATCAACATTTGTGCATCAAATCCCTTAAATGCTGTTACAATTGCCCGGTGGACAGAAGCTGGATCTTTAATTTGATCTAACACAATTTGCTCAACCAAAAGACCAGCTGCTTCCCATGCTTCAGGATAATGTTTTGTAAATTGTTCTGTCCATTTACTAGTATCACCAGGGTAATTTGCCATAAAGACCCGGGCATCAAATAATGTCAACAAACGTAAGGCTGCTTCCCGCTTATCATTCGTTGCTTCATCACTTAAAGTTGCTAACACCCCAGCTGTATAAGCATTTGCCACTTCAGCAGTCAACAAGCCATGAGCTGCTTGTTCACGATAGATAATTGCGCGCATTACTGGTCGATACAAGTATGTCGCCATTACCATCATTTGTTCAGTTAAAGCTTCCTCAGCTGCACTAAGCTGGAAGAAAATCTGCGGATAACCGTTTAAAGTCAATAACATCTGCAACAATTCACCAGTTGCCATAAAATCTGGTGCGGTTGCATCTGTTACCTCAACCATCAATCTAGTACCAAGCATATCGGTTTTAACTTGCTCAGATTGAATTAAACCAGACGCATCACCAGATGCGCGTAGAATAATGGATCCTGGATAAACTTGGTTGACTTGTTCTAAAAGTTTTACTGTATCTGCTGAAAAAGTTGTCATTTTTTATCACTCTCGTATATTATCTAATATTTTTTTAGCCGTATCTGAATCAAAGTGCCCCTGAGCCTGTAATTTTCTCACTAAAATTGGAACTTCGCTATTTGTAGCGCCAACCGCTAAAGCCAGTGACTTAGCCTGCAAGGCCATATGTCCTGCTTGAATCCCTGCCGTTACCAGTGCACGCAAAGCCGCTAAATTCTGAGCCAACCCAACACCGCCAATAATTGCGGTTAACTCCGTTACACTTGGGTTACCCATAATGGCATGGTTAAGTTTGACTGCCGGGACAATTTTAATCGAGCCACCAACTGTGCCTAATAAGAGTGGTACTGTCATTTTACCAATCAACTCACCATGAACTAACTGCCAATTAACCAAACCTTGATAGTGACCACTTCGCGCCGCATAGGCATGAAGAGCTGCACTCACTGCCCGTGTATCATTGCCACTAGCCAAGACAGCAGCATCGATTCCATTCATTAACCCTTTATTGCTGGTAACTGCTCGATGAGCTGATAGACGCTCAACTTCACTTGCTTGCATAATACGCTTTGCAATTGCTCGACCATCAGTATCGGTTTTCGTCACTAAAGCATCTACTGGTATCGCTACTGTTAGTTCTGTTAATGCCTCGGTTGCCAAATTTGACAAAATTGCCATCAATACCTGATAACCTAACTCACGTAGATATGCTGCTACTGCTTCTGCCATGGTATTCACAACATTTGCGCCCATAGCTGCACAGGGATTAACTAATATATTAATGATAACTGTAGTTTCATTTAATACTTCAACTAAGACATCCTGTGCACCACCCCCACGCTTGAGCATTGACGGGTAGGCTTGATTTGCTAAGTCGATGATCAAGGCTTTATTTTTTTTAATATTACCCAGTAAGGTTGCTTGATTCACCAGATTGGTAACAATTATCTGCCCACGAACTTGATGTCCAAGCTGCCTACTCTTTATTCCACTACCAGCACGAATCATCCTAGCACCATTATTAGCTGCTGCAATAACACTCGGCTCTTCAGTTGTCATTGGAACAGACACAAGCTTTCCATCAACTAATAATTCCGTCAGAAGTCCAGTTGGTAGCCCAAAGCTATACAAATAGTTTTCAATCTGCTGCTCTGAAATTGCGTCAAAATGGCTTTCGATTAATTGTTGTTCAGTCTCTGATAGCGCCTTATTAGCAACTAATTTTTTTACCCGCTCATTCCAGGTCAACTTATAAAAATTTTTCCAATCGGCCATTAGTTTCTTAGCTCCTAAATTTATATAACCTAAAACAATCATACACCATTGCTTAGTTTAACATTTTATCAACTTTACTCGCCACGATTGCTCAAAAATTCATGGATTGAAACCTCTGCTAAGCTAGATAAAATCAATAAAGTATCTGTATCAGGTCGAATATGATTTCGCTCATAGCGCGATACGGTTGACTGATGAACATGGATCAATCTGGCAAACTCCCCTTGATTCATACGCATTTTTTGTCTAAGTTTTGTAATTTTTTCGCCAAGTTGCATTTTGCTAAACCTCCCACTATTTATAATTTGATTATAAAAATATCTCTCGCAAGGTTTAAGTCATCTTATTAGCATCTTAGACAACCTGCATTTTGTTAACATCCCCCAACTATTTTCAGCCCGTCACCACTAATAACAAGAGCATTTTAAGTAAACTTATGCTTAACCCCTAAACAAAATAGTTGGAAATCACTTATTCAAAAAAGAGCCAAACATTACTGTTTGACTCTTTTCTTTAGCGCTCATTTACATCGCGCACAATATATTTAATTTCATTATCAGACATACGTCTTGCATATAGGCGCTGCAGATGTGCTTCATCAAAGAAGCCTAGGTCAACAACCTCTTCACCGTCTAGTGTCCCAATCCCTTGTACACCAATACTGACTACATCATGTACCATTCGCCAAATTTTTTCTAATTCTTTGCACTTTATGACAGCGACCTTCAAGCTTGCCCCTTCATCCAAAAAATGCTTGATCATTGACACTTTAATATAGGTTTCGTGGTTATAAACCCTAGCCTCATCGCTTTCGCGTTCAATCGGTCTAATAATTCCCTTACTTTCCCAATATCTCAACTGGCGCGTTGAAACACCGGTCATTTTAGCGATTTCACCGATACGAAATTTAAAACGATCTGCTTGTAGGCCTTTTTTTAACAAATCATGTTTATTGATAAAAGCCACTTACTACCCCCTCTTCTGCCTTTTTATCAAGCAAAGGCATTATGGATTTGGTGTATTACTACCACCATCTGTACTATCACCACCATCTGGATTAACTTGTTGAATCCGTGATGTGTTTGTCTTAGGTTCATCTTTTTCTGGTGCGTCAGTCTGGTAAAGTCCAACAGTTGAATTTTTACCATTTTCTGAGAAGAGACTCTTTGAATTATTACCCTTTAGTTGCTCAAGTTTCTCTAGTTTTGCTAATCCATTAGCATAATTATACTTCGCTCCATCAACTGATTTAAAGCCCTTTGGCGTATAGAAACGCAACAGATCCTTTTGATTAACATCATCAGAATAACCTAATTGATCACTAACCGCTTTTTGCCAATTATTGATTTCAGTTGTCAGCTTTTTAGAAGGATTATTAACAACTTGACCAGTCTTATTATCATAAATCGTCTTATTTATGTAGGCATAATCTGGTGTCACAAAATCCTTATTTCGGAAAGCAACTAATTGTTTACGCGCAGTGCTTAATAAATCTTGACCAAATTGAATATAACCAGAAGTATCAGTAATCCCTAATAAATGTTCAAGCGTTGGCATTACATCAACCTCACCAGAATAAGTGTGATCAGTATACCCCTTTGTATAACCCGGAATGTTTATCATGAATGGAACACGTTGCAACATTGCATCATCATAACTATTCCAAGTATTTGGATCTTTACCTAATACCGAAGCTAGTGACTTGTTTTCAGAATTAGAAATTCCATAGTGATCACCATAAATTACAACGATTGAATTTTTAGCCAATCCTGACTTATCAAGATAGTCATAAAATTCTTTAATTGAAGCATCCAAATAGTTAGCCGTTTGGAAGTAACCATCGACTACTGAATTACCAGTATTAGTCGTTGTGAAATTAGGATTCTTATCCTGGTCGTCAAGGGTATAAGGGAAATGATTCGTTACCGTTATATACTTCGCATAGAAAGGCTGTTGGATATGCTCTAAGTATTTAATCGAATCATTAAATAGCAACTTATCCTTTAGGCCATAGCCCATTGCCTTATCACCAGAAGTATCATAATAACTAGCATCGAAGAAATATTGATAGCCCATATTCTTATAGGTATTATTTCGATTCCAGAAACTAGCATTATTACCATGGAAAACAGCTGACGCATAACCTTCATCTTGATTCAAAATAGCTGGCATTGCTTGGAAGGTTTGGCTGCTACCTTGCGTTGCAAATAAAGAACCCTGTGGTAAACCAAAAGTTGAAGTCTCTAGCATATTCTCTGCGTCTGAGGTCTTACCTTGACCAACCTGATTAAAGAAATTATCAAATCCAATCGTGCTGTTTGAATGATAGATACTATTTAAAAATGGGGTAACTTCTTGACCGTTAATTTTTAGGTCAATTAAGAACTGTTGGAAAGATTCTAGGTGAATCACAAAAACATTCTTACCTTTGGCAATTCCCGCATATTGTGGATTAGCTGCCGCATAATGTCCCTTCAAATAGGCCCGAACTTTATCAATGTCTGATTTCTTAGCATTTTTACGCATCTGATTAACACCATGCGTCTTAATACCGTCTACGATGGTATAAGTATCTAAGCCTAAGTCTTTAACCATTTCCTTACTATCAAATTGCCGCGTAATCAATTGTGGCCGCTGTGCCTCTCCAAATGCAAAAGTTACTAAAAAGGCAAAAAGCGCGAAAGTTGTTACTGCAAAAGCCGTAAAACGTGGCGTTTCTTCGCGACTAAAACGAATTTTTTTAAAAAAGAACAACACTGGAATAATTAGAAAATCAATCCAATAAAGAATATCATGCCAATTTGTTAGCGCGAACCCTGATGCCCCCAAACCTTGGTTGACCTTGTTATACCCAAGCATCACTGAAACTGACATGAAATCAGTAAATTCCCGGAAGTAAATTACATTCAACTGAATTAAAACTACATTGATAATGTACATTAAAATCGCAATTGAATAAAAATACCGTGCCTTACGGAAATACAATGCTGAACCAATCATCAATAGAGGCACAGTTATCGGGCTAATAAGCATGGTTATCCACTGAACGGGCTCCGCTGCTGAAAACAAGCTGAAATCTACGGCCGAGGCTAGCATCATTTTAGCCCACACCAATGCTACTAATAGCATCACAAAGCCTAGCCGTGACCGCGTCCAACTTAGTCGGTTATATTGTTTCATAATCCTACCTTTTTGCTAGTTTTCACTAATTATTTGTTAATAAATCTCAAAGAAGTATCTGATAATAAATACACTTTGCTCATTATACGATAAAATAGATTAGAATAACCTAAAGAAATCTTTTTGAGGTAACTTTACTATGAACGAAAATGAATTAATTGTGAGCAAAGAATACGGTTTAGGTAGTTTCAGTAAGGATGCTTTGTCAATCAGACAAACCGTCTTTGTTGAAGAACAGGGTATTCCACTCGACCTAGAACTTGATGATTTTGATAGTCGTACCACTCATTATGTTGGCTTCACTGCTGCAAAGCCAGTTACAACTGCTCGTGTATCGATTAACGACCAGGACAATAGTTGGCATATTCAACGCGTAGCAACATTATCAGAAGCCCGCGGTCATGGTTATGCAGCCAAGCTTATGAAAACAATTATCTCTGATGCAAAGGAAGCTGGTGTACATAAACTAGAGCTAGGCGCCCAGGTTCCCTCACGTGGCTTCTATGAAAAGCTAGGCTTTAAACCCGTTGGCGAGCCATTTATGGATGCTGGTATTGAGCATATTGAAATGACTCTTACAGTCTAAACAAAAAGTCGGTCATGTTATGACCGACTTTTTTTATGCTTTAACTTTCATCTCTAATTTGCTCATCCAATATCCTAACCCAATTCCAAAAATTAGTAAGGTAATCGACCAAATAAAATCAAATAGACCAAAATTCTGATAATTAGTTGGTACAATCATAATTGTTGATGCGATAACGACCCCAAAAATAAAGTGAAATAATTCTGCATGCCAATGCTGAAAAATTAATGCCATTAATTTCGAAAGTAATAGCAAAACCACCATTAGCCCTAACATAATTGGCAATAATACTGAAATTTCTACATGTTTTATCCCATCACTCATTCCTTTGTACAAACCTAGATATAATAAAAAATTAGATGGACTTAAGCCGGGAATAATTAGCCCTAAGCCGATTAAAGCACCGGCTAGTAGCCAGGCTGCAAAACTTGGTTCCATTTTCGAAAATAGAGGAGCACCAAAAATTAAGAATGCTAACATTGCCAAAAGACTAATGCTCAATATTCCAATATCAATTGGTTTATGTCCATATCGACCAGCTTGCCGCCATAATGCTGGCAAAGTTCCTAAAATTGCACCAATGAAGAACCATAAAGCAATGCGTTCATAATTACCTAAAAAAAAGCTAATTGCAAATGATAATCCAAAAATGCCTAATAAAGCACCAAGGGCCACTGGCCAAAAATATCTAAAATTTGCTTTTAAATTTTTAAATGGATTTGCTAAAAATTGAATAATTCGCTCGTACATCCCAAAAACTGCAGCTAAAGCACCGCCAGAAATTCCTGGCAGAATAAAGCCCGAACCAATCATTGCCCCTTTAAACATCTGTAAAATCCAAAATGTATTATTTTCTTTTTTCATTACCATCTCCCAATAAATTACTATATAATATTAGATTGAAACTGCTTTCATATCTGCTGAACTTAGACATTTCAGATTTCTAAAGAATTTTTATATTGGATATACATTTGTTTACCCGTGCAAACCCTACTTTGAAAGTGAGTTATATTATGGACATTACTAATAAAATTCCTGCCACGGCCTTACGTACGGCCATTATATATTTTATCAAAGAGCGTCACGTTTCAATTCCTAATATTCTAAAAAATGTCAACGTATCCCGCTCTCGCCTGTACGATTACTTACAAGGTAATGGTAAAATATCGGCTACCACCATGGCTAATATTTTGCTTGTTATTGGTATTAGTTTTGATGAAATCATCACCCATATTTATATTACTCAACCTGAACTAGTTCCAACTATTATCAAGGATTTACATTTATCATCAAATACCAAGCAACCTAAAAAGCCAGTATTGAGTGACGTCAACAATTTACTTGACCAATTTAAATTTTCAAATGATGTTAGCCTCCTTACTGAACTCGTAATTTCAATTAATTATCGAGTAACTGATCCAGATGAACATGCACGCTTAATGCAGCCAATTTTGCCGGTCATTACCAAGCTCTTTCGTAAGCGGCGCTTCTTTTCGAATATCGACACCTTACTCTACGCAAATGTGCTATTTTATCAAGATTACGAAGAAGCCAAAGAAATCGTAGCTGAAAGCTACAATTATGCAAATAGTTTGAGTCAACTTGAAGATTATGGTCTAAACACTGTTCGCAGTAATTTAATTTCTGCTTACCACAATTACGGCCTAATTGCGCTAAATCTTCTAATGCTGGCAATTCATAATGATGATACCGCAGAAATTAAACGAATTATTGCGCAAATTGCGAATTTTGAACTAATTATACCTGACTTTTACTTTGGCGTTGTCCGTCGCTCAGTTGAAATTATTCAATTAATTTTAGATAACGATTTCGTTGCTGCTGAAGCAACCTGGCACAATTTAAAGGAGAGTATCGCCTTTGTCATTGATGCTAAGTTGACCGCACCATATTACTACCTCACTAAGAAAAACTATGTTGATTTCGAAAAGCCAATTACAGACTATCTCGATCGTATATAAACAAAAAAGCCCAGCTAAACATCAAATATCTGATGTCTAGCTGGGCTTTTAATTAACAAAACTAATACTTACTCTTCAGTCTCTGCTTCTGCACGTTCTAATAATTGTTCAACTTGCTTATTATCATCAATTGGCGTCTGATTTACGTCAGCTACCTCTGGATCAATTGCTAAAGTATCATCCTCAGCCTCAACCTTGGCTAAAGTTGCAACCTTAGCATCTTCGTCTAGACGAATCAAGCGGACACCTTGCGTTGCTCGACCAGTCTCAGATACTGAATCAGCAGTGAAACGAATCATCACACCTTTATTTGTGGTTAGCATAATATCTTCGTTACCATTGACCACTGTAATACCTGCCAAAGGTCCATTCTTAGTGGTAATCTGGGCCGTTTTAATCCCCTTACCACCGCGACCCTTAGTTGGATACTCATCACTAGCCGTCTGCTTACCATAACCATTCTCAGTAATTACCAAGACCTTACTATCAGCGGGCAAAACTTCTGCGCCAATTACATAATCATCTGGTCGCAAATTAATTCCACGTACTCCAGCTGCTGAGCGTCCCATTGAGCGAACTGCATCTTCTTGGAAGGATACAGCATAACCGCCATGAGTTCCAATCAAAATCTTTTGTTGTCCGTCTGTAATCTGCGCTGAAATCAACTCATCGCTGTCATGTAGGTTAATTGCCCGCAATCCATGAGTTCGAATATTCGAAAATTCGGTTACTGGGGTGCGCTTTACAACGCCTTCACGCGTAGTAAAGAAGATATAATCCTTACTCTCACTAGCCTCACCTCGAACATTTAATACTGCCTGTACTTTCTCACCGGCTTCAATGCCCAAAAGATTTACAACTGGAATACCCTTAGCAGTACGACCATACTCAGGAACCTCATAGCCCTTCATCTTATAAACCTTACCCATATTAGTAAAGAATAATAGCGTGTCATGAGTTGAGGTTGATACAAGCTGTTCAATGAAGTCATCATCATTTACGCCCATCCCCTGGATTCCACGACCACCACGATTTTGAGCCCTAAATTCAGTTGTAACCATTCGCTTAATGTAACCATTGTTTGTTAATGTGACAAAGACATCTTCTTCTTCGATTAAGTCCTCATCTTCAATACTGGTTACATCACCAACTTGGAGTTCTGTCCGACGAGCATCACCAAATTTTGCTTGGATTTCAAGTAATTCAGTATAAATAATCTCATCAATCCGCTCTGGTTTTGCTAAAATGTCTTTCAAATCAGCAATCAAAGTCATCAAGTTTTGATATTCATCTTCAATCTTGCCGCGTTCCAAACCAGTCAACCGAACAAGTCGCATATCCAAAATTGCTTGGGCTTGTTTATCTGACAAGGCATATTCACTCATCAAACGGCCTTTAGCAATCTCTGAAGTTTCAGAAGCCCGAATAATTGAAATGATGGCATCTATATGGTCAAGCGCAATCCGCAAACCTTCCAGGATATGGGCACGTGCTTCGGCCTTCTTTAAATCAAACTCAGTTCGCCGCCGGACAACTTCTTGTTGGTGTACTAAATAAGCCTCTAGGATGGCTTTCAAACCCAACAAACGTGGACGACCGTCCTGCACCGCTAACATGTTAAAGCTAAAATTAGTTTGCATCAAAGTATTTTTGTACAAATTATTTAGCACAACTGAAGCAGATACATCACGCCGGACATCAATAGCAATCCGATAACCCTCTCTATCTGACTCATCATTAACTGCCGTAATACCATCAACCCGCTTTTCACGACCTAATTCGGCAATTCGTTCAATCAAACGTGCCTTGTTGACCATGTATGGTAACTCATTGACAATAATTCGCTCATGACCAGACTTTTCAGTTTCAATTTCTACCTTTGCTCGTACGGTTACGGTTCCCTTACCAGTCTCGTAAGCTTTCCGAATCCCAGACTTGCCCATCACAAGCGCACCTGTTGGAAAATCTGGTCCTGGCAAAACTTCCATTAATTCCGTTGTCGTCACTTCGGGATTCTTCATTAAGAGATGAATCGCTGAAATAACCTCACCTAAATTATGTGGTGGTATGTTAGTTGCCATTCCAACCGCAATTCCATTCGCACCATTAACTAGTAAGTTTGGAAAACGTGAAGGTAGCACTTGGGGCTCACGATCAGTACCATCATAATTATCAATAAAGTTAATTGTATCCTTATTGATATCACGTAACATCTCCATAGCAATTTTACTCAAACGAGCCTCGGTATACCGCATAGCGGCTGCCGAATCGCCATCAATTGAACCGAAGTTTCCATGACCATCAACTAACATATACCGATATGAGAAATCTTGGGCCATCCGGACCATTGAATCATAAATTGCTGAATCACCGTGTGGATGGTACTTACCCATAACATCCCCAACAATACGGGCAGACTTTTTGTGTTGCTTATCAGGTGTAACCCCTAATTCGTGCATTCCATAAAGAATCCGACGATGAACTGGCTTTAAACCATCACGTACATCGGGTAAAGCACGGGCCACAATAACTGACATCGCATAATCCAAAAATGATGTCCGCATTTGCTCGCCTAATCTAGCAACTTTAATACGACTATTTGTTTCTTCTTCAGCCATCTACTCATCCCTTCATTTCGTTGAGACAGTTTAAACGTCCAATTCAGCATACTGGGCATTTTGTTCAATAAACTCACGTCGTGGCTCAACTTTATCTCCCATTAACATTGAAAATACCTGATCCGCTTCGATTGCATCATCCAAATCAACTTGTAATAAGCGACGGGCAGCTGGATCCATGGTTGTTTCCCATAGCTGTTCGGCATCCATTTCACCTAACCCCTTATAACGCTGAATAATTGGTTTTGGTGTTGCTGGCAAAGTTGGTATTAACGCTTCTAATTCTTCATCAGAATCCAAATATTGGATAAACTTACCTTGCCGAACCTGATATAGCGGTGGCTGAGCAATATAAATATAGCCAGCCTCTAGCAGTGGCCGCATATAGCGATAAATCAGAGTCAATAGTAACGTCCGAATGTGCGCGCCATCAACATCAGCATCGGTCATGATAATTAATTTATGATATTTAGCCTTGGTAACATCAAACTCATTACCAAAACCTGTACCCATGGCCGTAAAGAGTGACCGAATTTCCTCATTATTGAGAATCTTATCCAAACTTGCCTTTTCAACATTCAAAATTTTTCCGCGAATTGGCAAAATTGCTTGGGTCAAACGTTCGCGTCCTTGCTTGGCTGAACCACCGGCTGAATCACCCTCTACAATAAATAATTCAGAAATTTCTGGGTCTTTAGAAGTATTATCAGCTAATTTACCTGGCAAATTAGCAATCTCCAAACCACTCTTCTTTCGCGTTGCCTCACGTGCACGCTTAGCTGCTAGTCGAGCTTTACCGGCTAAAATCCCCTTTTCGACGATTTGTTTAGCGACGGCTGGATTTTCTAGCATGAAGCGACTAAAGGTTTCTGAGAACATCCGGTCAACCGCCGTCCGTGCATCCGAATTACCAAGCTTAGTCTTAGTTTGACCCTCAAATTGAGGGTCTGGATGCTTAACAGATACAATCGCTGTCAAGCCTTCACGTACATCATCACCAGAAAGTGCATCATCACTATCTTTGAGCTGACCGTTCTTACGTGCATAATCATTTATAACTCGTGTTAAAGCCGCTTTAAATCCGGTTTCATGAGTACCACCTTCATAGGTATGAATGTTATTGGTAAATGACAACATATTGCTATGGAAATCATCCGTATACTGCAATGAAACTTCGACTTCGATACCATTTTCTAAACCTTCAACGTAAATTGGTTCAGGAAAAATTACATCTTTATTTGTATTTAAAAATTCAACGTATTGTTTAATTCCACCTTCAAAGTGGAAAGACTCTGTAACTGGCTCTGCAGGTCGCTTATCAGTAATTGAAATGCGTAACCCTTTATTCAAGAAGGCTAGTTCACGAACCCGGCTCAATAAGGTCTTGTAATCAAAAACCGTTGTCTCACGGAAAATATCAGGATCTGGCATGAAACGGACAATTGTTCCACGTGAAACTGGTTGATTCTCAGCAGAAATTTCCTTCATACTAGTTGCAACATGCCCACGAGTAAAGTCCATATAAAATGCACGATCATCCCGAACGACTGTAACTTCTAGCTTGGTCGACAAAGCATTAACAACCGACGCACCAACTCCATGCAAACCACCAGAAACTTTATAACCGCCACCGCCAAACTTTCCACCGGCGTGCAAAATTGTAAAGACTGTTTCCAAAGCTGGTTTTCCAGTCTTCTTTTGAATATCAGTTGGAATTCCACGACCATTATCCGTTACGACAATTGAATTATCAGCATCAATTGTGACAGTAATATGATCCGCAAATCCTGCTAGGGCTTCATCGATTCCATTATCGACAATTTCCCAAACTAAATGATGTAATCCTTGGCTTGTGGTCGTACCAATATACATTCCTGGACGCTTACGAACGGCTTCAAGTCCTTCAAGCACTTGAATTTGACTCGCATCATAATCATCCGCATTCGTTTGCATTTGCGTTACTGTTTCATCATCCATGCTATCCTCCATTTTCTTGCTCAATCACATTTAAAGTTCCAGCTTGAACCTTAAAAACTTTTGGTTCTTTGATTAATTGCCTAGCAACATCACTCAATGATGGTGTTGTAAGAAAAGTTTGTACCTTATCTTGCATGGCCATTAGCAGATGGGTTTGTCTAACAGTATCGAGTTCAGACAAAACATCGTCTAACAATAAAATTGGGTACTCGCCTGTTTCTGCTTTCATTAAATCAATCTCAGCCAACTTTAAAGCTAAAGCTGCTGTTCTTTGCTGTCCTTGTGACCCAAACTCAGCAACGTCTCGTCCATTGACGATAAATTTTAAATCATCACGATGCGGGCCAAGCAAAGTTGTTCCCATAAAAATCTCGCGTTCAGTTAATTTTTCATAGCGTTTGAGTAAGGCAACTTGAATGCTTGCTTGATCGGCTAGTTCTGCTGTCGTCAATTGCGAAGTATACTCAATTTTTAATACCTCAGTTTCCTGAGTAATTGCCCCGTGAATCGGTGCAGCAGCCTGCGTTAATCGCTCAATAAAAACAAGTCTTCTTGTAATCAGTTCTGCTGCAAAAGCACTTAATTGTTCCGTTAATACTTCTAAAAAAAGTAAATCACTCACTTTTTTACTTTGTAACTGCTTTAAGTACTGATTACGTTGCTTCAGACTTGCTCGGTATTGATTAGCGATATATAAATATTTGGGACTCATTTGCGAAAATTCACGATCAATGAAATTTCTTCTCAGTGCTGGCGCCCCTTTTACAAGGGCTAAATCCTCTGGCGCAAACAAAATCACATTCATCTGCCCCACATAATTAGCCAATCTTGCTTGATCTAAGTGGTTCATCCGGGCCTTCTTACCCTTAGCACTAAAACTAAGCTCTAAGGGCAGCTCCCCCACTCTACGTTCGATCTGACCACTCACTTTAGCTGTCTTACTATCCCAAGCAATCAAATCTTTATCATTACTAGTTCGATGCGAACGAGTTAAAGCCAAAACATAGATTGCTTCTAATAAATTGGTTTTTCCTTGCGCATTTGGTCCCAAAAAGATGTTCACTCCTGGTGTGAAGTCCACATTGACAGCCTGATAATTACGGAAATTTTGTAATTCGAGGTTTTTTAGCCACATTATTCAGCTTCAACGCCGGTTCCGTTGATTATGAAACGCTCACCACTTGGTAGCGCTACAACATCACCTGGGTATAACTTTCTTCCACGTCGATCGTCATGCTCTTGATTAACTAAAACATCATTTTCACGTAGATACCATTTTGATTGACCGCCAGTTGCAACGATATTCTCTTCTTTAAGCAACTGACCTAATGTAATATAGGTTGTTTCAATGGATACTTGCGTCGCCATGCTAACCATCCTTTCTCTACCATACCGGTAAGGACATCTGTCCATATATAGGTGTTATTATACGCTTTTTAACTATACTTTTCAATTTTAAGCGAATAATAGCCCCTAGATTCGATTTTCATTATTATTCGACAAAAAAGCCGAAATCAACGATTAATTGCTCAAATCGTTAATTTCGGCTTTTTTGATTTTTAATAAGTTCTTACCGGGGTAATTAATTGAATAAAATTAGTTTCATTATTTGTAGGCACTAACGTAAATGGATCCAAAGCGGTTTTGAAGCCAATTTGAATTTGCTCATCTCCAAAAGACTTAAGTGCTTCACGCATATAGTCCGGGTTAAATGAAATTGTTAGCTCATCCCCAGCTGTTTCAGCCGCAAAGATTTGCTCTTCGACCCGACCAACTTCTGGTGAATTTGATGAAATCATTGACCGGTCATCATTAACGGTAAATTGAATCACATTTGAGCGGCCCTCATGACTCAACAAAGCGGCTCGTTCAATTGTTTGCAATAAATCACGCGAATTAATTGTTAAAGTTGTGCGCTTTTCAGTTGGAATCAAGCGGGCTGCATCTGGATAATTACCTTCAAGTAAGCGTGAGTAAAAGGTTGTGTTTGTTCCTAGTTGGAAAATTACTTGATTTTCTGATACCCGAACATCAACCGTTTCAACTTCCAAAAGCATAGCTTGTAATTGATTTAAGCTGTCACCTGGCACGATAATATCGGCCGTTGCTGTCATATCTCCATCAAGTGCCACAGTGCGTTGCGCCAAACGATGCCGATCAGTTGCAACTGCAGTTAGATTTCCACCCGCAATTATAAAGTGTACCCCAGTCAAAATAGGTTGGCTCAATTGTTTTGAAACTGCAATAACGGTTTGATTAATCACTTCAACTAATGTTTCTGAAGCTAAAGTCAAGCTGTTCTGAATTTCTACTTCAGGTAAATGTGGGTAATTAGCTGCATCTTGACCATTAATATCAAATTCAGCATTTTCAGAAGTTATTTTAGCTTGAAAGCCGTTGTCATTATTCAAAGTAAAAGTCTGACCAGGCAAACGCTTAATGATATTAGTAAAAAATGTTGCTGGTAAAACTAATGCGCCTGGCTCAAGAACCTTTAAATCAGCTTGGTCATCGGTTGTTGGAATCGTTGTTTCAATTGAAATATCAGTATTAGAACCAGTAAGGGTTAATCCATTATTTTCAAGAACTAATTTAATTCCACTTAAGATTGGCATTGCCGTTTTTGATGAAATTGCACGATTAACATTATTTAATGCTTTTATAAAACTGGAACGGTTAATTGTAAATTGCATTTTGCACTCCTCAGTTTTGGTCAGTTAAGGGGAACATTGTTCCCTGCTAATGACTGATTTATTTAAGTAAATAAAATAATAATAATAATAAGGGCTGTGTAAACTGTGGAAAAGCCCCATCTAGACCATTGTACCAATATTTGGTCTATGTGGAACACTATGTGGATAACTTTTTAACTTCAGAAAACTTATCCACAAGCTAGTTAAAGCACATCGCTATGAATTGCTCAAATTTTCACGTAATTCTTGAATTTGTCGAATTAACGTAGTATCTTCAGCAATTAAATTAACGATTTTATCGCTGGCGTGCATAACGGTTGTATGATCTTTGCCACCAAAACTTCGACCAATTTGCGGTAACGATTCTTGCGTAATATCACGGGATAAATACATGGCAATTTGTCTAGGCATAACAATTTCTTTATTACGTTTTTTCCCGATAATATCGGCGACGGTGACATCGAAGTATTTAGCAACTTCTTCTTGAATCATTTCAATCGTAACGGTACGCTGGCGTTTAAAATTAAGCGAATCAAGGATATTGCGTGCAGTATCAACGGTCATTGGTTCGGGACTAAAGCGAAGTTTTCCAACAACTTGGTTGAAGACCCCTTCTAGCTCACGCACGTTTGTGTCAACAGAAGCAGCAATCTCATCAATCACATCATTTGGGATTTGAAGATCTTCTTGTTCAGCTTTGTTACGCAGAATAGCAACCTTGGTTGGTAAATCAGGTTTAGTAATATTAGCCGAATACCCCATCGAAAAACGAGAAACTAAGCGATCTTCAATTCCTTTAATATCACGCGGTAGCTTATCGGAAGTCATGACAATCTGATGGTTGACTTCAGTTACGGCATTAAAAGTATTAAAAAATTCTTCTTGAATTTTAGCTTTATCAGCTAGGAATTGAATATCGTCAACCAAAAGTAGGTCGACAGACCGATACTCACGTTTGAATTGTTCGACTGCATCTTGGCTTTTACGCAAAGCTTCAGTGAAATCATTAATAAAAGTTTCAGTGGTTATAAATTTGACCCGAGCAGATGGATTGGCTTCTAAAACGGCATTACCAATGGCTTGCATTAAGTGCGTTTTGCCAAGACCAACCCCACCGTAAATCATCAAGGGGTTCCACTGCTTACCTGGATCTTTAGCTACAGCTTGAGCGACCGAATAAGCTTCTAGATTGGGATCTGAAGAAACAAAGGTATCGAAACGGAATTCAGGATTGAGTGTCGTCGATGAAACGGAGAACTTTGGGGTTGCGGCATTTGTAGCTACGGTAGCAGAACTTTGTTCGCTTACCGTTGGCTTTGGTTGCGCAGCAATAAATTGAACAACAGGTTGGACAAAGGTCGGAGTACCATAAAGATTCATTGTAGACTGCATTGCGGCGGTCACAAATGAAGTGAAATAAGGGCTTGCCTGCCCCTTCCAAGCTTCGGCTACTTCATCGCTGGTTGTTGTGAGGTATAACATCGTCGTGTTATTTGAGGTTGTAACCATTAATGGTGTTAATGATTCAACGAAATTATTAAAGGTAAATCCTTCAGTGATTTGTGACCGTAGAATTTCTTTAATGGCTTTCCAAAGTTCAAGATGGTCCATTGGATAGCCTCCTTACTTCATAAAATAAAAGTCAAAATACCTATATAAGAAAAAAATAAAAATACTAAGCGAACAAAAGATTCAAAATACAAGGTTATTTCAATTTAGTTAAGTTCATTGTAGCAAGCAATGTAAGAGTTATCCACAGGTAAGTGTGAATATTTTAGGATTTAGTGGATAACTTTTGGTTATATTCACAAGCTGTGGATAAGGTTTTCCGGAGTTCCACAGGGATGTTAATATAGTTATCCACAGATAGCAGTAAAAATGTGCAAAAATCGTGGATAACTTAGTTGTTCACCACGGATTGTGGATAGGTTCTGCTTATTTAATAGGCATTTAAAAAGTTTTCCACATATCCACAGGGTAATACACAGGTTTTTATCCAAGTCTGTGTTTACTGTGGATAAACTGTGGATTTTGTGGAAAAACACATAACAGAACGTTAGATAGTTAAAAGTTGCTAACATAACGGAGAGTTATTTTTTGGATAAAAAAAGCGAATTTATTATCTTAATAAAGATTAAGGAAAGCTTAACGCTTTTAGAATTGTTGTGTTATGTCTTTGTATATGGTAAGATTGAATCCGAATTGTGGTTTGGCCTTGCCAACCGCAGGCCAAATCAAACTACGAATGGGAGGTGTCACAGTATGAAGCGTACATACCAACCTAAGAAGCGTCACCGTGAGCGCGTACACGGCTTCCGTAAGCGCATGAGCACTAGTAACGGACGCAAGGTACTTGCTCGCCGTCGCCAAAAGGGCCGTAAGGTATTGTCAGCCTAATTAGGCCAGTCCTTTTTTAGGATTACTGATAAAAAACGCGTGGTTCGCCTTTTTGGGCGGCTGCGCGTTTTCTTTTTGCTCATTTTTAAGGGGTGCTTGAGGAGAATAACATGCGCAAGAGTTATCGAGTAAAGACAGAACGTGATTTTCAAGAAGTTTTTGAGCAGCATAACTCAGTCGCAAATAAAATGTTTATTGTCTATACAATGGAAAGACAAGAAGCAAAGCATTTTCGATTAGGTATTTCTGTATCAAAGAAGGTTGGCCTACGTGGCCATGAACGAGTGTGGATTAAAAGGCGGATTCGCCAAAGCGTCTTAGAGTTTAAACCACAATTAAAGCAAAACGTGGATATTTTAGTTATTGCTAGACCTAGTGCCCATGATGTAGACATGCAGACGATTAAAGAAAATCTTGAGCATGTCTTTACAAAGGCAAACCTATTTATCGACTAAGAAAACTAAATATTATATGGAGAAAAACGATGCAAAAGGCTGAAAAACAACGTAAGTTTTCAATCCCGGCCATTATTACGGCGGTTGTTGCCCTATTGATTATGATCATTGCAGCAATTAGCTATCATGGTGATTTACCTGGCAGTGGATTTTGGCAAGGTGTGATTATTAATAATTTTGCGCGGTCAATTTTAGGGGTCGCACAATGGTTAGGCAATAGTTATGGCCTTGGTATTATTGGCTTTACCCTCTTAATTCGATTATTGATTCTACCTTTGATGATTTTCCAAACTGATTCAATGATTAGAATGCAAGAAGTTGCACCACAGTTGAAGGCCTTGCAAGCTAAGTATCCTTCACGTGATCAAGCTTCAATGCGGGCAATGCAGGCTGAACAATCAGCAATTTACAAAGAAGCTGGGGTTAATCCTTTTGCTTCTTTCCTACCTTTGATTATTCAAATGCCAGTTTTGATTGCTTTGTATCAAGCAATTCGTACTACTAAAGAACTACAAGTTGGTTCATTTTTGTGGACACAGTTGGGTAGTAATGACCCCTACTTTGTATTACCACTATTAGCAGCTGCCTTCACCTTTGCATCTTCTTACTTAGTTATGATTGGTCAGCCTGAGCGTAATACAATGACTAGCTCAATGACATATATTATGCCAGTTGTAATTTTCTTCATGGCCTTCCAACTACCATCAGCCCTTTCAATTTATTGGGTTATCTCGAATGCTTTCCAAGCCGGTCAAACTTGGTTCATCCAAAATCCATTTAAATTGCAAGCTGATCGTGAAGCTAAAAAGAATGCTCAGCGTGCACAAGAGCGTGCAATTCGAAAGGCTAAGCGTTCAAGAAAGCGTTAAGAAATCGTTAGTATGGGTTTTCTTAAGTTAAGCATGGTAGACTGTAGCTAAGTATTGATTTAAGGAGAAAGCACATGAAAGCTTTACGCGAAATCATGTCGTGGGTAATCCCGATTGTTTTGGGAATTGCTGTGGCCTTGGCTATTAAGACTTATTGGTTTAGATTTGTTCGTATTGATGGAACATCAATGGAACCTAATTTAAAGAATAACGAATGGGTAATGGTTTACAACAATGATAAGATTCACCGTGGCAGTGTAGTTGTCTTTGATGCATATGGACAAGATCCTGAGGCAACGGTAAATAAAGACTATGTTAAGCGGGTAATTGGTTTACCTGGTGATACTGTAAGTGCTGAAAATGGTGTAATTAAGGTCAACAACAAAGTTGTTGATCAAGCATACATTTCAAAGTCAGAGCAGGAAGCCACTAATGTTGTAAATAACGTTGGTAATTGGGATAACTTGATGACTCTAGGGAACCGAATGAACTGGCAACGCAAAGTTTCAGTTACCGTGCCACAAGGCGAGTACTTCGTCTTAGGTGATCATCGTTCTGTATCAAATGATTCTCGTTACTGGGGCTTTGTAACAAAGAAGTCAATCATGGGAGTTGTTAAGGTGCCATTTTGGGGTTCAAAATCAGCACAGACAAACATAAATGACCAATACAAAAACTTCTTTAGCACAGCTAATAACTAAATAACGACTAAGCGAGCCACTAATTTAGTGGCTCTTTTTTATATGCAAAAAACCGCTAGCTGAATGCTAACGGTTTAAAATAAGTAAGATTTAATTTTGTTTGTTCCATTTTAACAAGGAATAACCACCTACCATAGCAATAAAGAAGATTACCGTGGCAATTACTGATATTTGAGTTGCGGGGTCCCAGACCAAAATGCCTAGAATGCTGACAAAGAAGAGAATTGTTAAATAGTCAGACCAAGGATAAAGGGGCATTTTAAAAGGATTTAATTTGGCAGCTGGATTAATACGTTTGTAGCGTACATGAGTAACTAGTAAGATAATCCAGACAAAGATGAAACTCATTGTTGCAACCCCAGTGATTAATGTGAAAACCTGTGAGGGATAAAAATAATTTAATAGGACCGCTCCTAAAAAGACAGCGGATGAAACGACCAGGCCATTAACTGGTACTTGTTGTCGAGAAATCTTGCCAAAGAAGCTAGGTGCTTGTTTATTCTTGGCCAAGACGTAAAGCGTACGACTGGTTGAGAAGATGGCAGAATTAGCTGCGGATAATGCCGCTGTTAGAACAATAAAGTTAACGATTGTTGCGGCAAAACTAATCCCCATACCTGAAAAAACTTGAACAAAGGGTGATTGTGTTGCATCAAGGGCCTTCCAAGGGTAAATTGACATGATAATAATCATGGCACCAACGTAGAAAAGACCAACTCGGACAGGAACAGAATTGATTGCCTTAGGTAAATCTTTGTTTGGATTCTCGGTCTCACCAGCAGTCAAACCGACCATTTCAATACCAGTAAAGGCGAAGATTACCATGGGGAAGGCTAAAATAAAGCCTTTCGCTCCGGTGGCAAAAAAGCCGCCGTAGTTTACAAGGTTAGTCAGCGAAGCGCTAGTACCATGTGATTTGAAACCAGTTAATAGCATAATAATTCCAATGATAATTAAGGCTAAAATTGCAAAAATTTTAATTGATGCAAAACCGGATTCAAGTTCACCAAACCAACGGACATTAACTAAATTAAGTGTAACAAGGATAACAATTACAATTAGCGGCGTTACCCATTGCGGTAGGGCAGGAAACCAGTAACGTAGGTAAATTCCGGTCGCCGTTAAATCGGCCATGGCAAGACTAGCCCAACTTAGCCAATAGGCCCAGCCAATTGCAAATTCCCATTTCTCACCAAGGTACTCACGTACAAAATCAATAAAGGAACGCATATTAGTATTGGATAAAAGTAATTCTCCAATAGCCCGCATCATTAGATAGGCAAAAAAACCAGTGATAATGTATGCCAAAATTAAAGAGGGTCCAGCGAGGTGAATTGCTGAACCAGAACCTAAGAAAAGTCCAGTTCCAATTGCGCCACCAATTGCAATCATTTGGATGTGACGTGATTTTAAGCCACGAGATAGTTCCCGGGGAGTTGCTTGATCTTCCATAAAATCCTCCTATACACGGAGACACAAAAAGTCCCCATGCCAAATTATTTGACATAGGGACGTTGAATAACGCGGTTCCACCCTATTTCTCAGTTTACCTGAGCTGCTCATTTAAGGCTATAGATTGTATTCTCAAGCAACGCCCTGACTATCACTTAATATCCATTTACACCAAATATGGACTCGCTAGAATTAAGGAAGGTAGTCTTTTTTGCTCTCGTAGATTTAACCAACTATATTGACAATAGCATACAGAGCAATCTATAGCTTGTCAATATGATTGAATGAAATGTATCAGATAGCATGAAAATTAGGTGAGTTGATAGAATAAAATAGCTTAAGCTGTTACGGCATATGTAATATGCAATTTGTCTATGTATAACATGATTTTATTTTTACGCTTATTTTGTTATTGGCTAACCCTTGAAGTTAGTAATTTTTGACTTGTTTTTTTATGTAAATGATACAGTAATTATTACGGCTTTTTAGCTAATACTAGCGATAGCAAAATTAAGTTTTTTTTGAAGGTTAGCCCCGGCTAATTGCTTATAGACTAGTAAATAACTAGATGCTGCGACAGTTGTCACAGCTAAGTATAAAAAATTTTAAGATGCAGTTGCTTGGTATATAATTGGGACAATTGTTTAATAAAGAGAGGTAGATATGGGGATGAAAAGTTTGGCGGATTTTGAAGAAAAGATTCCAGCAGTATTAGAAATATTGGTTGCTGATGGTGACCAAAACTTGGCGACTTTTTTTACAAGCTTGACGCCGGGCTATCAAAGAGAATGGGCGCGGTATATTTTTGGGGTTAAGGCAGTTGAAACACAAGCAAGGCATATTGAGCAAATGAAGATTATCTTAGCGGCAGGCTTTAAGTCTAAACGGGCTTATGACCAGCGGGCTTAAGTTGGGATAAAACACTTTAAGTTTAAAACTTAAGGTGTTTTTTTGATGGGATTTAAAAATTTTATAACACAAAATGTCATAGACTGACATTTTGTGTTAAGATAAGCCCAGTAATCAAAAACTTAGTAAATTAAGCTTTTTTGGCAGTGACAAAGAAGCTTTGCGTTTTATCAATAAGGGAGTTTAATGGCTAAAAAAGAAACAAGTAAAGCACGTTTACGACATGCAGCCCATCGTTTATTTGCCGACCAAGGCTATCGTGAAACAACGGTCCAACAGATTGCGGAAGCCGCTGGCCTGACGGAACGAACTTTTTTCCGGCAGTTTAAAGATAAGAGTGATGTACTTTTTGCTGCCCATGAAGAATTTATCGCAGCTTTGCTAAAAGCAATTACAGAATGTAAGGAAGAGCAATCTTTAGTAAAAGTAGTAAGCGGCTATCGTGAAATTGCCAAACAGGTGTTTGATGATACACATACAATGACCGCTGCACGACATGAAATCATCATGGCAGATGAGAATTTATATGAACGGGAACTTTTGAAAGCAAATCAGGTCACACAGCAGATTCAAGCAGTGTTAGAACCTACCTATGGGATTGACGATGCAGCATTTGCAAGTAAGTTAGCAGGTAATATTTATCAGTTAGCTTTTGACACCTGGGTCAAACAGACTGAACCCGAAAAATTATCAAGCCTGGTTTGGCATTATTATCAAAAGTATTGTGACTTTAAGACACGTAATTAATCATTAAAAGGAGGAAGTTAAAATGCTTTCAGTTGTACAAACTAATTTCGAAGGAATTGATGGTTTAGAATACAAGACCATTGATCAACCCAGTCTGACACCAGATGGGGTAATCATTAAGCTACATCTCTTGCCGGTTGTTCCAACGGATGTAAAGCGGGAATCTGATGCCCATGCAACAAATGAACACTTTGCTGCGCTACCACGGACAATTGGGGTGAGTGGCGTTGGTGAGGTTACGGCAGTGGGGGCTAAGCGTGACCAAAATTTGCTACATCAGCGGGTCTTTGTTTTGAATCCAGCGGGTTCATATAGTGAGTATATCCAAAATACTGAACCAGACTGGCTTTTTGTACTACCAGACGCTGTGAGTGATGCAGCGTCTGCCACTTTAACGGCGACGGCAATCACATTACAGGAGCAAATTACCCAAAGTAATGAGGAAAATATTGTTATCACAGGTGCAAATTCAGTTATTGGGATGTATCTGCTCCAAAGTCTAGTCGTAAAAGAAAATCAGGCAGTCTGGCCAGTTGTTAGTGCTGCAAGTCAACAATACCTAGCAACCGAGTTGCCAAATATAAAGACCTATACCGTTGATGAAGTACCGGTTAAGGCGGAAGATGCGCTAATTATTGACATTGCAGGTAGTGAAGCCTTAATTGAAACGCTGGCTGAGCATTTTACAAAGGCGCGGGTGGTCACAATTGTGTTGATGAAGCATGAACAAACGGCTGATTTTAAATTTGTGCATGAGGAATTTGCGGCTGATAACTATCGCCAATTGATTAAGCAACTAGCTACTGGGGCAATTAAAGCGCCAATTGGCAAGATTTTCGCTGTTGAGGAAACAAAGGAAGCACAACACTTTATGATTGAGAATCATAGCCGCGGCCGTGTTTTGGTTGAATTTAAGCATTAAAAAAAGCCAGTAAACTTCATCAAGTTTACTGGCTTTTTTATAACAATATACGTTAAGTAAGCACTTATCAGCGACGCCATGATATTGCGGGTTGCTGTGCTAAAATGGCATCAATTTCAGTTAGTTCAGCTTCAGAAAAGGTTAGGTTATCTAAGGTAGCTACATTATCAATAACTTGTTGGGGGCTGCTAGCCCCAGTTAGTACAGATGTAAGCCCATCGATTCGTAAGTTCCAAGCTAAGGCCATTTGGGCGAGGGTTTGATTGCGGCGTTGGGCAACTTTATTTAAAGCAGTAACCGTTAGCTTGGTTGCTCCGACCTGGTTTTTTGATAGAAAGGGGATAGTGGCTTTCATTGCGCGTGAATTAGCAGGGATGTCGTCATCCAAATAACGATCTGTCAGAAGGCCTTGCGAGAGTGAACTAAAGCCAACAGCACCCTTGCCAAGCTGGGTTAATGTGGTAAATAAGTCATCCTCGGCAGTTCGGTTAAACATGTTGTAACGAGGCTGGCTAATAATAAAGGGCGTTTTTAATTCTACAAAGATTTGATTAATGGCCTTTGTTTGTTGCGTATTATAGTTTGAAATACCAATATAGAGGGCTTTGCCTGTACGAACTAATTGGTCAAGGGCCAAAGCCGTTTCTTCAAGTGGTGTATCTGGGTCAGGCCGGTGGCTGTAAAAAATGTCGAAATAATCTAGGCCGGTACGTTGAAGACTTTGGTCGGCACTGGCGATAATACTCTTACGAGAAGCCCAATTACCGTATGGACCGGGCCACATTTCATAACCCGCTTTACTAGCAATCACTATTTCATCGCGATAAGGTTTCATATCTTTAAGCATGATTTTGCCAAAATTTTCTTCGGCACTACCGGGAGTTGGCCCATAATTATTAGCAAGATCAAAATAAGTAATCCCCAGGTCGAAGGCTTGGTGGATAATTGCCTGTTGATTACTAAAAGCATCAACACTGCCAAAATTATTCCAAAGACCTAAGCTAATTGCTGATAGTTTGAGGCCACTGTTACCAACGCGATTGTAGAGCATTTTATCATAACGAGTTAAATTTGCTTGATACATAACATGGAACTCCTTAAAGGTAGCTATTTGTGCAACATTATCTATTATCTTACTCCAAAATGAGCCAGATAAAAAAGAATAGTTAGCGGTAATCTAAGGATTCAAATTCTAAACATAATGGTAAAATTGGACTAAGTAACCAGCAATGACTTAGCTGGTAAGAAACAATTAAGTAGCAATTGTTCCTAGAATTTACATTTTAGTCGGCTGATAATTGGAGGAAAGAGAAATGGCTAAGGTATTAATTACCGCAGAATTGCCAGAGAGCACCTATCGGTATTTTGATGATAGTGGTATTGAAGTTGTCGCCTATCAAGAAAAAACATTAATCACCCATAAGCAATTACTAGATTTAGTTTTGGACGTTGATTATATAATTAGTGCGTTATCAACAACGATTGACCGTGAAATTATTGATGCTGCACCTAAGCTAAAGTTTATTGCTAATTTTGGGGCTGGTTATAACAATATTGATGTAGCTTATGCGAAAAGTAAGCAGATTTTTGTTTCCAATACACCACTAGTTTCGACTAATTCGGTCGCTGAGGTGACACTGGGCCTAATTCTAGATTTAAATCATCGAATAACGGAAGGCGATAAAGTAACGCGCAGCGGAAAATTTACCGGTTGGGCACCAACATATTTTCTTGGTAATGAAATCGCTGGTAAAACGTTGGGGGTCTTTGGTTTTGGTAACATCGGACAAGCAGTTGCCCGAAAGGCGGTGGCTTTATCAATGAAAATTCAGTATTGGCAGCCAAGGCGCCTATCTGATCCAGAGGAGCGTGACCTGGGGGCTAAATATGTGCCTTTTGACGAGCTAGTTAAGACTAGTGATGTTATCAGTATCAACGCCCCTCTAAATAGCACTAGCCGGCACCGTTTTGATTTAGATGTCTTTAAAGCAATGAAAAATACGGCGCAATTAATTAATGTTGGTCGTGGACCAATTGTTGATGAAAGTGACTTAGTAATAGCTTTGAAGCAGGGCATGATTGCTGGAGCTCCATTGGACGTATATGAGAATGAACCGGAAGTAGATGCTGGTTTAATTGGGCTTGATAATGTAGTTTTGACCCCACATATTGGTAATGCAACGGTTGAAGCCCGTGATGCCATGGCGAAAATTGTAGCCCAAAATATTTTAGCTGTCAATCAAGATAAACCTACAAAGTTTATTGTTAATAATTAGCAAAAGATTATAAGAATTAAAATACACTAGCCCTGGTAAGTTATATGGCTTACCAGGGCTAGTGTATTTTTTAGTTAAGTTTGGGTATAAGTTGCTTATAAAGTCGATAGGCGGTATTTTTGGATATATTTGTTTGGTCGTTTGCCAGTAGTTGACCAAAGTTAAATAAGGCCGCTGCAAAGAAATAAGCATGGAAATGGGTTTGTTCAAGCTGAATTTGTTGTAATCTAACAATTTTGATAAATTCACCAGCAAAGATGTCAATAATATGGCCTTCGATACCAGCCCAAAGCGCTAACTTAAAATCAATTTGATGAGCTAAGAAGCTATCAATGATTAGTTCACCAGTACGTTCAAAATTTATTTTAGGTAATTTATCAAATGCTTGTTGGAGAGTATAAATCTGACTGAAAAAATCAATTACAATAATATCGGCAAGGTCTGTATGATGACGGTAAAAGGTTGAGCGCGCAATTTTAGCTTTATCAGTGACCATACTAATTGATAGAGCATTGAAGGCATAACCTTGATTATAAAAATGGACTAAGGCATTGTGTAAGGCATGTTGTGACTTAAGAATGCGTGGGTCAAGTTTTAATTGTTCATCGATGAAGGCTTTTGGCATAATTAATAGTTACACAACGATTTTATTCAAAATGTTGCGTAAGTCCCTTCTTAACTTTGATTTTAGCGTTTATAGTTATTCACTAAATGATAGGTCAGAAATAATCATTTTGAAAGTTAATAAATTTAAAAGGTTGGATTTAAGGATGTCACTAAATTTTATTGAAAAGCGTAATACGATTAAAGAACTAGCTGCTAATCGAGAAATTGCTGGGCTTACTTTTGAAGAAATCGCTAATGATTTACAAACGAACGCGGCAGTGATTGAGCAAATTTTCAGTTTACAAACAAATGTAATTGAAAATCCTTGGGTTTTAAAAGAATATTTGGCTGATAAAATTCAGGCTGCCGGTAAAGTAGCAATAGATTATACAGCCTTAGTAGGGGATTACCATGAATATTGGTTTTTAAATAGTCAGTATATTGACCAACAAAAAATTACGCGGAACTAATTTAAGGGATGTTTCATGTGGAACAGCACTAGTAAAAAGCTAACTTTACCAAATAAATAAGTCATCAATTGCTATCACAACAATTGATGGCTTATTTATTTGAGCATTTATGTATCGGATTTGAAAGATTATCAATGTTTATTAGTTTTAAATTTCATTAGGTGAGTCTGAAATGATTTTAATGGCTTGCTTGTTTTTTCTTAATTGCAAAGGCCCTTCACCAAAGAATTTTTTAAAGTAGTGATATGTTGTTTGGTTGTTTGGTTGTTTGGCAGGCCGACATTTTGGAAAATCGTTTTAATTGAATCATCAGTTTCAATGAGCATTAGATAGGCACGATTAACACGTAAACTGTATAGATAATTAATCAGTGTATAGCCAGTGGTAGTCTTAAACTTTCGACTAAGATAATTTGGATTGTAACCAAAGGTAGCAGCTAGCGTATTCACGGTGATTTTTTCAGTAAAGTGGACATTAATATAATCAATGACATCGTTAATTTGATCTTTTTGAGTAAGGATTGCTCTTTTTTCAAGCATACAAGTGACTTGAATTTGCTCTAAAAGAATCAACAGAACTGAATAAAATGAAAATAGATAACCTGGGGCCTTAGCTTGATAAATTTGATAGAGGTGGTTGAAGTGGCGTAGGACGGTTTGGTGATCAAGGTCGCCTAATTTATTATAATCAATCCGCCAATTCTCAGCATTCATGCCAAAGTTATAAAAAAAACGTAGGGGGATTTGAATGACGTAGGCTTGATTAGCAGTGTGTACATCTGAATGAATAACACTGGAAGGGATTATAAAAAACTGGTTTGCTTTGATGCTAAAGGACTCGGAATTAACTGTAAAAATCACCTCACCACTTAGAACATAAATAAGCTCAATACTTTGATGCCAGTGTAGCGGAAAAACGCCAGCTTGATTGGTTGTTGATAAAAAAAAGCGAACCAAAACGTCATGATTCGCATGAATGGCTTCATGTTGATTAGTATCCATTATTCTCTCCTGAAAACTTCAAATTCTTACTTAATTATTTTCAAATTGTTACTAAAATAAAAAAAGCCATTTGAATGTAAGCGTCTACATGATAACTTGATTTGCGTGCACAAGCAAATTTATAAGCAAATTTTGTTAACCATGTTTTAAGGAGTAGGTATTATGGACGCTGAAAATAACCACCAAGTCCCTTGGGGACAGCGGATTTCTTATGCAATGAGCGATTTTGGGTGTAATACGATTTTCCAAATCGTAGGAACTTATTTTTTAGTTTTTGCAACCGACACAATGGGCATAGCTGCTGCCGCCGTTACGGGCTTGTTTGCAATCTCGGCAATTATTGATTCATTTGATGGCCTAATTTGGGGTCAATTTATCGACCGAACACAAACACGTTGGGGAAAGTCACGACCATATTGGTTATGGTTTTCAATTCCATTTGGAATTTTCTGTGTAATGGCCTTTACCAATGTACCTTTTGGGCAGACTGGTAAAATCATTTGGATTTACATCGCATATATTGGAGCGAAAGTATTGTACTCAGGTATCAATATTCCAGTCACTTCAATCTTGCCCACATTATCATCAAGTCCCTCAGAAAAGATTACCTTATCAACAGTGCGGCAATTATTCGGTAATTTTGGAGCAGCGATTTTTTTGCCTTTGACTTTACCAGCCGTGATTTTATTTGCTGGAATTTTTGATAAGGGGGCTAAAGACCCTTCAACATCATCAGTTGGTTGGTTTATCTGGGCTGTGATTTTAGCCGTCATTACAGTTGCGGCTTTGTTAATTGCCTTTTCAGGTACTCGTGAGCGGGTTGTAACGCGTGACTCGCAGCGGGCAGTTCCAATGCGCGAATCAATTAAGGCGCTCAAAGGAAATTATCCATGGGCGATTATTATTTTCATCAACTTTATCTATTGGGGTGGCTTTGCAGTCCGGGCATCGGCACTACCTTATTACTTTAAGTACAATCTACATAATGAGGGTCTTGGTTCCCTAGTTTTGGCCGGTACAATCATTACGGTGCTATCAACGGCATTAATTCCTTTCTGCTCAAAGTGGATTGGTAAGCGGAACACAATGCTACTAGGGATGACTGGGACAGCTGTTTCACAATTGATTTTATATCTAGCTGACCGTATGGGTGATTCGATTCCAGTAATTTTGATTGGAATTGTTCTATACTATATTTCTTACGGCTTAACCGGCGCCTTAATTGCCGTTATGTTATCTGATGCCGTTGATTTTGGTGAATGGAAAAATGGCGTGCGAGCTGAAGGTTTCGTTACTTCATTCTCATCATTTTCAGCTAAATTAGGCATGGGCTTAGGCTCAATGATTTTAGCAGCTGTTTTGGCCGCTGGGCATTATATTGCTGGTTCAGCTGCACAAAGTAGTGCCTCTTTGAATGCAATTACGCTAGGCTTCATCTGGATTCCCTTTATTGGTTATGCGGCATCAGCGGTTGCCTTATTGTTCAATAATGTTGATAAGCTTGAGCCACAAATGTTGAAAGATTTAAAAGCTAAGCATACGGCAGAATTAGAAGCAGAGTAGGGGGCGGAAAAATGAAATTTTCAAATGGCTATTGGCTGGGTCAAGAACAATATATTATTAACTCGCCTTTAGAAGCTTATGAAGCAGTCGTTGATGAAACGGCTGCACAAACAAAATTAACGCTTTATGCGAGTTATCAACGGTTGCATTCACGCAGTAATATGCTTGATATTGGTAATTCAACAATTACGCTAACGTCACCAATGGATGGGGTCATCGGCGTTAATTTAGTGCATTTTGATCAAGATGATCGGGTGCCATTATATGATTTGGTGACTGAGGAAACACATGCACATGCACATGTTGATGAAAAAAGGGCTAGTTTTACTTCTGGTGATTTATCAGTTGATTTTGCCTTGCATGATGCCTTTAATATGGATGTCTTGTACAAAGGACAGCGGATTACCGGTTCACAATATAAAGCGCAGGCGTCAATTGCTGACTTAACTGGTCAAAAGCTTGGTGAAGTGATGCACGCTAATTCTGTAACGGGTGCACAATCAATGCTGCCACAAAGGATGGTTCGACGGGCCGACCACTATATGCGCGAACAACTTAGTCTTTTACCCGGCACAAATGTGTATGGTTTTGGTGAACAGTTTGGAACCTTTGTAAAGAATGGTCAAACGATTGATATTATTAATCGGGATGGTGGAACAGGTTCAGAACAAACCTATAAGTCAATTCCCTTTTATTTGGCGGGCAAAGCTGGTCTTGCAGGGAATCCTGGCACCTACTATGGAATTTTTGTTAATGAAAGCAAGCCAGTCAGTTTCGAGGTTGCCAGTGAGGTTGTTGACCGAGTTTCATTTTCAAAACGGGGTGAAGACTTATCTTACTACATTATTTCAGGTGCAACGCCTAAGGAAGTTATTGGGAAATTCAACAAATTAACGGGCGGCTCAACGCTACCACCTGAATGGACTTTTGGCTTATGGTTATCAACATCGTTTACAACTGATTATTCTGAAAAGACGGTTATGTCATTTATTGATGGAATGGCTGAACGTGATATTCCGCTTTCAGTCTTCCACTTTGATTGTTTTTGGATGAAGGGATTTGAGTGGACTAACTTTGAGTGGGATAAAGACCAATTCCCTGACCCAGTTGGTATGTTACAAAGAATCCACGATCGTGGCTTAAAGGTATGTGTGTGGATTAATCCCTATATTTCACAAAAATCTCCCTTGTTTAAAATTGGTAAGGAAAATGGCTACTTTATAAAGCAGGGCGATGGAAATGTATGGCAGTGGGACTTGTGGCAACCTGGTAATGCTTTTGTAGACTTTACAAATCCAGCTGCAGTTGAGTGGTATCAGGGGCAATTACAACGGCTGATTAATATGGGAGTTGATTGTTTTAAGACTGATTTTGGTGAGCGCATCCCAATGCATGATGCTGTTTACTTTAATGGAAATAATCCTGAAGGTGAACACAATTATTACACCTATCGCTATAATCAAGCCGTCTATGATGTGCTAGTCAAAGAAAAAGGGGCTGATGAAGCAGTTGTCTTTGCCCGTTCGGCAACCGTTGGCGGTCAAAAATTCCCGGTTCATTGGGGTGGTGATAATTTATCACAATTCCATTCAATGGCTGATACGCTCCGTGGTGGTTTGAGCTTCCTATCTTCCGGCTTTACTTTCTGGAGTCACGATATTGGTGGCTTTGAAGATAACGCATCAGCCGTAATCTATAAGCGCTGGACCCAATTTGGCCTATTGTCTTCGCATTCTCGTTATCACGGTAATATTGAGTATCGCGTGCCTTGGTTGTTTGATGAGGAAGCAGTTCAAGTTACCCGTGAATTTGCTAAACTTAAGCAGGAAATGATGACTTACATCTATGCAGAAGCCAAGCAGTCGGTTGATGAAGGTATTTCATTGATGCGGCCAATGTATCTAGAATTTCCAAATGATCCAAATTGTGCGCCCCTTGATCGGCAGTATATGTTGGGTAGTAAAGTATTAGTTGCACCAGTTATGACTGAGGATGGTACAGTTGATTATTACCTGCCAGCTGGTAAGTGGGAACATATAATTGATGGTCGAATCATTGAAGTAGCTGAGGGTGGTAAGTGGTTTGTTGAAAAATATGACTTCCACAGTTTGCCACTATTTAGGTTAATCTAAAGTAAGTTACTTATTTAAAAGTTATTTACAAGTAAGTTGTTTCATGTGAAACAGCTTAGCAAAAAAATAGCCTTAGCGTTAAAATTCGCTAAGGCTATTTTTTAAATTGTAGTTTGTTTCTTTTGCTGATATAGAAAGATAGCAGTTAGCAGTAAGAGAAAGAGCAGACCGATTGATACTGAAATTCGTGTATCAGGGTTAATGAACATAAAGACTACAATGGCAAGTAGTGAAACAAGGGCAAAATAGTTGCTAAGTGGATATAGGGGCATTTTGAAAGGGTGTGTAGTAAGTAACTCTTGATTTGAGCGTCGGAAAATCAATTCAGATAAAAGAATTACGAACCAAGGAACCATGCCAGGTAAAACACTGGAACTATATACTAGGACAAAGATATTAGCACCAACCGTCGTAAACATCGAAAGAACTGTATTAAGAATAATTCCGATGAAAATACCAGCTGAGATAGCAAGGATAGAGATTGATGGGACTTGCCGCCTAGATAATTTTTTGAAAATCTTAGCAGCTTTACCTTCACTAGAAAGTTTGAAAAGCATTCGACTGGAACTATAAATTCCAGAATTGGCTCCAGACATCGCAGCGGTTAGGACGACGAAATTTATAATACCAGCAGCCCCAGTGATACCGACATTGGAGAATGTTTCTACGAAGGGGGAACCCACTGAAGCAAGTTGGTCCCAGGGGAAAATAGTAACAATGACAAAAATTGCACCAATATAGAAGAGCAGGATTCGCCAAACAATTGATTTAACAGAGTTGATAATCGCTTCCTGTGGCTTAGCGGCTTCACCAGCTGTAATACCAAGAATTTCGATTCCTTGGTATGAACCAACAATGATTGACAGTGAGAAGATGAAACCCATGAAACCACCAGTAAAGAAGCCATGATGCGCCCAGAGGTTTGACAAGCCTAGGGGAACCCAGTTATTACCAAAACCTAGAAAGATGACAAATAGTCCGACAATAATCATCAAAATGATGGTAACAACCTTAATCAATGCAAAGTAAAATTCAATTGTTCCATAAGCCCGGGTAGAGAGCAGATTAGCAGCAAGTAGGGTGAATAGGGCAACTGAACTAGCAATCCACCCCGGTAAATGGGGCCACCAATAGTTCATATATTGGCTGACCGCTAATACTTCACTAATACCAACGACAATATATTGGAAAATATTGCTCCACATGGTGAGGAAACCGGCTAGGGGATGAATATAGTTTGTTGCATAATCAGCGAAAGAACCAGTTGTCGGATTGATATAAATCATCTCTCCTAAGGCACGCATGACTAAGTATAAAATTAAACCAGCAAATGCATAAGCTAGTAACACTGAGGGTCCGGTCCACTTAATTGTCGCTGTAGAGCCCATAAAGAGGCCAACTCCAATGGTGCCACCAAGGGCAATCATTTGCATTTGATTCGATGACAGTGAACGTTTTAGACTAAGTTCTTTAGGTTGTTTTTCCATAATAAATCCGTTTCTTATTTTGAGATACAAAAAAGCCCGCTCAATCGAAACATGAAGTTTCTTGTTAATTGAGGGGGCTTGATAGCTGTTATTATTTACAGTGCTTCAAAAATCCTCAACCGATGATAGTAGTGGTTGAGGTGGTGGTTATCGCTAATCCTAGAGTATTCAATTTGAAAAATTTCTTGTTCATAACAAGTTCCTCCACTTAAAACATTAATTGAATGAATAGTAACACTTTACATCAAGAATAACAATCTATGTTGTATCTATTTTAGATTACAGCTATTGATGGAAATGAAATTAATTGGAGCTATGCAATTCTTTATTAATATTTCATTGCGGTAAATAGTATTGACTTTGCCAGGTTATTGCCAGAAAAGTCAAAGCAACTGCCAGTCAATAATGCGCATATTACTTGGCGTTTCATGTGGAACATGTACGCAATAGACAAGAAAAAGTCCGTATAACAATATTAGTTATACGGGCTTTAATATTATTCATTTAAATCATCAGGGTGTAATTGTTTGTTGATGTGATTGTACATCATACGATGAGCAAAGTTATGGATTGAATGGCCATCAAAAGAAAGATCTTTACGAATACCAACAATTATTTTGTCCAAAATCTTAGTAAGTTCAACCTGTTCTTCAGCAGAAAGGTAATCAAGATAGTCAGGAATTACAGCAATATTTTTATCAGCCACATGTTGGCCTTTTGGAGTGATTTTAATTAATTGAACACGGCGGTCAGTAGTAGATGCGACCTTTGTTACGAGACCCTTTTTAACTAGTTTTGAAATAAATTCAGCTGTTGATTGAGGGGTTAAACCTAGCCGATTAGCTAGTTCTTTTTGCGAAATATTATCTTCCTCAGCCAAAGCAATTAAAATTTTATTTTGACCTTGAAAGGTGTGGTCATGTTGTTCGTGACGATCAGCTTGTTCATCCGATAAATGTTGCATCCAGGAAAATTCGAACATTTTCTCAGCTAATTTTTGTTTTTGTAACAATGAATCCATATAACCACCATCCTAGACTAAATATTCTAGTTCCATTATAGGAAGTCTAGTCAGTTAATTCAATGAAATAGTAAGGGTGCCAGATTAAAAGACTTGACTATTTAATAAGGTACCCTTATTATGATATTAATCAGGTAACCTGATTAATATGAATTAAGTAGAGAAGGCATTATGATGGATCAAGAATATGCAATTGAAATTGATAATTTAAGCAAGGTTTTTTCGGGACAAACAGCAGTTGATGATATATCACTAAAAGTTAAAAAGGGGGAAGTCTTTGGCCTATTGGGGCCTAATGGAGCGGGGAAGACAACCACACTAAGGATGATTACAACCCTATTAAAACCAACTAGTGGCTCAATAAAAATCTTTGGCTATGATACACAAAAGAACGATAAGTTAGTTAGGTCAATGTTTGGTTTGACTGGGCAGTATGCTTCGGTTGATGAGGATATATCGGCCCGCGAGAATCTAATGATTTTTTCAAGGCTTAATGGTTTGAGTCGAAGTGCAGCCAAGAAGCGCACAGACGAATTACTGGCTGAATTTGCTTTGCAGGCATCGGCTGATAAAGCAATCTCCAATTTCTCAGGTGGCATGCGGCGTCGTTTGGATTTAGCGGTAAGTCTAATTTCACGACCAACTCTAATTTTTTTGGATGAACCAACGACTGGACTAGATCCGAGAACTAGAACACAGATGTGGGATACGATTAGATCTTTAGTTCAACAAGGTTCAACGATTGTCTTAACAACACAATACCTAGAGGAAGCTGATGAATTGGCTGACCGAATTGCTGTGATTGATCATGGGAAACTAGTCAGCATTGGTGCGCCGGCTGAGCTAAAAGCGCAAGTTGGTGGGGCAAAGTTACGCTTGGAGCTTTTGAACGATGCGGATGCACAAAAAGCGACATCTCTACTCGATGATTTTCTAAAAAGCAAAGTCCAAACTAAAAAACAAATTTTGACAGCACCACTAGATGATACTAAGCAGGTAACGGGAATTTTAAATCGCTTAGAGGAAGCAGCCATTGATATTGTGAATCTATCAGTAGAACAACCATCAATGGATGATGTATTTTTTGCATTAACCACTGGTAAAAATTAAAACATTAGTAAGATTAGAGGATAGAAAATATGATGGACATACGTGTACAAAAAACAAATGTAATTGCTAATACAGCCACAATGGCTTATCGTAACTTACTTAAGACCATTCACAACCCAGAACAGTTCATGGATGTAATTATTCAACCGGTAATGTTTATGTTAATGTTTGGGTATCTTTTTGGTGGAGCTATCGCGGGTGATGTTAAGGCTTATTTACCAACGATTGTACCGGGAATATTAATTCAAACATTATTATCGGCGGCGGCTGGTTCAGGAACGCAAATCCGTGATGACCTTGATTCTGGAGTGTTTGACCGTTTTAAGTCATTGCCAATTGCCCACATTGCTCCGTTAGCAGGCCAGCTTTTTGCAGATATTTTACGTTTGTTGATTGCAACAACTGTGTCTTTACTGACTGGATTTATCATGGGTTGGCGGCCAGCAGTGAGTTTTACTTGGGTTGTTGCCGCTGCTTTATTAGCTATTTTCTTAGGCTGGGCGTTAAGCTGGGTTTTTGCTTTATTTGGTCTATTAGCAAAAAGTTCAACAATGGTGCAGAGCTTTTCGATGATAACAATGATGGTACTTTCATTTATGTCTAGTGCTTTTGTTCCCGTTAAAACGATGCCTAAGCTAATGCAAAATATTGTTAATATTAACCCAGTTACTTACGTGATTAAGGCCACACGAATAATGTTGGAGCAAGGAACTTGGAGTAAACAGGCTTGGATTGTCTTAGGGGCAGGAATATTAATTGTTATAATCTTTGCACCACTAACCGTCTTAGCTTATAACAAAAAGAATTAGTAAATAAAAAGAGTGCAACAATGAAGTGTGAAGTGCCCCATAATTGTTAGACAAAAAATCTAACAATTATGGGGCACTTCGCAAAGCTAGTTGCACTCTTTTTTGTACCTATTGAAATCAACGATAAAATAGCTTTCAGATTAATTTTCTGAACGCAATTAGGCTTAAATCAAAAGCGCTCAAAATTATGAACTAGGTGTGGAAAGACTAAATGATCTGAAAGTTGAATAATATAGCCTTGAAATAGGAATAAAAATAAAGTTCCGATGCTGATAGCTGCTAAGCGACCAGTACTCATCCATACCCCTAAAGATATTAACATTGGTAAAGAAAAGTTGATCGCTTGTGAGAGCTTAGCATCCCCATGAAAATATTTAAAGCGCGTAATTACTACTAAATCATCGATTGGATGGAGGACGAATTGTAGACGCTGGGTAATTGAAATGCTAATTGCAACTAAAGTAACCGCAATCAAATCGATAATTATTCTTATCCAGAGTGGGGCTAACATGAGGCCTAAGCGAATAAAAAAATCGTCGACGATTCCAATAATGAGGCTAAACAGGATAACAAAAATCATATTGCCTAAAAAGCGCCGCCAATCAAACTGTTTTAGGATGATGACATTTGCAATTGCAGCAATTAAGCCATAGGCAAATAAAATAATTGGGATTGAGATATTAGAAATGTAGGATAAATTAGCAGCTGACGCAGTCCAAGGAGTTGATCCCATATTTGTTGCGACAGTAAAGCTATTTCCAACGGCATCAAAAAGTAAGCCAATCGTGAACAATAAAATGGTTTGTAGACTAGTTAAAGGTTTCTTTTGCCCATCTTTTTCGTACATAAAAGCCCCCATACTGAAAATTACAATTACAATTACACTTTTATAAAGTAAGGATACTATATATTTAACTGATAGCAAGTAGCTGATGATTGGCTAGCCAGTGGGTAGATGGGTAATCATTTAAACTTACATAGACATAAGTCTTTGGCGGAGTTAAGGATTGGATATGTTAAAAACATCTTTAATTTCAATTTTACAGATACTTCACTATGTTCAATTGTTAATTCACTTCTAAGAATTGTTTAATTATTATTTTTGCAGTTCGTTTGCATAATTTAAAAGTACATGATAATATGTCTAAAGAAACTTTGTTAAGTTTTGAACAATTATTGGATTAGGTTTAAAAGAGGGGAAAACTAATGTCACAAATTTCAGTAACACCAGAGACGTTGATTCAACAAGCTAAGGTCTATACACAGGCGCGGGATCAAATTGAAGCTGCTAAGCAACAAGTCAAGTCAATGAATGATCAAATTGCTTCAGAATGGCAAGGACAAGCTTTTCAATCATATTTGCAACAGTATGCACAATTGGAAAAGCAAGTTAACCAATTTGAGGAACTACTATCAAACATTAACCAACAATTGAACCAATATGCTCAAACAGTTCAAGAACGTGATCAACAAGATGCTAAAAGCTTTGGGTTCTAAAAATAATTGACGAGTAAATTTTGATGGGTTCGTTTGAACCCATCTTTTTTTTGGGGACTAATAGGAGATTAAGTAAATGAGTGGGGTTCGCAAGAAGCTAAAAACGGCTTCGATAATTTTCATGGGGTTAGCCTTGGCTTGTGGGTTAGGTTGGGTTGCATTTGGCAATCAGGCGGTTCACCGCGTGAACACACAAAAAACAGGAAGCATGAATTATATCCTAGTAAATGAGGATACCGGGGGGAGTTTCAATAATAAAAAATATAATCTTGGACAAGAATTATTAAATTTAATCGGTAAGGATAGTAATAATACTTGGACGAGCGCTACTTTAGATGTAGCGAACGCAGGTTTGAAAAACGGCTCTTATGATGCTGAAATTGTAATTCCGCAAGATTTTACAACGCATTTATTAGATTTAAAAAGTATCAATCCAACCCGCGCGGAAATTAACTATCAGGTGCGTGATGGTAAAAATGCGCTTGCAACTTCGGCTATCAAGCAACAAGTTGGTGGAATTTTAAATACTTTTGATAAAAAAATCGTTGAAATGTATTTGACCAGTATTGTTGATAATCTTTCAGAAGCACAACGCAATGTTTCAGGAATTGTCACGGGACAATCAACGCAAACACAAAAGCTAACGAATAATGTTGCAAAGCCATTGAATGGTTTGCCAGATACCTTTTCGGCGGTCACAAGTTATGCGGATGGACTGGAACAACAGAATAATGCATGGGGAGACCAGCAGAATCAATTCTCCAAGGGCACCCAAGAATTATTGACGCAAAATAGTGACAGCATTTCCGATAACGCATTGACTTTGCAGGATTATGTCAAACTTCAAGAAAAAATCAGTCAATTAAATCAAAAGACGGGGCAAGCGGTCGTTACAAGTCAGTCTGATGATGATACTAAGGTTTATCAACAGTATTATGACAATCTGGATAAACGACTTTTACGTGAATTTCTATTATTGGATGCTAAAGATGGAAAAACAGGAATTTTGCCAGACCTTAGTAAAACCGGTAAAGATTTCTCTGATAATCAATCAGCAAGAATTAAGGAGCTAAGGCACGAGCTGACATTTTTAATTAGGCAACGTGGTGATGTGCAGAAGCTTCGAGAGCAAATTGCTACAAAATTCTTTGGTGATAGTTCATTAGCCAATGCGACCAAAGTGTTGTCAGCTAATGATTTATCGGATGAAAAAGTTAAAAAGGCTTTGCAAGATTGGATCGTGGGTGGTGATGACAATAAGCAAACGAATTTACCCGAGAAAACTTTCATCAATATCGCTGACAGTTTATCAACTTTAAATGCAGATGATTTAGGATTGATGGTCAAGAAATTAGCAAGTAATCACTTGATTACTGAAAGCCAAGCAGACCAATATGCAGCTGAGCTTAAAGTTATTCGGCAGTATGCTAGTGATAACGGCGTCACTCTACCAACGAGTAATACATCAGCGTTTAAGTATCGTACTGACGATATAGAAGATGCAACGGTGAAGCCGACCGAAGAGAAGACAAGTTCTTTTGGTACAAAAATTGATTTAGGGAAGACAACTACTTTAACTTTAGCTAATACTGGTAGTGGAACGGTTACGTTGGAAAAGACGGGTAACTTAAAGCAAGAGCTTAGTAACCAGTTGGGTGGCTTGGATGCAGTAGATATAGCTTTTAGTGATAAACAAATTAAGATTACACCTAAGATGGTGCCTGACAAGGATGGCAAGCAACATCCAAGTTCTACGGAAACGAAGACATTGGATGCAGTACCGTTGGATTTTGAATGGCAACTAGGAAGTGATACACCAAGTGGCTACTTTGATACAAACGTAAAGTTACTAAAAAGTGTTGACGGCAAGGAGGCTGGAAATGTTCTTGGTGATAAAGGTGAAGGCCAAGAATTTGCAGTGTTCTTTGACATTACAAAATCAGCACGGGCAATCAAAGCTGACTTGCCCCAATTACTAGGGCAGTTAAATGTATTAGATACGAATGCCGCTAACATTGCCTTGCTTTATAGTAAGCCAGATAAGGTAGATGTAATTACTTTAGCGAAGACATTGACCAAGGGTAAAACCTTGGATCAAGTGGCAGCTAGTGATTCAGTTTATAAACTTTACAATAAATTAACCACAACGCAGCGAACTGACATGATAACCGGAGCGATGCTTAAGAGCTTTAAAGAAAATGGATTAGTGGTCTTTAATTCAAGTACGGAGCAATATAACGCACTTGGTGAAGTCATTGGCGGTGATAATGGTGATTCTTTGAGTAAGACATTGAGTTTAATGACGAATCCGCAAACTTTCACAAAGCAAGCTGACAAGGTTTGGAGCTGGTATGGGACAGCGATGACAGAGATTGATACGCAGTATAAAACTTGGCAGAAAAACCCAAGTAAGACGGTTAAATATGATCAGTATCACGAAGGTACAGCTAATGAAAATACAATCTATTATGACAATGACCAAGGAAAGTCACTTGGTGAGCAATTCCAAACATTAGCCAAATCATCAAAAGAATCAGCTAATACAACAAAGGAATCAGCGGCGGAAATAAAACCATTAACTGAGGAGTTTAAGAGTTTAACTGCTACCACAAAGGACGTGAAAAGTTCAGTCAGCAATGTTTTGAATGACATGAATGGATTGAGTTCAACGATGACAAAGACGGTTACCAATAATCAGACTTACTCAAATAATTTTGGTAAGGTCTTGGCAAATACGCATAATGGTGGGGCCAATAATATGCACGTCTTTGGCTTTTTGGCTAATCCGCTGACGAGTGTCGGAAAGACGGGTGCTTATCAGCAAACAACGTTGGTACCGTATTTGTTAACCGTAATTAGTGCTGTAATTATGATTGTCACAGCATATCTACTTGTAAAGAGTGAACAACTACGTAAATTGACCGATATTGATCGAATGCGGGTGCTAACCAGGTCTTGGTATAACACACCAATTGCGCTTAAAACGATTGTTACAGCCTTTGGTCTAGGTATTTTACTGGCATTAATCTTGAAGATGACTTTTAGATTGGTATCACCAGTTTTGATGCTAACCTTTGGGTTGGTAATTGCTATGGGAATTCTATTAACAACGGTTATTTGGCGTTTATTAGGTAAGATTGGAGCAATGATTGTTGGTGCATTAATCGCCTTTTACTTAATGCTCACACCAGTTTTGGGTCTGACTGTTTCGACAGGAACTTGGTTCATTTGGTTATATCGTTTGTCACCCTTCCAAAATATTGAAAACTTATTCACGGTAGTTTATGGCGGCGGAACGGTTGGTTGGCAAGCCATATTGGTATTTTTGATTATTATCTTGGGTGCCTTGATTGCGAATTTCTTTGTAAAGCCAAAAGCTACTTATAGCTTAGAGGAGTTGGATGGGGAATGAAAAAGACCAAGGGAGTAGGATTTATTGTTGTGCTACTACTAGCACTAACTGCCAGCCCGGTGTATGCGGATAATGGTAACTTAGAGTTGAATGATCAAGCGCTATCCGGGTCTGATGGGACAACAAAAGTTAGTGATCAAAATATTGAGTATCAAGTTGCACCCGACTTGTTTATGCAAGCCAAAACGGCAATTGTGAAGAAAGCCCAACGGGCCGATGAGCAGACACTTGCAGCAGCGAAAAAAGCTGATTTTGTTAAATCAAAAGGGCAAAATGACCAAATTAATAGTAATCAAAGTGAAAAAGCATTGTTTACAAGTAAAAATGTTAATTGGGATAAGTCTGGAACGAGTCAGCAAGGTTCAGCAGTAAGTTATGGTACACAAGTGTTTATAACTTGGCTAACCAGGATAATGTTGATTTTAATTGGGTTAGCAGTTGTGGTTGCTGGCGTATTTATCGGTCAGAAATATGCTGGACAAATTCGTAACTTGGGGCGTAAGAAAAATAGTGGGGAATTAGGATGACTGAGGGAACGGCCATAAATATTGGAGTTTGGTACCAGGGGCAGGTAGTTGATTTAGCGATACCAGTCGCAGTGACATTATCACGCTTAGAGCAATTATTGAGTGCTGTGTTTAAAGAATTAGGGATTAATTTGCCAGTAAATTGGCAGTTAAGGATTAAAAACAAGACAGTAAGTTTATCAGAGAATGTGCCATTGAGTGCATATCCGGTTGGTAATGGGGATCAGTTTGAGATTGAGGTTGGGAAGTAAAGATGGAAATTCAAGTAGGAAAAGAGTTACTGGACATTACACGGGTAAAGAATGAAGTAACTGTTGTACTAAATGCAAGCCAATACCGTGATATATCAGAAGCAATGCTAGACAGCTTGGTTTCTACTAATTCGACATTTATTGCAGGAAAAGGACAAATTAAAGATAGCCAACTTTATTTTGCGTATGAGCTACCAAAGGGTGCGGTGTCCTTGCACCACGCACTTGCAAAACAGAGTATGGTTGAGCGTTTACGGTTGGCCCAAAAGGCAATTAAGTTAGGGGATTATTTTAATAGTGATCTTATTCCAGTTTTGAATCCAATTAATTTATTTGTGGTAGCTGGTGACCTTAAGGTTGCGCATCGTGGTTGGCGTGACCTTTGGGTGCCAATGCAAAATAGTGATGTTGCAGATTTGGCCGCTTTGCGGGCCTTGGTAGCTTCAATTTTAAATTCAAAATTGACCTTTGAAGATGCAATGGGTGATGCAAAAGTTGTCCGTGATACATTCAGCCGGGCTATTTTGAATGCAGCTTCATTGGATGAATTGCGGACGTTGGTTGATAATCACTTACAGATTACATTAAACGAACAAGAAAGTTCTAAGGAGCTTGTTAAGAAAGCCACCTTTAAGCTATATAAGTATGGCTTTATGCTCGCAATTGCGGTTGTTGTGGCAGTTGGTAGTTATGCAGTTTATCAAGGGATTGAGGTGGGACCTAAACAAGAACGCGTAATCGCAAGTCAAGCCGATTTTATGACTAATGATTATGATGGGACAACTAAAACTCTAGAAAATGATCAACCTGAATCATTACCTAAATCAGCGCAGTATGTTTTGGCTGCTAGCTATGTCAATTTAGATTCTTTGACTTCAGCACAGAAAAAAATCGTTTTGAATAATCTTTCGCAACGTACAGAAACAAATATCTTGTTGTATTGGATATACCTAGGCCGTGGCGATTTTGATAAGGCTTTGAGTTTGGCGAAAAATGTCGGTGATGACCAATTGATTTTGCATGCCTATACCAAGCTTTACGATAGTACGCAGGCAAATACTAAGATGTCAGGAAATAAGAAGCAAGAATTGTTGGCTACGTATAAAGAACAGATTAACAAGTACGTTAAGCAGTTAGGGGGAAGCACTGATGGCGTTGAAAAGTAATGAGTCAGCAGCATTTCCTGATGTAGCTAATATTGATGATCAGATTCTTAGTAAGGCGGATGTTAAGTTAGATGTATTTTATCTAACCGATCACTTTGAACATGGTGAACTATCAAGAACGAAGCCAACCTATCAATTAAGCGATAATAACGTAATTGATATAAATGGCCAGCAATTGACTAGTGAGCTACCAATAAATGACTCTCTTTTAATTAAGGACCATACGGAACTTATAACAATCACGACGAACTTACCAAGTCAAACGATGACGGTTAATAGTGATGAACATGCAACGATTAAGACGGCGGCTGGCAATAGTATGGCGATTATTAGCAAAGATGCGCAAGGCTTGACCTTTAGCGTATATAGCCGTGGTGAGGCTGTGTTCGTGAATAACCAGCGCGTCGCTGAGCTGACAGGTGACTTTGTTGTTGGAACTCGTTTATTAGTGAATGGTATTTTAATCGAGCGAGCAAAAGACCAATTAAAACTGACTGGAATCTGGAATGATTTTGCCTTAGATGAAACGGAATTGCGTGAGACTAAGTACGAGCCAACTTATCCCGTTGAGTTTCCTGATTACCGTAGGTCGCCAAGAATTATATATACGAAGCCAACCAATGAGATTGCATTAGCATTACCTGAGGCAGAACAACCAGGTCAAAAGGGTGAGTTAATGCGCACAATTTTACCACCATTAGGAATGTTTGCAATGAGTGGTTTGATGGCGGTAATGTCTGGTCGTAACCCATTATTGTCATTGGGGATGGGAGGAGCTGGAATCTTCACGGCAGGTTTAACAAGCGCATCTTATTTTAAGAATAAGAAGCTTGATAAAATGGCCAAAGAGGATCGCCTTGACCGTTACCAGCACTACCTTTTGCAAAAATCAGTTGAGCTAAAAGAAGCTGCAAAAGTTCAAAGGCATGCCGAAGAGTACCAATACCCTGATATGGGTGAATTAGCCGAGTTAATTGAAAATTATGATTCGCGAATTTATGAAAAAACAGCTGACAATAAAGATTATTTAAACTTCTCTTTGGGTAAAGGAAATGTTGCCGCCTCTTATACAATTGACTTCAAGTTGGAAGGTGATCCAAAGGATGACTTAGAACGAAGTGCTTTGGATTTAGTTAGCCAGTATCGCCAATTAGATAATATGCCAATTAGTACTACATTACGTAATCAGACAGTCGGTTTGGTCGGTGTTTATCCGATTTTGAAGAACGCGGTTACAACGACTTTATTGCAAATTGCGACTTTCCATTCTTATCGCGATGTTCAGTTTATCGCCTTGGTGCCGGAACAAAGCTACGATAGCGATTGGGCTGATTGGCGCTGGTTACCTCATTTTCAAATGCAAGAATTGAATTTACGTGGAATCATTCATAACGCACAATCACGTGATATGGTCTTAGGCTCGTTTTACCAGTTGTTAAACAAGCGTCGTCAACTGGTACGGGAAGCTGGACGCGACTTACCGCAATTTGCAGTGCAATATGTCTTAGTAATCTTGGATAGTTCCTGGCTTGCTGGACACGGGCTAAATGAGTTTTTAGCTGAAGATATGAACCAATATGGTGTGTCAGTTATTTGGGGGAAGGAAGATCGGGCGATGTTACCAGAAACGGTAACAACTATGGTTGAATATACTTCAAATGCTGCGGCTGAGTTGATCACTGAAGATCAGAAATTACGTGAGATTAATTTCAAGCCATTGCAGTTACCAAAGAACACAACAGTTGGTGAATTGACTACGCGTCTGGCAAACCTAAAGCACGTTGAAGTTGAAAAAAATGCGATTCCAAAAGCAGTTACTTTCTTGGATATGTACAATGTTCGACGGATTGAGGAATTAAACATTGTTAGTCGCTGGGATAAGGCCGATACTAGTAAATCATTGGCCGTCCCCCTTGGTTTACGGGGGAAGGATGATGTAGTTGATTTGAACTTGCATGAACGCGCACATGGTCCGCATGGTCTGGTTGCGGGTACAACTGGTTCAGGAAAGTCGGAAACTTTACAAAGTTATATTTTGTCATTGGCCGTAAACTTTGCTCCTGAAGATGTTGGATTTTTGCCAATTGATTTTAAGGGTGGTGGAATGGTCAATTTGTTCCAAAATTTACCACACTTAATGGGGGCAATTACTAATCTGGATGGTGCCGCCTCGGCACGTGCGTTAGCCTCAATTCGTGCGGAATCACAAAAGCGTCAGGCCATGTTTAATCAGTTTGGCGTCAATAATATTACCAAATATGCAAAGCTTTATAAAAAGGGTAAGAACATCGCCAATGATGATCCTGATAAGCAAAAATACCCAACGGAGCCAATCCCGCATCTCTTTTTGATTTCGGATGAATTTGCCGAATTAAAGGCAAATGAGCCAGACTTTATGGCTGAATTAGTGTCAATTGCCCGTATTGGACGGTCGCTTGGAATTCATTTGATTTTGGCGACTCAGAAGCCATCAGGGGTGGTTGATGACCAAATTTGGTCTAATTCACGCTTTAAGTTGGCACTGAAAGTGCAGGATGTTCAAGATTCACAAGAAATTTTAAAAACACCGGATGCAGCTAGTATTGTCGAACCTGGACGAGCATATCTACAAGTTGGAAATAATGAAATTTACGAATTATTCCAAAGTGCTTGGTCAGGTGCAACTTATGACCCAGAAGCTGTTGTTGAAGATAAGGTCGATGAGCGGATATGGCTGGTTAATGATTTAGGCCAACGTCAGTTAATTGCGACAGACATGGATGAAGATGATGCCCAAACGGATGCAGCGGCGCTTAATAAGGCAGAGAAAGTCTCCCAACTTGAGGCAATTGTTGATTATATTGCTGACTTGGCTAAGGAGAATGCTGCAGCAATTCCAGAAAAGCCTTGGTTGCCACCATTGGGTGAACATCTTATCACGCCGGTCGCTGACTTCAAGCAGCATTGGTTGGATGGTGAACGGCAGTTAGCGGTACCATTTGGTGTAATGGACCTACCAGCAAAACAAGCGCAAGAGGTTTTGAACTTTGACTTAGAAGAAATGGGTCACACGGCGATCTTTGGTTCAGCTGGTTATGGTAAGACGATTGCGTTACAGACAATTATCATGAACTTAGCACGGGTAAATACGCCTGAACAAGTTCAGTTCAATTTGCTAGATTTTGGAACAAATGGTTTGTTCCCAGTTAAGAATTTACCGCATGTTGCTGATTTGGCACGTTTGGACGAAGAGGAAAAGGTTATCAAGTTTGCCAAGCGCATTCATGAAACTTTGGACGAACGAAAGGCAATGTTTGCACAGGATGGAGTTGCGAGTCTGTCACAGTATGAGAGTAAAACTGGTCAGCAGTTACCAGTTATTGTCACAGTTGTTGATGCCTATGATGCCTTACGGGAAAGTGATTTAGAAGATCGGCTTGAACCAATTTTCAATCAATTACTTCGTGAGGGTGCCAATGTAGGAATGTATTTCATCACAACGGCTCTGCGTGAAAATACCTTTAAGATTTCGATGATGTCGAATATGCCAAATCTACTAGTTTATTACTTAGTGGACGATACATCAGCGCGTAGCTTGATTGGTAATGACGCAATTCTACAACAAGAGATAATTGGAAGAGCGCAAATTAAGCTAGAGGAGCCAGTTGGTTATCAAACTTACTTACCGGCTGAGGGTGAAGCTGATTTGGAGCGTATGAACGCGATGGAGAATGAGATTAAGGCAATGGATGCAGCCTGGTCAGGTGACCGGCCAAGTGGTGTGCCAATGCTACCAACTGAGTTATCAGTTAGGGATTTCTATGCGCTACCGGCAGTTAAAAAGCAGTTAACCCTTGGTAATCTTCCAATGGGGATGGACGTTGAAACAACTGAAATTGTTGGTTATCAACCTGAGCAGGATGATTTCTTCTTAATTGTTAATGAGACGCCAACCCAGGCTGAGCTATTAACACCAATTGTCATTGAGGATTTGGCGCAATTACAAAGTGAGAACCAAGCGGAAGTATACATTTTTGATGCAGCTGATCAGTTTGCTGAAGATGACGCTAGGTTTACTCAGGTCTTGAAGGCTGACAAATTTAGTGAAGTTTTGCCAAACCTTGCAATGGCTGTTGATAATCGAATTATGCAAGCAGAGGGCAATTCATCAGCAATTTGGTACTTCCCTAGTTGGAAGGAGTTTACAATGCAGACGATGCCCTCAGAAGCCTTTTTCAATAAGATTATTAAACACGTTAAAGAGAGCAATATTCATTTAATTATTCAAGCAGAGAAGAGTGCTTTGGACTTTGATATGAATGAAGCTTCGAATTACTTGAAGCGCATTGTGCGGGCTGGTTTGGTTGGCTCAAAATTGAATGACCAAAAGTACGTTAAGGTTAAGTCCAACTTTAATGAGCCAGAGGTTCCAGAAGACCAGACGAACTACTTTAATGGACGACATACCTCACGGATTATGTTGCCCGGTGGTGAGCACTAGTTTTTTATGAGCTTACCATTCTGACAATAAAGGTGAAATATTAATGAATAATACAATTCAAGAAAATGTTGGCGAATTGACAGCTGATGAATTATACGTTTTGGAGATGTTCTATTTAATACAGAAAAATCCCCATGAGAAATTTGGTGTATCAGTTTCTATGAAAGAATTACTTATGGAAAAAAGTTATATAAATAGAACAAGGCATATAAATAAAATGCTGGTCTGGCCATATCGTGAAAGAAATTTATATGCAAAAAAATCAGGCGTCAATTTTTATCGAACAATTATTAAACATCTACTTCAGTATGGTTATATTGAAGTAGATAAACATAAAACAGATTTTAGTAAAATAGGATATAGTGAAGACAGTGAAATAGATATTAAGAATGTTGACCAAGAAAGAGTATTCTTTTACATTAGACGGCGAGGGCTTCTTGCAGTTGAACAAGAGCAGCAACGAAGAAATGCGGAGAATCAGGCAGAAGTCAATAATTCTAATGCAGCAAGACTTAATTCAATTATTACAATGGCAACCGTTGCAGGTGTGGTTGTTAGTGTGATAGCTATATTTTAAATTGCGTTTCTGTTCCACATGAAACATAAATACTGAGTGACCATTAAGAAATTTCTTAATGGTCATTTTTTTACTTAAAGCAAGCTATTAAAATTAGCTCATATATAATAAATGAATTAAATGGTATTACGTTAAAAGTATTGTTAGTTGGTCTTTAGAGTGCTGAGGCGAGTAATATTTTGAAATGGTGTATAGGGATAATACTATAATTCCAGAGAAAAGGTGGAAATTTTGGACTAAATGTAGTTTTGAGAAGTGAGTAAACTCAAAAGCCAGTGAGTTACACTTGAGGATGGTTAGTGATATAAATTAATATAACTGATATACTAAACGTTATAGAATATTAGGAATGGGATTATACAATTGTGAAGAAGAAAAAGTTGTTTAGTTTATTAATTGGGTTAGTAATATTAGTTGTAGTAGGGGGAGTATTGTATTTTTACATAAGCTCAAGACCTAAAGAAGTGGGAAGCAATCATTTAAATACTGATTATAAGCAACTAACTAGCAAACAAAAACTTACATTGGGTGCACTTGAGATGAGTTATCTAAAGCCCCAAGTGAATGATGCACAGGGTAAACATATAACATATGATACGGATATAACTAAAGAAAATAAGTATGTAGTGTTTAGTAAGGTGAGCTCATCTGAGTATACGATTAGTTCTGCTAAAATACGTTGGGACAAGGATAAGTTGTTTGTCTATATGATGAACGTAAAAACGTCAGACTATGAAGCGCCACATGTATACTCCCTTAAAAAGTTAGCAATTAAGTATGCTGATAGTAAGAAGTATCAAAATGCTAGCAAGGCTTTGGTTACGCAAGCACAGGAAATTAAATATACGAATAAGAAGGACGATGAGGATTTTGAAAAAGCGAGTGAGAAGCAGCAACTCGCTGTAATGCTTTATTATGCTTGGGCTTCAGATCATGATAAAGTTCCCATTTCAGGAGCAAATTTTGAAGTCTACCTTGGTAGTAACGGTTATATATACTTTACAAATGTTAATGATGGTTTGAGTAATTGGGCAGAACACACTTACCGATACGTTATAGGCAATGATGGTCAGTATACAATGCAATATGCGCAAGTTCCTGATGGCATGACTGCAGCTGAAACGACTATGAAGAATGTACAGTGGCAGACGATTATTAGTATGAGCGGTGGAATGATGTATGGTTCTTTTAAGGACGATTCACAAAAACTAATTTCTAAGATGAATATGGATTATAAGAATTTGAAGAACCCAGAAGAACGGTTTGAATCGCAATAAGAATGAGAAATCCGACTATTGATTTAGTCGGATTTTTTATTTTTCTAGCGCTGTAATGGAGAGGATAGGTAAATCTATGGTAGGAGGTTTTGAACTAGGATAAGCGAGGTTTTAGATTGAAGTTATGTGGTTATGGCAGGATATTTTAATTATTGTACAGAGCATTAGAAATATCATGGTTTTAAGGAGCTAAGAATAAAATTTGAAATAGATGGACTAAGAGAGTTACCCAGTTTTATTTGTGAATTAGTATTTGAAACTTGAGGGTTTCATGTGGAACAATGTTTCAAATTTTGTAAGTTATTTTAGTGAGTTAGGAAATTAATGTTTTGGAAGATGGAGTGACCTTTTATTTTTGACTAAGAATAAATATAAAGGGAGATGGCGTAATTCATTACGATGTTAACAACTGTTATTTTTGTAAAAACAATAATTAAAACATTTTTTAAAGTGATTCAATTATTCTCTTTGTATTCCAATTGAATAAATTTAGCTGACATGATATTATATCTAAAGTGAGTTAGTTAAATGATGAGCAAATAATGAAGAATTGGTTTTTAACAAGAGGGGAAATAATGGCACAAATTTCAGTAACACCGGAGACGTTGATTCAACAAGCAAAGGTTTATACACAGGCACGGGACCAAATTGAAGCAGCCAAGCAACAAGTTAAGTCAATGAATGACCAAATTGCTTCCGAATGGCAAGGACAAGCTTTCCAGTCATATTTGCAACAATATGCACAATTGGAAAAGCAAGTTAATCAGTTTGAAGAATTGCTATCGAATATTAATCAACAGTTGAATCAATACGCACAAACAGTTCAAGAGCGTGACCAACAAGACGCTAAGAGTTTTGGATTTTAAAATTTGATAAAAAGGCGATGGGTTATGGATGAATTCATCGCCTTTTTTAAGCGGGGGTAAAAATGGGACAGAGTGAACTAGATAAGGTTAAAGAAGCTGCTAATAAGGCAATTAACTCCAAGGTAGCTAATTTCCGTAAGGAATATGACAGTAAGATGGGACAACATAAACAAATTGCTCAAAAGTTAGAACGGCTGAAAGATGCTAAACGTTTAGCTGAGCGTGAAATGTCCGAGTTAAACAGTTTTAAATCGAAGGTGAACCGAGAAGTTAAGAAAACTGCACAAGGGAGTTTTAAAGGGTCTCGACGAAAAAAGTTTGAACAAAGCAGTGAGCAAATTATTAAGGCCGTTAAGAGCGAATATGATAAGAATCAGGACGAAATTAATGCTTTAAATCGTAAAATTGCTAAGTTGGAATTTGAAGAGTCAAGCGTTGGTGGAGCAATGGCGGAGATTAATGCAACAATTAGCGGACTTATGGCAGCGATTAAATAAATGGGGATATTTAAATGGCAAAAATAAAATTTTCGCATGGTGAATGGACTAAATTGGTCAATACTGCAAAGGCCCAAGCAACAGCGGTACCAACTATTTCAGGTACCAGTACAGGAAGCACTAACCTTCAGCGTTTTAAAAAATTTGAGGATATTCAAAATAAGGTAAACAGTGTTGTTAAAGCAACGCAGGAAGTGGCAAGTAACGATACTGCGAAGATGTTATCTGTTGGTCAAAATGTGGTGGATTTTGATGGTAAAGCAGCTGCTAACATTGCTAAGAATGCAACACATATTAAGGGGAGAGGATAATGGAAGAACATATTGAACCAAATAAGGTTATTGAGACGGTTTTAAAAGCAGACGAAATTATTGCACCGTTGGTGGATGATAGTTTAATAACATTAGCAATGAGTTTAGGTATTAATCAAGCAGTGTTTAAGGATATTTATCAGGTAATCCGTAAACGAGGTGAAGTTTTTTCACACCAAGTTATGATGGGGCCTTTAGTTAAGGCTGATTTTGATTGGGTAACGGGGAACGTAGATTTACAAGTTGGACCATACAGAAAGTCCCTGATTTTTAATCAGTTGTTGCGTTTAATGGGATTAATTGATTCTGTGTATAGCCCAGTTCATCCACTAGGAACGGTTTTAAAGTTAAACCGCGAAATGTTACCTGATAAGTGGCAAGAGATGGTTTCAGATCAAGAAGAAGTTTTAGTGATGGTCACTGGACGTAAGCAAGATTTACCAGGAGTATATGCAAATTATTTGTTTGATTATATTACGGTGATTTGGCCATTGGGAGCATTACCAGAAGTTGAGCCAATTGGTGTATCAAATATGATGATTGAGAACGTGGTTTCCCCTGGTTACACCAATGAATTAGAAAAAGAAATGGAAGAGAAGATTTTAAAGGCGTCACAATTAGCCAATCAACAGGTGTCTTCAGCTTTTATGCCTGACGAGGTTGCTCGAGAATACCTAGCAGAGATTGTTGAGCTAAGTCAGCAATCTGAGGGGGAGTAAAATGGGCTTCCATATCAATATGAAAGAGATATCTGAGAATCTCAATCATTTGCAAAATTCAGCGAAAAAACAAGCAGATGCGGCTGATAAAGCGAGTAAAGGTTTTCAAAATATTGTTAATACAAATGCTTTTGAAGGCGCAACAGGTGAAGCGGTAAAGAATAATGCAGCTAATGTGCATGTACCTCTACAAAAAGCTATTAAGGATATGGATACAATTTTGGTCCAAGATTATCAACAGACAATTCTAGCTTTCCAAAGCATGGTAAAAGAAACTGATGAAAATGCTATCTTAGATGAGGATATTCTCCAAGACTTGAGTCGTGACTTAGAAAAATTAATTGACGAAAATAACCAAATTAGTAAGAAATTTGCACAGATTTATCATGGCGTAGATGACATTGTTTCCTTGAAGAATCCATCAACAACAGATTTTAATCATGCAATTAGAGAATCAAAAAAAGTATTAACTGATACAATTCAATCAGTTCATCAATTTGATGCAGCGGGCAAGGCTAGTACAGTTGAGGAAATAGCTAATAGAGCGAAAATGGAGCTAGCAGCTTCTAAATCAGTTGCGGGATTGGCGTATTCAGATGCAAAGTTGCAGGCAACGTTTAAAAATAATGAATTTGCAACGGAAATTAATCAAATTGATAAACAAATAATTGCTAGTGAAAAAGCCGCAAGAAAAAGGGCAATTGAAGAACAGAAGCGGCGTCGAGCGCAGTGGGGTAAACGTCACCCGGTTACTAGTTGGTTAGAAGAAAAGGCCGCTGGCATCGGTAACTGGTGGGATAAGAATATTGTTAAGAATACAAAAGACTTAAAGGTACCGTGGCTACTTGGTGGTGTTAAGGGAAGTATGCTTGAATTAGAAGGGATGATTGGGGCAGCCGGTAAGTTAGTATCCTCTGTGGCAATTGGTGCTTCGCAGGCTTTACAAGCTAGTTTTGAGGTTGCAGAAATTGGCATAACTTTTGCGGCGGGTCAGAAACAACGTCAATGGGAGCTTGATGACCAAACGGGTGCATTAAATAATTTTGTAGCGGCTGGAGAACACGCAATCAGTTGGTTGGCTAGCAATACGGAACCTTTGCAAATAATTCGACCTGTGCTACCTGAGAATATGCAAAATCTTCTAAAAACAGCTAATAAAATATCTTCGAATGATTTAAAATCAGTAAAAAATTATTTTGGTGATATGGCAAATTCTGTTTTGAAAGGTGACAATTATAAGATAGGTGGCTATGTTTTTGATATTGGTAGCTTGTTTGTCGGTGCTGGTGAGTTGAAGGTTGGACTTAAGGGCGCTGAACTTGGAGAAGGTGCAGCTAAAGCTGAAAAAATCATTGAAATTGGTAGGGAGCACTTATCGACTGCGGAGCGATTTAGTACAAGTGATTTAATTGACTATGCAACAGGAATTGATAAATTAAATATTCGTCAGGAAGATATCGATGCGTTAGTTGAATTTACTACCCATAACGAGAGTGCAGATACTACATTATTGGGGAAGTTCAAAGCTAAAGATGTGAATTCATATGAACAGATAGCATATACTAATGGAATGACATATTTTGATGCCGGTGATGATGGATGGAAGGCAATGGAGGGAATTGGTGATAGAGTTCCATTTCAAGTTAATCACCAGTTTCTAGTGGATCAGGTTAATGAAGGTAAAAATATTATTTTAAATGATAGTCCTTATATTGAGTTTGAAAATTATAGTGTGACTGGTGAAGAGACATCTTACTACAAAGAAATAACTTTCTTGGAAAGTAATGGTTATAAAATAGAAGAATTTGATGGTCATTGGAAGGCGGTAAAACAATAATGGAAAACTACTTACCAGTAAGGGACAGTGTAGGCTATATTAATTTGAAGCAAGCAATGAATAATGTATTCCTTATCAATTTAGATGAGATAGCTATTCGCGAGTCAAACTATGAAAATTTCTCTTTTGAATTACCTGGTTTTGGGAAAAATGTACGTATTGGAATTACTGCTACGGCAAAAAATCAGCAGTTCAATGCTGGCTCAGGTGGAATATTATCTATTATGGTTGAAAACCCAAGCTATCCACAGGATTCTATTATGCCGATTACGCCATTTTATAATTTAGTTGAGGAGGATTTAAGAGAAAAAGTAGAATATGCTTTTGGGAAAAATTCAAAAGAATTAGAAACTGCATTGGAAATATTTAAAGAATTATATCTTCAGTAAAATGCACTATTAGCAACGAAATAATTTATCCAAATAGGTAAGGCGATGATTTGTACTGTTGCCATAGAGATTGTAAATATCCTAATAAAGAATGATGAATAATGAAATTTGGCTTTCAATAATAGGACTAATATTGGTTATAGCTATCAGTATGTACATTCGAAGATTCATAAATTAAGAGATAATATAACAAAACCATACTTTCGGGTATGGTTTTTCTGTTTGCCGACAAAGCAGAAGTAGTAATAGTAATTCATAAGACAATATTTTGATACTTACATTAAAATGAATTTATGTCAATCGATTGACAGTTAATTTTTTACGACTATAATTTAAATTAATGAAAGCGCTTTTATTTATAGAGGTATTTAACCAACATCATTCAAGCATATAAAGAAGGGGGAATAGAATGCTTAATCATAAGGCCCTTGATCGGTCTAATACTATGTCATTAGGTCACTCAATTTATTATTTCATTTTGTCTCTATTATTAAACTCATTTGGTAATGTATTAACAATAGTGACAAGTCAGAAGATGCATCCTTCGATATTGGGATCAGCATACTGGACCGCTACTCAATCAGGGTTTAATAAAGCCGTATTTAACGGATCAACTAGCATGTTAGGTTGGACTTTCTTTGGATTCGGCGTTCTGACTGCACTACTGAACGTTATATTACAAGGACATTTTGACTGGAAAAATTTTTTTGGGAATCTCGCATTTATGGTTCCATTCTCAATGTTAATCAGTTTCTTCGCTACTGAATTTTCAGGTTTATTTCCAGATGTTCATAATTTACTTGGTGGTGCCAGCTATACATTGTTAAATTTCATTGGGGTGTTTTTTATAGCTGTAGCTATTTCGATTTATCAAAGAGTTAATTTAGTCCTTCATCCTGCTGATGATCTTATGCAAATCCTTCGTTTTAAATACTTTAAAGGAAATGCAATCATTGCGATGTGGGTATCATATATACCACCTACAATTATTGGCTTAATTGCAATAATTATTTATCCAGATTTCACTAATTACGGCTTAGGAACAATATTTGCATTCATCTTCCAGGGTGGAATCACTGGTTGGGCAGATAGTCATATAATTCCGAGTCTAAAACACCAACGAATCAATTAGGAGAAAAAGTATGTTAAAAAATGATTTTGACGGTTTACAACACATCGGCATTCCAACCTTAAACCTCAATGAAGTAGAAAAGTTTTGGGAGAAACTTGGCTTTACTAAAATTGGAGACTTTCCAAGCGGAAAAGTCATTTTCATGGAAAAGGACCATCTAGTAATTGAAACATGGCAATTAGACAATATTGTTGATGCTGCTGGAGCTATTAATCACATTTCGTTAAACGTTAAAGACATAGACCAGGCTTTCTTAGATGCTAAAAAAGAGGGCTTTTCGATGATTGACAATGAAATTCAATTATTACCGTTTTGGGAGAATGGCATTAAGTATTTCAATATTCGCGGTCCTGAAGGCGTTATTATCGAATTCTGTGAAATCTTATAATAAGAGGGAGAAAATATTATGTTAATTGGTAGTGTTGAAGCAGGTGGTACAAAATTCATTTGTGCTGTTGGAAACGAAGATTACAGAGTTTTGGATAAAGTATCAATTCCAACAACTAATTCAGAAGAAACCTTAGAAAAAGTTATTGATTACTTCAAGCAGTTTGACCTAGATGCAATCGGTATTGCGTCATTTGGACCAATTGAGATACGCAAAAACTCAAAGAAATATGGATTTATCACAAATACGCCAAAACCGGGTTGGAAAGACGTTGACTTCGTTGGAACGCTAAAGAAACATTTTGATGTACCTATCACTTGGACAACCGATGTAAACGGTTCTGCGTATGGAGAATATGTTATGTCTACATTGGCTAATGAAAAGACCAATTCTTTAGTTTATTACACTATCGGTACAGGTGTTGGGGCTGGCGCTGTTGTAAACGGAGACTTCGTTGGATCACTTGGACATCCTGAGATGGGCCATGTTTTTGTAAAAAGACATCCTGATGATTTGAATTTTAAGGGAATTTGTCCTTTCCATGATGATTGTCTTGAAGGACTGGTAGCCGGTCCCACATTTGAAGCACGATTAGGAAAAAAAGGTGCTGATGTTACACTCGATGATCATGTTTGGGATATTATGGCATGGTATATCGCTCAGGCAGCTATGCAGACGACATTAATTATTCGCCCTGATAAAATTGTTTTTGGAGGTGGGGTTATCAATGATACATTGATGAGTAAAATTCGTAATCAATTTAAGAAAATGATGAATGGATATATTGATATTCCAAACCTAAATCAGTACTTGACCCGTCCATTAATTAAAGACAATGGCTCAGCGAATTTAGGGAATTTTGCATTGGCATACCAAGAATTAAAAGCATAATAGTACAAACCCTTAGACCTAAACCGTAAGGTTATTATCTAAGGGTTTTTTGTGTAAAATATAATGTATGGAGGAATTAATCATGCCAACACCAAAATTAGAGGACGTTGCGAGACATGCTGGCGTCTCGAAAACGACCGTATCCAGAGTCCTAAATAATCGAGGTTATTTGAGCCAAAAAACAATTGATAACGTAAACTTAGCAATAAGTGAATTAGGATATCACCCAAATATTGTTGCTCGGCAATTGTTAAAAACTAAAACAAACTTAATTGGCATTTTATTGCCGACGATATCTGATCCTTTTTTTGGTGAATTGGCGAGTTTGTTAGAAAAGAAATTGTATAAAAAAGGCTATAAAGTGATAATTGGAAACTCAACCAATGATGCTAGTAAGGAAATTGATTACCTTAATCAATTACTAAGTAAACAAGTGGACGGATTAATAGTTGGAACCCATAATCAGAATATAGCTGAGTATAGGCAGCAAAATTTACCAATAGTTGCGATCGACAGAATTATCAACGATGATATACCTATTATCGAGTCAGATAATTACAAAGGCGGAGTGCTAGCGACTGAACGATTGATTGACCAGGGAGCAAAAAATATAGTCCATACAAATGTTTCTCAAAAAGAAAGTCCTATGCAAAAACGGCGTCTAGGTTATGAATCCGTGATGGAAGCAAACAATCTTGACGGAAAAACATATATTATAGATTTTGATATACCAATTACAAAGAAATTGGATTTATTGGATCAAATATTTGAAGAAAATCCAAATATTGATGCCATATTCGCAGGTAATGATACAGATGCGGCCTTTGCCATGCAAGTTGCTCAAACCCGAGGTTTATCTATTCCTAATGACTTATTGATAATTGGTTATGATGGTACAGAATTGATACGCAATGTATTGCCACAATTAACGACAATAATACAGCCATTAGATAATATGACTGATCTTGCAGTTGATATACTTGAAGCTCGTATGAGTGGCAAGCAAACCAAGAAAGAGTACATCCATCCGATTACTATCTGGGAAGGTACAACGGATAAACCGGACTATAATTTGAATTAAAAAAATTCCTTCCGATTGTCAAAGTGCTCCTATATTAAAAATATGGTCCGATTTAATTCGCGTTTGTCGATCTTATTTTTTGGGGGATTACGTCCATCTGAAATTTTTGATTTGTAATTTTAAATATATATTTTAATAAGGTATTTAGGTTACAAAAACTAAGAGCAGTGCCCTATTTTTATTTGGAGGGTAAAAGATGCATGCAGTAAAGATTAATACTAATCAAGATGGTTTAGTTAGCGTGGAGCAGGTTGATTGGAGTCTCAATAGTGGGGTGAAACAGATTTAACAAGCAGTAAATGTAAATAATGTAGATGTAATGGCGCTTCGTCAGTCAAAAACAGGTCAACGTGGAGTCAAATCTGTGGATGGATGATGAAGCGTTTTTTAGTGCGCGGGTGTGGCGGTTGATTTGGTGTGGAATTGAAGTTGGAACAGTGGCCGGGAATAACTTTCTAGTGTTGGCAGTTGATAAGATAAAAGTCCTAGTATCGCAAAATGAGAAGGAACCAGCACATCCATTATCTAGTGGAGTACGAAGCTCAGGGCTACCTTGGCAGTTAGACACAATTGAAGCAACTGGACTATATGAGAAAATCGTAAAGCAGAGGGCTACTGCAAAGATCAGAATGGAGATAGCGACTAAATAAATATATTGCTATCTAATCGGATGAAAAACGGGAACTACACCATAAAGTCAGCCCCTGTAAGAGTCAAGACACCCCCTTTTTATATATTTCTCGGGGAAACTGTAACGGGAATCTTAAATAGAACTACAAACATTTAACTGTGTATAAATATGTGAATCTCTCGGCATTCTGTGGATAACAAAAAGCCCCACAATAAGCTTTGATTGTGGGGCTCTAATATAAAATTAAGCATGGACTGTAACATGAAAGTGAGCAGTTACTTGTGATAGGGACTATGTGCGTTAATCATAAAGGCCCGATAGATTTGCTCACTTAGGACAAGCCGCATTAGTTGATGGGGAAGTGTAAAACGCCCAAAACTAATTTGTGTGTCCGCACGGCTCAAAACTTCAGGTGCTAAGCCGAGCGAGCCGCCAATAATAAAGGTAAGGTCGGAATCACCACGGATAGTTAATTCACTGATTTCAGCGGCTAACTCTTCACTAGAGCGCTCTGCCCCTTTGATTGCCAAGGCAAATACATACTCACGGTCTTTAACCTTGCTTAGAATTCGTTCACCTTCTTTTTGCATAACTTGCTGCATCTGGGCAGTCGATAGTTGCTCAGGTGCGCGTTCATCTGGCACCTCGATGATTTCAAACTTAGCAAATTTAGACATACGCTTACTATATTCAGCAATACCATCCTTAAGGTACTTTTCTTTAAGTTTACCAACACCGATTATTTTGATATTCATAAATTAGCTTACTCCAATTTAAATAGTTTTATAGATTCTTAATCAAGTTTAACATTTGTGGATAAGTTGTTAAATGGAATTTATCCACAATATGCTAATAAAGTTTTTAACTAGGTTAAATGCCTATTTTAAAGGGTTTTTGCGTTATGAAAAAGGAGAAAAAGAAGTTTTATCCACAACTTATAAAAATATTGTGGATAAGTTTGAAGGGTTGATTACTTAGTATTTGTCCACATTACACACAGAGTTATCCACAATATCTTGTGGACATTAATTTAGTTGTCCACATTGAACGTTGCCTGTAAATCGTTAATATCCACATTATATTAAAGGTGGCGACGTAAAAAGTTCGCTTCTATGATGTTATAACCACGTTAAAGCTTAATTAAAAAGGAAAAAATTAAAAAAATACGAATGAAAAATGCATTAAATGTGATAAATTAGCTTTTAAAGCTTAAATCAACCAGTTTAAACTTAATTAGGGGTTGAATACCTGATATGGCGGGCTTTGTACTTTGCAACTGGTTATTAACAGGTTATCAACAGGAAGAGTTATCCCGTTAATAAAGGCTTTTGGTGAAAAAGTCGTGCTTTTATCCACAAGTTATCCACAAGGATATCGTTGATATGGGGTAATTATCCACATAAGTAGGTGGATAAGTGGCAAAATGTACTTTTTAAGGAAAAGTAAAAGGTCAGCTGATTGATAATAACCTAATCTTGTTAATTTCATCAAAAGAGTAGGCGGTTTCTCTGCTTTAATTAGTAAATCCAGGTAAAATTTAAGTGAGATTAGATTAGCTAGAAAGGGAAGTGACAGAATGACAAACCCAAGATTAATAGCAAGCGATTTAGATGGGACTTTTTTAACAGTCAATAAAAGTTACAATCATCAACGTTTTCAACGAATTCTAAATAAGATGCGGGAGGTAGACGCTCATTTCATAATTGCGACTGGCCGAGACATGATTAATGTAAATAAATTATTTAAAGATTTTATTGGTCAGGTAGATTTAGTAGTTGATAACGGTGCCTTAGTGCAAAATGCGGCGGGTGACACTCTAAAAGAGGCTTTTTTATCGAAAAGTGAATTAAAACATGCAATGGATGTAGTTGAACAAATGCCGTTTCGGCCAAAGATTGGGGCGGCTTTCGCAAGTCGGCATAAACTGTATATGTTACAAGATCAGGCGCGTATAAACTGGCCACATACGTTGCAATTACGCTTAGCAGGTTTTGAACTAGAAATAATCAAGTCAATCGATGAATTGCCGGACGAAATTTTAAAATTTACGATTGCTTTTCGACCAGAAGATACAAAACAATTTATCGAGCAGACCCGAAGTGTGATTAAAAATCAAGGACACGTTACTACGTCCGGCTATGGATCGGTTGATATTGTTGGTCCAGGCGTTAATAAAGCTAGTGGATTGGCTGTTTTGGCTAAATACTATGGCTTAACATTGGAGGAGGATTTAGCCGCCTTTGGCGATGGTTTAAATGATTACGAGATGCTAAGTGCCGCAGGGTTTCCTCGGGCAATGCCAAACGGTGATGCGTATTTATTAGATGGAAAATTTGAGCAAGCATTGACTGATAATGAGCATGAGGGTGTTTTTAAAACAATAGAAACCCTTTGGTACTAGGCTTTACATAATGTTTTGTATATTTATACAAAATCTCTCGGGGCAATGCTAATATCGCCTGAAAAATTTCACAAACTTTGTTCGCGTTACAAATGGAACAAGTAAGACTAGTTTTAGTATTTCAACAGAAAAATAAAGAACCCATACTAGGTATGGGTTCTTTTGTTTATAGTTGGTCCATAGCGGTATTTAGCAACTGGTCGACCATGATGTTACCAGCGCTACTGGCATGTCCTTTAACCCAAATGAAGGCTAAGCGGTCAGCTTGGGCTGTTACAAGGGTAAAGATTTTTTGCCAACTTGCTAAATTGGCGATTGGGCCAGAAGCTTTTTTCCAACCGGCCCGCTGCCAGTTGTACATCCAGTTAGTTACTGTATCAAGGACATATTTCGAATCACTAACGATGGTGAATGGTTCTGTGAACTTCTCAGCGGCTTCTAGAGCGTGTAGAAGGGCTTGGACTTCCATATCATTATTAGTTCGACCTAAGTAAGCCTGGCTATCAGTATAAAGCGGCTGTGTGAGGTTTGGACCTTGGTAAATAGCAATCGCCCATGCAGCCTTGTCAGTTGGTTTAACGTGACCACCAGCATGATTACCCGTATTACGATTACCACCGTCGGTAAAAATATAGTAGCGCTGTGGTTCAGCCGTAAAAGCACCATCATAAACAGTTGTGTATTGTCGGTGCCTCAAATTTTGGCTTGCCTTTTCTTGATCAAACCAAATTTGGGCACTGGCCTTTGAATCAAAACCCTTAAATTTGGGGGCTGGTCGTGTTTTAGTTAATGGTTGAACTTTAGACCACGGTTGAGTATAAAGTCCTTCATATTGGTTGCCAATTATAGCGTATGTTTTCATTTTATTTACTCCATTTTTTCTTAGGATAACTCATTAAAATAATTTTGCGACGGGTAAATGATTTTTAGCGATTGATATTAAGCAGCTTGCGATTTTGATAAGTGCAAGTGCTGTTACAGTTAGAGTTAGTATTAAAAATTTTTATGTTTATGTACAAGATGTGGAAATACCAATCGGTCGGCATTCTGAATAATGTAACCCTGGCAGAGGAAGGAGAAGAGCGTTCCGATATTTAAGGCAACTAGTTGGCGGGTAATCAGCCAGATACTTAAAGAAATTAACATTGGGAAAGCGAAATTAACGAGTTGCGCAATTTTTGCGTCACCATGAAAATATTTAAAACGGGTAACAACAACTAAATCATCTAAAGGATGCAGGACGAACTGTAAACGTTGGGTAATTGAAACGCCAATGCCGACGGAGATAATTGCGATAAAATCAAGCGTAATTCTGATCCAAAGTGGGGCAGTCATTAGGCCGAAATTAGTGAAGATTTGGGCAATTTGACCAATGATTTCGCTAAACAGCACCACGAAAATCATATTACCAATTAAACGGCGCCAGTCGAATTGGCGTAAAATAATAAGTGTTGCAATGGCAGCTAGTAAACCATAAGCCAAAAGAATATCGGCGATTGAGATATGGAGCGCTAAAGCTAAGTTAGCAGCGGAGGCCGTCCATGGGGCAGAGCCCATATTCGTTGCAACAGTAAAACCATTGCCAAGAGCGTTAAAAAGTAACCCGGCAGCAAAATAGAAGAGCGTTTCAAAGGTTGTTAGTGGTCTTTTTCCTTGGTTCGTTTCATACATTAGACTGGTTGCTCCCTTAAAAGCAGTAATGGCTTAAGTCTAGCAAAATATTTGGGCAATGACAGCATTCCTTAAAAAAATTCATGTTTACTTTAAATGACTATGGTACTATAAGGTTCAATTAATTGGGGGAGGTGAAGAGATGTTAATACTCGCAGAAAGTATGCCAGTATGGCTGAATAATATAACGGCTTCAGGTAGTATGTTTTCGTTTTCAGTCTTATTAATTCTGTTTTTATTGATTTTCATTGAGACGGCCGGTATTTTTGTTGGTTTTATTCCTGGTGACACAATTTTGTTGGCATTGGGGTCATTCGCAGGTGAAAGCCATAACTTTGGTCATTACTTACTGGGTGCTTTTATCCTGGGCGCGGCTTCTTTGGCTGGTGATGCGGTTAATTATTACTTTGGTGCTTTCCTCTTACGGCAGTTTAGTCGGATTAAATGGATTGATAAACACATTAATGGGGCAACGATGGGGCGGCTACGTGATGGTTTTCATCATCGCCGTTGGCTATTGTTTATTGTTGTTGGTCGCTTCGTGCCATTTATTCGAACTTTAGTACCTTTATTGGCACACGAATTAGGCTTGGCCTTTGTAAACTATATTCGTTATGCAGCCTTTGCTAGTTTCTTATGGTCCTTCTCAATAGTAGGAATTGGTTATTTCTTTGGTCATCTAAATTTACCAGGGGGCGGAATTTGGTGGGTACTAGGCACAATCTTACTGATTATGCTGATCCTACTACGGCAAGCCAGGGTACGTGAATGGATTATTCGACTATTTCTACATAAAGATGATAAATAATAGCTGGATAATTGCCTAAAATTGAATATAAAAATAAATGTTCGGATTTTACTGTTTTTGAAAGCGGTTTTATTCGAATTTTTTAGTTTTTTATGGATAAATGATTGAATTAACCAAGTGATGGTGGCATAATTTCTTAGTTGTGAAAAATTTGAATAAATTATTTAAGGAGTTCTGTTAATGATAGAACGTTACTTTGACTTGAGGGGGAACAAGACGTCAGTACGGACAGAGTTTGTGGCAGGTCTAACAACCTTTGTTTCGATGGCATATATCTTGTTTGTCAATCCAAGTGTCCTAGGCGCTGCCGGTATGGAGAAAGGGGCCGTCTTTGTCGCAACTGGTTTAATAGCTGCAATTGCGACGATTTTTATGGGTGTTTATGCGAAATATCCGTTTGCAATCGCACCAGGATTAGGCATCAACGCATTCTTTGCTTATTCAGTTGTAATTGGCATGGGAATTCGCTGGCAAACAGCATTATCAGGTGTTTTTGTGGCTGGGGTTATTTTTTACATTTTGACCGTTACAAAAATCCGCGAAAAGATTATCAATGCAATCCCGGCTGATTTAAAATCCGCAATTGCGGGTGGAATTGGGCTCTTTATTGCCATGATTGGTTTGGTTGATGGTGGTGTGATTACTGCCAATAAGTCAACGATTATCGGTTTGGGGAATCTTGCTTCGCCAGCAGCTTTGCTAACAATTTTTGGAATTTTAGTGACCTTGTCTTTGTTTGCCCGTAATTTACCAGGTGCAATCTTTATTGGATTATTGGTTACTGCTTTGACGGGAATTGCAACTGGCTTTATTCCTTTGCCACATCAATTAATTTCAACTGTACCAAGCTTAAAGCCAACTTTTGGTCAAGCCTTCATTGGTCTAAAGGACGTCTGGACGCCGCAAATGGTGCCAGTTATTCTGACTTTCCTCTTGGTGGCTTTCTTTGATACCGCTGGGTCATTGATTGGAATTGCCAAGCAAGCTGGTTTCTTGGTTAATAATGAGTTGCCACGCGCTGGTCGGACTTTGATGGCTGATTCAATTGGAATGTTGGGTGGTGCAATTTTAGGAACTTCACCAACAACGGCTTTCATTGAATCATCAACTGGAATCGCTATGGGTGGCCGGACAGGATTAACTTCAGTCTTTACCGGACTATTCTTCATTCTATCGTTATTCTTTTCACCATTGTTGACGGTTGTAACCTCACAAGTTACTGCACCAGCCTTGGTAGTTGTTGGAATTTTGATGGCTAGTAACCTTGCAGACATTAATTGGCAAAATTTCCCAATTGCATCTGCAGCTTTCATCACGATTTTAGCGATGCCACTAACATATTCGATTTCAGATGGAATTTCATTAGGTTTCATTATCTATCCAATTATGATGATTGTTACTGGTAAGGCTAAGAAAGTGCACCCGATTATGTATGTCTTAGCGACAGTCTTTATTCTCTTTATGGTAATTTTACAAATTGGAACTAAATAAACAGTTATCAACCGATTGAACTGGGTAACCAGTTTAATCGGTTTTTTATTGTAATTTAAAGCTCAAGGGAAAGAAGATTATTTTTACTTTGAAAGCGATAACATTGGCCAATAGAAAAACGTTTTAATTCTGATAAAATGGCATTGGTCAAAACATCAAACATTTATGCGAATTTGCATAAATGTTCACCTTAAAACGCAAAAATGACTTGAAACAGCTTAAATGAAACTTGAACGTTGGGTAAAAAACGTATAATATACAAGTCGTAATAAAAATCATTCGTTTTATGGAGTTGGGAAAATGATAAAAAAGGTAGTTTCCGTCGGCGTAGTAGCTTTGACAGTTGCATCAGCACTGTCAGTTGTTGCCCCCGCAACCGCATCTGCTGCAACTAAGAAAGTTTCTCTAAAGGAATTAAACGTGCAGTTTGTTCCTTCATCACAAGCAGATACCATTGAAGCTAAGGCTAAGCCCCTAGAAGGCTTACTTTCAAAGCAACTCGGTATTCCGGTACATGTGACAGTCTCTACTGATTACAATACTGTCGTTGAGGCGATGGGTTCAAAGAAAGTTGACATGGGCTTCTTGCCACCTGATCCCTATGTTCAAGCACACCAACAATATGGTGCAAAAGTTATTTTGCAGTCAGAACGTTATGGTTTAACAGATAACAACACTGGTGATAGTACAACCAAGTTGGTCAACTATTACCGGGCAGAAATTTTGGTCAAGAAGGATTCACCAATCAAGTCAGTTAAAGACTTGAAGGGTAAGAAGATTGCGGTTCAAGATCCAACTTCCGATGCAGGGTACATGTTCCCCGTTGTTGACCTAAATAAAAAAGGGATGAATGTCGTAAAGAATTCTGACTTAGTAACCGTTAAGGGTCATGACCAAGGTGTTATTTCAGTTCTTGATGGTGATACGGATGCTGCTTTCGTCTTTGACGATGCCCGTAACTTGGTTAAGAAAGACAATCCAGACGTCTTTAAGGACACACGTGTCTTGGCTTACACTGCTAAGATTCCTAATGATACAATCGCTTTGCGTAAGGGAATCTCAAGCAAGGATACTAAGACAATTCAAAACGCCATGGTCAAAATTTCTAAGACCAAGGACGGTAAGGACATCATGAATAATGTTTATTCATGGGCTGGTGTAGCAAAGTCAAAGGATTCAAACTTTGATATTGTCCGTAAGTATCAATCTGAATTACAAAATGTTAAGTAAGCCCTTGAGCTTGATTTAATTAAATTGGTAATTAACGCCACTGGGTATTTAATGACCAGGTGGCGTTTTGTACATAATGGGATGGAAATATGACTAAGACGGTAGGAAACATCAAAATTGCGCATGTCTCAAAAGTTTATACAAACGGCACAATTGGGCTAGATGGTATTAATCTCGAAATTCCTTCAGGAGAATTTTTAGTAATTGTTGGACTTTCAGGGGCGGGTAAAAGTACGCTTTTACGCGCAATTAATCGGCTTCATGATGTTACAACAGGTTCAATTGAAATTGATGGCGAAGACATAACCAAGGCGCGTGGTAAGGGGTTGCGTCTACTACGTCGCAACATTGCGATGATTTTTCAAAATTTTAATTTGGTGAAACGCGCGAGTGTCGCCCGCAACGTTCTAGCAGGCCGAGTGGGTTATTATTCAACCTTCCGTTCAACATTTGGTCTGTTTTCTAAGGGTGATCGTGAAATGGCGGCCCAAAATTTAAAACGGGTTAATATGATTGAAAAATACTATACACGAGCTGATGAGTTATCAGGTGGTCAGCAGCAGCGGGTGGCAATTGCTCGGGCGATGATGCAAGCACCGAAAGTAGTCTTGGCTGATGAACCAATTGCTTCACTTGACCCGAAGACGACTGAGATGGTTATGGATGACCTCAAGCGCTTAAATCAGGAGCTAGGACTAACGGTAATTGTTAATCTACATTCAGTTCCCCTTGCAATGCAATATGCGGACCGCATCATTGGATTGCGCGCTGGAAAGTTAGTTTATGATAAGCCAATCAGTGAGGTTACTGAAGCAGATTTCACTGGTATCTATGCTGAACTAGGAGATAAATAATGGATAGTAGTCTACCAAAGCAGCAACCATTTGCTCGTTGGCATCTTAAGAGCCTCTTTATCGTCTTGATTATATTAGCGCTATTAATTGGCTCAGCAATCAATACACAGGCTGGTGCTGAATTTTCTTGGGATCAGTTTGGTGCTTTATGGGTGAAAATGGCTCAACCAGATTGGACCTATTTTTCAGCAATTATAGGGCCAATTTTACAAACAATTCAGATGGCAATTGTTGGTACCGTATTGGGAGCAATCATCTCTGTGCCTTTTGCTTTATTAGCAGCCAGCAATATTATAAAGAGTCGAGTTATTCGACAAGTTGTTCGTTTCTTCTTGAATTTAGTACGGGCCTTGCCTGATTTACTACTCGCAGCCTTGTTTGTTGCGGTTGTAGGAATTGGCCCAATGGCTGGTGTGGGCGCTTTAACAATCTTTTCATTTGGAATGATGTCAAAGCTGTTCTATGAAGCAATCGAAACCATTGATGAGGGGCCAATTGAAGCCTTAACGGCGGCTGGCGCTAATTCGTGGCAAGTAATTGTCTTTGCGATTATGCCACAAGTTCTGAATAGTTTTACATCATACTTTTTGTACACCTTAGAAATCAACGTTCGTGCTTCAACGGTGTTGGGATACCTAGGTGCTGGTGGTGTCGGGCTATACCTACAAGTAACCTTGTCGATGTTCCGTTATGATCGAACAGCGGTCGTAATTATTGCAATTTTGATTGTTGTTGTGCTGGTTGATACAATTTCTAATCGTTTACGGGAGGCATTGGGATAATGAGTAAAGTCGAACGTACAATTTGGCAACGTAGTCGTACCTGGTTAATCAGCTTGATAGCGCTGGTTATCTTAATTTGGGCTTTTGCAGGTATTCCATTAGCTGGTGTAAAACCAACTGCTGCGCAAATTTTTTCTTCAATCGTGAATGGTTTGTTTCATCCACAGTGGTCATATTTTTACACTGGTGATGGCGAAGATCTTTTTTCAGCTTTAATTCAGACCCTAGCAATTGCCTTTCTAGGAACATTTATCTCGGCAATCATTGCTGTACCCTTTGCCTTTTGGGCAGCGAAGACGGTACGGGGCTGGTGGACGCCCCGCTCAACAAGCGGTAAGTTTATCCTGACCGCTATCCGTGTTTTCCCAGAAATTGTTTTAGCGATTATGTTTATTAAGGCCGTTGGACCAGGACCCTATGCAGGTGTTTTAGCCTTAGGGATTCACTCAGTCGGCATGCTGGGTAAGTTGTTTGCAGAAGCAGTTGAAAACATTGACCGTGGACCAAATGAAGCAATTATTGCCGCTGGTGGTTCGGCCTTAGATGGGCTGACTTTAGCAACCTTACCAACTGTTTTGCCAGAGTTTATGAACTACACTTTATACCGGTTTGAGATTTCAGTCCGTTCAGCCTCAATTCTAGGTTTGGTTGGCGCTGGTGGTGTGGGAGCACCATTAATCTTTGCACTTGAAACACGTAATTGGTCACAAGTGGGGATGATTTTGATTGGAATTATCGTAATGGTAACTTTGATTGATACGATTTCAGGAAATATTCGTAAGCGTTTAATCTAATATGTTTCACGTGAAACATAAAAGGACTGACAAGTGTTGTAACACATTGTCAGTCCTTTTTTAAGTATAAGTTACTCGTGGGCTTGTAAAGACAAAATGAACTTTTCAACCATCCAGTTGAATGAATCATTTGGTAACTGCTCACGTGTAGTAAAGTAGCCAAGTTGACGCATTGTGATATAGCCATGCAACATGGAACGGAACATCCGGCTGGAATGGACGACTTCATCATCATCCAGTTTAAAATTACTAATAATTTGGTTGATGAAATTAAAAATATCGTGATTAACAGCTGATAGTTCTTTATTATCAACACGAGGTACAATGTTTAATAACTCATAAACGGCACTGTATTCGTTAGCGAAAATTTCATATATTTCCGCATATTTGCGTAGAGCATCAGTTGGTCGTAACCCAGGAAGGTTATTCATTAGACGATCAAATAAAATGTTCTCTAAATAGATGGCGGTTTCAATACGAACTTGAGTCATATTGCTAAAATGATTATATAGTGAAGGTGCTTTGATATTAAAATATTCTGCTAGTCGCGGAAAACTAACTTTATCAATGCCAATTTGTTTAGCTAATTCAATTGTGGCATCGATAATTTTATTTTTTGAAAGGTCACGTTTCCCCATGGTAGTCTCCTTTCGACAATTTACAATATCTATATTTTAACATAGCATTAATAAAATTAACGCTTGAGATTAATTTACAAAATCAGCAAAAGGGTTAATAATAAGATAATTTTATATAAGCGGAGTAAGCAAGATGGACAACTTAACATTGGATTTGAAGACAACCGCGCTTGTGGTTATCGATTTACAAAAAGGGATTGCTGAGCGTACTGGTCTAGCACCAGAGGATGGGCAGACAATTGTTAAACGTAATAACGAACTATTAGCACAATTGAAAAATACGCCAGCTCTAATTGCCCTAATTCGAGTCAAAAATAATGGTGGTGAACGTTTCACACCAGCAACGGATCAAGTATCGCTTGGTAGCAACCAGCCCAGCCAGGACTTCACAGCGTATTCAACAGCAATTGCTAATGATGTTATGGCTGATAATGTTATTAAGGTAAATAAACATAATTGGGGTGCCTTTTATGGTACTGATTTAGATGTACAATTACGGCGGCGAGGAATTAAGACGGTGATTTTAACTGGAATTGCCACTTCAATTGGGGTAGATACGACGGCTCGAGAAGCTGCGCAAGCAGGTTATGATTTGATTCTTGTACCTGAAGCAATGACTGATATGAGTGAAGAAGCACATGATTTGACCGTTAAGCATATTTTCCCCCGTCTAGGGAAGATTAGGACACTTGCAGCGATAGAAGCAGCGATTGACTTAGCAAAAGCAGCTGAATTACATTAATTGAGCCCCATTCCTGTTATAATTAAGGTCATAGTTGATTGTTTTTATGGAAATTATGGAGGTACTTTATGAGTGTTGCATATCGTGATCGACATGAAAAGTTTGAAATGTCGACAGCAAGTTTAGCAATTTCAATGGTACCAGTGATTATTATCGCTAGCGGTTTAACTGGTATGATGGCAGCTAAAGCTTACCGAACGGTACGGTTGGCTAATGCCAAAGCACGGCGGATTGAATATCGACGTCGATAAAAAACATCTTGAGCTTGTATCATTATTATGATTACAGGTTCAAGATGTTTTTTATTTCTTAATTGTAACTTGGCTTCCAACATCGATGGTTGAACTAATACTAATTTGCAACGTCAGTTTTTCGAGAATTAAATGACTTAGGTAGAGCCCTAAACCGGATGATTTATCTTGAATACGGCCGTTAAAACCAGTAAAGCCGTGTTCAAAAAGGCGAGGTAAATCTTCGGGGAGAATTCCAATCCCGGTGTCACTAATTTTGATTTGTCCGGTCTGAATATCGATGGTAATACCACCAGTTTTAGTATATTTAATGGCATTGTTAATAACTTGCTCTAAAGCTAGTTCAAACCAGCGACGGTCAGTAATTAATTGCCAATCCGGGTCAGCATGAATGGTAATTGTTAGGCCTTTTTGAATAAAAAAGGTCCGATATTTTTTAATGATTTTAACAGCACTGCTTTTTACAGAAACTTCCTCAAAACGAAAATCGCTAGATAGGTTAATAATTCGTTGATACTCTAAGAGCAGATTTAAATAATAATTTAGATAAAAAAGTTGATTTTGTAATTCTTGGCCATCGAGCTTTGTTTGCGTCATCATATCAATTGCAGTCATAGGAACTTTCATCTGGTGACTCCAAACGCGAATAATATCATTGAAGGCCTGTTCGTTTTTAATCTGCTCGCTAAGCTGTGTGGATAGTTGGTGATTTTCTTCTAATAATTTATCTGTAAAGCGTTCTTGTTTACGCCAAGTTAAAAAGTGCCAACTTAAATAGATTAAAGCCAACAAGCCAACAGTAGTACCACTATTAATTGCAGCAAAAAGTGGAACATGCCATAGTAAGAGGCTGAGCGGTAAAAAAAGCGCAACTAGGCAAAAGGTAATAATTAGTGCGTACTGGGCTTTGAGATATTTAAATAAGGGCATAACCAATCCCCCGTTTAGTGATAATGTGCTGGTCGAAACCAATTGGACTAAGTTTTTTGCGTAGGCGGGTAATTTTGACATTAAGGGTGTTAATATCCAAAAATTCATCGTTATCCCAAAGGGTTTCAAGTAGTTTTTCTTTGGTGACATTGGCCCCATTTGCGCGGAAGAGGAGGGTTAATAATTTGTTTTCTGAAATAGTTAGTTCGATTTGCTTGGTTCCTTTTGAAAGAACGTTAGCGCTTAATTCATAGCCAGCAAAGGTGAGTTTTTCGCTACCGGCATAGTTATAAGTACGGCGAAGCAATGCGGTGATTTTAGCTTTTAAAAGGTCAATTGAAAAAGGTTTAGTTACAAAATCATCCGCCCCTTGGTTCATTGCGGTAATTTGATCCATTTCATCCGAAGTACTAGAAATAAAAATAATTGGTAGCTTGCTAATTTCTCGTAAAGCGGTTGTCCAATGGAAGCCACTAAAAAAGGGAAGTTGAATATCCATTAAAACAAGGTCGGCTTTAGCTTCAATGATTTCCTGTTTAACAGCATTGAAATTATGTACACTTTGGACAATAAATTCATTCTGTAAAGCCATCTTTAACATCCGTACAATTGTTTGATCATCTTCAACAATAAAGATTTTTAACATCTGAACTCCTTGTTACTATATAATATTAACCTTTGTAATTTTTATATATCGTATATTCGGCGATTATAACATAAAAATTAAAAGTCACAAAAAGTCCCAGCAAGTAAATTTTGCTGGGACTTTTTTGCTCTAGGATAGTTAAATTAACGTTCAATAATTTTGTAATAAACTTTTGAGGTTAATTTATAAATTAACCAGTAGAGCAGGAAGATTATTGCAATTGTTAAAATTGAAATAGTCATAATTAAGCTTGAATCATTGATACTAAAAAGAGTTAGTGAACTTTGAATCATTTTATAAGCAAAGCAAAAATGGACAATCATTATTATGATTGGTAGAAGGAAGATAAAGCGAAGTTGAACTGCAATACTTTTAGAAATTTCAATTTTTGATAAACCAAGTTCTTGTAGAATTTCATAACTTCGTTTATCTTGAAGCCCTTCAGTTAGTTGTTTGTAATAAATAATTAAAGCTGCTCCCAAAATAAAACTAATACTTAAGACGAAGCCAATGAATAAGAAGCCACCGATGATTGCTTTCATTTGTTTTGCTAAGACATGTTTAAATGACACAAAGCCACTAAAGGAGTCTGTATGATCTATTAAATGGTTAAAGGCTTGATAATAGGCATCGGTCTTAGCCGCTGGAATATTGAAGAGAGAAATAAGTGTCTTTGTGTTATCTGACTTATTATGAGCGTAAGCGATTTTATTATAAGCTAGATGTGCTTGGCTTAAAAGTTGATTGTTAGGCAATACGATTAAAATAGTGTTTGTGTAGTTAATCGATTCAGGATAATCGGTTAAATGAGTAATATGGTACTTAACTTTAAAAGGTTGACCAAACCAATTTATGGTTTTAAGTTGCTCCCCTTTATTACCCTGAAGGTCATAAACGCCGACTTGATTTTCTACGAGATTTGGTAGATGATTGCCAAGTTTTTTGAAATCTGTTTGTGTAATTAAATTAACAGTTAATGTTTTGTATGTTTCGAGAGTTTTCGCGGTATGGTCAGCATTGATAATTTTATTAGTACTATTTTGATTATCAAAGGTTAAGCCATATACAATTTCAACGGTTTTGACTTGTTTGATGTCAACGTGGGCGTGCGAGGCCGCTTGGTTGATTTTTTGAGTTACTGCACTAGTTGGTGTTTTTAATGGTACCTGTAGTGTTGCACGCGCAGATTGTGGAAATTGTTGGCTGACAAAATTATTGGTACCAAAAAAGATGCTTGCGGTCACGACAATAGTAACTAGAGCCATGGAAAGTAGAATTGTAATACTAGCCAATCCAAGAGCATTTTGTTTCATTCGGTATAGCATTGAGCTAATTGGAATGAAGTTTTTATTTGTATAGTATGATTTTAGGCTTTTACGCCATTTTAAGTACCAAGTAATAAAGCTAATATAGAAAAAATAAGTACCCAAGATTACCAAGACAATTGCAATTGCAAAACGTAAGAGAGCCTCAATCGGGTTAAGAACTGATAAGGCTAGACCATAGCCAACACCGAGTAAAATAATTGCGATTAAAGCTAGTAAACGATTAGCTTGTGGTTCCGTTTCACCTTTTTTATTGGCATTAATTAAAGTTAAGCCAGCTTGACGATTAATGATGAATGCACCAATTATAAAAAGGAACAAAAAAAAGCTAAAGAAAATTAAGGCAGTTTTACTAATGACATTAAATGAAATGATTAAATTAAAGTAGTTTCCACCAATCAAGTTTACAAAAATTAGAAAAAGAAATTTAGCAAGGATACTACCTACCAATGTGCCCAAAAAAACAGTTAAAAAGTAAGAGTAGATTAATTCACAACCAGCAACCATAATAATTTTAAATTTGCCAAAGCCTAAGATGTCATATAGGCCAAATTCGCGAGACCGTTGAAGTTGTAAAAAGCGATAGCTATAAATTAAGATAATTGCAGTGAAAATTGTTAAGATTGCCAAAGCAAAGGTCATAAAAGCAGCAATTGAGTTGCCAGGTGAGGCTAGTTTGTCAAGCGAAGGTGAGTCACTAAGAGCCACTACGATAAAAAGAATTGTATACATCACAGTGGTCGTCATTAAGAAAGGGGCAAAGTTGTTTAGTGATTTTTTTATATTATTCCAAGCCAATTTCATGCTAAGCATCTTACATTCCCCCCAAGAAAGAGTTTAGTGAGAGCGTAATTTCTTTGGCAAATTCGCGAGGATTTTTATTACCACGATACAGCTGATGATATAAGATGCCATCCTTAATAAATAAAACTCGTTTGGCGTGACTAGCAACTAGGCTTGAGTGTGTAACCATTAAAATTGTCTGGCCATTTGTATTGATTTGTTCAAATAGCTGCAATAAATTTTCGGAATTTCTAAAATCCAGCGCAGCAGTTGGTTCATCAGCTAAGATTAAATCTGGTTGGCTAATTAGTGCACGTGCAATCGCAACTTTTTGTTTTTGACCACCAGAAAGTTCAAAGGGTTGTTTATCTAGAAAATCAGTGAGACCTAATTGTGGGGCAAGCTCTGCCAAACGTGTTTGCATGACAGATAAGGGTACTTTGTTTAAGACTAAGGGAAGGTAGATATTGTCACGAACTGACAGTGTATCAAGAAGGTTAAAGTCTTGAAAAACAAAGCCTAAATGGTCTTTGCGGAAGTCAGCCATGGCTTTATCTGTTAATCGAGTAATTTCTTGGTCTGCAAGGGTAACTTGCCCCCGAGTGGGTTGTTCTAAAGTCGATAAGATGTTCAAGAGCGTTGTCTTTCCAGATCCAGATTCTCCCATGATAGCGACATATTCACCGGTCTCAACTGAAAAATCAATATCGACTAAAGCAATCGTTTCTTCCTTTGAAAAACTCGTTTTGAAAATTTTTTTAACATGGTTTACTTTTAATAGCATTTTATTTTCCCTCTAACCGATAGTGATGATTGTAAAAACATGGTAGATACTCCTTTAATTATATTAACTGAAAAAAGTGCAATGCAAACTTACAGCTTTGTAAGGCGAATAATAAAAAACAGATCATTTATCACAAATGGTCTGCTTTTGAGGGTTTTAAGTTAAAAAATTATAGGCAAGGGTGTAATAGTAATCGGCCATACTTAAAAAGCTAGCTTTTTCGACATATTCATTTTCTTGGTGAGCAGTGTCATTACCAGGTCCTAAGATTAATACGGTCAAATTTGGATTAGCTGCTGCAAAACGGCTTGCGTCAGTACCCATAGATGCACTTAGAGTAGGCAGTGTACTTTCATTTGGGAAAGCGATTTTGGCTGTATCTTGTCCTGCTAAGACAATTTTAGCTTCTGCAGGGCTAATCATTGCTGCACCCATATCTTTAATCAATAGCTCTAGATATGCTGCACTAGGATTTTGTTGATTTAAATTGGTAACTAATTGATTTAGCTTATTAGCTAAGGTTTGCGCTGGAAGCTCTGGAATAATCCGTGTAAGCTCGGATAGTTTGGCCTCACCAGCAATTGAATTAGCTTGAATACCACCTCTTAGAATATTTGCTCCTCGAATGGTTTTACCCAGTAAGAGATTACTTTGGGTGAAGCTATCATATAAGTCAGATTCAGCTTGATAATAGTTTACAATTTGTGCAATTGCATCTACACCTGCTGCTGGTGTCGACGAGTGTGCAGCTTTTCCTTTTGCCAAAACATCGTAGGCTAAGAAGCCCTTATGAGCATGGAGGGCAAAGTGTTGCTCCTTTTGTTGCGCGCTAATATTAGCTAATACCTCTGTAACTGAACTCTTGGTCAAGTTTACGCCACCTGAAGTGAGGTAGGCCTCTAGGTGCTCGATACGAACACCAGTTGGTTCAGCAATGACTAGTGCGGATAAATCATCGGCGTAACCCAGTTTGCTAAGTTGCTTTGCCCCTGCCTGTGCTTGTTCTTCATTAACAGTCAGCATAAAACGGATACGACCGGCAAAACCAATAATCGGACCAGCATTACCAATTTCGGCAACTAAGTTACTGCGACCGGGGATGCTGGTCTTAATTTCTTTGGTTTTAATATTATATTGTTGGAAAAATTTGCTGAAATAGGCTGCTAAGCTGGCTTCATTTGCATTAACAGTGTTAATAGCAACAATATCGGCTAATATTTTAAGTTGTTGCTCATCTGAGATGATTTTTTTCATCATGGCATGGGTCCTTTGAATTATTTGATATAGCTTACTTGGCTTAGCTTGGAATTTATACGAAATGCAGACAGGATTTAAGTTCATCTTAAAGCTTAATAATAGCGCAGCAATTTATATTTTTACACAACACAAGGCAAAGTGTTGACAATCTTTAAAAAAGCACTATAGTAGTTGAAATGCTAAATTTTTAGCATTAAGCATTTGAAGATAAGAGTGGCGAGTTTGGCTATATTCAGGAGGTACACATGTCTAAGGCGTTGCAGTATGATGCTTTTAATGGAACGGATCAGCTTGAATGGCGGGAAACGGTTGATTTACCATTAGCAGCTGATGAAGTTCGTGTAAATGTTAAAGCAGTTAGTTTAAATCCAATGGATTGGTTGCTTCCAGAAAATGAAACCGTAGCTCGTACGGATTTTGGTCTTAGCTTGCCAGGAACATTTGGCTATGACTTTGCTGGTGAAATCTCTGAAGTTGGTGCCAATGTTACCGATTTTAAGTTAGGTGACCGGGTTTTTGGTGGTAATGTTAAGGGCTCTGCCCGTGAGCAAATGATAATTAACGGGATTAATAGTCGTGAAATGTTCCATACACCGGATGAAATATCAGATGAATTAGCTTCTACCCTTGCAGTCGCTGGAATGAGTGCGGCAGCAGCCTTGCATGCGGTGAATCTGGAGGCTGGTGATCGTTTGTTAGTTGGAGGGGCTTCTGGCGGTGTTGGTACCTTTGCAGTACAACTAGCTAGATTAAGAGGCGCTGAGGTAATTGGTACCGCAGCAAAGAGTACTTTTGATTATCTTGAAATGTTGGGTGCTCAGCCACTTGAGTATGGGCCTGGCGTAGCTGAACGTTTGCAGGAGGTTGCACCAAATGGCATTAATAAGGCGATTGATTTATTTGGTCGAGAAGTAGTTGAGCTAGCTCAGAGTTTGGGGTTAGGTCAGGGACAAATTTCGACAATCGTGCCTTATCCGGCCGTACCTGATGATGTTATCTTAACTGGTGGTATTGAGGGAACAAAGGCAGATATGAATGAGATTTTGACTGCAATCGCTGCTGGGAAGTTTCAAGTACCAATCGCAGCGCGATTTGATATTACTGATTATCAAGCAGCAATTGCTTTACAAAGAGGGCGCCACGTTCACGGTAAGGTTGTACTTCGTTTAGTTTAAATTATGTGAAAAAGGACTGGTAATTTACCAGTCCTTTTTTATTTAAAATATAATTAGTTCGTTTTTCAATGTTTGATTCATTTTCTATGTATTTCAATTGAATAAAATAAAACTGCATGATATTATAACTAAAGTGAATTAGTTATGTTTTTAACAAGCGGTAGAGAATGGGTTTTTAAACAAGAGGGGAAATAATGGCACAAATTTCAGTAACACCAGAGACATTGATTCAACAAGCAAAGGTCTATACACAAGCGCGCGACCAAATTGAAGCGGCTAAGCAACAAGTTAAATCAATGAATGACCAAATTGCTTCAGAATGGCAAGGACAAGCTTTTCAGTCATATTTGCAACAATATGCACAATTGGAAAAGCAAGTTAACCAGTTTGAAGAATTGTTATCGAATATTAATCAACAGTTGAATCAATACGCGCAAACGGTTCAAGAGCGTGATCAACAAGATGCTAAGAGTTTTGGGTTCTAAAGAGTAATAATTTTGGAGGCTTATTTGGGTCTCCTTTTTTGTGTTAGGAGTTTTGAAAATGGGGAAGATTGCATCAAATGTGGGGGCCGCTAGTTCATCAATTAGTGGATTACAACGGATTGCAGAAGGTAGCCTGGGGGGCTTTGGTTTATCTGGGAGCAACCTAAAGGGAATGCAGGCGGGGACTAAAGTTGGTAATCAATTAATGGGTGATATTAATAAACTAACAAGTAGTGTAAAGAAGCAGGCAGATAAATTCCCCCAGATTGCGCGAATTATTGAAGCGCGTGATAGTAGTGAAGCAGCTAAGTTCGGTAGGTAATTGGGGATGGTTGTTAAAAAAGATAAGAGCCAGGAAGCACGGGCAGAGTATCAGGCAAAGATTAAGCGTAAAGAGATTGATATTGAAAGTTTTCAGCAGCAACAGAAATCATTTGAACAATCAACGAATGGCTTTAATGCGACACTGAACAGTGCCTATGGTAGTTTGCGGGAAATACATGATAGTGAGCGGCGTTGGGGCGTTAACGCAGATAAGCAAGTTGAAGCGGACGCAAGAAAAGCGAGCGAAGTGGCTAGGTTAGTGCGCGAGCAGAATGAGCAAATCAGCCAATATTTTAAACAAGCAAAGAAGCAAACTTTAAATGAAATTGACCAATTGGAGAAAGCGAGGCAGGCCTTACCATGGGATTGAGGTATATAAGTTCGGACTCTAATGGGATGAAGCGTAACTTAAGGAAGAGCTTGCGACAAGGAAAACAAGTCGTGCAGGAGTTGAATTCAGGTAGCCAGCAGTTAACCAATGCAGTAGGTGGGCATGAGTTATCTGGGGCTGCATATACGGCTGGTAAAGGTTTGTTTAGTGATTTAATAATTCCAGCTATCAAAAATGTTGCAAAAGCATTGGATAATGTGGAACGTGATTTACAGAAATATGAGGCCCAAGAACATATTGTTGGTGGTGAAGCCTTACTTGATGAAGATGCGCTGCTAATGGAGCGACAAATTAAGCGGACTCTAATGGAAGCAGCGAAGACACAGGCGAATGTATATAAGGCAACCGCTAAGAGTGTGGAACATGTGCCAGTCCTGAATATGGGGACTGATATGTTTAAGAGTCATGCTAAACAAATGGAGAATGTCGCACATAGTTATCAAGCTGAAATTAAGAAGATTGAGGAAAAGCTTAAAAAGCTACATCAGTTTTCAGAAGGAACGCAGAGCCTATTTGAGAATAGTTTGCGGGAATTGAGAGCTGCAATGAAAAGTGTGAATATTTTAAACAGCTCAGTAGTGGACAATAAAACGGGTAAATATAAGCGATTTGAGAACACAATGGCTGCAAAAGGTGTAAAACAGACTAACGAGGCTGGGGAACTTTATAAAAAGGGTGTTAAGTATGGTGCTGTCGGCGTTAGTGGTGTTGAAATTGCACGTAAATGGAAGCGAGGTGCTTATAAAGGCCGGAGTGGCTTATCAAAAGCTCGAGCAAAAGATGTTAGACTTTTAAAATATTCTGGTTTAGCAAAAAGTAAGAGGCTACAAACAATGGTGAGCAAGCTCCCATCGTATACGCATAGCCAAATTAATAATGATTTGAAAATTGCCAAATATGGTAAACAATGGGGCAATCTTGTTAAGAGTAAACCGTTTAAAATTGCTGGATGGGTTGGAACAGTCGCCAATGTCGGTAGTGATGTTGTCGACCTAAAAGCAAAAGGATACTCCAATACACAGACGGCGGAGCTTACGGCAGCCCACACAGCAGTGAACGTTACCGCAGCGGCAGCAGGTAAAACTATTGGTACAAACGTTGGGGCAATAGTGGGAGGAATTCTATTTCCTGGAGCTGGTTTTGCTATTGGGGCAGTAGTAGGTGGATTGCTTGGATCCCTAGTTGGCGGCTACTTAGCGAACCGAGTAAACACTAACGTGATTGATAAAAATGTAAAACCTGGAGATAAGTAGAATGTTTAATTTGGTATTTCCCGTTGATAATGGAATGGGTCCTGGTATGAGTGGGACGCAGCTGGTTGCCGAGTATTCTGTTACTGAACGGAAGTTAATATGGAAAGATCGAACAGATACAAAAGAGGCGACGGAAAAACTTACTTTTTTGGTACTGGGATTATTACCGTTGACCGGTCCACTATTTATGGTGCCAATTGCGTCAGCAATGCTTCATACTAAAGAATTAAACGTTGTTAGTTTATTAGGTTATCGAAACACAATATTGATTCCTATTATAATTGGAATTTTTCTAGAAATCCTCTTTCATATCTATCTAGTAAGATCGTTTAATAAACATGGGACGTCTATTGATCCGCCAATATTGGCTGTTCGAAAAAAATATATTACAGAAATAATTAATGCTTCAACAAGGAAAAGTCTGACTGGAGATGATTTCCCACCTTATGTGGCAGTGAGTTTTGCTATTAGTATTATGTTATTAACTATCCTATTAATTTATTATTTCATATTATCTGATGCGATTAGTATTTTATATGCGGGAGTGTTTTTCGCTTCCCTATCTATAATGTGGTTTGTGGTAGCTTACATGCTTTTTGAAGGGATCGCCAGGCTTATAGTAATGTTAAAATTTGAAAAACAATGGCAAAAAGAATTAGAACAGGAGAAAAATAATAGCTAAAGAACTAGAACGAGGAAAAGTAGTTGATGGTTTTATAGCTAAATAAAGAAACATTACAGTAATCGATAAAAAATTTAAGCCTGGAGATAAATAACATGTTTAATTTAGTGTTTCCAGTTGATAATGGCATGCTTGATGGTATGAGTGGAACGCAATTAGTTGCCAAGTATTCACTTAGTAACCGAAAATTAATTTGGAAAGACCGAATAGAAACGAAGGAAGCAGCAGAAAGATTAGTGTATATAATATTGGGCTTATTACCGTTAAGCAGCCCCTTATTTATGATTCCAATGCTTTCATTAATGAATCACACCAATAAATTTAATATCTTAGATGTATTTGGATACAGAAACACCATATTATTGCCAATAGTGATTGGTATGATATTAGAAATAATATTTCATATATATTTATCAAAATTATTTAGTAAACTAGGACATGACATTGAACAGCCAAGTTTAGATGTGCGAATCAAATATATCACTGAAATGATTGATGTTTCATTTAGGAAAAATCTTACAGGAGATAGTTTTCCGCCGTATTTGGTTACAGGTAGTGCTATTGGTTCTTTATTGTTAATAATTCCTTTAGTATATTATTTATTGACTTCAGATATTAATACAATTGCTAACATAATTGGGATGCTTATTATACTAGGAGTACTGTGGTTTACAGTTTTTTTCATGCTTTTCGAGGGGATAATTAGAACGATTATTATGGTTAAATTTGAAAAGAAATGGACTAAAGAATTAGAACAGGAGAAAAGAAATGGAAAATGAAGAATTAGAAATGTTATTGCCATTAGGGAGTGTTGTAACCGTTAAAGATGGTGACGGTAGTTTACTTATGATTGTCAGCCGAGCTGCAATTTCAGAGGTTGAGGGTGTTACTGGATATTTTGACTATGCAGCTGTTAATTATCCTAATGGTGTTACTGATATAAATGAATTTATGTTTTTCAACCGTGAGAATGTTGAGTCCGTTCAATATTTTGGCTTCATTAACGCGGATGAACAAATATTTGCCGATAATTATGATGATTTAATGGCAAATCAAGAATTGCCAAAATTAAGTGTTGAATCCCCGAATGAGGCTGATAACAAAAATATTAAACCAAATAACAATCCTTATGGATTTTAACAGTAACAATATTATTGATTGAAAAAAATTTATAAAGTGAAACCCCTAGAGGTGGAAAGTATTTCCTGACTCTAGGGGTTCACTTAACTTAATAGAACGTACAAATTACTAATAAAAGAAGCAACTACTGATGGTAACAAGCAAACAGGTTGAAATATTTGAAGTTAAAAATGGTTATAAACTATTCCAAATAGCTTACACTGAAAGGGGGGAGTATCTGCTATATAAGGTATTTGATCCATGGTACGGATTCTTGAATATACTACCGTTTATACAATTGAATAGACCGGCACAAAAAATTAGTGAAGAGCAAGCATCGTTGTATTTATGCAAAAGAGAGCCAAATAAAAGTAGCAGCGGTTTAAGGGTGAGCCTTGCAATGATATTGGCAACGATTTTAACATCGAATGCTTTGAATTTAGTAATTATTATGAAAATTCATGGGATCAAAATATTATTACTACTACTAGGTATTGTATTGTATCTGATGTTTCAAATGGTGTGTAGGAAAAAGGCGACTGAAAAGAATGAATTGATCAAAGATTATATTCCAAACATCAAGATCTCATTGCAGAGTAGTAATTTAATTGGGCGTGGCATCGCACTCATATTTTTTTCGTTAACTTTAATATCCACACCAAATTTTCAAATTTTTATGATTCCATTTTTTGGTTTTTATTTAATACCTGCATTATTTGATTTTTATCCTGATATAAAAAAATTGGCTGAAACCGGGAATAAAATTAGAATTAATAGTTAAGTAAAGGAAGTTGAGTAATGGATTTAAAGTATTGACCGTAGGGGCATCTTTAACTTTATTTATAATTATATGCAGACTCTTTACTGTCAGAATAAAAACATTTTTCAAAATCAACAAATACATTTCCATATAAGAACACACTAAAACCCCCTAAGTTGGATTTACTCCAACTTAGGGGGTTCATTTAACTATTATTTATTCCCACTCAATTGTTGCAGGTGGCTTAGCTGTAATATCGTAGACTACGCGGTTAATCTTGTCGACTTCATTAACAATTCGTCGTGAAATCTCTTCCAAAATATCCCATGGTAGTTTAGCGAAATCAGCAGTCATACCATCAACTGAAGTGATAGCACGAATAGCCAAAGTATAGTCGTAAGTACGACCATCACCCATAACCCCAACTGAACGGACACCAGTTAGCACCGTAAAGTATTGCCAAACTTCACCATCAAGACCATGCTTAGCAATTTCTTCACGCAAGATTGCATCAGAATCGCGGACAATCGCTAACTTAGCTTCGGTAATGTCACCTAAGACACGAATACCAAGTCCTGGTCCAGGGAATGGTTGGCGCCAAACAAGTTCATGTGGCATTCCTAACTTCTCACCAAGTAGGCGAACTTCATCCTTAAACAAAGTGTTTAAAGGCTCAATTAGTTGGAATTGCATGTCCTCTGGTAGGCCACCAACATTATGGTGTGACTTGATTGTTTGGGCAGTATCAGTACCAGACTCAATCACATCGGTATAAAGGGTTCCTTGTGCTAGGAAGTCAATTCCATTGAGCTTTGATGCTTCTTCATCGAAAACTTGAATAAATTCATTACCGATGATTTTACGCTTTTGCTCAGGGTCACTGACCCCAGCTAACTTGCTTAAGAAGCGCTCTTGGGCGTCAACCTTAATAATGTTAAGTCCAAACTTGCCCCCAAGCGCAGCCATGACTTCATCAGCTTCATTCTTACGTAATAGACCGTGGTCCACAAAGATTGAAGTTAGTTGATCACCAATGGCACGTTGCAACAAAACCCCAACAACAGATGAATCAACACCACCTGATAGACCAAGGAGTACACGCTTGTTACCAACCTTAGCGCGAATTTCAGCGATTTGCTCATCAATGAAGTCATCCATTGACCAGTCGCGCTTTGCATGGACAATCTTATCAACGAAATTAGTGAGGATTTCCTTACCAAATTCAGTATGTTGAACTTCTGCATGGAATTGAATACCATAGAAGCCACGTTGTGCGTCTTCCATTGCGGCAACAGGAGTTCCATCTGAGGTACCGACAACGTTAAAACCATTTGGAACTTCGGCAACATAATCACCGTGGCTCATCAAAACAGTTTGTTCAAGGGGTGTACCAGCGAAGAGAGCTGAGTCTGACTTGACCAACTTCATTTCAGTCTGGCCATATTCAGCTGAGTTATTTGCAGGCTCTACGACACCACCTTCAAGGACATTGGCCATTAACTGCATACCATAACAAACACCTAGAATTGGGATGTTTAGTTCGAAGATAGCAGGGTCAATGCTAGGTGCACCATCAGCATAGACTGAATTAGGTCCACCAGATAAAATTAAGCCACTAGGATTAAGGGCTTTAATCTCTTGGGCAGTTAGTGTGTTTGGCTTAAGCTCAGAGTACACACCAAGTTCGCGAATACGCCGGGTAATAAGCTGATTGTATTGGCTACCGTAATCGAGAACCAAAATACTTTCGTGTTCGTTTGTGTTTGCCATTAGGCCCCTCCTGGGAAATGATTGTCTATTATTGTACGGGAAAAGGGGGATATTTTCAATAGAATTACTAAGATTGTTTTGAAATATTCGGATTATGACCTTACAATAGATATACTATCTATATTTTTACTGTAAATTTAAAGCCAGGATTGGAAGTGTATAGCATGCTAAAAACAAGAATTGCAGAATTAAATGACTTAAAAGTGGTTTTAGAAATTATCGATCGCGCGGTTGCCTTTTTAGCAGAGCAAGGGTCACCGCAATGGCAAAATGGGCAAAATCCAAGCTATGAACAATTACTAGCTGATATTCAAGCTGGGTATGGTTATGTTTTAAGCTTTGATGATAAGGTCGTTGGTTACGCGAGCCTAATCCCTGGCCCAGATGAAGTTTACACAGCTATTTCTGAAGGGACATGGTTAAAACTGCCAGCAGAAGTGACCCAACAAAACTTTTTGGCCATTCATCGCGTAGCAATTAGTAATGAAGTTCGGGGCCAAGGTTTGGCCCAAAACTTCATGGCAGATTTGTTAACTGAGGCAAAGAATTTAGGCTATCATGATGTGCGAATTGATACTTATCCACGGAATTTGATTATGCAAAAAGTAATTAAGCGGGCAGGTTTTACCTATCAAGGGATGATTCATTTTAATTTTGCTGACGGCGAGCGTTATGCTTATCAACAATTGTTGGCCGAATAACTGACGAACATTTACAGAGTAAAATAAAACTTTACAATGGTTTACCGGATATTTACCAAAGGCCCATTAAGGCTTTACATTCGAGTTTTAAGATAAAGAATGTAATTAGGGCGGCGGTAAGGACATAATCCTATTAATCAACTACTACTATATAAACCGGCAAACTAATTACACAACTATGACTTATTACTTAGGAGTGTTAAATTATGTTGGGCAAGCAGGCATTGGCAAGTGGAATTTTAATGACGACAATCATCGGGACAACCTTTACCTTAGTAGCACCAGCTGTTAATGCATCAACTGAGGTGCTGGCAGTTGGTTCAACTGCCCTACAACCTTTGGCTGAACAGGCGGGTACTAGCTTTCAAGCAACTAAAACTGGCGTAACAGTAAATGTACAAGGTGGGGGTTCAGGTGCCGGTTTGAGTCAGGTTGGCTCAGGTGGCGTGACCATTGGTAATTCAGATATTTTTGCCGAGCAAAAGGCCGGAGTTGATAGTAGTAAATTAAAGGACAACAAAGTTGCAGTTGTTGGAATTGCTCCAGTCGTTAATCGTGATGTTAAAGTTAATAATTTGAAGGCGAGTCAATTACAAGCAATTTTCACTGGTAAAATCACAAACTGGAAGCAGGTTGGTGGTCAAAATCAAAAAATTGTGCTAATTACACGAGCTGATGGCTCAGGGACACGGGTTACTTTTGACCAAGCAGTTATGCAAGGCAAGAATGAAGCACAGGCTCAGTCGCAAGATCAAAATGGAGCAGTGCAAAAGATTGTTGCGCAGACCCCTGGAGCAATTTCTTACTTGGCCTTTTCTTACACTAAGGGGAGTGCCGCTGCTGGGTTAAAGTCATTATCAATTGATAAAGTGAAGCCAAATACGGCTAATGTAACCACTAATAAGTGGAAAATTTGGGCGTACGAGCACATGTATACAACTAGCCAGCCCGATAAGAACACAGCAGCATTTATTAAGTATATGAAATCTCCAGCAGTTCAAAAGAAATTGCTAGGCAAGTTAGGTTACATTCAAATTAGCCAAATGCACGTTGAAAAAGATTCAAGCGGTAAAGTAACTAAGCTTAAGTAAATCGCATAATAAAACGCCCGCCAAGGAAAACCTGGCGGGCATTTTTTATGACTAATTATTTAATTTTAGTTAACTTAACAACGCCTTCCCAACGGGCGGTCTGTGGGAACATATCAATTGATTGAATATAGTCAACACGATAAAGCTTACTTAAATCAACTAAATCGCGAGCCAAAGTTGACGGATTACATGAGATATAAACAAACTTTTCCGGTTTGGTAGCCAAAATGGTTTCACGTAAAGTTTTGTCCAGGCCAGTTCTTGGTGGATCAACAACCAAGGCGTCCGCAATCCAACCTTCACGTGACCAACGCGGAATTAGATTCTCAGCTGCGCCAACAAAGTATTCAGCATTGGTAACACCATTATCAATGGCATTTTCATTGGCATCATCAATTGATTCTGCGATGGTATCCATACCACGCACGGCACCAGCATGTTCAGCAAGCGAAATACCAATTGTACCAACCCCAGAATAAGCATCGATTAACTTATCTGCGTGAGTTAGGTCTAAGGCAGTAATTGCTTCTTGATAGAGGCGTTCCGTTTGCTCTGGGTTAAGCTGTAGGAAAGCTCGTGGTGAAAGCTTGAAGGTCTTACCGTTGATGTCTTCAGTAATATACTCATCACCCCAGAGCACCTTAGTATCGTCACCCCAAATCAGTGATGAACTATCAGGATTGATGTTTTGACTAATCGAACTAACTTCTGGCAAGGCGGCCATGATTGCCTGAATCAGGTCATCAATTTCCGGGAAGTCAACTTGGCTGGTAACCAGTGTTAGTTGGACGGCCCCAGTTGAGGCACTAACCCGCGCAATTAGCGTTTTAACTAAGCCGCGGTTGCGCTTTTCATCATAGATTGATGTGCCAAATTCAGCTAAAATATCGCGGACAGTCCGAACGACCTTCAAGGTCACTGGGTTTTGCGTCGAAATAGCAGGAAGATCAATTAATTCGTGTGATTGGCGTCGGTACATACCAACACGCAACTTACCATTGACGACCCGTACTGGGAACTGCGCTTTGTTTCGATAACCAGAGGGATTGGTCATGCCAATCGTAGGTCGAAGTTCGTAATCTTGGAAGCCACGTGGTTGATACTTTTCAAGCGCCTGGCGAATTAAATCAGTTTTGAATTTTAATTGTTCAGGATAGGCTAGATGGGCTAGTTCAACTCCACCAACTGTTTGATTATCAACTGGCGTAATCCGGTTAGGTGAGGTTTTCTTAATCTTGTTGACCTCAGCTTCAATATACTTTTCAGTAACGTTTGTGACGGTAACATCTACAACTTCATCAGGTAAGGCACCGGGAATAAAAGTAATCTTGTGTTTATAATAGCCAATACCTTCCCCATTAATACCAAGGCGCTTGATGGTGATAAGTAACTTATCACCAAGGGCGACTTGGACACCTGCATGGGTAGTTTGTGGCCGACTTTTATTTGTTCCACGTGGAACGTAATTCTTTTTAGGACGATTTGATTTCTGATTATCATACATAGTGCGTTCTACAATTGAGACTGAGTCTCAGCTCCTTTTTAATTAATCTACTAGGTTACTTTATACTAGTTCTAAATAGAAAGCTAGTTAATAAACTATCTAGCGCTAAGACTGGGCGAATTGATGATACAATGAGTGCATACTCACTAAATTGCTAATTAGGAGGCTAACTATGGCAGAGCAAGATATAAAAACAATCTATGAACAGACTTTGGCAAAAATGACTGATTTGACAGACCGTCAAAAAGCAGTCTTACGTGCTGCCTTAAAATTATTTGCTGCGCAAGGCTTTGAAGCTACGACGACCGCTCAAATTGCTGCCGAAGCAGGGGTTGCATCTGGTTCGGTCTACAAACATTTTAATAATAAACAAGGGCTCTTAATGGCGGTTTTATCGCCTTTATTTCAAGGGACGTTAATGACGGTTGCTGATGAATTTATTGATGAAAATTTTAACGATGAATACCTTTCAGTTGAGCAATTTATCAAAGCCATTGTTACTGACCGTTTATATTTCATTAGTAATAATTTTCAAGAACTAAAATTATTATTTGGTCAGGTTTTAGCCAATGAAGCGTTTAAAAGTGAGCTAATCGAATTTCTAAAAAACCAATTGAATAAAAGTGCCATTGTTGAAATTAAAAGAATGCAGACAGCTGGGATTATGGTGGATTTACCAATTGATATTATTTTCCAACTTTTATTTGGTATGGCAATTGGTTATTTTGGTAAGTTAATCGCTGGTATTAATTTGCGGTCAATTGATGAAGAAATCGAGTTGGTAAATACGCTATTAATTCGTGCCTTAAAGAAATAATTGACAAGTAATTTAGCTAGCTTTATGATATTCATATCAAGTGAGTGAGTGCTCACTTTCTGAAAAGGAAGGATTTACCAAATGACAGAAGCAGTTATTGATTTAACACATATTGTAAAGAGCTTTAGTAAAAAACAGGTTTTGACGGATGTATCCTTTCAGGTACACTTCGGCGAAATTGTCGGTTTGATTGGCCCATCTGGTTCAGGAAAGTCAACAATTATTAAAATTATGTTGGGAATGGAAGTTAGCGATGCGGGTAAGGCAAATGTGTTTAATCAACAAATGCCTCAAAGGTTGTTACTTGGTAAAATCGGGTATATGGCACAGTCAGATGCCTTATATGAACAATTAACGGCTGCCGAAAACTTGAAATTCTTCGGTCAAATGAAGGGGAGCAAGCCAAGCCAACTAGTTGATGAAATTCAGCGCGTAGCGGCGGTTGTTAGTTTAACAGCTGATTTGAATACTAAAGTGGAGAGCTTTTCTGGTGGGATGAAGCGTCGATTATCCTTAGCAATTGCGCTTTTAGGCAATCCCGAATTATTGGTTTTGGATGAACCAACGGTTGGCATTGATCCGGCTTTACGGCGACAAATTTGGGCTGAATTAGCCCGTTTGAAGGACGCTGGCCGGGCGATTTTGGTAACAACTCATGTGATGGATGAAGCTGAATTGACCGACCGGGTCGCATTATTATTGGGTGGGAAATTAATTGCCAATGATCGCCCAAGTGCTTTGAAGGCCGAATATGAGGTTGATTCAATTGAGGATGTCTTTTTGAAAGCAGAGGGTGAAATCTAATGCGAATATTTGCGATTGCTCGGCGGGTGACTTTAGAGCTTGTTCGTGACAAACGAACATTGGCCTTAATGTTTATTGCACCACTACTGGTTTTAACCTTGATGAATTATGTGTTCTCAGTTAATGATTCAACAACTGCACGGGTGGCAACGGTAAATGTTAGTCAACCGCTTAAGAAAAGTTTGCAGACAACCAAGCACATTGACGTTGAAAAATTTGCCTCGACAAAAGCGGCCGATAAGGCTTTACATGATGATAAAGTTGATACAATTATCCATGAAAAAAATGGTGACTTATATGTAACAAATGCTAATGTTGATGCTGGTAAGACTAATTTAGCTAAGGCGGCCCTGCAAGGGGCAATCAGTAAGAACGGGGTTGATACACTCAAAGAACACATTACTGATTTATCAGCAAAGTTAGCAACGTTAACGGCCCAAATGCCGGGCGCAAAAGCCAATCTAGCGCCAGCAACACAGGCACAGGCAAGCAAAATTTATACAAAATATGTCTATGGGGATGCTAATACAACTTTCTTTGCAAAGATAATACCAATTTTGATGGGCTTCTTCGTTTTCTTCTTTGTTTTCTTGATTTCTGGCATGGCCCTATTACGCGAGCGGACCTCTGGCACTCTAGACCGTCTGCTAGCAACGCCAGTTAGGCGCGCCGATATTGTTTTGGGCTATATGATTGCCTATGGAATCTTGGCAATTTTACAAACCCTATTAATAGTTATCTATACCGTCTGGATTTTAAAGGTTGAAGTCTTAGGCTCATTAGGCTTAGTATTACTAGTTAATATTGTCCTAGCTTTGGTTGCGTTGGCGTTTGGTATTCTAATGTCGACCTTTGCCCGCTCGGAATTCCAGATGATGCAATTTATTCCTTTGATTATTGTGCCGCAAGTTTTCTTTTCCGGTATGATTCCATTGGATACAATGGCTAGCTGGGTTCAATGGGTGGCGGCAATCCTACCGATGAAATACGCCGGGGATGCTTTAACCAATATTGTGATGCGGGGAGTTAATTTTGGACAAATTTTGCCTGACCTTCTAGTATTAATATTGTTCTTAATCATACTAACTTTGATTAATATTGTTGGTTTACGCCGTTATCGTAAAGTGTAAACTTAGCGTCAGCTAGGTTCAGTTAAAAAAACAATAATAAATTCGATAGTCGATTATCGCAAGCAATTTAACAATTGTTTGCGATTTTTATTTAGCAGGCCATTCAGTTAGTATTACGTTCAAGACAAATGTAGATGAAAATTTTAATATAATGATTATTAATTGTGCTAACTTTAGATAAGTTATATAATATAAGTATGTAAACTGAAAAGAGGACGAATTAAAATGCAAGAAATGAATGATTTTACATTTCAAAATACAACAGATTTGCGTTTTGGTCGCAATTTAATTGAGGATCAATTACGTGACGTAATTACCGGTTTTGGTAATAAGGTTTTGTTTGTCTATGGTGGTGGTTCAATTAAGCGCTCTGGTTTGTATGACCAAGTTATGCGCCTTTTGGCAGGAATGGACGTTATCGAATTAGCAGGTGTTGAGCCTAACCCTAAGATTGAAAGCGTGCGTGCCGGTCAAGAATTAGCCAAGCAACATGATATCGACGTTATCCTTGCCATTGGTGGTGGTTCAGTTATTGACGCTGCCAAGGTGATTGGTTCAGCCAAGTTCTATGATGGCGATCCTTGGGATTTAGTTGAAGATTCAGCTAAGCGCCAAACAATTGGTCAAGTACCGTTGGTTGATATTTTAACTCTATCTGCAACTGGTACAGAGATGAACAAAGGTTCTGTTATCTCAAACATGGCGGAGAATAAGAAGTTAGGAACGATGGGACCAAATACTCCCGCCGTTTCTTTCCTTGACCCTGCCAATACTTTGACTGTTTCTAAGTGGCAAACAGCTGCCGGTTCAATCGATATCTTCTCACATTTGACTGAGCAATACTTTGATCGTGCTTATACGCCAGTAACGGATAACATGATTGAAGGATTGATGCGGACAGTAATTGCGAATGCACCAATTGCCCTTGCACATCCAGATGATTATAATGCGCGTGGTGCCTTGATGTTCACATCTACAACTGCTTTGAACGGACTTGTAAGTTCTGGTAATGAGAATGGTTGGACTGTGCACCCAATTGAGCACGAATTGTCTGCTTACTATGATATTACACACGGTGTTGGTCTAGGTATTTTGACTCCACGTTGGATGAAGCAGGTCTTGGATGAAACCTCACAGGCAAAATTTGCAAAACTTGCCCGTAATGTTTGGGATATTCACGAAGATGATGACATGCTTGCAGCCAAGCAAGCAATCCAAGCAACCTATGATTGGGTTAAGAGCTTAGATGTGCCAACTGTTTTGCAAGATGTTAATATTCCTGATAACAGTAATTTCCAAGCAATGGCAGAATCAGCTGTTGCAGTTGGTAATTTGGATAAAGTTGCATATAAGAAACTCACACCAGCTGACGTTGTGGAACTCTTTGAGGCTTCAATGACAACTGAAGGTTTTGAATAAAATATAAAATAGCTATACCTCGGCAAAGTTCATGGCTGAGGTTTAGCTTTTTTTGTTTCACGTGAAACAAAGACAGTTATGATAATAAATAGGATAGTTATAGCTATGTTGGTTCAGTGATTGGTAAATATCTGTTAAAATGATAACAAATAAGTTGAGATTTATTTAGCGTTATAATTTTCAGAGACTTATTTTTTTGAGAATTGGATAAGTAATTATTGTTTTGAAATGGTTTAGCAAACGATTTTGACATTTTGGGGATTTAGCTGAGGTTAAATAATGTTAATAAGAATAGTGAAGCGGGATGATTATCAATCAATTCATGATTTAATTGTGGGTACATATAAAACTAATGACTCTGGTGAGTTATTGGTCGAAAAATTGCGCCAACAAGGTGACTATAATTGTCAATTAGAAATTATTGCTGTTGAGGATGAGCGAATAATTGGTCATGCTATGCTGTGTACTGCACAGGTAGAGGGAAATCAAGATGATGGAACTGTGCTTGCTTCAATTACGGTTAGTGACAACGTAGCTGAGGAAAAAGTTGGCCAGCGTTTAATTAAAGCCTTAGAGATGCGTGCATGCGCAGCAGGTTATACTTATATTGGTGTTTTGAGTCAAGCAGATTCTTATCTCAATTTTGGTTACGCACCAGCGGAAAATTATGGAATTGCTACGCAGAAAACAATGCAAAATGATTTGCTAATGATTAAAGAGTTAATTACGGGAGCTTTAAAGAATGTTCATGGAAAGCTTCGTTTTAACCGCGCTATAGAAGAAATGTCAGTGATTAATTAAGTGGGAGAGACGATATATAAGAGAGTGAGGGAAAATGGTTAAAGTAAGTGAACAAGATATATTTTTAGCGGCGCGCCGTGTATTAGCTGAGAAGGGATTTGAGAAAGCACGTCTCGCTGATGTTGCGCGCGAACTTTCGATTACTTCGGCAGCGCTTTATAAGCATTTTTCAGATAAAGATGATCTTTTTAAATCTGTTAATCAGAGCTGGCTCGATACAGTTGATCAGCCATTGCTCAAAAATGCGGTACGTTATCCGGAAGTTGAACGGATACAAGCACTCCATGATTGGTTGTGGGAATTAGTTTTGCGCCGTCGTAAGGCCTATCAAGACAATCATGAACTTATGAACTACTATGAGAATCGTTTAGCACAAGAGGGACAGCTTATTCCAGCACGGCTTATGGATTTTGCTAAAGCAGTTGAAACTATTATGGCTTGGAATACTTTTCGGCGGCAACGGGGTCTGACGATTATGCAAACTTTGACTTATTTCTATCATCCTTTTTTTGCTGATAAATGGGATGACAGCCTTTTACAGACGTTGTTTGAGTCAACTTGGTTGGAGTTGTTACCGATTGTTAAACAAGATTTGACTTTAGATGGGGAGTAGGAATTGTGACAGAATTAGTAGTAGATAAATTGGGGATGCGGTTTGAAAATTGGTTATTTAGGGATTTGTCTTTTACGTTGAAATCGCCAGATTGGCTAACCGTAGTTGGTAAATCTGGTAATGGTAAGACAATTATGTTAAAAGCCATAGCTGGGCTGATTGACTTGAGTGAAGGAGCGATACTGTTAGATGGTAAGCCACAAGATAGCTATGCCATCAGTGATTATCGACAAAATGTATCATACGTAACTCAGTCAGCCCGCTTGTTTGGGCAAACGGTACGAGATAATTTGGATTTACCATTTTTGATTCGTAATCTACAGCCAGATGTTGCCAAGCAAGAAGCCGGTTTACTTGAGATGGATTTACCAAAGGCGATGTTGAATCGTGAAATTAGTGAACTTTCAGGCGGACAAAGGCAACGGGTTGGGTTGTTACGAAATTTGTTATTTCCACCAAAAGTTTTATTGCTTGATGAAATTTCTACAGGATTAGACGAGGAAACTAAAACGGCGATTTGGCATGTGTTACGCCAATTACATGAGCGCGAGCAAAGCATTATTTTATCGGTAACGCATGATACGGAAGAGATTGCCCAAGCAAAACATTGTCTGCGAATTGAAGATGGTCGGGGGGTAATGAGCAATGAATGTTAATGTGAGCAACTCTTCATTAGCTTTGGCTTTTGTACTAGTGTTGATTTCACTGGCAATCAGTTATAAGCAAAAACTAAAGTTGGAAAAAGATACAATTGTTTCTGTTATTAGAGCAGTTATTCAATTAATAGCTGTCGGTTATCTTTTAATGATAATTTTCAAGGTAGATAACTTTATCGTAACGCTTTTGATGCAATTATTTATTGTTGTGAATGCTGCCTACAATGGTAAGAAAAGAGGCCAAGGAATCGATGGTGCTTTTTGGATTGCCTTAGGTGGCTTAATGTTATCAACCTTTTTGACAATGGGAATTTTATTGCTAACTGGCGTTTTAAAGATGGTACCTTACCAAATGATTCCAGTAACTGGAATGATTGCTGGAAATTCAATGGCGGCGATTGGCCTAGTGTTCCGCAGTTTGAAGCAACAATTTAAGGATCAAGCTGATCAGGTTTTTGAACGGTTAGCTTTAGGCGCCAACCCCAAATTAGCAGCGGGCGATATTTTCCGTGAAGCTATCCGCATTGGCATGCAGCCAACGATTGATTCAGTTCGTACATATGGACTTGTGTCCTTACCGGGAATGATGTCAGGATTAATTATGGCAGGTGTCGACCCAATTAAGGCGATTAAGTATCAAATTATGGTTGTGTTTATGTTATTAGCAGCGACGGGGATTGCTTCTGTCTGGGCGTCATACATGGCGTATAAGAAATTTTTCAACCAGCACTGGCAATTGCAGTTACCAAAGGAATCATAAAGTAAGAAAAGACACCGCAAAGAATGCGGTGCCTTTTTTAATCGGTAAATTTATAGGCATTTAAGAAATGCTCAATACGGGCTGTTGGGTGGTCAAAGAAATCAGTGGGTGTACCATCGAATTGAATTTGGCCGTCTTCTAAAAATAAGATTCGATCAGCTGCGGCACGGGCAAAGTCCATATTATGGGTGACGATTATCATCGTTTGGTCAGTCTTAGCAATTTGATTGAGTATATGCAAAATTTGTGCTTCGAGTTCAGGGTCAAGAGCACTGGTTGGTTCATCTAACAAAAGATACTTAGGTTTCATTGCTAGGGCGCGGGCAATTGCAACCCGCTGTGTTTGACCACCTGAAAGTTGGTAGGGATAACGATTGGCAGTATCAGCTAGACCAACCGCAGCTAAGAGTTTTAAGGCTTCCGCTTGTGCGGTGGCCTTGGGTTCCTTTAACACTTGAATCGGTGCCTCTGTGATGTTTTTAAGCACGCTTAGATGATCAAACATGCGTGGTTGTTGGAAAACCATCCCAGTTTGGCGCCGAGTCCATAACAACGTTTGCGTTGTGATTGGTTGGCTAAAATCGATAACTTGGTTGTCGAGAGTATAGATTCCACTATCAGGTTGCTCGAGGAGATTTAACGACCGTAGTAATGTTGACTTACCTGAGCCAGATGGGCCGACGATAACGGTTGTTTGATCTGATTGGAAGGTTACATTGATGTTTTCAAGTGCACGATGTTCAACGTATTGTTTGTTAATATTTTCAAGTTTGAGCATAATAAATTACCCCTCCGCCTTTATAAAACGATCGGCCCAACGTTGGATATAGCGTTGAGGAATTGACAAAATTGTGACAAAAAGTGCGTATAAAGCGGCGACTAGACTATACATTGGTAAGGTGTCGTAGCTAACTGCTGCTAGTTGTTGTGATAGATAGAACATCTCTACCAAGGTAACAACTGAAGCCAAAGATGTATCTTTGACTAAAGAAATAAATGAATTTGCTAGGGTTGGAATTGAGATGCGGGCAGCTTGTGGCAAAATAATACGCATGAAAATTTGCAAATCGGTCATACCTAAAGCTGCCGCTGCTTCTCGCTGGGTATCGGGAATTGATGAGATGGCTGCTCGAATTGCTTCAGAAGCATAAGCACCGGTATTCAATGATAAGACCCAAATTGCTGAAGCCCAAGCAGATGGTGATAACCAACTAATACCAAGTTTTGGTAGGCCGTAAAAGACGACAAAGAGTTGGACTAGCATGGGCGTTGAACGAAAAAGCCAGACGTAAAACCATGCTAAAAACTTGATTGCTTTCCAGATAAGTAGTTGGAAGCCTTGGCTATGTGGACGATAAGACCGCAATACGGCAACAATGGTTGCGATAAGAACCGCAAAGACAAATGAAATAAGGGCAAGGGGAATGGTGTATTTAATTCCAGCAACGATTAATTGCGGGGCATACTCTGCGATAAAAGAAAACATATATTTACTAGCTCCTGTAAAAAGACCAAAAGAAAACGCGTTAAGGTTTGAAAACAAGCCTAACGCGTGATTGTAGAAAGTATCGAATAGTGATTAATCAGCACCAAAACGACCTAACGCCAAAAACGCGTTAGGCTAACACAATATCCTAGATTATAATTATTGTGTACCATTTGTTTGCTCCTAAAGAATTAACTTAATGTGATTGTAGTGTTTTTGCACGGAACATGCAAGCGATTTAGGGATAAACTTTTTAAAAATTAGTATTTTTGACAAGTAGGTAAGTTTCATGTAAACTACGCTCAGAAATAGACGGAGGATGTTCAAATGGTTATGGTGTGTAATTACTAATCCTAAAATTTACAAGCGATGTTGACTTAGTATTCATGAATTTAGACTTATAATTTGTACTAAGATATAAAATGGAGCAGAGAAGATGAATACTTTTAAGAAAATTACAATTGCCGCAGTTGCACTAGGATTAGTTGGTTCAGGCCTTTTGGTTAGCAAGACTGTCTTTGCTGATAAGCAACAATCAAGCGAATTAAAGACAAAAGGTACTTTGACCGTTGGACTTGAAGGAACTTATAGTCCTTTTTCCTATGTTGGAAAGAATGGTAAACTAACTGGTTATGACGTTGATGTTGCAACCCAAGTAGCTAAGAAATTACATTTAAAAGTGAAATTTGTAGAGACTAAGTTTGACTCTTTGCCAGCAGGTTTGGATGCCAATAAATTTGATGTAATTTATAATGACATGGGGATTAACCCACAACGTCAAAAAAATTATAGCTTTGGTAGTCAATATCTATACACGAAGGGTGTATTGATTGTTAAGAAGGGCTCAACCTTAAAGGATCCAGCTAAAGTTAAGGGAGAAAAGTTAGCACAGTCAACTTCATCAAATTACGGAGTGACCGCACAAAAGTTAGGTGCAGATATTATTGCTTCACCTGGCTTTACAGAATCATTGGACTTAGTAGAATCTGGTAAAGCAGCCGGTACCTTTAATTCTGCTGATTCATGGGGTGTTTACAAGAAGGCTAATCCTAAGACTGATTTAGTTGCGATTGATGCTTCAAAGGTGCTACCAAAATCTGGTGCAGCGCCAATGTTGCGTAAAGATAATTCAGCGCTAGCTAAGAAGATTACGAAAGCGCAAAAGGCCTTGCAAAAGGACGGTACACTTAAGAAGTTATCAATTAAGTACTTCGGTAGTGATTTATCAAAAGAAAAGTAAATTAACGTTTTAACACCGTAGCCATTAATTAATAGGCTATGGTGTTTTTTGTTATACTTAGGTCAAAATCCAACAAAGGTGGTGTTGTAGCAATGACAATTCAAGCAATTCAAGTACAAGTTACCGGGCGTGTGCAGGGCGTTGGGTTCAGATATTTCGTTAAGCTAGAAGCCAAACGGTTAGGGCTAGTAGGTAGTGCAACGAATCAAGCAGATGGTTCGGTCTTGGCTTTAGCCCAAGGTGAAGAAACGGTTTTGGCTGATTTCATCGACTTTTTAACCCACCGACAACCAGCACCCTATGGCAGAGTAGACGCAGTGCAACAAAAGATTGTGGCAGTTAATCCGCAATTAACTAGGTTTGAAACGCATTGATCGGCTAATTTCACAAACTTTTTAGACTTATCCACAGTGTTGTGGATAAGTTCTGTAAGAAACTACTTTAGGCAAACTAAGGTAGTTTTTTTAAGGAAATATTGTTCGTGTTACAACCGTTACCGGTAAGGTAAAACCTAATACACTTGTGAATAAATTCATTTGCTTATATATCAACGTTTAATCAGGTCTGTTATAATGAATTTAGATTATTTGCGAGAAGTGGAGTGAAATTATGCTAAAAAAAGTCCAGGATTCAAAAATCCTGTTCTGGACCTTGGAGCTGTTAGCGCTAGCGGTCCTGGTTATCGTGGTTAGCCAGATGAATTTTATATTAGAACCAATTGGAAAATTCTTTTCATCAATTTTTATTCCAGTAATAATATCGGGCTTTTTAACCTATTTGTTGTTACCCTTTGTTCGATTACTAAAGAAAATAAAGCTTGGTAAGCGGTTGCGTATACCGCATTTATTGGCCGTCTTGATTGTTTTGGTAATCTTTTTAGTAATTTTAGTTATGGCATTTATTGTTTTGATTCCTAATTTAATTACGCAGGTTTCTCGGTTACTGGAGACAATCCCTTATTTGATGCAGCATCTTCAAAAATTAATTGAGGATGCTAGCCGTTGGCCTTGGGTTCGTGATTTTGGATTAAAAGATCATATTAATGATTTGCAAAAGCAGTTTTCAAGTTTTACTGGGGATATGGTCCAAGGTGCCGCCAATTCATTGGCAACTTTGATTGGTACAATGACAACGATTACGATTACCGCTGTAACAGTACCAGTTATGACTTTTTATATGCTTAATGATGGTAATAAGCTAGTGCCTTCAATTCAACGTTTTTTCCCAGCGCAGCGGCGGGACAATGTGGCCGATATTTTTGGTCGTTTAAACAAGACGATTTCACAATATATTACAGGGCAAGTAATTGAAATGGCCTTCGTTGGTTTCTTTACGACTATTGGTTATTTAATGATTGGTCAAAAATATGCACTCTTGTTAGGGGTAATCGCTGGAATTACTAATTTGATTCCCTATGTTGGTCCTTATATTGGGATTGTGCCAGCAATTTTTGTGGCAGCTTTCCAAGGCCCTTGGCAGGTAGTTTGGACAATTGTAGTTGTAATCATTGTGCAACAAGTTGATGGGAATTTGTTGTACCCACGAATAATGGGCGCTTCGTTAAAGATTCATCCATTAACCATTATTATTATTTTGTTGGCGGCTGGAAATATTGCCGGAATTGGTGGAATGATTTTAGCAATTCCAATGTATGCTATCGTGCGGACACTGGCGGTTTATGCTTGGGAATTATGGCATTTATCTGATCAGGATGTTAAACAAAGTTAAAATGCAAGAAAAAAACACCTAGCATCTTAGATGCTAGGTGTTTTTTGATGGAGTTACTCACCAGTATTATCAATACTCAATAGCGCTAACATTACGTAAATAATGTTTGAACGATTTGAATAGGCAATGTAGTAAGGATGCCAGGTTGTTGCAAACTTGTTCTTATAGCGTCTAAGGCCTTCAAATGAGTAGATACTTGACCCATAACGATAGACAATATTAGCAATCCGTTCACGCATGAAGCTCTGTCGATAAATCCCGACATTGGTAAGCGGAGCCATTCCTAGATTAAAAGTAGCAAATCCTTGGCTTTTAGCATAATCAAAAGTTTTAACAAATAACACATCCATAGTACCATTAGGCGAATTCTTAGTGAAACGCATCAAGTCGACCGCCATTTGGTTTTCACTTTTAGATGTCACAAGACTCGCAAAGGCCACAATGTTACCTTCAGGGCTCTTTAAGAGTGCGATACCATCACGCTGCAGATAGGACTCTTTGAAATAACCAAGGGAGAAGCCTTTTTCTTCACGACCATTTAACCATTCATCAGAAACGGCCTTTAAGTCGGCGATAAGTTTTTTGCTAAATGGCGGCTGAACAACCTCATATAGATATCCAGATTTATCAACCTTATTGTTGACACTGCGAATGTTGGCGAATTTCTTTCCAGCTAGCTTAAAGGTTGTAGTATCAACCCAAGCTTCCTCGCCAAGTTTAAAGAAATTATAGCCAAATTCATGAACTACCATGGCAATGTCTTGAGATATTTCATAAAATACTGGTCGATAGTTAAGTCGATCGGCTTCATCAATGAAGGCATTCAAAGCAGCCTGAAAGTCTTCAGACTTACCAAAGGGATTGCTCATAACAACAGCTTTGTCGTTAGCTAAGCGGAATTGGATTGCTACCGTATTAGCAGCCCCCTCACTTGGCCGGTAGTAATAAAAGCGTTTGTCACCTAGATAAGCCAAACTACTATAATGGTTATCACCTAAGGCTAAAACGGCATTGAGTTGATAATCATCAAGGGGTTCACCTAATTGAGTGATAGAACCCTTAAGAATTCGCAGCATAATAACCAAAATAATCCCTAATAGCATAATTGTAATGAAGCCGGTTAGCCACCACTCAAAGGAGGGAACTAAGAAGATATGATTTCTTTTTAAATGAAGATGGGCGGAAATTTCGGGCTGCTGGAGAATCCCAGTGACAATGTAGGCAATCAAGCTAGCCCCCATGATGATACTGTCAAAGGTCAATGCTTCCCAGCTATAAATAAATTGAGTTCGATAGTTCGTTTTATAAGTAACTACTAGAAGGACTAACAGGATATAAAAGACTAGTAATACCTGCCAAGCAAAGCCATCCAAGCTAACATATAGAATTGTCAAAAGTACAACAATTAGTGCGGGGATAACAGCGCGGCTGACCTTACTAGCAATTCCACGTCCGGAGAATAGTAGCAAAAAACCTAAAACGATAATTGGAAAATGACTAATCAAGTTCTGTGACCACGGCATTAGGTCTGCTGTAAAATCAAAATTATAGACCAGACCAGGTAAGGTACTGGCAATAATTAGGCCTAGGCCAGTTACATAGAGCATGAAAGTGGTTAGTGAGTGACCTAATGACATCAAGAGAGTTTCGGGCAGAGTATCAGGTCGAGCATCAATGTTAAACAATCCCATTGCCAAAGCAATGACAAGCGGGATGATGTAAACCGCTAGTCGATAAATTAGAACCCAGACAAAGGCGCTTGAACTTGCAAGTCCAATGCTGGATAGGCCAAAGACAATCATGACATCAAAAACACCCCAAGCACCTGGGACTAGAGTAATCGTTCCATAAGCCCGTGCGAGCACGAATAAAATAGCAATTGGAATTAAGGATCCGTCAGTAATTCCGCCAAACCAGCCAATTGAGATAAAAATAAAAATTTGTAAGGCACTTTCAAGAATTGATAGTGCGGTAATTTTCACACGTTCAATTTTAGTGAAGGCATCATTGATTTTTAGGCCACCAAAAATTGGGGTGATTAGCCAGCCAACGAAGGGTAAAAAGACTCCAAGGACGAGCCAATGAATATAGGGAAAGACACTGCCTAAATCATAATTAAAAAAGATTAAGAGCAGACTAATGATGGAAAAGAAACTGAGGCCAGTTAGCCGCCACCAGTACATATGACGACCAAGTCGATTAATCTCACTACGCTGATTACTGGCATATAAATTGTTACGTAAGACGGCACTTAGATAACCGGTAATTCCCATGTTTCGATTTATATTAGCCGCCGTCCAAGTGGCTGCCCAAAAAGATTGTTCTGAAAGGCCCTCGGCGCGGTTAAAACGCCGACGAAGTAAAAGATCATAGCCCAGTGGTACGCTTGCTAAGATTAAGCCGAAAAATATGACTAGAATTAAGCTATAAGTTGGAATTGTGTTGAATGTTTCAAGAAAGGCATTCTTAGGTAGGCGGGTGAAGAGTGAGCCAAATTCATAGATGCCAATAAAAGTCATTGAAATGATAAAAATTCGTCTAAAGAAGATAGATTTTTGTTTTATAAAATTAATCATGAATACCATTCTCCTTATTCAGAAATTGTTTGGTCAATTTTGTGAAATAGTGGGGGGCTGTAAAAATGACTAGATGACTGCGATTTGGTAGGACTAGTAATTTACTGTTAATTAGATGATTAGCAATGGTTTGTGTATGACTAGAGCTGATAAAATCATACTGACCAACGATAATTAAAGCGGGTTGCTTGATTTTTTCGAGGTCTTGCCAAGTGAGCTGTGGGGTCTCAAAGATAATATTTACTTGATTAATGCGGCGCTTTAGTCCTGGTAACCAGCGGACTAAATTCAATAGCCAAATTAGTAGTAGGGCTAGTATGCGGATTGGAAAAATAATACCTAAAAAGTTTAGATTAGGCGCTGCTAGAACTAAACTGATGGTTTTATTTGGAAAAAGGTAGGCAAACTTTAAAGCAACATTGGCACCATCACTATAGCCAACGATATTCCAAGCGTTAATTGATAAGTGGTCACATAATTCAACTAAATCGGATGTTAATTCTTTATAGGTAATATTTGCTTGTGTATTGCTTGATTTGCCATGACCACGGTCGTCATAGGTGATGACCCAGTAGTCAGAAACATAATCTTTTACATGTCGTCGAAAATTTTTTTGAGATCCACTGTTACCGTGGATAATTACTAAAGGCGGATTGGTGGGGTCACCATATGTACTATAGGCAATCCGACTCTTATCAGTTGTTTCAAATTCCATAATGAGCCTCGAGGGAAATGTTGTTACTTTTAGTATAGCATGGTGCTGTCTTTCTATCTAAAAGAGCTGAAATTAAGAACAGCCTGACTAAAAGTAAGTGATGTGTTAAAATAGAAAAAGCTAAATTAGTTATTAGGTGGGAGGCATGACGATGCGCAAAGAACATCCTTTTGATTTTGAAAAATGGAACCAATACTTAACAGGAGTTGCAGGACATCGGGTAGTTTGGAAAAGTGTAGACGATAGTTCCATGGAGCACCCACAATATGACCCACAAATGTATGAGCTCGCCAAGGCCTTTGAATGGTCAGATTACTATGATCGAAATTATGATCGGACTTTAAGACAGCATGACCATCGTGAGCTTTCTGAAGATCAATTGGAAGAATTAGCACGAACTAGCGATAATTTTCGTGATTTACGGGCGGTTGTTTCAGTGATTATTCACGGTGAAAGTCGTCTAGAGGGGATGTGGGCGGCAATGCTAGAAAAAGGCATCTTACTGCGCTTGTTAGTTCGTTTAGAAAAATTAACGCCTGGGGATTTTCCTGAGCAGTATTAAATTTATGGGATTTTATTTTAAGGCTTACTTTCTGCCAGAAAGTAAGCCTTTTTAATTTAAAAAGTTCGGTTATTTGTGACTATTTACTAGAATTATCATTAAAATTATCTCATAAAAAGTGTAGTTTACCTTGAAGCGATATGAGAAAAGTCTTAAACTAAGGAATACTGAAGTTTTAATGTACGAGATTGAAGGGAGTAATAAAGAGTATGGCTGAAGCAAAAAGGCCGACCCTTGAGCGAGGATTATCGCCACGCCATGTGGAAATGATTGCCTTGGGTGGGACAATTGGGACTGGTTTGTTTTTGGGGGCAGGAAGTTCAATCAAGATGGCTGGTCCAGCAATCCTAATTGTTTATATGGTTACAGGGCTATTCATGTTTTGGATGATGCGAGCCTTAGGTGAGTTACTGTTGACAGATACGAGCCAAACGACTTTCGTTGCCTTTATTGAGAAATATTTAGGGAAAAGGACGGGCTTTGTGATTGGCTGGACCTATTGGATTGGTTGGATTACCATTGCCATGGCGGAACTAACAGCGGCAGGAATTTACATGCGCTACTGGTTTCCATCGGTGCCAGTTTGGATTTGGGAAGTAGTTTTCTTAGCGGCGCTCTATAGTGTCAACATAATTGCAGTTGGACTCTTTGGTGAGATGGAATTTTGGTTTGCAATGATTAAAATTGTCGCCATTGTTGCAATGATTGTTACCGGGATTGTGATGGTGATTGGCCATTTTAAGACGGAAGCTGGGGTAACCGAAATTTCAAATCTTTGGCGTTTTGGTTTTGTAGCTAATCATGGGCATAATATGTTAGCAGCCTTTCAAATGGTATTTTTTGCTTTCTTAGGGATTGAATTTGTGGGTATGACTGCGGCGGAAGCTAAGGACCCACTTAAAACAATTCCAAATTCAATCAATAATATTATTTATCGAATTTTGATTTTCTACGTTGGCGCACTGATTGCAATTATGTCAATTCAACCTTGGATGGATTATAGTGCTAATCAATCACCATTCGTGCAAGTCTTTGCCGGTATTGGTATCACAGCAGCTGCCGGATTAATTAACTTTGTTGTTTTGACTGCAGCAGCTTCGTCTTTGAATTCATCATTATTTGCGACTGGACGAATGCTTTTTGCATTATCAGGAGCTAAGGGATATTTTGGTAAGTTAAACCGGCGAAATGTACCAATGCATGCAACTAATGTTTCGGTAATTTTGATTGCCTTGGCAGTTTTGGTCAATTATATTTTCCCAACAAATGCTTTTGAACTGATTACATCAGTTGCTTCAGCAGCCTTTATCGTAATTTATGCGATGCTAATGTTGGCTCATTTGAGATATCGGCATTCACAGGATTTTCTTAAGTCTGAGCAGCTATTTAAGATGCCAGGTGCTCCGGTAACGGATTACCTGACAATTGCCTTTTTAAGTGGGATTTTTGTGATTTTACTTTCACGTCAGGAAACACGTTTAACGACAATCTTAGCAATCATTTGGTTTATCGTCATGATTGCAGTTAGTTTCCGGGTTAAGAAGTTAAGATAATAATGTAAAATAAAGGTGGTAGGGTTTATGACTCGACCACCTTTATTCTTTGTAAAGGAAGTAAATAATAATGGAAAAATTCATTGAGCGCACGCTTGATTTTATACCTGCGCAAACAGCTTGGATAAAAAAACAATGGTTAGATGTCCCTTATATGGCTGCTGACGCCAAGTATCCGCAACGTCATACCTTAGACATCTATCTACCCAATGAAGGGGTGGGACCTTTTCCAACGATTATTGATGTTTTTGGTGGGGGTCTTTATTTTGGTAATAAAAGTTCTCATAAACTTGAACCAGCTTTAAAGCTATTAGCTAAGGGCTATGCAGTTGTAAGTCCTAATTATTCTCTGATATGGCAAGCGTCGTTTCCGCAACAGATCTTAGAGTTAAAAGCAGTCATCCGTTGGGTTAAGGCACATGCTCATGAGTATCAATTAGCAGAGAATCGTTTGGCATTGATGGGAGAGTCATCAGGAGCACACTTAGCCTTATTAACGGCTGTAACAGCTGACAGCGATAACTTTAGTAATCGCGAATTTGGTTTAAATCCCCAGCTATCCGAAAAGGTTCAAGCGGTAATTGTACTTTATGGTCCGTATGAATTTGATAAGTTTCAAGCACAATTTAAATCTAGTGGCGTTACGCCAAAATATCAAGAAACTGGGCAAGCTACCTCTTTTGAAGGACAGCTTTTTGGAGGAAAGGCCCCTGCTAGTCGGCCTGAATTAGTTGCGGCCTATAATCCAGTTAGCTATTTTAGTCATAAGATGCCACCAATTTTGGCTTTTGTGGGTAAGGCTGATCCAGTTGTACCTTATCAACAGACGGTTAATATGATGAAAAGTGCACAGCAATTTTTGGACCCAAAGCGTGCTAAAATAATAACACATGCAAATGGTGTACACGGTCCACATGATTATATGACACCTGAAGATACGGAGATAAAAGCAGAGTTTTTGCAGCGATGGTTATAGAGGGGGCAAAGATGGCATTATTTAAATTTTCCTTTTTTAGAGCGAAACCGCAAACTTTATTTTTTCAAATGCTAATTGACTGGTTATGGTGGTATGTTTTTCAACCACAAGGTTCATGGGCTGTTTTGATTTTTATTGCTTTTTTACCAGGGATGGATTTGATTTCTGCGGTGGGTTCATTTTGGAATTATATAAAAGCAAAACGATAAAAAGTTTCACGTGAAACAAAATAGCATGATTCGCATAGCAATTTAATTGCTATATGAATCATGCTATTTTTATGCATTAGGTTTTAGCTTTTCAGCTGCTTTAGCAGCCCATTGCCGGTCAAATTCCTTAAGAATTTCGCGAACCTCAGCGGTTGTTTTAGTTTCCATCAAGGCTAAGCGTAAGTCTGAAGCATAGGAGAAACTACGAACGTATATTTTGAAAAAGCGCTTTAACTTTTGGAAGTGCATTGGCCCGAATTTTTCAGTAAATTGGTCATACAAATCTAATTGAAGGCGTAATAGCGCTAATGTTTCATCAAGGGTATGGACAGTAGGCTCAACTTCAAAGGCAAACGGATTTTCAAAGATACCACGGCCAATCATAAATCCGTCGATTCCAGGGTGAAGGCGCGCCAATTCAAGACCAGCAGCACGATCTTTAATATCACCATTAAATTGAATCAAGGTATTAGGTGCGATTTCATCACGCATTTTGATGATTTCATCAATAAACTCATAGTGAGGCGCAACTTTTGACATTTCTTTTCTTGTTCGAAGGTGGACCGTCAAGACTTGCACATCTTGTTCGAGCAAGAAGGGAAGCCACGTTCGAAATGTTTCTAAATCGTTAAAGCCAAGGCGGGTTTTAACAGAAACTGGTAAACCGGCCGCCTTAGCACCCTGAATAACTTCTTTGGCTGAATCAAAGTGGCGAATCAAGTCAGAACCACCACCATTTTTAACAACCGTGCTATCTGGACACCCCATATTGATATCGATTGCTTCAAACCCGCGCTCACGTAAATCCAAGGCAGCCTTTGAGAAATCAATCTCGCGATTACCCCATAGTTGAACGATGGGTTTCTTTTCATCAGCAACATAAGCAAGGCGACCTTGTACCGTGAACTTGGCCTTGGGGTGAGAAATACTACGAGCGTTCGTGAATTCTGTATAGTAAGCATCCGGCTCAGCTGCTTTAGCGACTACCCGACGAAAAACTGTATCGGTAACAGCTTCCATTGGGGCGAGTGTGAAGAAAGGCGTTTGTGTCAATCCGTCAACTGGATGGACTTGCGCATCATCAACAACTTTTTGCCAGAAGGCAGATTTTGCTTTAATCATGGAAGTTCCTTTCGCAAAATAAAATTTGCTTATATTTTAAATAATTAGTTGAGTGGTGTAGTGAAAACACTTATTAATAAAAAGTTCAGCTACTAATATAAAGCTAATAGCTTTGATAAGCAAGCCGAAAGTATATTGGAAAATAAAAACCAGTTCCAGTGCTTAAGAATAATTTGCACTGATGAACTGGTTTTAAAAGTTAAGAATGCCTACTTAAAAATATTGTAAGCAATTGCTTCAGCATCTTGAAAGTTCTGATCGTTGATGTTGGGACGAGGGGCAGAGGTTGTAAACCAGTCCCATCCTTCTGTTGGTACACCCCAAATATACAGGCCAGCAATAATTTCACCATCTTGGTTGATAACTTGCTTACTTGACCGGTCCATTAAAGCAGTATTAAGAACAAAGGGTTGACCATTTGGATTAGCAAAGCTAGCGGGGCTTAGGATACCACGGTCACGTAAACTAGCGACTAGTGGATTACTAGCCTTAGCTAAACCATTACTAAATAAGCGGGCTTCAACTAGACTTTTTGCAGTCCAGTAACTACCACGATTATCATGAGCGATAAAAGCATTGTCTTTAACTTCGACTGCCAGACCCGGTCCGGTAACTGTTAGGACTTTGGCCTCAATTAAGGCAATCATTTGTTCAGTCCTTAGTAGTGGTGGGCCAACGGAGATAATTGAATTCCAAGGATTGAAGACCTTGAGGAATTGTTGGTAGTCATCACCGGTAAAATAGTTGGCTTCAATGACATGACGAATCGTGCTACGAACATCACGTAGAATATCAAAAGCACCGGCATAAGGAGCGTCAACATTACCTTTACTAGCATCACGAAGAGTCCAAATCAGGTAGCGTAACATTGCGGCGTTGTAGTCAATCTCTTTTGTTAAGCTGGCTACGGGATTTAATAAGTTAGGCCAATCTAAAATATATTCTTCTGGTAAATCAAAAGCACGCGCTGTTTGATTTAAATCATTGCTTGTTGTCAATGCTTCAATGAAGCTAGTGACATTAAATGGCCAAGTGACTGCTAAATCAGCAATGACATTTTGATAGTGTTTAAATTCAATTTCCTTTTGTAATAAGGCAAAAAACTGGTTAAAAGAAATATGGTCAGCATTAGTATGAGCAAGTTCATCTAAGTTTTCTTGTGTAAAGAAAGCTGGTTGGTAACTGTTAGAATCATTTTTTTGGTTAATTCCACGAGCGTGCATAGGCATACCAGAACGAGACCCAGCAATGATGTGCGGCTCAAAACCAGAGGGAATGTAGACTAATTTACCATTATCAGCTCGGACGAAACGCCCTTTTCGACCAATACTAAGTTTAGCCATATAATCAAAGAAACTAAGGCCTAGCCCACGTAAGATGACATCAGCCTTAGCTGGAATTTGATCCAAACTAGCTTCTGCGGGAAAGGTTGGTGGCAAATAAAGTAAATCATCATTGCTTTTTGCAGCTTGTGAGAAATTAATTTCCTCAGGATTTAGGTCTTGTTCAACTAGTCCCAAAGCCATGATTACTTGACTAGCTGGCACCTTAGTTTGATTAGCTAAGGTGAGTTCAAAACCAGCCTTAGTTTCGATAATATCAATTACGTTAGTTTTAATATGCTCGATTGTCAGATTTTTGGGTGCGGTCTGCACAATTTTTTCAAAGAACCATTCGGCATAGACCCCGAAAAGTGCACGTGAAACAAATCGATTGGGGCTAACTTGGGTTATTTCATCCAAAAAAGCCGTGGTATTTTGATAATTTTTTGCAAGAATATAGCTACGTCCATACTTAATTAACCATTCATAAAAGTTTGGCCCACTAAGCCAATTTTTAGTTGTATGCTTTACTGAATCATCAGTAAAAAGGGTTAATTGTTGTGTAACTGTATTCATCAAAAAAATAGGGTTTTGATTAGGTTGCCAAACACGACCACCAATTGGGGCAGAATCATAAATTTTAACATTAATTGGTTGGGTCGTCGTCTTAGCATTTGCGATTAGGCTTTCTAAGAGAACAAGATTGCGTGGCCCAGCCCCAACTAAAGCAATTTCCATAGACTAAATATCCCCCTGTAAGTCTTCTATTGAGTAGATACCAATATCTTTAACGTAAATAGCACCAGAGCGTTTAATGCCTTCGTTTTTGATTAAACCTTGCTTGGGGTAGCCGAAAGTGACAGTTGCTGCTGCACGAATGGCTGAACCCATAATTTCACCAGTTGTTGCATTTAGACCTGAAGGTACGTCAACAGAAACAACCGGGATATTGGCGGCGTTGACTCTTTTAATCATTTCAGCTAATTTAACTGGCACAGGCTTAGATAAACCAATACCAAAAAGTGCGTCAACCACTACAGAGTATTGGCGGAAGTCGCGAACCCGGCTTTGTGGCTCTAAACCATAGTTACGTGCAATTTTTAATTGGGTTGTTGTGCTTTGCGAAGCACGTTTTTCATCACCAACAACAAGCAAGTCAACTAAGATACCTTTTTGTGACAACAAACGGGCAACTGCCACACCGTCACCACCGTTATTACCTAGACCGGCAATAACTAAAACGTTTGATAGATCAAAATTACCAGCTCCAAGGACATCGGTGACGGCCAGCGCCGCACGTTCCATTAATACAAGCCCAGGGACACCAATTTCTTCAATGGTGTAACGGTCATATTGTTGCATCTCTTGAGCAGTTACAGCATGTACCATGCATAGCTCCTTTTCTATATATACATTATTTTTTTACGACAATCCTATTATAACATTAGGATCATTTAGCGATGAATTTAGCTTATGAAAATGCTAATAAAACATAAGTGCAATTATTTATGCTATCCTATTGTTAGGGTAAAAAAGTGAAAGGGAGCATGTTAATTATGGATGAAAGTCAGATTCCAGAGGATATGACGGCCGTAGCAGCCCGGGTACAAATGATGACAGATCGCGGTTTTCCCGTTTCAACGGATGATGTGATCAAAGAAACTTTGAAGGCTGGTTTACAGGCGATTGTTGATGAGCGAATGGAAGGTAATTACTATTATGTTCGTTGGGATGAGAAGTTTTGGGGGTTGGATGTATTAGACCTTGTTGATGAATTGGTTGGTCAAGTACAACCAATTAGCGAACAAGATAACTTTATCGACCAGTTCAAAGAGAATGCTGATCAAGTTTGGTTTTATTTTGACAAAGCCGCCGGTAACTTTATTGGACGGTAAATTAAAATATTTTATGGTACAACCTATTTAAGTTGATTTTAATTCCTAATATGTAATATAAACACTATTGATTTATGTTACTATTTTAAGTGGAAACATTTTTATTTAGATTTAAGGAGAAATTATTTTATGCGGAAGTATATTGCAGAGTTCATTGGAACACTATTACTTGTCCTTATGGGTACCGGTGCAGTTGTTTTTGCGGGTACTAGTTACGGTCCATTGCCAATCGCAATGGCCTTTGCCATCTCAGTTATTGCTGGAGCAGCAGCTCTTGGTAAAATCTCAGGTGCTCACTTTAATCCAGCTATCTCTTTGGGAGCGGCCATTGTTGGACGCATTACCTGGGTTGAATTCGCTGGTTATCTAGTATCACAATTCCTTGGTGGTATTGTGGCAACTGGAATTCTATTTGGCTTCATGAAAGCCTTTGGAGCTAAGGCTGCTACGATTGCTCAAGTTGGTTTCGGACAAACTTCATATACAGCATCTTTGAACTTCTTCTCAGCGGCTGGTATCGAGTTAGTTTTGACCTTCTTCTTGGTCTTGGTTGCTTTGATGACAACTGCTAAGCAAAATGCCGCTTTGGCTAACGTAGCGCCAGTTGCGATTGGTTTGGTTCTTGGTGGTTTGGTGATGATTGGTTTGTCATCAACTGGTGGTTCATTGAACCCAGCTCGTTCATTTGGACCAGCTTTGGGAATGGCTTTGGTTGGTTCAAGCACAGCTTTGGCTAACTACGCAGCATACCTAGTTGGACCTTTGCTTGGTGGTGCTTTGGCAGCCGTGGTTGCTAAGTACGGTCTTGGCTCAGAAGAATAATCGATTAATAAAAGGCAGCATTGCTAATAATGCTGCCTTTTTATTAACCGTTTTTACATGGAAAAGGGGGAAGTGAGATGCAAGCAGTTGAACTAAAGAAATTTGGTAGTGTCGATGTTTTAGAATCAGTAGAAAAAGTGCAACCTATTCTAAATTCAAAGCAAGTTTTAATCGCTAATCAGGCGGTGGCAATTGACCCTTATGATGTTAAATTTGTTGCCGGTCAGATGGGTGAAGCTGATAAGCTACCCTTGGTGCCTGGTTCGACGGTAGTTGGTAAAATTTTAGCGGTTGGTAGTGCGGTTAGTGCTTTTAAGGTTGGTGATCGCGTCGCCGCAACCCGACACCATCAAACTTATGCTCAAGAAGTTGCAGTCGGCCAATCAGCTTTGGCACTGGTGCCAAATGAGCTTAGTGATGAAATTGCTGCCGCAGCGAGTTTGGGTGGGGCAATGGGGTATCAGGCGATTAAGTATGATTTAGCGGTTCAAGCCGGAGAAAAAATCTTGATTCAAGGTGGTGCTGGTGCGGTTGGTTCAGTTGCAGTTCAAATGGCTCTTTTGGCTGGGGCAACCGTTTTTGCAACGGCATCACCAAAAGACTTTGCTTATCTAAAATCGTTGGGGCCAGTAACGCCAATTGATTATCAGAGTGATTATGAGCAGAATCTAAGTGATTTTGACGGTGTTTTAGATACAGTTGGTGGAGCTTTTTTGGTTAAGGCCGCTAAAGTTTTGCGCCCAGGTGGTAAGCTACGTACTTTACAAAATTTTGAAGCGAACCTTTTAGCTACTTATGAGCTTGACGCAACTAGCATTTTTCTTAAGGGCAAGGGAAAGGAACTAGCAGAATTATTGGCATTACTTGCGCAACAAACCGTTAAAATTCGCATTGGCACAGTACGGCCGTTCACACTTGGTAATTTGCGCTGGGCGCATCAAGCCATGCGAGACCATCAGGCGCCCGGCAAAATTGTACTAACTTTTGCCTGAAGTATTTTAACGATAAACTAGATTAACCGATACATTCAAATGCTTTAACTAAAAGTGCTTAGGTAGGCAATGGTTATGGCTAGTGAAGTTGAATGTGCTAGCTATGAATGCACTTTTATTAGAAAAAGATAAGAAAAAGCTTGCTTTAGTTGAATTTTAATGATAAAGTTCTAATTATTAAAGAAAAGGGAGTTTATCATTATGGATTATCGACATGGACTAAACAACATTACCTCCCGCTCAACCTCAGTTTAAATTGGTTGAGAATTTTTGAATGGAAATAAGGCTAAGATAAGCCACTCAACCATAATAATTACCATTAGGGCAATTATTGACGGGTTGGGTGGCTTTTTATTTTGTTTTACAGAAAAGGAGTTGGTTGAAATGGAGCAGCAAGGACAACATTTACGACGATCGATGGGTGTAATGACTGGTGTTTCGATTGTGATTGGTACAGTGATTGGTTCAGGAATCTTTTTTAAGCAAGCGGAAGTTCTAACAACCGCTGGTGGTACAACTGCTGGCTTACTTGCTTGGATTATTGGTGGGCTAATTACATTAGCAGCTGGTTTAACAATTGCTGAAGTTGGTGCCAGGATTCCTGAAACTGGTGGTTTGTATGTTTATGTTACACGATTATATGGTAAGTTTTGGGGCTTTTTAACAGGGTGGACACAGGTTGCAATCTACGCCCCTGGCATCGTTGCAGCTTTGGCAACATATTTTGCATTATTGTTTGCTAACTTTTTTGGCATTTCAACAACCTATGTACCCTGGATTGCCTTAATTACAATCTTCTTAGTTACTGGCATGAATTCATTAGAAAATCGGATTCCTTCAGCTTTTCAGATTTTAACGACTAGTATTAAATTAATTCCAATCGCTGGTTTAATTATTTTCGGTTTGTTTTTTGGTAAGGAACATGTTCTTAACCACGTCATAACAACCGCTGCGGGCGGTTCAACATCAGGCAATATTGGTATGGCAGTTTTGGCAACCCTTTTTGCTTACGATGGTTGGGCTACTTTGACAAATCTTGGTGGTGAACTTAAAAATCCACGCCGGACTATTCCACGTTCAATTATCATTGGTGTCTTGGTCGTCATGTTAGCCTACGTTGGTGTGTCTTACGGTGTATATCGCTCATTACCGGCGAATGAAATTGTGCGTCTTGGCGATAATGTGCCTTATAAGGTAGCCATGACCGCTTTTGGAAATCTAGGTGGTCGCTTACTTTCAATTGGTATCATGGTTTCAATGTTAGGAACCCTTAATGGTAAAATGTTGGCCTTCCCAAGAATGATTTTTGCCATGGCCGAAGATGGTGTTATGCCAAAATCATTTAAGAAGCTTAATCGTTACCAAGAGCCCTACATGGCTTTATGGATTACAGCGGTATTGGGCGCAGCCCTCGGCTTTACGGCGGCTGCTAACTGGCTTTCAGATATGGTGGTCTTTATAATCTGGGTATTCTACTTAGCAGTCTTCTTCGGGGTCTTTAAACTACGCAAGCAAGCAAAACAAGCTGGTTTGCTCAATGACCCGGAAATTTTCCAAGTACCTTTGTATCCAATCGTACCTTTGGTCGCAATTTTTGGGGCTCTCTTCATTGAAATTAACACGCTCTTATCAGAATTTACGATGGTACTTACTTCATTTGTCTTTGTTTTAATTGGTGTACCAATTTATTTCTACTACATGAAAAAGCAAGCTAATCGGCAATAAATAATTTAGTACTGCTTTTCTAGATATAATTAAAAATTTAAACTAATATACTTTAGCCGTTTGAAATTTATTTCAAGCGGTTTTTTTGTTCTACTTGTTTTTATCAGCCACTAAGAGTTGTTAGATGGGTACAACTTTGACGACTTCCATGTGCTCTGAGGTAAATATCCAATGATTATTTATTTTACTAATATAATTTGAATTTGTTGATTATTGTAATAAGTCTCCTAGTTATTTAAAGCTTCAATTGTTGTTTGGTATGGTGAATGTTTTTGAGGATTTTGTTTATCAAAATTTTTAGCTGTATCACCTAAACCAAATATTCTGGGTAATATATTTTGAATAACTTAGTGGTTCTCTTGGTCAACTTAAGATTATTTCCTATTTTTATATAGAACTTAAGTGGTTTAACATTTATTGTGAATTTTCTCTCAATTATTGTGTTTATTTTCACATAAAGTGATACAATGCTATTGGTAATACAAGTAGTATATTGGGGGATTTATAAAATGAACGTATTGATACGTTTTTTCAAAAAAACAACAGTCTTCGCACTAATGATGATAGGCGCATTTATACTTACATCACTTAATGCAAATTTTGCTGGTATTAATGCAGATTCGCTTGTTAATAATCAAGCTGCATATAATAACATAGCTGCAAAATACAAAATTGGTGACGTCGTTCAAATAAGCAGTAATGCTGAAAGTGAAACGAATGGCTATTCATTAGTAAATCATCGTAATTGGATTGGTACTATTGTTTCAGTGTCACCTGAGAATCAAGCTAGTAGTTCTGCTTGGGAATATGATATTGAATATCCCGATGGCGAACACAATGTACATGTTGCAGAGCAGGATATAGCTACTATCCCAGCTAAATGTAAAATTGGCGATGTCGTTCAAATAAATAGTAATGCTGAAAGTGAAACGAATGGCTATTCATTAGTAAATCATCGCAATTGGGTTGGTACTGTTGTCTCAGCATCCCCAAAGGCTCACGCAAGCTCTGCTTGGGAATATGATATTGAATACCCTGATGGCGAACACAATGAGTATGTTGCAGAGCAGGATATAGTTACTATTCCGGCCAAATATAAAATTGGCGATGTCGTTCAAATAAATAGTAATGCTGAAAGTGAAACGAATGGTTATTTGTTAGTAAATCACCGTAATTGGGTTGGTACCATTGTTTCAGCATCCCCAAAGGCTCATGCTAATTCTGCTTGGGAATACGACGTTAAATACCTTGATGGAGAACACAATGAGCATGTTGCTGAACAAGATATGTCATACGCCGTTAAATATAACCATCCAGATGCAACGGATGCAAATACTTACTTCTATGGATATTGCACTTACTATGCTAAACAACAAGCTCCCTATATAGGTAATGGTTGGGGTAATGCAAACCAGTGGGCTGATACAGCGCGTAGACATGGGTATACTGTAAACAATATTCCAGCAGAGAATATTGTTGTTGTGTTTGCTGGAGGTCAAGCTGGAGCAGATCCAACATTTGGTTGCGTTGCCATTGTTCGAAAAATTGAAGGTAATAGGATATTAATACAAGAAATGGATGGAACAGCGGGCTTCGGTAAAACAGATTACCGCTGGGTAGATAATGCCAATGATTACGAATATATTCATTAAAGTAGTATGAATTGAATGATAAGCTAGATGTCCCTACCAATTTGTTATTAATGCTCTTTACTTTAAAGCTCAAGGAGCATTTACACATTTTGATTGCCTTTTATCATTAAATAAATTGATTTATTTCTTTATGATTATATTGATTTTCTGGCGCTACGTAATAGAGTACATTTATTTAAAAAATGTTCGGCCTCTTCTCGGTGTTTTATTGAGTTTGGGCCTTTTTATATGCGAAATCAGCTTGTAGTAAAGAAAAGACCAACAGTAGAAGCTATGCTTAAAATTTATTAGACGACATATTAAAAAGAGCCAGCCCTTGGGCTGGCTCTTTATTTTTTAATCATGGTGCAATTTACTATGACGACTACCATAAACAAAGTAGATAACCAGACCAAGTACGAACCAGACGGCGGTGTACAACTTAGCAGGAGTATCTAGTAAGTAAAAGACCCAAAGTGAGCCTAGGAAGCCAAGCGCAGGTAGGACCGGATAGAAAGGCATCTTATAACTTGCTTCTGGTAAATCTTTACCTTCACGGCGTCTTAGCGCAAACATTCCCAAAGAAACGAAGGCGAAGGCAACCAAAGTACCAGCTGAGATTAATTTTGCCAAGAAGACAAAGGGGAAGAAAGCGCCGATAACAACGGCAACGATTGTAAGGACAAGGAGTCCATTGCTTGGTAAATGCTTATTATCAAGCTTACCTAGCGCCTTTGGCAACATACCATCACGACCAAACGAGTAGAGTAAACGTGAACCAGCTAGTTCCATACCTAGTAAGGCGACAAACATACCGGCATCGGCGACCACAGATACAACTTGTGACAAAAGGACAAAGCCGGCCTTGCTCAAGGCCCATGAAACAGGAGCAGCATTGTTGGCATAGTCACTATAAGGGTGCATACCAACAAGGACCAAGGTAACAGCAGAAAATAGGACAACCGCAATTAATAGTGAACCTAAGATACCACGCGGCATCGTTTTACGAGCATCCGCAGCTTCAGCCGCATTGGCAGCGATTGAATCAAAGCCGATATAGGCCAAGAAGATTGTGGAAACACCACTTAAGATACCAGCAAGTCCACCGAAGCCAGTCTTAGGATTGTGAGCCGGCACAAAGGGTACATAGTTATGTGGCTTGATAACAAGGGCACCAACGATAACGAAAGCGACGATTGCTAATACTTTTAGGACAACCAATACCTGGCTAACGCGACCGGCATCAGAAGCGCCACGCCAGACGATTAAGGCTGAGATGATGATAACAAGAAATGAGGTCAAATCAACCACACCGCCATTAGTACCAAAGGGGCTGGCCAGTGCGGCGGGAAGTTTAAGGCCTAAAGTTCCCATCAATTGTTGGAAGGTAGCTGAAAAACCAGAACCAACAAAGGCAACGGCAATGAAGTATTCGGCTAGGAGTGCCCAACCAGCAATCCAGCCGAAACCTTCACCGAAGAGGACTGAAATCCAAGAATAAGCCGAACCAGCAACGGGCATCACTGTTGACATTTCAGCGTAAGCGAAGGCAACCATACCGGCAATGACGGCGGCAATCAAAAAAGAAAATACGACGGCGGGTCCAGCGTAGCTAGCAGCAACCACACCAGGAAGGGTAAAAATGGAGGTTGAGATGATTGTTCCAACCCCTAAGGCTAGGAAGTCGCGGGTTTTCAAGACTTTGGCTAGTTTTTCATCTTTACGACTATAATCATTAAAATTAACATTACGAGTAAATTGCATATTGTGCTCCTTTGGTTTGAGAGTTACCAACCAATTGCGTCAGCATCGTTTGGTAGGGTGAGTTGATTCTTAGCTTTGGCCTCAAAAACGGCTTCAATTCGTTGAAAGGCGGTTTCAAGTTGAGTTTCTGAAATAACTAGTGGTGGTTGAAAACGCAGGATATTACCCCGGAGCGAAATCATGATGACGCCGGCTTTGAAAAGATGATAAATAATTTCGGTTGTTGCGTCGACATCGGCTTGACCATCTTGATCCACAATATCGATTCCACCATTAAGGCCAAACATCCGGACGGCACCCACAAAGGAGAACTTTTGTTGCATCCGGGTAAAAAATGTACTGGCCATTTGACCAAGCTTGGCGGAACGTTCCACTAAGTGTTCTGCTTCAATTACGTCCAATGTCGCATGTGCTGCAGCAGCACAAACGGGATTGCCGGAGGTTGTAAATAGATGCGCTGGTGCATCAAGGCTATCAAGGATTTCTTTGCGGCCGATCAAAGCTGAAATTGGCATACCTGAAGCGAGGGATTTACCAATACTCATTAAATCAGGAGCAATCTGATAATGATCAATTGACCACATCTTACCAGAGCGACCAAAACCTTGATTAATTTCATCAACGGCGAAAACGATGTTGTGTGCACGTGTAAATTGATAAAGTTTATCCATATAAGCGTGTGGGGTAGCGACCAAGCCACCATCACCTTGAATTGGTTCGATAAGAATCCCAGCAACTTCTTCAACCGGGAGCCAGTTTTCAAAGGGGAGCATGAACATTTGCCACATACGGTCAACAAAGGCCGCTTCACTTTCACCGGCTAATTTAAGATGTGGGTCGGGGAAGGGCATCTTGATGATGTCTGGTAGGAGTGGACCAATTTTACGCGCCATATTTAAGCTGACGCCCGATAGGCTGATTGCACCGTAAGTTGAGCCGTGATACGCACCAGTGAAAGAAATAATATAATGGCGCCCCGTATAGGCCCGTGAATATTTAATCATGGCGTCGTTAGCATCAGAACCGGAAGTACCAAAGGCAACTTTCTTAGGGAAGTCACCAGGTGCTAACGCGGCTAAACGATTGAGCAGGCTAGCCGTAACTTCATTAGCATAGTAAGCAGGGGTGAAATGGATTAACTTGGCGGCTTGCTGCTGGATGGCCTGAACAACTTTGGGGTGGGCATGCCCAGTATTTGCTGAAGATGCACTAGCTAGCAAGTCAATATATTCATGACCCTCTACATCTACCAGGATTGCACCTTGACCATGGTCGAGGACCATATCAAAATACTTAATCCGTGAACTTGTGGGTAGGCAGTCTGCTTCGGCTGCAAGGACTTGGTTATTACTCTGCATAATAAGCTCCTTTCGTGATAATGGGGATAAAAAAAGCTAACACCATGGTTGATGTTAGCTTTCAAGAATAAACACGTTAATTAAAAAAGTGGTTTAAACTTGGCTAACAAAAACAAAATAGTTTATGATTAGCCACGTCTAAAAGCCAATCATTATTATTGAAGTACAGTAATGACAATAATAATAATTGGGAGGACGACGTCCATAACTTGAGTCTTAGTATAATTAACACTTGCTGTTGTAAACATAAATACGTCCTCCTTTGCTTTGATGTTTAACATATTACGCTCATTTTTTAATAATACAAGCTTTTTTCTAATCTTTTTCTAATTTAAGCTTGATAAGGCTGATTTACAAAGATTTTCGTTTTGATGTATTGTTAATTGGCTAATAAAGCCTTTTATAAAAGGCTGTCGTTTGAATTGACGCTTAGATATTTTTACAAAAAAACAGGTAAAATGCTCGAATAAAGCTTCAATCAATTAGATTTAGCTTAGATTAAAATGGATTTTATGATAAAATACAAGATATGCAATTTCATTTAACTTCTTATAATAATTATTGATGGAGTTTTCGCAAGAATTTGGAGCTTAGTAAAGTTTGCTTCTAACAGTAACGCAGATCGAATGGAGAGATTATGGGAAAACAGAGTTTTTTTGCACAGTTTTGGGTCAAGGAAAATCCACAGACTTATGCTGATAAAGATGGTAAGTTAAAGCCAGTTTTGGGTACTAAAGAGATGATTGCCATGGGGATTGGAACGGTTGTTGGTGCTGGAATCTTTACCATGCCGGGAATTGTGGCCGCAGAATATGCTGGGCCAGCGGTGGTCCTATCCTTTGTAGTCGCAGCCTTGATAGCTGGTCTATCAGCCTTGGCTTACTCAGAATTTGCGTCGGCGATGCCTTTTGCCGGTTCGGTTTATACTTGGGCGAACGTAATTTTTGGTGAATTTACTGGTTGGATGGTTGGTTGGGCAATTTTGGCTGAATATGTCGTGGCCTTAGCCTTAGTGTCTTCGTCATGGTCAGCCTACTTCCAAGGCTTTGTTGGTAGTTTAGGCTTTAAAGTACCAACAATCATCGGCGCCTCTTTTAATCTTTCAACGGGAAGTTGGTTTGATTTATTTGGTGCTTTGGCCTTAATTGGGGTAGGATATTTGGTTGCCCGTGGTATGAAGGGTGTAGCAATTATTGAAAATTGGTTGGTAATTGGTAAAGTTGCCGTTATCTTGATTTTCGTGGCGGTTGGTTTGACAGCTGTACACGTCCAAAACTGGCAACCATTTATTCCAGCACATCGGCCAGGTACTAATTTTGGTGGTTGGCACGGAATTATGATGGGTGCTTCACAGGTATTCTTTGCCTACCTTGGTTTTGATATGTTGGCTGCTAATTCGGCCGAAGTTAAAGATGCTCAAAAGACGATGCCAAAGGCTATTATTGGAACGTTGGTAATTGCAACCTTACTCTTTATCGCTGTTGCCAGTGTTTTGACTGGAATGTTCCATTATTCTAAATATGCTGGTAATGCTGAACCAGCTGCTTGGGCTTTGCGTCAGGCTGGTCATGTCTTTACGGCCAACTTGTTGTCGCTAGTGGCCTTGGTGGGTATGTTTGCTGGCTTAATTGGTTTGATGGTCGGTGGTTCACGTTTAGTTTATTCATTTGGGCGTGATAGCATGTTGCCAAAGACCTTTGGTAAGTTAGATAAAAATAAGTTACCAACGAATGCTGTTTGGCTATTGACCATTGTTGGAGTAGTATTGGGGGCAATCTTCCCAGTAGCAGTCTTAGCTAATCTGGTTTCAGCTGGAACTTTGATTGCTTTCGTAGTTGCTTCAGTTGGGGTGATTTTCTTACGGCAGCGTAAGGATATTGACCATTCTGGTTATAAGTTGCCATTTTACCCAGTGTTGCCAATTTTGGCCGCCTTATCATCATTAGCTTTGTTAATCTCACTAAATGCAGATGCACAAATCTTAATGATTGGCTGGTTAATTTTGGGAGCTGCCTTCTATCTATTCTATAGTCGGCGCCATTCAATTAATTATCATAAGAAATAAGAAAAGTAAAATAACGGTTACCGTCGAAAGTTTAGACGGTAACCGTTATTTTAATCTTTTGTAGTGTTGTAGTTAAACACCAAATTTGCCACCAAAACAACTTGTTTCAAGTACTTTTTTGGGCTAAGCTAAGTTAGCAGTAGCAAATTTTTAAGAACAGAGGAGCAAGATGATGGAAGTGCTTGTTTTGACAACTGGAGGGACAATTGCTTCAATCCAGACTGAGCGTGGCTTGGCGCCTAGTATGGCGGACGAAGTATTGATTTCTTATTTTGAGCGCCGTCCGGGTGTTAATCTTTCAATCGAATCGGTGATGAGTAAAGATTCCACTAATATGCAGCCTGAAGACTGGGTTGAAATTGCAAAACACGTTATGCGGAATCGTGAGCGTTATGATGCTTTTATTGTGACACACGGGACCGATACGATGGCCTATACGGCAGCAGCCTTATCTTACCTCTTGTATGGTATTGATAAGCCAGTTGTTTTAACTGGCTCACAGGTACCCTTGGGTGTATCTGAAACAGATGCCGTTAGAAATTTGCATGATGCACTAACTTTTGCAAGCCAGACGACCTTACGAGGCGTTTTTGTGGTCTTTAATGGTTTGGCAATGATGGGGACGCGGGCAGTTAAGACCAAGACTCGCAGTTATAATGCTTTTGAGAGCATTAACTTTCCTTACATTGCTAGTATTTCAGATGGCATGATGGTGCCCCTATATGAGCCGCAGGTTGAAAATAAGGGCATTACTAAGCATGTATCATTGAATCCAAATGTCTTCGTTTTAAAGGCATATCCAGGCCTGGATACGCATATTTTTGATTATCTAATCGAACGTCAGTTTGAAGGTGTCATTATTGAAAGTTTTGGTAATGGTGGCTTACCATTTGAACGGCGTAATCTAATTCCAAGCATTGAAAAGTTGACCAAAGCGGGTATCCCAGTGATTATTACCACGCAGATTTTAGAAGAGGGCCAGGATATTTACCGCTATGAAGTTGGTCAGCGTGTTGTTGAAGCTGGTGGAATTACGGCGGGTGACATGAATACAGAGGCTATTATTGCTAAATTGATGTGGGTACTGGCTGTAACTAACGACCGTGAGACAATCTTACAATTTATGCAAACGACAATTGCACATGATTTGGATTTTGTATAATGCAAATCATGTGACTGAAATTACGCGTTACAGTTGTATCAGATAGGAGGCTAGCTAATGGCAGATTTAAAGTATGAAATTCTAGAAAAATTTGGCGTTTTATCAACTAGTAAATCAGGGTGGAATTTGGAGTTAAACTTTGTCCAGTGGGGAGAGGCGAAACCTAAATTTGATTTGCGTAGTTGGTCGGCTGATCACAGTAAAATGGGTAAGGGGCTGACATTGACGCATGATGATTTAGTTAATTTGAATAAGTTGACTGAACAGATACTGGCTTTTGAACAAGGCGGTCAAGGACAGGTTAATTCAGGAACTAATCCACCAGTTGAAACTTCTCAAAGTCCTGAGGTTGATGACGATAACGAATTTGGCGTGTTGCGCCGGTTGTAAATAATATCCAGAGAAGCAGCGATAGTTTTATCGCTGCTTTTATGCTTCTTTGCATAAAAGGTTGGGTAGTTGGCTTTTTCTTTGGTATGCTCAAGGTGATTTATGGGGTGGGAGGGCAGCCAAGATGCAGGTTTTACTACTAAATTTCAATTTGAAGCATGTCGCTGATTTTGACTTAATCGAGCAGGTGCGTAGCTATGAATTTGATGTCATAATTGTTTTCATCAGATGTATTGATTTTACTTTAGAAGGATTACAGATATTCTCACAAGTTTATGAACAACTAGATTATTCACAAATTGGCTTGATTAATTACGGTTCGGATTTAATCATTCAATTACTGAGTAAGCAGCACTTAGACCGACAATGGGAGCGGGAGTTTGTAGGACAAGATAATTTTGAAAGGGTCGGTCGTTACTTGCGAGTGCTTCAACTGCCAAGCTTAAGTTTGGCTTTTGCTGAAATTGGGGCACGCCGTTTGTCGATTGCACATGATGGTCAAGTTGTTCTGGACTATCTGCATAGTCAGCTTAATTTAACGTTATTATTTGTCCCTATGAAGAGTAAACCTTTCTTTTCTAACATGGGCTGGCATGCTTGTTCTTTAAAAGAAATTACCAAAGTGACCCAAATTAGCGGACTAACAAATTACCAACTACTGGCAAAATATAACTTAGATGTTCGAATTTATAACTATGACAAGTCAGACGTCAGATTAATGTACTGATAGATTTATCGTACAAAATGTATAATGCAAATCCCGTTACGTTTAGTGATTTTAAAAGTCGACTTGGCATTCTTAGTACGGGACTGTATAATAGTAAGTAATCTAGGAAAGGGGGTGATACATTTTGGTAGATTTAAGTAATCAACAAAGTGTATCGCCCTTGTAAGGAAACAAGGGCGATACATCTTGTATAGCTTGGTGGCCAACCACCAAACAGAGATTTTTATTCTGATTTCAGGTAAAAATCGTGAAAAGGACTTGGTTTTTACCAAGTCCTTTTTGCTTATTTTGCTTAAGATTTAGCCTGGTTGGATCAGTTTTAAGGTTTAATCAACCTTGTCTGATTACTTTTATAGTAGAATATGGGTAGTTATAATAAGTCAAATAAAGAAGGGCCTAGCTTATGTCTGGAAATACAATTAAGTTATTAGTAGTCGAGGACGATTATGCCTTGAACGATACGATTAAGGAAACCATCCTTGATTTAGGTGAGGTAACGCAAGTTCATGATGGCGATGAAGGAATGTTTGAAATTGAATCAGGTATTTATGATGCAATAATTTTAGATGTGATGTTACCTGGCCGTGATGGTCTATCAATTTTGAAAAGTGCCAAGGAACAATATCCTAATCTACCAATTTTAATGTTGACAGCTAAAGGTGAACTAGCAGATAAAATGGCTGGTTTTAATCTAGGTGCTGATGAATATATTACAAAACCTTTCTATAAAGAAGAGCTGTTGGCACGTTTGAAGACCCTCTTGCGCCATACTGGCGTTTTGGGTCAAGACGGTGCACTAGAGGTTGGTAATGTAGCAGTCTATGTTGACCAACACAAGGTATTGGTCAACGAAGAGGAAATTAATCTGCAAGGTCGTGAATTTGGTCTACTTGTCTATTTGATGCAACACGTTGGGCAAATTGTAACCAAAGACCAAATTTTTGATCGTTTGTGGGGCTTTGATTCAGATACAAGTTTGACTGTGGTCGAGGTTTACATGAGTAATTTAAGAAAAAATCTCCGTAATGCTGATGCAAAGATCAATATTAAGACTTTGCGTAATGTTGGCTATACTTTAAATGAAGTCACGGAAGATTAAACTTATGAACCGCAAAAAAAAGCAGTCGCAAAAAGTGGGTGATGAATCAAGTGGAGACTTAATTCCTAAAATGAAGTTACCCAAGCGACTTCAAAAAATTCGTAACGCTTTACCACAACAAGTTAAGATGACAATCTTAACAATTTTAGGTTTTGCTTTCGTTTTTGGCTTAGTGGGAATTTTTGTTTTAAGTCAGTTTCAAGAAGTTCTATATGGACGCGCTCGTAATCAAGTATTGGCACCCTTTCAGACAGATGTTTCTGGACAAGGTACTTATAATAATACGTTAGATTATACGGCGACCATGAAATCTAAAATTGACTTACCGCATGAAAACACCATTTATATGCAAAAAATTGAAGGGCGCTGGTTTATGTTCTATCGTCAAAAAGACGTTGTGTCTTTCGTAGATATTACAGTTGAACACCAGACCGTTGAAGTTTACCAGACCCGCTTAATTTGGATTTTTTCATTGGCAGCGGTGGCCTTGCTCGTCATATCATTGACCTTGTCACGAGCTAATATGCGCCCTATTATGCGGTCCTGGCGTCAACAACGGACCTTTGTGGCTGATGCAGCTCATGAATTTAAAACGCCCATGACAGTAATCCAAAACAATATGGAACGGATGTTGGAACGCCCTAACGATACGGTTATGGACCAAGTTGAAAGTGTTGCCAATACATTAACAGAAGTTCGCCATTTAAATCAGTTAGTTGGTGACTTGTTGACTCTAGCACAGGCCGATGCTGATATTCCACTATTCGCCTTTGCAGACTTTGATTTAGCTAAGATGATGACTGAGGTGTGTGGGATTTTTCGCTTTAGTGCAGAAGAGCGCAACCAGTCAATCAGTTTGTCGGTACCAGAGCAGTTAAAAATGGTTGGCGATGAGCAACGGATTCGGCAGCTTTTGGTAATCCTAATTGACAATGCTTTAAAATATGCTGGTGAAGATTCACAGGTGAAACTACAAGCCGAGTTGGCTGGTAATAATGTAAGAATTCTTATTAGTGATACCGGAAAAGGTGTTTCAGATTTTGATAAAAAGCATCTCTTTGATCGCTTTTATCGTGTCGATAAGGCGCGTTCACGGTCAACTGGTGGTCATGGATTGGGCCTCTCAATTGCTAAATGGGTAGTGCAGGGACATCGTGGGGTAATCAATGTTAAAGATACCAAACCACATGGCACAACCTTTGAAATTGTATTACCACGTAGTCAAAAGAAAGTTAATCCCCAAAAGTAGGTACGTTTCCTAATGGGAAATCAATCTGATGATTTATAAAAACCGTCTGGATAAGGCAACTTTAAAGCTAATCATAATTGGCTTTAAGGTTATCTATAATTCAACGGTTTTTTTGTCGTTTCAAAGGTCTTGAAAGAATAAACTAGTTGATTAAGAAGTTTTGTGAAGCTAGCTGGCACTAGCTTAATAGATTGTGGAACAATGTTTGTGAAACATTGAATTGCCATTGCTTTTGCGGTATGCTTAATCTAATTGTAGATTAATGTGGAGAAATAAGATGACCCCAGAAGAATTTGCGGCGGCATTACGCACACATCAAGTAGAACTAAGTGCCAAGCAAATGGCCCAATATGAACAGTACTATCAAGAATTAGTGACTGTAAATGAGCATATGAATTTAACGGCAATTACCGCTAAAGATGAGGTTTATTTGAAGCATTTCTATGATTCATTGACCTTGGCTTGGGCCTATCCAGCCTTGCAAACTGAGCCTTTAAAGATGATTGATGTAGGTGCAGGGGCAGGCTTTCCATCGTTACCATTAAAAATTGCTTTTCCACAGTTGGAAATCACGATTATCGATGCTTTAAACAAGCGAGTTAATTTTTTGAAGGATTTGGTTACAAAACTTGGCTTATCAAACGTGACAATTGAGCATGCCCGGGCTGAAGAATTTGGCGCTAAAACTGCACCAGCAAGAGAGCAGTATGACTTGGCGACGGCCCGTGCCCTAGCCCGCCTAAATGTTTTGGGCGAGCTAACTTTACCTTTTGTTAAGGTTGGTGGGGTTTTGTTAGCTATGAAGGGGAGTCAAGCAGGTGATGAGTTAGCTCAAGCCAAACAGGCAATCACAACCCTAGGGGGCAAAATTGGCGAGCAAGTTGACCTTAACTTGCCAAATGGTGATCCACGGTCAGTTATTATTATAAACAAACTTAAAAAAACACCAATGAAATATCCACGTAAGCCGGGAGATCCCGTGCGGAAACCATTATAGGAGGTAAACATGGGAATTGTAATCGCTTTGGCCAATCAAAAAGGTGGGGTTGGTAAGACAACTACAACTGTCAATTTAGCAGCTTCATTAGCGACTAAAGGTAAGAAGGTTTTGATTGTTGATACTGATGCACAAGGAAATGCAACAAGCGGATCTGGTGTTCAGAAGTCCACAATTGAAAAAGATATCTATGATGTTTTAGTGCATGATGAGCCAATTGACAATGTGATTTTACCAACTTCACATGCCGGCATGGATATTGTCCCGGCAACGATTCGACTTGCTGGAGCAGAACTTGAATTAGCACCAGCCATGGCACGCGAAATGCGGCTAAAGAATGCGCTAAAGGACATTCGCAATCAATATGATTATGTTTTGATTGATAATCCACCAGCCATTGGAGTGATTACGATTAATTCGTTTACAGCGGCTGACAGTATCTTAATTCCCGTACAGGCTGAATACTATGCCTTAGAAGGATTGGGACAGTTATTAAATACCGTCAAACAAGTACAAAGCTTCTATAATCCAGACCTAGAAATTGAAGGGGTCTTATTGACGATGGTTGATGGACGAACAAACCTTTCAAATGAAGTGGTTGAAAATGTCCGTGAGTACTTTGGCAACCAAGTTTATAAAACCTACATTCCACGAAATGTAAGACTATCAGAAGCGCCTTCACACGGGATGGCAATCATTGATTATGATCCAAAATCAAAAGGATCCGAAGTTTATATGGATCTAGCAGAGGAGGTTTTGTTGGCCCATGGTGACAAGTAAAAAGAAATCAGCACTGGGTGGAGGTCTTGGTGCCCTATTTGCTGAACAAGGTGTAGATACGACGGCTGCAAGCAATGATACGGTTAGGCATATTGCGCTGAGTAAAATATCAGCCAACCCTTTTCAACCAAGACATGTCTTTGATACCGATGCTTTACGTGAATTAGCTAATTCAATTGAAAGTAATGGTGTTTTACAACCGATTATTGTGCGCCATGACCCAAAGGATAATGCGCGCTACCAGATTTTAGCAGGTGAACGTCGTTGGCGTGCAGCGCAAATTGCGCATCTGACTGAAATCCCAACCATTGTACGTAAGTATGATGATGATATTATGATGCAAGCGGCAATCTTAGAAAACTTGCAAAGAGAAAACCTATCACCATTGGAAGAAGCCCAAGCTTACCGTTCGATGATTGATACCTTGCACTTAACACAAGAACAGGTTGCTAAAAGGTTAGGTAAAGCGCGCTCTGTAGTAGCTAACTTTTTACGGTTGTTAAATCTACCAGAAGAAGTTAAAGCACTTTTAGATGCTGGCGATTTATCAATGGGACAGGCAAGAACTTTGCTCGGTCTACACAATAAGCGGCGGATTCTACCGGTTGCTAAGCGAGCCGTTGCTGAAGGTATGACGGTTAGGCAAGTTGAGCAATTAGTTAATCAATTAAATGAACAAGCCGATGCTAAAAGAAATCAAAAGAAGCCGGAAAATGCTAGTTTCATCAAAGCAACAACTAATGCTTTAGAAGATAAATTTGGTACGAAGGTTAACGTCACCCGTAACCGTAAAGGAGCGGGAAAGATTGAGATTAACTATCTATCAAACGATGATTTGGATCGCATTTTCCAGATTCTAGATATTTCTTTTGATGAAAATTAACTGAGGTAGCTTATGGATTATGATTTACACGATATTGTGATGATGAAAAAGCCACATGCTTGTGGCACAAATGAATGGGAAATCAAGCGGCTTGGGATGGAAATTCGTCTTGAATGTCAGGGCTGTGGTCATCAAGTGATGATGCTTAGAAATGATTTTAACAAGCGTTTAAAGAAAGTTTTACGCAAAGCAGATTAGATTTTATAGAAAAAGGTGAATGAAGTGGCACTTACAGCAGGAATCGTTGGTTTACCCAATGTTGGAAAATCAACGCTATTTAACGCAATTACAAAGGCTGGCGCCGAGATGGCAAACTATCCTTTTGCGACAATTGAACCCAATGTTGGGATGGTTGAAGTCCCTGATGCTCGTTTGGCGCGAATCCAAGAGTTGATTCCCGCTGATAAGGTTGTACCAACAACCTTTGAATTTACAGATATTGCAGGAATTGTTAAGGGTGCTTCAAAGGGTGAGGGACTTGGAAACAAGTTTTTAGAAAATATCCGGCAAGTCAATGCGATTGTACACGTAGTTCGTGCCTTTGATGATGATGACATTACCCATGTTAATGGGGTGATTAATCCCTTAGATGACATTGATACGATTAATACAGAGTTGGTTTTGGCTGATTTAGAGGCAGTTGAAAAGCGGTATGCTCGGGTTGAAAAGATGGCTAAGAGTGCTAAGGATAAGGACGCAATTGCCGAATTTAAAGTCTTGGAGCAACTAAAGCCAGTGCTTGAAGCTGGTAAACCAGCCCGTTCAATCGAATGGAATGATGACGAGCAAAAAATTGTACGGGGTCTATTCTTACTGACATCGAAGCCAACGCTATATGTAGCCAACGTTGCCGAAGATGATATGGCTAATCCTAGTCAGTCGAAGTATTATCAACAGATTGAAAAATTTGCCTTAGCCGATGGAGCTGAGGTTATCGGAATTTCTGCACGAGCTGAAGAAGAAATTGCTGAAATGGATGACGCCGATAAGGCTGAATTTATGGAACTACAAGGGATTGAAGAGCCTGGTTTGAATCGTTTGATTCGCAGTGCTTACCATCTACTTGATTTGCGAACATTCTTTACGGCTGGTGGTAAGGAAACCCGAGCTTGGACTTTCCGCGCAGGCTTTAAGGCGCCACAAGCCGCTGGTGTAATCCATTCTGATTTTGAACGTGGCTTTATTCGGGCTGAGACGGTGGCTTTTGCGGATTTGGATAAATATGAGACAATGAAAGCGGTTAAAGAAGCTGGTCGGTGGCGTTCAGAAGGTAAAGAATACGCTGTACAAGACGGTGACATTATAGAATTCCGATTTAATGTTTAAGGGAGTATTAGAAAATGACGGAAGCAACGGAAGAAAAAACAGTACCAACGCTACCAAGTCGCGCTGAATTGGCCGCTTCAGGGCTGACAAAGCGTAATCAGGAGTTCATGCACCAAGTTGTTGAGCTAGTTACTGAAACAAGTCAAGCGGCCTTGGTTGCGGAAGTGCAAACGCAACTGTTGGCCGGCCAGAAGACTGGGCAAACTGCCAAGCAAATTTTTGGTAGTCCAGCTCAAGCTTTGGGCTTGGTTAAGAAAGTAGCAAGCGAGGACAATTCTGAACTAACTCCAAACCAAATCTATGCAGCCCATCCACTTTGGCAACTAATTGTTGATAATGCTTTGGCCTTTGGTATGTTATTCATGGTAATGTTTGGCTTTATGTTGATGTTTAGCAATGTTTCACGTGAGTCAGCTGGTGCGGCTGGCTTGGTTTCCCTAATTGGGACTGCAGTTTTTGGTGGCTTGTTCTTCTCAATTGTAACGAAGATCATGGCAGCCAAAGAAGGCTCAAAACTAGTTAAGTTTGGGGGCGCAATCTTACTATTCTTGCTCTGGTTCGGTATTTATCTTGGTCTAGCTGCGCTACCGGCCATTATTAATCCAATTCTACCGGGCTGGGTCTACTTGGTTTTGGCAGTGATTACTTTCTTCGGATTCCGCTACTGGCGTGTACGAACAAAGTTAGTTGGTGGCTTTATGGGTGGAGCACGTCGGCCAGTAAAGCGTTAAAGTGAAAGGAAGCAACAATGAAAATTTTGATTGTAGATGATGATCACGAAATTGCTGAACTCCTCGAAATTTACGTAAAAAATGAAGGATATGAACCAGTAATTGCTAGTGACGGTAAAGAAGCAATGATGCACCTCCGGACAACCCCAGACATTGGCTTAGTGATTTTGGATATTATGATGCCAGAAATGAACGGGACAGAGGTGGTTAAGGAAGTCCGTAAGGATAATCCAGTACCAATCTTGTTGTTGTCAGCTAAATCAGGGGCCATGGATAAGATTCAAGGTTTGATTACTGGTGCGGATGATTACGTTACGAAGCCGTTTAACCCCTTAGAGGTAATGGCCCGTGTACGCGCGCTTTTGCGACGTTCAACGAATGCGATGCAACAAATCACACCGGAAGTTTTGGATATTGGTGCGTTGACAATCAACAAAGATAGCCATGAAGTCAAGACTGCTGACGGATCTGATGTTAGTTTGACGGCGCTTGAATTTGGTATTTTGTATTTGCTCGCCTCACATCCGAACCGCGTTTTCTCGGCCGACGATATTTTCGAACGGGTTTGGCAACAAGAATCAGTTGTTTCAGCTAAGACGGTGATGGTTCACGTCTCACACTTACGTGACAAACTAGAAGCTGCAACTGGTGGCAATCAAGTTGTGCAAACGGTTTGGGGCGTTGGTTATAAGATTGAAGTTTTATAAAATAGAATGCAGGTGAGTAGGGATGCAACAAGGTAGATTAGTTTGGCTCGGTTTTTGGGTCAAGACCTTTGTTTCGGCCCTACTCTTTGTTTTTGCGGGTGTCGGTGTTTTATTAGTTTTGGAACGTCAATGGATGTCAGAACTGGTTTTGAATCAATTACGAATTAGTTGGCAACATGACCCCATGGTTTTCTTGGCTGTGGCTATTGCAGTATGTGCAATGTGGTTGTTGACGGTACGCGAATTTTATAGCCAGGTGTTACTGGTAAAATTGGCCGAAGAAGTACAAAACTTAGAAGTCCAGGCCCGTGAAACAAAGAGTACAGGGTTAGATTTAGGTAAATATGGTTGGCGACTTCGCCCTTTGACGAGCGCAATCAATGGCGTTTTTGATTCAGCTCAAACTGCCATGATTGAGGAGCGGGCGATTGAACGTTCAAAAGATGAAATGATTACGAATGTCTCACATGATTTACGAACCCCATTGACGTCGATTTTAGGTTATTTAGGCTTAATTGAAAATGATGTTGATGATAAACTTTCAAAGAGCGAAATGGCTAAGTATGCAGACATTGCGTACAATAAGGCTGGTCAAATGAAGTCTTTAGTTGAAGATTTGTTTGATTACACACAAGTGCGACAGGTCGATTTTCAATTGCATTGGGCGCCGTTAGATTTAGCCGCTATGCTGCAACAATTAGCAGTAAATTATGAATTAGAAGCTAAGAATCGAGGTTTGGTAATTTCAGCGATTACCAAGCCGGCGACCATTGAGATGGTAGGTGATCCTGATCGCTTAGCTCGGGTCTTTATGAACCTGATTAGCAATGCTTTAAAGTATGGCGAAGGGGCCACGTTTATTCGCTTGGCTGCCCGGATTGTCGACGAAGGCAAGGTTGTGGAAGTTCGGGTTACCAACAATGGTGAAGCAATTCCAACTGAGTCAGTTGAACGCCTCTTTGACCGTTTTTATCGAGTTGAGCGTTCGCGGAATACAAAGACTGGCGGTACCGGCCTAGGCTTGGCAATTGTCAGCAGTGTGATTGAAGCCCATGGTGGTTCAGTTCGCGTAGAATCAGATAGTGAGCTAACTAGTTTCATTATTCGTTTGCCCTTGCAAGATCAGAATGAAATCGTTTAAAAATTAAAAGCACCTAAAACTTAACGCATAAGTTTTAGGTGCTTTTTTTGATTAAAACAATATATTTATATTTTTTAATCAAGGAAATCGCGCAATTAAGCCGAAATTAGATTGCTTTAATCTTATTATGAGAATATAATGTGAAAAAACACATTTAAATTTAATCTTGGAGGTATTGCTATGGGCCATGTTGTTGAGAGTACAGATGTAATTTATGAATTTTCTGCCAGTAACCAACCAGTCTTAACTGTACAAAGCGGTGCAACGGTTGTTTTTAATACACAGGATTGTTTTGGTAATCAGATTAAGGATGAAAATTTTGAATTTACGGGTTTGGACTGGGAGCATATTAATCCTGCAACCGGGCCAGTTTATATCGAAGACGCATTACCTGGTGATATTTTAAAGGTTGAAATTCAAGCGGTTAATGTGGATCAGCAGGCAATTATGTTGACTGGTGAAAATCTGGGTGTTAATGGCGGCCATCTATTTGGTAATATAATCAAAGCGCTACCTGTAGATGAAACGACGGTCCATTTTTCTGACCAAGTCCGCTTGCAAAAACGGACCATGATTGGGGTTATTGGAGTGGCACCAGCTGGTGAGCCGGTGAATACAGGTACACCTGGCGTACATGGTGGCAACATGGACGTAAAAAAAATTGGTGCAGCGACAACGTTGTACTTTACGGTTAATGTTCTCGGTGCCTTGTTAGCGATGGGTGACTTACATGCCCTAATGGCCGATGGTGAAGTTGGTGTATCGGGAGCAGAAATTGCTGGACAAGTAACTACCAGGCTTTCGGTCATTAAAAATCTAACGCTGCCAACGCCGCTCCTTGTGACCGCTGATGCATTGATGCCAATTGCTGTTGGTGAAGACTTAGATGCTGCCGCCACAGAAGCAACTTTGCGGGCAAGTCAATTTTTAGTGGATTATAGTGATTTATCTTTGGCACATGCAACAATGTTGTTGTCTTTAGTTGGTGAATTAGCAAATTGTCAGATGGTTGATCCGTTAAAGACGGTCAGAATGGAAATTCCAAAGGATGTTTTGCAGCAGTTAAATGTTCCCACGGAATTTTAAAGGAGTAGTGTATGGCAGAAAGTACAAACTTTGGGTATAAACAAGAATTAAAAAGAACTTTGTCGGTACGTGATATGGTAATTTATGGCATGATTTTTATGGTGCCAATTGCGCCATTTGGAATTTATGGTCAAGTTGCCAGTCAGGCCAAGGGGATGGTGCCCCTAGCCTATTTGATTGGTATGATTGCAATGGTCTTTACAGCGCTCAGTTATAAGCAATTATCTGAAGAATTTCCGGTAGCTGGTTCGGTCTATTCATATGCTCAACGCGGCATTCATCCGATAATTGGTTTCTTTGCCGGTTGGGCGATGTTGTTGGACTATGTGTTAGTTCCATCCTTGCTTTATGTGGTGGCCGCGGTGGCCTTGACGGGGATTGTACCAGTAGTTCCGGCTTGGGTTTGGATTATCATTTTTGTGCTTTTTAATACTGTTGTAAATATCATGGGAATTGAGTTTACAGCCAAGGCTAATTTTGTTATTTTGGCCTTTGAATTAGTCGTTTTAATTATTTTTATTTCTTTAGGTATTATTGCGATTGTGAATGGACTTGGTGGCGGGTTTACCTTAAAGCCTTTCTATGATCCACACTATTTTTCAATGAAGTTAGTGATGGGGTCAGTCTCCTTGGCGGTCCTATCTTTTCTAGGTTTTGATGGAATTTCAACTTTGGCAGAAGAAGCTAAAGACGGTCCCAAGTCAGTCGGTAAAGCTTGTTTGTGGGCTTTATTTGTAATTGGAACGCTTTTCATGTTGCAAACCTATATCGCTGCTTCAGTTTGGCCACATTTTCAAAGTCTTGATCCTAATAATGCTTTTTATCAAATTGCGCAAGCAGTTGGCGGAGTTTTCTTGAGTAAAGTTGCAATGATTTCGACAGTAATTTCATGGGGAATTGCCAATGCTCTAGCAGCACAAGCGGCCGTAGCCCGAATTCTTTATAGTATGTCGCGTGATGGCTTCTTACCTAAAGCTTTGGCCAAAGTGCATCCAGTACGTAAAACACCATATGTAAGTACTTTTGTAATTGCAATAATTTCTTTGCTGGTTGGATTAGGTTTTCAAAATGATATTGCAAATCTTTCGACGATGGTTAATTTTGGGGCAATGACCGCTTTCTTAGTGCTACATTTGTCGGTTATAAACCATTTTATTTTCCGTAAGAAGTCAAAGGCTTATTTCAAACATTTAGTGTTACCCCTGGTTGGTTTTGTAATTATTTTCTATGTTTGGCTTAGTTTCCAAAGTTTGGCTTATATTGTTGGTGGGACTTAGCTTGTGATTGGGGTTATTTATTATCTAGCCATGCGCTTTATAAAGGGTGAGGTTCATCTGAGTGATGACATATAAGTGCAAGGTTTGGTGGGGCTAAGCTTTGCAGAAAAAACGCTAATGAATGCGTTTACATTGGAAGGGGTTTGACCTAAAATCTTAGTGTATCTTAGTTGCACTGAGTGAAGTTAAAGGAGAAAATGAGATGGCAAATGTATCAACAGCTTCGGCACAATGGCAGGGTGATTTAGAGCATGGTTTTGGTACAATCAGTTTGGAATCATCGCAAGTATTGACAGAAAGTCCCTATAACTTTAAGGCACGAGCTGAGCATAGCGTTAGTATTACAACGCCAGAAGAATTATTGGGGGCAGCGCACGCAGCCTGCTTTAGTATGGCATTTTCAATGGTTTTAGCTCAGCAGGGTCTAAAAGCTGATAGTATAGATACAACGGCTGATGTGACTTTTAGCGTCACATCAGCCGGGCCAGCAATCACTAGTATTCACTTAACAAGCCATGTAAATCTAGCTGGCTTAGCTGAAGCTGATTTTCAGCGTTTAGCTGAGCAAGTCAAAACAACTTGTCCTGTATCAAAGGCTTTAACAGGTGTAGCAATTACTTTAGATGCTAGCATGAATTAGAATTCTAATGAAAGACTGGGTAACCAGTCTTTTTTCTTTGATTATCTGGTTTTATGGTCTAGATGTGGTAGAATATGGATATAATAACATAAGGGGAGGACATTGTTTATGGAAGAGTACACAGAGTGGCGGGAACATTTAAAATTAATTAGTTTTCCGGGCTGGGATGATTTGCCTTTAATTGATTTATATATGGATCAGCTAGTAGAGTATGTAAATAGTGTGATTAAACCCTTGGAGTTACCTGAGGTAACGTCAACGATGGTAAACAATTATGTTAAAAAGAAAGTTTTACCAGCACCGATTAAAAAGAAATATCAAACCATTCACATTGCGGATTTATTGGTAATTTCACTTATGAAACCGGTCTTTTCTTTAGAGGAAGTTCGGGCAGCCATTGATGTAATAACGGCTAATGATTATCCTAAAGCTGCTTATAATCGTTTTGTAGATAGTCTTTTGACCCGATTGCAAGGCCCAACAGAAAAAGAGGAGCTAGCACCAGCGGCAGACGATTTAGCAAATCGCTTAATGCAAGATGCAGCTAGTATCGTTTATCAAAAGATGGAATCTGAAAAGTTATTAGCTTTAATGCAGGCTAAACAATAAAACAAAAAAGCAGCGACTTAGTCGCTGCTTTTATATTAGTTTACTTAATACCTAACATAAGCTTTTGAATGTAACGTGATAAGAAGACCAAGACGATTCCCAAGGCAACTGAGGCTGTACCAAACCAGAAGAAGTATTGAACTTCATTTGCTGGATTGTACAAAGTAACCAATTCGGCGTTCAAAGCTGAACCAGCCGCTGCTGATAAGAACCACATTGACATCATTTGTGACATGAAAGCCTTTGGCGCTAATTTGGTAGTAACCGAAAGACCGACGGGCGAGATTAACATTTCACCAATGATAACTAAAGCCCAAGAACCAACTAGCCAAAGTGGTGAGACACGGGTAGCAGTTCCGAATAGAGTTCCAGGTAGTGCCATTAGTAGGAAAGAAGCTCCAGCAAACATCAAACCAACCGCAAATTTAGTTGGTGATGAAGGTTGGTTTTTACGCCATTTAGTCCATAACCAAGCGAAAAATGGCGTGTAAAGCATGATGAATAGGGGATTAAGTGATTGGAACCAAGCTGCAGGGAACCAAGAAGTATCAACTCGTTCAGCCGCAAAAGTGGCTAAGACGATTGAACCTTGTTCTTCAATGGCCCAAAAGAGGACAGCTGCCAAAAATAGGGGAAGATAGGCCCAAACGTGTGAGCGTTCAGCTTTAGTGATTTTACGTGAGGTAATCATCGTTACAAAATATGAAACCGGGATAATTACTGCGATTATGGTTAGTAGTCGAATGAATGACGCAACATCATTCCAGCCCATTGCAAACATCAAGGCAACAACTAGGCCAAACAAAACCAAGCTAGCAACAATTTTAAGTATTAGAGGCTTAATTTCTTCGGCTTGAATTGGGTCACCAGGATAATTAGTATCCTCACCTAAACGCTTACCACCAAAGTGGTATTGTAGAAGGCCAAAGAACATTCCAATTGCAGCGAGTCCAAAGGCAAGGTGATAACCAGCGGCACGCTGAGTTGCACCAACCAAAAGTGGCGCAATAAAGGCACCTAGATTAATTCCGAAAACGAAGATTGAAAAACCAGCATCACGACTACTATCATTTGGTTTGTAGAGCGTACCAACAAGTGATGAAACATTTGGCTTCAAAAGACCAGTACCAATGATAATTAGACCAATTGATGAGAACAAAGCGCTAGCACCAAAAGGTAGTGCCAAAGCGATGTGTCCCAGCATAATCAAAACACCACCCCAAAAGACTGTTCGACGGGCACCAAGGATTCGATCAGCAATGTAACCACCAACGGCACCTGATAGGTAAACCATTGAAGCATAGATAGCCATAACAGAAGCAGCGGTTGTCCTTGAAATGTGGAGATCGCCAATTGAGATTAAGTGCCACATATAGAAAAGGAGGATTGCCCGCATACCGTAGTAAGAGAAACGCTCCCACATTTCAGTCATAAATAATGTTGAGAGCGCTCGCGGCTGTCCCAAGAATTTCTTTTCTTCCATAAAAGTTAAACCCCTTAATTATATAATCGATTTATAAGTTATCTTTAATACTCTAACTTATTTTTAGTCTATTTGTAAACGATAATCTGAATATTTGCTCATTTTTAGACCTTTTTATAAAGAATTTGTTAGAATTAATATTCTATATAGCTTAGGAGATAAAACAATGCGAATCGCTATTAGTTCTGATAATCACCTTGACATCAATAAGGTAGACATTACCGAGGTTCTCGAACAACAGGCACAGTATCTACTTACTCAAAAAATTGATATTTACTTAATTGCCGGTGATTTGTTCAATGATTTTAATAAAAGTCTAGCCTACGTTAGAGAGCTACAAACACTGGTTGGATTAGCAATGCAGGTACGCTTTATTGCTGGTAATCATGACATGGGACGTGGAATTGACTTTGAAGAATTGGAATCCTCAATAGATCCCTTATATCTACATAATAAGAGCTTAGATGTACCTGGCACTGATTGGCGGATTATTGGTAATAATGGTTGGTATGATTACTTATTTGCAAAGGGGGTCGACCCTGCTGCGGTGGCAACTTTCCGTCGCGGACTCTACTATGATCGCCAAATCAAACAACCGATGACAGATTATGAACGGATGGATCTTGTATTAAGTCAAACAAAGACATTATTAGATAAATCTAATCAAGCACAGAAAAAAGTGCTGTTATTTACTCATTTTGCGCCAATTGATGATGACATTCTCTATCCAGTTAATAATCCACGGTGGCTTTTAGTTAATGGCGTTCTTGGTTCACCACGGTTAGGTGAATTAATTGAAAGGTATGAAAATGTGCATAATGTTTATTATGGGCATATTCATATATCTAAGCTGCCACGACAGCATCAAGGCGTTAGTTATTACAATCCAAGTGTTGGCTATAACCATCGTCGATTACGCGAATGGACCAAAGAAACTTTCCTGGCAACTTGGCAGGACAAACTTGCGATAAAAGTGTTGACGAAGTGATAGACTTCCTGTATTATAAATATCTGTTGAACGTAATGTTTAACTAACTGTTCGCAGTTAATGATGGGGGTTTAGCGAAGTCTGGTTAAACGCGATGGACTGTAAATCCATTCCTTCGGGTTCATAGGTTCGAATCCTATAGCCCCCATTGATTGGGGTATCGCCAAGTGGTAAGGCATTGGTTTTTGGTACCAACATGCGCTGGTTCGATCCCAGCTACCCCAATATTGAGCAACGACTTTAGGTCGTTGCTTTTTTTGTTTAAAAATTTAGCAATTAAGCGATTAGTTAGCAATTTTTAACATAGCTTAGTTTCATATAGAAACTAAGCTGGCCATATACTTGAATGTGATATTACTTAGGCATTAATGGAACACTAGTAATTCATGAGTTGCCACTGTTAAAAACTGCTTGTTTTACAAGGACTTAATGTAAGATGTTCATTTTGATTATCAAGAGGACAAGTAAGCATGATAATGGAACATTGTTGGCAAAATAATTAGTAAATTAAGCCCGCCATATTGCCTTATGTAGTGAGGAAGAAGCTATTTTTAAAGCGCTTAACAATTGGATTGAGAAAGTTTGACTTTTTTTTGAAAAAAGTATTGCTTTTCAGCTTTGATGTTGGTAATATGTTATTTGTTGTTGCGGGGGTTTAGCGAAGTCTGGTTAAACGCGATGGACTGTAAATCCATTCCTTCGGGTTCATAGGTTCGAATCCTATAGCCCCCATTGATTGGGGTATCGCCAAGTGGTAAGGCATTGGTTTTTGGTACCAACATGCGCTGGTTCGATCCCAGCTACCCCAATAGAAGAGTCGGTGAGTGCGTGCGCTTGCCGGCTTTTTATATTATCGTGGGTTTTTAGTAAAATTTGACATAGGTCTAAAAGTTTTGCTAACATATTTTTGTTGACTTATTTGGGGTATCGCCAAGTGGTAAGGCATTGGTTTTTGGTACCAACATGCGCTGGTTCGATCCCAGCTACCCCAATTGTTAGGTAGGAGCCTGATTGAATGACGAGGGTTGGCAGCATATGCCTAGTGCACGATTGGCTAAAGAATGCTGGGACAGTTTGTTCCAGTTTTTTATTGCCCACATTTGCGATTGATCAATATGATAAAATTGGGTGGATATTGATTACTTTGGAATTTTAGGAGAAACAATATGAGTAGCAGTTATACAATTCGTAAGCGCGCACGTGCTTTAATGAAGCTTGATTTTAAGACGGCTTTGAAATTATCAGCATTTATTATCATCTGCTATATTTTACAAGTTGGTTTGAATTATGGTGACCAAAATACTAATCCCGCATTGCTTTTTGATTTGAGCCGAGAGCACTACTTTGCTGGTTTGGTTAGTTATTCAGGTGGTACAGTAACATCATCACTACTTAGTGCCGTAGTAGTTGGTATTTTTACACTAGGAACAACTTGGGGGTTCATCGAATGGCAAAGGACTAAGGAAGCACCAAGTCAGCCGTACGCACAAAGTGTGCGTTTTTGGCACGGTGATACCATTCGCGATACAGTGGTTGTCCTTGGTGTCCGCTTTATTTTGACCTTCTTGTGGACTTTATTGTTGATTGTCCCAGGAATTATCAAGAATTACTCATATTCCCAGGCAGCTTTGATTTATGCTCAAGATGTGAAAAATGGTCGCCAAATTGCTAGCGCAACTGAATACTTAACTGAATCCCGTGAAATGATGCAAGGACATAAACTTGAGTTATTCATCTTGGATTTGACCTTTATTGGCTGGTGGATTTTAGTTGGTCTTACCTTTGGTCTGTTATCAATTTACGTCTTGCCATACTACACAGCAGCACGAGCAGAATTTTTTATTAATTTACAGAAAAATACTAATTCAGCTGAACAAGTCGTTGATGTCCAGGTTTTGCAACCTAAGACTAATAAAGACGACGAACTTTAAAAAACGATTGGATTAAATAAAGGACTGGGATAAAACGTATCTAAGCGTTTTGTCCCAGTCTTTTTGCTTGAATAAGTCAGGACTGAATAGGTTGTTGATAGAAGGCCAATGTCTTTTAAAGAAAACAACAAGAGTAAGGAAATATATTAGTTTTAGCTTACTTTTAATTAGGGCTTGCAGAATAAATAATTAACCGGTATACTTTACTGGTTAATTATATGAGTTTGAGGTGAAATTATGCAGAATGAAGAAGTCGCTAAGCAATTAGATCGGTGTTTGAATGAGATTCACCTAGCTGCGGAAAATAAACGTGAAGTATTAGTTGCACCGGAAGAAATTGAGCTAACAAATACGCAGGGACATATTTTGATGTTACTTGCGCAAAATGGCCCACAAACCAATGCAGAATTGGCACGAACACTAGCCATCTCACCAGCAGCTATGACTAAAGCAATGAAGAGTTTAAATCACCGAGCTGATCCAGTTGTGAGTGCAATCTCAGACCCTGAAGACGCACGAATTAAACGATGGTCATTGACCCATACTGGTGTTAGTTTGGCTCAGTTGCATGAAAAGGACCATCAAAATACGCGGATGGCTTATGTAGAGATGTTGAATGATTTTCCTGAAAATGAAGTTGCTGTAATTAGTCGCTTTTTGACAGAATTAGAAGCACGGTGTGTTAGGGGCTAAGGATGTTTAAAGCGAGAAAACTATTACTAGCGATACCGATTATTTTTGTTTTATTTTTAATTGTTTTAGTTATTGTTACTGGTATTCGTCAGAATCAGGGAAAGCAGATTACCAGTAACAAAATTAAAGTTGTGACCTCATTAAATTTTTATGGTGAAATGGCTCAGGCCGTTGGGGGTAATGCGGTTGAAGTAACAAGTGCAATCAATAAGGCAAGTATTGATCCGCATGAATTTGAACCAACGGCTCAGTTAGCAAAAGATTATCAAAATGCCCAGGTAATTATCAGCAATGGCGGCGGCTATGATCCATGGAGTACGGCTTTTGCTAGAGCTAATCAGCAGGCAAAAAGTATTAATGTTGGAACTTTGGTCGGTTATCAACAGGGTGACAATGAACATTTTTGGTACAAGCCAGCAACACCAAAGTTGCTGGTTGATGAACTGATAACAACGTTTTCAAGTTTGGAACCGACCAAAGCCACACAATTTAAGACAAATGGGCAGCATTATTTAGCAAGTTTGGCTCCTTTGACAAAGTTACGTAAAGATTTAGGTGAAAAATTAGTTGGGAAGAGTGTTTTAACAACTGAACCAGTTATGGATAATACTTTAGAACCACTAGGTGCCAAGATAATCGTGCCTGAATTTGCGCAGGCGGTTGAGGATGGAAATGATCCATCATCGGCGGATATTAAAGCTTGGCATGATGCGATTGATCAAGGCAAAGTGGCGTTAGTAATTAAGAATACCCAAACAAGTAGCAAGTTAGTTAATCAAGCGGTTGCTTATGCTAAAACAAAGCATGTGCCAGTTGTTGGTGTAACTGAAACAAAACCAGACGGTCAAACTTTTTTAACTTGGCAAAAAAGACAATTATTAGCAGTTGAGGAGGCTTTATCACGATGAATTTATTAACGGGACGTGATATTGGAATTAAAGTTGAAGGTCGCTGGCTATATCAGGGGGTGAATTTTGATTTACGACAACAAAAAATGTTAGCTTTGGTTGGTGATAATGGGGTAGGTAAAACAACCTTGTTAAATGCAATCTTAGGTCAACGAGAATTAACTGAAGGAAGTCTAACTTGGCAGACAATTGATGGTGTTAAGCCAACGATTCGTTATGTTCCCCAATATCGGCCTGACATGCAGGCCTTTCCGTTGTATATTAGAGACTTTGTTGCTTTAAGCTTCGACAATGGGCTTCGTCCTTGGTTATCTGCAAAAGAAAAACAACAGTTGACACATATTTTAAAAGATACTAATTTGGTTGAACTAGCTGATCGGCCGATTGATACAGCTTCTGGTGGGGAACGCCAGCGTGCTTACTTGGCGCAAGCTTTAGTACGTAATCCGCAGGTTTTGGTGTTAGATGAAGCAACAGCTAATCTTGATAATGGGGCTAAGTATGAACTAATGAATGTTGTACGGCATTATCGTGATCATCATGACTTATCAATCATTATGGTTAGTCATGATTTTGATATTGTGAGCGACTACGCAGATGATTATTTATTATTAACACCGAGTGGCAGTGAATTTGGACATAGTGCCGATGCTGATTTAACTAAGTTGAAAGCGAGGTATAATGCCAATGTTTAGTTACCCCTTTATGCAAAACGCCTACTTGGTAGGAACGCTAATTGCAATTGTTGCTGGGATTGTTGGTGTCTTTATTGTTGCGCGCTCGATGTCTTTTTTAGCTCATACCTTAAGTGAAATCGGCTTTGCTGGTGCTTCTTTCGGTCTCTTTATGGGCTGGAACCCATTGATTGGAATGTTAATTTTTAGCATCTTTGCCTCAACAACCATTGGTCAACTTGGTATTAAGGAAGATCGGTCGGAGTCATTGATTTCTTCGGTTTCTGGAGTTGCAATCGGTTTAGGAATTGCTTTTTTGTCTCTATCGCAAAAAAATGCTTCAGCGGCAACTGGAATTTTATTTGGTTCGATTTTTAGTATCTCAACTAGTAATATCTTTGAAGTGATTATTTTAGCAATGTTAGTTTTAGTTTTAGTAATGCTCTTATTCCGTCAATTAAGACACTTTGCTTTTGATTATTCAACGGCCGTCTTTTCTTTGAAAAATATTACATTTATTCAGGTGGCCTTTCTAGTAATTATGGCAACAACGGTTGCGGTATCAGCCCAGGTAGTTGGATCATTATTGATTTTTATTTTGATGACCTTACCTGCCTCAGCCGCGATGCGTCTAGGACGTACAGTCTGGCAAATGATTGGTTTATCAATTTTCTTTGCAATTTTGGGTGTCTGGTTAGCTCTGGTATTCTCTTACTGGACTAATGTGCCTGTCAGTTTCTATATTGCAATCATTGAGGCTGGAATTTATTTTTTGAGTTTGGCTTGGACTCAACGCCGCTAAGCTTACTTGAAATTTACTGGGTAAGTATGCTAATAATAATATTTGTTAAATTGAGGGAGAGGGCTAATTTAGACGGTCACGCTCCCTCTTTTATGTGGGCTTAATTCTTAAATATTAAAAGTACTAATGGGTTTGCTAAATGCATGTTATTTGCTTGGAAAGGTACAGCTTTAGCAAAATAGTTAATTGACGGGTGGGATTAACTATAAATTTGACGTAGCTTTTTGGGCTAAGAAAAGGTTCTTAGTCGGGCAGAATAAAATTTTATTTGGGGGACAAATGGAAACAGAGAAGATTTCGCGTCGCGTTGTCGGCGCTATTGTTGCAACGGGAATTATGTCATTTAGTGGGGTTTTGGTTGAAACGGCCATGAATGTGACCTTCCCGGCCTTGATGCGGGAATTTAGTGTTTCAATCGACTTGGTACAATGGATGACCACAATCTATCTATTAATGGTGGCGATTGTTGTACCTTTGTCATCTTGGTTAAAACGTAATATTAAGATGCGCAATTTATTTTTACTTGCAATTTTGCTATTTATTTCTGGTGTAATTATTGATGCGCTAGCATTAAGCTTCCCAATTCTCTTATTGGGTCGCTTAATTCAAGGCTTAGGGGTTGGTGTTGCGCTACCATTAATGTTTAATATCATTTTGGAACAAGTACCTAAAGCCAAATTGGGTTTGATGATGGGGGTTGGTACGTTAATTACCTCGATTGCACCAGCAATTGGACCAACTTTTGGCGGTATCATGGTCACTAGTCTAGGATGGCGCTATATTTTTATTAGTTTGATACCATTCCTGGTAATCGCTTTAATAATTGGTTTACGAACCATTGACCAAAAGAGTGCGCTTGCGCCAAGTAAATTTAATGGTTGGAACTTATTTTATGTTGTTTTAATGTTTGTTGGTTTAATTTTTGCAGCTAGCAAGTTGAGTCTAATCGTTGAGCAACCGGTACAGTTCTATCTACCATTAATTATTGGGATTTTTGGTGTCCTTGGTTTCTTCCGCGTTAATCAGGGTGCTCAACCGGTAGTTGATGTTCGTTTGTTGAAGAATCGTGCCTTTTTAGGTCATACCTTTAGCTTTGCAATCTTACAATCGATGGTTTTAGGCTTATCCTTCGTATTACCTAATTATATTCAATTGGTAAATGGGTCGAGTGCAACAACCGCTGGTTTAATTGTTTTGCCAGGCTCAATTGTAGGGGCAATATTTGCGCCTTTGGGTGGTCGAATTCTAGATCGTTTTGGTTCACGGCGGCCAATCTTGATTGGTGGCGCTTTAGTATTACTATCCTTAGCAATATTTGCGATTTTTGGACAACATTTACAGTTGCTAACAATTTTACTAGTTGACCTAATCTTTATGGCCGGTTTTGGACTTAGTCTTGGAAATGTGATGACTAGTGGTTTGAGCCAAATTGAACCAAGAGAGCGGGCTGATGGTAATGCGCTGTTGACGACAGTTCAACAATTTGCTGGTGCTTTAGGAACGGCGATTCCAGCAGCAATTGTGGCTTTAAGTCAAGCTCACGCTACTAGTAGTCAAGGGCATGCAACAGCAATCGGGTCACAATTGGTTTTGCTAATGTTTGCAATTTTGGCGTTTTTGCAATGGTTGGTTTTGTATCGTGTTGTCCAGAATAAAAAATAAAGTGTGAGCAGGTATTGCAAATAAAATTATGATTTATTCGCAACCGGTTGGGCTTTCTGTTATTATGTATACTGACTAACGCTAGAGAAACAAAGGAAAAAGATATGCTAACAGTTTCAGATGTGTCAGTAGCTTTTTCAGGTAAAAAGTTATATGACGATGTTAATTTAAAATTCACACCAGGGAATACCTACGGTGTAATCGGTGCAAATGGGGCTGGAAAATCAACCTTTTTAAAGGTATTGGAAGGTAAGTTGGCACCAACAACTGGACGTGTAAGCATGGAAGCAAATGAACGAATGTCTTCATTGGTTCAAGATCACTTTGCTTTTGACGATTACACAGTCTTGGATACTGTCTTACAAGGACACAAGGAACTTTATGAAGTAAAGAGTGCAATGGATGAAATTTATACCCATGATCCTTTTACTGATGAAGATGGTATCAAGGTGGGGGATTTATCCGCCCGCTTTGATGAATTAAATGGTTGGAGTGCTGAACCAGAAGCTGCACAATTGTTGCAAAATCTTGGCATTGATGAAGCGCAACACTACACGTTAATGGGTGATATGCCTGAAGCTTTGAAGGTTAAGGTTTTGTTGGCTCAAGCACTTTTTGGTAATCCTGATATTTTGATTTTGGATGAGCCAACTAATGGTTTGGACACTAAGACAATTGCTTGGCTAGAGGATTTTTTGGCTGACTATCAAAATACAGTGATTGTGGTATCCCATGATCGACATTTTTTGAATGCAGTATCAACGATGATTTTGGATGTTGATTTTGGTAAGATTAAGCTCTTTGTTGGAAATTATGATTTCTGGAAAGAGTCATCTGAACTTGCTTTGCGTTTGCAACAAAATGCGAATGCGAAAAAAGAAGAGCAAATCAAACAGTTACAAGACTTTATCGCACGTTTCTCAGCCAATGCTTCTAAGTCTAAGCAAGCAACTTCACGTAAGAAGCAATTAGATAAGATTACGCTTGATGATATTCAACCTTCAACGCGTAAATACCCATACATTAAGTTTGAGGTTGCACGTGAGATTGGTAATGATTTGTTACGGGTCGAAAATCTTTCTAAGACGGTTGACGGGGTTAAGCTATTGGATGATATTTCATTCACTTTGCGTCCCGGTGAAAAGACCCTTGTAATGGCTGAAAATGACGTTGCGGCAACACTCTTATTGGATATCTTGGCTGGTCGTGCAGAAGCCGATAGTGGCGAAGTAACTTGGGGTGTCACAACTTCACGTGACTACCTTGCTAAGGATATGAGTGAAAACTTTGCTAAGCCTGAGATGCCAATTCTTGATTTCTTGCGTGATTTTGCCTCAAAGGAAGAGAATGACAATACATTCCTACGTGGTCTACTAGGTCGGATGCTCTTTAAGGGTGAGGATGCTGAGAAGACGTTGGATGTGCTTTCCGGTGGTGAAAAGGTTCGGGTTATGTTATCAAAGTTGATGCTAACCAAGACTAATGTGCTAATCTTGGATGATCCAACTAACCACTTGGACTTGGAATCAATTACTTCTTTGAATGATGGTCTGGTTGATTATAAGGGTTCACTAATCTTTACGTCACATGATCATACATTTGCACAGACAATTGCGGATCATATCGTAGTGGTTAGTGATCAAGGTGTAGTTGATCGTGCCGAGACGAGTTATGATGACTTTATGGGACATGAAGAAGTCCAAAGGCAGTTGGCCGCTAAAAACATTAAACTTTAATAAATACAGCGGGGGTGGTGCTAGTCAAAAACTAGTGCCACTTTTTTTATAAATATTTATGTACTGGAGACAGCGATGATGAATGATATGACAACGGGGACGCCTTGGAAACAAATTGTCCGTTTTACAATTCCTTTGTTGATTGGTAATCTGTTGCAGCAACTTTATAATATTTCGGATACTTTGATTGTTGGTCGCACCTTGGGTGTTGATGCGCTGGCGGCAGTCGGTTCAACTGGTAGTATTATGTTTTTGGTACTTGGCTTTGTCGGTGGCTTTTCGTCAGGGATGTCAATTTTGACAGCGCAGCGCTTTGGAGCGGGCGATTTAGACGGAGTCAAAAAATCCTATGCTACAAATCTTTGGGGTGGCTTTTTGATGACAATTGTCTTGACCTTAATAAGTTTTGCAATGATTCGACCACTCTTGACCTTGATGCAGACGCCAGCAGAGATTTTCAATCAGGCACAAATATTTATTGGCATCATTTTGCTAGGAACCTTTGCAACAATGGGCTATAACATAGTTGCTAATGTTTTACGGGCCTTAGGTGATGCTAAGACACCCTTATATATTTTGATTGCAGGATTATTAATCAACGTTACAGTTGAACTATTTTTAATCTTGAAATTGCATTGGGGAGTTGCTGGGGCTGCCTGGGCAACTGTTTTAGCCCAAGCCTTAACTAGCTTGGGAACATTAATTTACATTAATTATCGATTACCGCAACTTGCTTTAAATTTATCCGACTTACGCTTTAATTGGCGTGAATTACGGGCGCATTTATTAGCTGGTGTGCCATTAGGTTTCCAACAATCAATCATAGCAATTGGTTCGATTACTTTAGCTGCTGCTGTTAATACATTGGGTACCGATGCTGTTGCGGCCAATACCGCAGCATCTAAACCAGACCAAGTCGTTATCTGGGTGATTATGTCTTTTGGAATAACGATGGCAACTTTTGTGGCGCAAAACTATGGTGCTAAAAAATTCGATCGGATTATTACCGGGATTAAGGCAGCTTTGCTGATGGCAATGGTAATCGGTACCTTATTGGGGATTATCGAAATTGTTTTTGGGCGTGATCTGGTGCGACTATTTATTAGTGGGAATGCCGATAATGTAGTAGAACTTGCACAGCTTTATTTCTGGGCAAATGGCCCATTGTATGCCTTTTTAGCGGCACTTTTTGTACTGAGGTATTCTTTGCAGGGCTTGGGTGATGTTAAAACACCAACCTTAGCTGGGGTTGGTGAATTAGTTGCTCGAACAGGGGCTTCGTTTACCTTGGTCGGTATTTTTGGCTTCTTTGGAGCCTCACTTGCTAATCCAATTGCCTGGTTTGCTTCATTGGCATTTTTACTACCAGCAACTTTACGTAATTGGCGAAATTTAAAAATTGCTGCCAAAATTGAGGATTAATGATTGGATAATTTATTTAAAAACCTAACTTGTTAATAAGCGTTCATGAGTTTTAGCTTGACGAGCTAAAAAACAGTTGTTTTATTGATATTGCTAATTGAATAAAGCGCTTTCTTTGCCTATAATTAGGGCTAAGGTATTTTGAAAGGACGATAAATATTATGATTACGGTAAAGCAATTTGGAGTAACTCCAGCGGGTGAACCTGTACAGCAGGTTATCATTACAAATGCAGCAGGTCATGAACTAGGTTTAATCTCTTATGGAGCAAGTTGGCAATTTTTCCGTGAGCATGAAGGAACGCAGTACCGTGATTTAGTAATTGGTTTTGATAATTTGGCAGATTATATTGAGCATCCTTACTATTTAGGTAATGCAATTGGTCGAGTTGGTGGACGGATTGGTTCAGCAAGTTTTGATCTAAATGGTGAACATGTTGAAATTGAGGCCAACGAAAATAATAATACGCTGCATGGTGGTAGCCACGGCTTTGCTGATCGCAATTGGCATACACAAGTGTTAGAGGCGGAGAATGCAGTTGTATTTTCAACCGCGATTGCATCAAGTGAAGACCATTTCCCTGGTAACTTGACGACGACGGTTAAGTACACTTTGACCGATGATAATGTAGTTGAAATTGAGTTCACTGGACTTTCAGATGCTGATACGCTTTACAATCCAACCTCACACGTTTATATGAATCCCGCAGGTAAGGGAACAGATGCTCGTGAGTTATACTTGGAGCTTGCAGCTACTAAGCGCCTAGCAATGGATGGAGAATTGATTCCAACGGGTGAGAAGTTAGACGTAATTGATACGCCATACGATTTCACTAAGGCAACTAAGATTGCAACAAACCTTGATAAAGGGATTGACCACTTTGATGATGTCTTTGAGACAATCACGACTGAAGGAACGGCGAATGCAATTTTGTCTGACCCTAAGTCTGGTCGTGCAATTGAGGTGAGAACTGATCGCAACGGTTTGGTCTTCTTTATTACTAACCCAGTCCGTGAAGACACAGATAGTGCAAAATGGGTGGAACAACATCCTTTCAATGCAGTTGCGCTTGAAGCACAAACATTGTCAGATGCAATTCATTATCCAGCGTTGGGTAATATCATCTTGCCGGCTAATCATAAACAAACTTACAAAACATCATATAGTTTTAAAGGCTTGAAATAAGGTGATGATGTTTAATTTTTAATTAATCAGCTTAATTACTTAGCAGGCGTAATAAAATTCATTTTTGGGTTTTATTACGCCTGTTTTTAGTAGTGGTAACTGTTTAGCTTGGCTAAAAATTTATTACCGGTGATGAAAAGAGCGGTTTTTAGTTAGACTAGGTTATATATTAATCAGTTGAATAGAAACGATATATTTTATATAAGGGAAATAAGTGGTATCATTTTTCAAACAGGATGATTAGTTGGAAAGTAGAATTTTTATAATTTTATAGGTGGCAAATCAACTTGAATATTTTACCAAGGTGAGTAAATAAAGTATGAGCTTAGCAAAAAGTATTATAGAAATTGCACTGCTTTTTATAGCTGTGACCCTCTTTGTCGTTGGTAGGGATATCCGTCGCCCATATTTAATGTGGATTGGTGGGCTGGTTGCTTTGCTCGGTGTAATAGTTTGGTTTTCTGTGTATTAAATCAATTAAAAAATAGATATGCAGCCACCCATATGGTTTGACCTTTGTGTCGCCTATATAGGTGGTTTTATTAACTAGATGAGTGGGATGGCGTTATTATGGCAAAAAAAGAACGAATTAAAAAGATCTTGGTTGAACAAATTTTGGATAAAGCTGGTGTTCCATATGAAACAATTTATTTTCCTAAGGGGATGGAGCCAGATCCAGAACGAATGGAAAAGTATGGGCTAGAACGACATTATATTTATAAGACCTTAGCTTTAACAGGGAATGTAACTGGACCGGTAATTGGTATCTTGCCAATTGATGAGCACCTTGATGAGAAAAAATTTGCAGTGGTTTCTGGTAATAAAAAAGTTAATATGATTCCAACGCGTGATTTACAAAAGACCACTGGTTATGTTCATGGTGCAAATAATCCGGTTGGTATATGGCAAACGAAGAAATTCCCGATATACATTGATAAGACAGCTTTGGAACAAGGCGAGATAACGGTTTCAGCTGGTGAAATTGGTCGGTCTATTCGGATTGATGCGCAAACTCTAGCCGATTTTGTGCAGGCTAGTTTTGCTGACTTAAAAACGGCTGGTTTGGAGTCGCCTGCCTATGAGTGGAAATAATATTTTAAGTACGATTGCTTTAGTTTTGGCTACATTATTAGTAATTCCCCTACTAGCTGCGGGATTAATCTCGGCCTTAACGACCCGAGCGAATACAAAATTATTGAGCCGATTTGGTACTAAAGCACCTTTAGCTTTGGGCTGGTTTGGTGTGATTATCCATGAGCTTTCACATGCACTTTTGGCCTTGATTTTTTTACATCATTTAGACCAAGTAAAGTTAGTCCAAAATCCGTTCACAAAAGATCATGATGGTCGCTTAGGGTACGTCTCACATGCGTGGAATCCAAGTTCGCGTTATCAAACAGTTGGTAATTTTTTCATTGGTATGGCCCCAATTTTTGGTGGTGCTTTTGTAATGTGGGGGATGACAGTATTATTATGGCCGGACTTATTTGCCGTTTCGACCATGGGTTGGACGATTTTTACAGCTGTCGCTCCCTGGCGGGTGGCCCTTTGGTTATATATAATGCTTAATTTGAGTCTCGCTTTGAATATGAGCGATGCTGATTGGCAAAATACGCGGTCGGGGATGTTGCTGTACGCAATTGTTTTGACTGTAATTGGTTTGGTTTTAGGCTGCTTTAGTGCAGTTTTACCAGTTTTATATACACAATTATTAATGCCACTCTTGGTTTTTTATGGTAGTTTGCTAGTTATTGCAGCAATACTGTATCTAATCGCAACTCTTTTGGAGAGAAGTTAAGGAAGATTGTAATGATAGCAATTGAAACAAAGCAGTTAGTACAATTAACAGAATTTATGGAACATCAGTTAGGACAAGATAAGTCTGGACACGGTGATGATCATGTTAAGCGAGTGGTCAATCTGGCAGAACATATTTTGACAACGGAACCCACTGCAGATTCTTTTATAACTTTAGCGGCTGCAACACTACATGATAACTATGATGATAAACTTTTTACAGATCCGAGCGTAGCTAAAGCAAAAACAGCTGAATTTATGACGGAGATTGAAATAGAACCTGCTAAGCAAATCGCAATCTTTAAAATCATCGATAATATGTCATGGAGTAAACAACGTTTTGGCCAAGCGGAAACGTTAGATATCAATGGGCAAATTGTGCAGGATGCTGATCGCTTAGAGGCAATCGGTGCGATTAGCATCGCACGCGTTATTCAGTATGGTGTAAAAAAAGGCCACCCGCTCTATGATCCAATGATGGCACCCCGTGATTTACAAGATAAAGCTGCTTATCGTTCTGACAAGGGTGAAACGGTAATTAACCATTTCTATGAAAAATTATTTTTACTAAAAGATTATATGAATACAGCCGAAGGCAAGCGGATTGCGCTTCAACGTGATACTTTGATGCACAACTTTGTGGATGCCTTTGAAGCCGAATGGGCCGGTGTGGATTTTTTATAAACTAATAAAAGTGGTTCAACCAATTATTGGTTGGACCACTTTTATGGTATAGTAGGGGCAATGAATGATTAGGGAGATAAGATTGTGACTGAAGTTCTATATATGAAAGTGTTCTCTAATTTGAAGGAACGTATTTTAAATTCAGAATTTACTAATCAAAAATTGCCTGATGAACGTTCGTTAGCGAGTGAATATAATGTGTCACGCAGCTCGATTAAACGGGCCTTGGCCCTGTTAGCAACGCAAGGAATCATCTTTAAAAAGCGAGGCTCAGGCACCTTTGTAAATCCAATTTATTTAAAAAATCAATCGATGTTCCACTCGATAGGTAATAATTTGGGTGTTTCTGATTCATATCGTTTTGATGGTGAAGCACCAGCCATTGAGCTGTTGGAGTTTTCAAAAGAATTAGCTGATCAAGAAACGCGCCAAGCATTATTTTTAGAAGATGGAGAAAAGGTTTATCGAATAAAGCGATTGCGTAAGATTCAAGGTCAGCCCTTTATGATTGAGAATGCCTTAATTCCCGAAAAAGTTTTGCCTGGTTTGACTGAAGCAGACATGGAACATTCAATGTTTCACTACGCTGAGGAAGAAACTAAAAAAGCTGTTACCAAGTCCTTTATGACGGTGACGGTTGAACCATCAACTAAGCAAGATCAGGAGTTGATGGAACTAATGCGGAATGAGCCAGTTGGTATTATGGGAGGAATCTTCTTTCTTGATGACGGAACTCCCTTTGAAGTGGGGTCTATGCGGATACATTACAAGTACATGCGCTACAATAGTTTCATTTCTCTGGACGGTGAGTAGGAATTCTTAAAAATTGGACCGCACCAATTTTCAAATAATCCTTGTAGGCATAATTAAAATTTGTTATCATAGGTAACGTAATCCAGAAGATAACTTCTGCGATTGAACCTTTCTCAAAATATTTAAGGAGATTAATCAAAATGGCAGTAGATTTTGATTCCAAGGAATACCTTGGTAAGGTTGACGCCTGGTGGCGTGCAACCAACTATCTTTCAGCAGGTATGATTTTCTTGAAGAGCAATCCATTGTTCTCAGTTACAAACACACCTATTCAAGCTGATGACGTTAAGGTAAAGCCAATCGGTCACTGGGGAACTATCTCAGGACAGACATTCCTTTACGCGCACGCAAACCGTTTGATCAACAAGTACAACCTAAACATGTTCTACATTGGTGGCCCTGGTCACGGTGGACAAGTTATGGTTACTAACTCATACTTGGACGGATCATATACTGATGCATATCCTGAGATTACTCAAGATGTTGAAGGTATGTCACGTTTGTTCAAGCGTTTCTCATTCCCTGGTGGAATTGGGTCACACATGACTGCGCAAACTCCAGGTTCATTGCATGAAGGTGGAGAACTTGGTTACTCACTATCTCACGCAGCTGGTGCAATTTTGGACAATCCTGACCAAATCGCCTTTGCTGTAGTTGGAGATGGTGAAGTTGAGACTGGTCCAGCTATGACTGCTTGGCACTCAATCAAGTTCATCAACCCTAAGAATGATGGTGCAGTTTTGCCTATCTTGGATCTTAACGGATTTAAGATTTCAAACCCAACGATTTTCTCACGTATGAGCGATGAGCACATCACAAAGTTCTTCGAAGGTTTGGGCTACTCACCACGTTTCATCGAAAACGATGAAATCCATGACTACATGGCATACCATGAGATGGCTGCTAAGGTTTTGGACCAAGCTATTGAAGACATCCAAGCAATCCAAAAAGACGCCCGTGAGAACGGTCGTTATGAGGATGGTGAAGTTGCTGCTTGGCCTGTAATTATCGCCCGTTTGCCTAAGGGTTGGGGTGGACCTACACACGACCAATCAGGTGCACCTATTGAAGGTTCATTCCGTGCCCACCAAGTGCCACTTCCTTTGGCACAACAAAAGTTGGACACTTTGCCTGAGTTCGAAGAGTGGTTGAACTCATACAAGCCAACTGAATTGTTCAACGTTGATGGTTCATTGAAGGCTGAAGTTGCCGAAATGGCACCAAAGGGTGACAAGCGTATGGCTGTTAACCCTGTTGCTAACGGTGGACGTGCAGCTGGTGAGGCTGCTACTGATTTGGCTTTGCCAGATTGGAAGCAATTCACTAACGACATTAACGAAGATAACCGTGGAACTGAGTTGCCAGATGGTAACCGTAACATGGATATGAACGTATTGTCAGAGTTCTTCGCTGAAGTTTCAAAGATGAACCCAACATCATTCCGTATCTTCGGACCTGATGAGACAATGTCAAACCGTTTGTGGAAAATGTTTGAGATCACTAACCGTCAATGGATGGAAGAGGTCAAAGAGCCATTTGATCAGCATGAAGCTCCAGAAGGTCGTATCTTAGATGCACAACTTTCAGAGCACCAAGCTGAAGGTTGGTTGGAAGCTTACACTTTGAGTGGCCGTGTTGGTGTATTCGCATCATACGAATCATTCTTGCGTGTCGTAGATTCAATGTTGACTCAACACTTCAAGTGGTTGCGTCACGCCTCAGAGCAATCATGGCGTAACGATTACCCATCATTGAATGTTATTTCAACTTCAACTGTCTTCCAACAAGATCACAACGGTTACACTCACCAAGATCCTGGTATGTTGACACACTTGGCTGAAAAGAAGTCTGACTTCGTTCGCCAATACTTGCCAGCTGATGGAAACACTTTGTTGGCTGTCTTCTCACGTGCCTTCTCAGAGCGTCACAAGGTAAACCACGTTGTTGCTTCAAAGCAACCACGTCAACAATGGTTTACAACTGCTGAAGCTGAAGAGTTAGCTACTGAAGGACTTAAGGTTATCGACTGGGCTTCAACTGTTGCTGCTGGTGAGGATGCTGATATCGTCTTTGCTTCAGCCGGTGTTGAGCCAACAATCGAAACTTTGGCTGCTTTGAACTTGGTTAACGCTGCCTTCCCATCTGTAAAGATGCGTTATGTAAACGTTGTTGAATTGCACCGTTTGCAAAACAAGCACGGTAAGATGAACCACGAGCGTGCTTTGTCTGATGAAGAGTTCTCAAAGTTCTTCGGTGAGTCTGGAACACCTGTTGTCTTCGGATTCCACGGTTATGAAGACCTAATCGAGTCATTCTTCTACGAGCGTGCTCACTTGGGATTGCATGTCCACGGTTACCGTGAAGATGGTGATATCACCACTACTTACGATATGCGTGTATATTCAGAACTAGATCGTTTCAACCAAGCTAAGGATGCCGTTTCTGTTTTGATGGCAAACGGAGTTATTGCTGAAGCTGATGGTCAAGAGTTCTTGAACAAGATGGACGCAATCTTGGCAAAGCACTTCGAAGTTACTCGTAATGAGGGACACGATATTCCAGAGTTTACTGACTGGAAGTGGACTGCTTTGAAGAAATAATCTACTGCCGTTAGATTTTTCAAAAAAAGTTTAGTAAGGTTACTTGTAACGCTTACTAAAAAGGCTCTGAACAGAAATGTTCAGAGCCTTTTTTGTTTGTAAATAATTTGTTAAGTAAATTGATTGTAAGTTAATGGTTTTCTCTGCTACAATGAAACAATTGGAATGGAACGATTTTGGAGGAATTCGACTGTGATTGTACTGTTAGTATTGGGATTAGTGTTACTGATAATCAGCGGGGTGCGTTATTGGCAAAGAGGAAGATTTCATTGGGTAACAATAGTTACTGGAATAATTTTAGTTGTTTTCAGTGGCATTGGTATCCATTTAACTCAGAGTCAACATTTTGGTATGAGTAAGATTCCAGTTGAAAAGACACAAAAAATTGATCCAGCGACTAGTTTGATGGGCTATAAAATTATTGCTACAAATAATTCACATAGCACAGCAGAAGTTTACACTTATCGGCGTGATGGTAAAACTTATCAGACAACTGACTCAGATAAGCGTCCAAGTGTGAAGAAAATTGTCGGTAAGCAAGGTGTCTTAAATACAACAATGAATACTTACCAAGTTACAAGTCCTTGGCAACAAATTCTTTTGGTAGGTATGCCAACGATGATTAAAGGCGAATCTTATACTAAAATTGAGATTCCACAAGACTGGTATGTGATAAATCAAAATGATTTAATTTCCGATCAAAAATTTGTTACTGAACAAAGTAAACAGATTCCAAATAAAGTTGCTAGCGAAACAACAAAGGCAATCCAAGATGCAGCCAAAGATGATGATAGTGTCTTAACTGATAAAGGCAAGCAAAAAGATTTGCAAGATAAGGCAATTTCAGATGTTACCAATCAGGTAAATGATGAGACTAAGCAAGCTTTAGCTAAGCGTTTAAATCAACAAACTGAACTTAAATAATTAAAAAACCCACACTTTTTTGAAGTGTGGGTTTTTTATTGAGAATAATGATTTAAAGGTTATAATCTTTAAGCACTAACTTAATGGGAGCGTGGTCCTGACGAGCACCGGTATTGAGAACTTCAAAAGCGGAAATGTAACTATTTAGTCGTTCTGATAGTAGATAATAGTCGATTCGCCAACCAGAATTATTAATTTTGGCGGTTTTTGAACGCTGAGCCCACCAGGTGTAAACACCTTCAGTAGTGGGGTTTAGATAGCGAAAAGCATCAGTAAAGCCCGCGGCAAGTAATTTTGAAAAGTGTTGCCGTTCTTCATCAGTGAAACCAGCGCTATGATGATTAGAGTTTGGGTGTTTCAAATCAATTTCATTATGGGCAACATTTAAATCGCCAGAGAAAATGACGGGTTTAGTCTGATCAAGGTTTTGGACATAGGTCCGATAAGCGTCATCCCATGCTTGTCGATCGTCTAACCGTGCTAATTCGCTACCTGAGTTTGGCGTGTAGACCGTTGAAACAAAGGTGTTTTCAAATTCAAGTGTGATTATTCGTCCTTCAAGGTCCATGTCACCGGGAGCCGAAATACTAGGGTACTCTACAGATAGAGGGGTATGCCGACTAAGAATCATCGTGCCAGAATAACCGGCGCGACCGGTACTATAGTTTAGATAGCGATGATAATTAGGAAAGAGCATATCTAGTGCATTGGCTTGCTTAGTTGTTAGGCCATTGGGCTTTAGTTTGGTTTCCTGAATGGCTAAAATATCTGGTTTTTGCTCAGCAATTTGCTTAAGTACCTGCCAGGTTAGTTCACCACGGGGTGACTTATGTTCGATTGCAGCATTTAGGCTATCAATATTCCAAGAAATAAATTCCATATTTCCACCTCATTCTCTTCGATACCATCATTGTAGCATATTGGAAAATGATAATTAACTAGTCCTTGTATAGTGATAAAATAAAAACGCATAAGAATTTCTTATGCGTTTACTTGAAATTAATATAGCCCATCAGAGAATCGAACTCTGGATTCCGCGCTGAGAACGCGACGTCTTAACCACTTGACCAATGGGCCAGAAGATATAATTGGTAATTCGAGCAATAGCCCATCAGAGAATCGAACTCTGGATTCCGCGCTGAGAACGCGACGTCTTAACCACTTGACCAATGGGCCAAAAACATCTTCTGTTAAGTTAACAACAATATAGAATAATACAGGACAATAACTGCTATGTCAACTGTTTGCGCAAGGATAATCTATTTTTCTTTGTACCTTGAGTATTGCTACTAACCGCAATTAAGGAATTAACCTCAGAGTTTAAAGGAAAACTAAGGTATAATAGTATCAAACAATTAAAAAGGGGTAGAGGGTAAAATGTCATTTAATCTTTACATGGTTCGCCATGGGCAAACATTTTTTAACAAATACGAACGCATGCAAGGGTGGGGTGATACACCGCTAACTAACCAAGGTGTGGCGGATGGTTACTCTGCAGGTTCGCGATTAAACAATATTCGTTTTAGTGGTGCTTACTCATCTGACCTATCTAGAGCGATTCATACAGCTGAAGAAATTCTCGAGCGTAATCGCCAATCAGCTGGGTTGACTGAGCCAACACAATTGTTCCAATTCCGAGAAGTTTTTTTTGGCTTCTTTGAAGGGCTACCATCTGATCAGAGTGGCAAGATGGTATCTAATGTTTTAGAACAGCCTGAAATGTCTTATGCTGAGCTAATGAATACAATTCCTTACAACGAAGTACTGGACGGCTTTAAAGCTGCAGATCCAACAGCTGATGCTGAGGATGCAGATACGTTTTTTGCCCGTTTAGAGAATGGTTTTGAAATTTTAAGACGAGAGCATCGTGATGGTGACAATGTTTTGTTAGTTGCCCATGGTTCCCTAATCCGTAATATGGCAGCTCGTTATGCTGATCCAGCCCTTGCTGGTCAGAAGATAACGAATGGTTCAGTTACGTTGTGGGAAGTTGATGATGATAATATTAAATTAAAGGTTTACAACGATAACGAAAGAAATTGGTAGTAATAATATATGTACGATAATGAACAGTCCCCACTCCAGCCGGTTGTATTGGTTGGCTTAGATCGTGGTAATGAACAATTTGACTATCAAATGATTGAATTAGCTAATTTAGCTAATGCTAATCATATGACTGTTGTTGATACAGTGACGCAAAAACTAGAACGCCCCAATTCAGCTACTTACTTTGGTAAGGGTAAAATTGAGGAATTAAATGAACTATTAAAGACGCTGGATGTGAAAATGGTTGTGGCTAATGATGAGCTATCACCTTCGCAGATTCGAAATATCGAACAAGGTACAAATGCAACGGTAATGGACCGTACGGCATTAATTCTAGATATTTTCGCTTCACGAGCTAAAACGCGGCTAGCAAAGTTACAAGTTCAGATTGCTCAGTTGCAATATCAATTACCACGTTTAAGAACCAGCATGAATATTCGGCTTGATCAACAGACTGGTGGCGGCGGCAGCTCCTTTACAAGTCGTGGTGCTGGTGAGACTAAGTTGGAAACCAATCGACGTTTGATTGAGCACCAAATTTCGGCCTTACGTAAGGAATTAGCGGAAATTCAGGCTGATGATGATACTCGTCGGGCGCAACGTTCAAAACAGAATATCAAAAATGTTGCACTAATTGGTTATACAAATGCGGGTAAGTCAACCATAATGAATGGTTTGGTAAGTCGATACGGAGAAAATCAAGCTAAATTAGTTTTTCAAGCGGATATGTTGTTTGCCACACTAGAGACATCGGTTAGAAAGATTAATTTACCAGATAAACAAAACTTTATATTATCTGATACAGTTGGTTTCGTTTCACAATTACCACATAACTTAGTTGCTGCCTTTCGGGCAACGTTAGCTGAGGCAGCACAAGCTGATTTACTGGTTCAGGTAGTCGATTATGCTGATCCACATTATCAAGAGATGATGGCAACTACACAAAGTACTTTAAATGAAATTGGGGTTGGGGATATTCCAATGATTACCGTCTACAACAAAGCAGATTTGCGAGCAGATACAGTCTTTCCAGAGCGAACTGGCGATATCTTAACTTTATCAGCTGTGGATGAAGCATCATTAGATTTGTTAGTTGAAACTGTTCGTGAACATATTTTTGCTGATCATGTACAGGTTAAATTGTTGATTCCATTTTCAGAGGGACAATTAGTTTCTGACTTGAATGAGAATGCAACAGTACATGACCTTACTTATAGTGAAGCAGGTACAGAATTAGTGGTAACTTTAACACCGGCACAAGCCGGTCGGTACGATAATTATATAATTAAATAAATTTACTTAAGTGAATTTATAGACTTACTTGTTAGTAAGCTGGAATAGGATGTAATAGGCATCCTATTCCAGCCTTTTCTTTATAATTCAATTAATAATTATTATTCTCTAAATAATACCTTGACACACATAGTAATATGACTTATATTACTATGTGTTGTACAGTAATTGATTAATGGGAGAGAATATGGCAGAAATATCAAAGGACTTAATTCGGGGTCACACTGACGCGATAATATTAAATATTTTGGCTCAAGGTGATTCGTATGGTTATCGAATTGTGCAAGATATTCGTACAATGTCCGCTGGGCAGTATGAGTTAAATGAAGCCACGCTGTATACTGTGTTTCGAAGATTACAAAAAGAGGCCTTAGTGACACCCTATTATGGTAATGAAACGCAAGGGGGGCGGCGGAAATATTACACGATTACCAAGCTTGGTCGTGAAAGTTTAAAAGGTGCCCAAGAAGCTTGGCGTGTTGCTAAACCAATTATTGATCAATTAGTAAATGGAAAGGTTGTAGAGCCATGAATGAAATAATCCAAACCGCTTTAGCACCAATTTTTGAAGGCGTATCACAAAATAGTGAAGTTGCAGACTTTTATCGGGAGCTAACTAGTGATTTAGCTGAATCAGCACAAAATATCCGAGCAGCTGAACCGAATTTGACAAAAGCAGAAGCTGTAAATCGCGCTTTAGATGGTATGGGAGATTTACGAGCAGTTGCTTTGATGATTGCTGAAACTAATTCGGCAGACAAACAATTACCAATTAGCGATGAAGCAATAATTGATTGGGCTAAAAAAGGACAAAAACAGGTTTTTCGTGCGATACCGGTTGACCGGGTGCAGAATGTAATAATTAATGCCTTAGATGCGGATGTACGAATTGTAGCAAGTCATACTGATGATTTAGAGGTAGATTATTATCAACGTGGTATAAATGGCCAAGCAGTACAAATTGATGAAAATGATGGTAATATTCGAATAATATTGCCAAGGCCTAGCTTCATGGATTATGTGATTCCTTTTCGGCATCCACGACAATTTTTGGAAGTACGGCTCCCTGAAGACATCTTGGGAACTTTACGCCTTGATGCACGCGCAGGTCGAGTTGTTTTAGATAATTTCAAGACAGCTGACTTAGATATTGCAGTGATTTTAACAGCAGGTAGCTTACGAATCGAACAAGTAACTGTTAATCGTTTCGATTTGGGAACCAAAGCTGGTAACATTCGGGCGAATCGAGTTAAAGCTGATGAGTGGCGAGTTGTAGCAAGGGCTGGAAACATCCGCTTAGTTGATGTCGAAGGTGATTTTGATGTCGCAGTTCGTTCAGGAAATGTAATTTTAGATGCAGCGATTGGTCATGGTATTTTCAAAGCAACGAGCGGTAATATTCGGACAAATTGGCGTCAGGTAATTGGTGATTTGAATTTTGCTGCAGAATCAGGTACAGTTAAAGCTCGTGTCCCATTGAGTGATCAATTTAAATTTAACTTACAGTCGCAATCTGGAATTGTTCGTTTGAAGCGGGATGCGCATTATGAGGTTCAAGTACAAGGTTATGCTAAAGGCCAAACGCTTGGCACAGCTGAGTACAATATTGTGGCGCGAGTGACCTCAGGAGTTGTAAAAGTTGATTAAGTAAGGATAAGTGATTTTTTAGCTCACTATTTTTATAAAATTAGAATATTGAAAGAGGAGAATACAAATGAAGCTTCTTAAACCCTATTGGAAGGGCTACAAGCTTGATGTCACGTTAGCGGTAATTGCTGTTATTATTATGGCGATTTCAGCTTTGTGGCAACCAACATTGTTAGCAAAGATTGTACAAGCAATTTCCGACGATAAAATGAGTACAGTTAATACAATCGGTATGCAATTATTGTTGTTGGCAGGATTAGGATTATTAGCTGGAGTTGTGAATACAATTTTTTCAGCTCGAGCATCACAAGGAATTGCTGCGGATATTCGTGAGAGTACTTACCGCAAAATTCAAGCATTTTCATTTTCAAATGTTGAGAAATTTTCAGCCGGTAATCTAGTTGTTCGAATGACAAATGATGTCACACAGATTCAAAATGTCTTGATGATGATGCTATCTGTTTTGTTAAGGACTCCAATCCTATTTATTGGTGGTTTTGTGTTGGCAGTTCACTCAATTCCCCAACTATGGTGGGTAATTGTTGTCATGGTCCTATTAGTTTTTATTATTTCTGCTGGAATTTTTAGCCAAATGGGCAAGAAATTTGGTCGGATTCAAGGCTTGATTGATTCAGTTAATCTAAAGGCCAAGGAAAACTTGCAGGGCGTACGTGTTGTTAAGTCATTTAACCAAGAAGGAAATGAACAGGCTCGATTTAATGTGGTTTCTGATGAAACACAAAATGTTAATATCCAAATTGGCTATCTCTTTTCCTTGCTGATTCCAGCCTTTATGTTCGTTGGACAAGGCTTGATGGTTATCGCAATTTATTTTGTTGGTCAAATGGTAGGGGCACACCCTAAAATGTTGGCCGAAGTTACTGGTTTTATTAATTACTTGATGATTATTATGCAGGCAATTATTATCGGTGGAATGATGATGACCTTCGCCTCACGTGCCTTTGTTTCTATGGGACGAATCAAGGAAGTTTTGGATACGAAAGCAGATTTGTTGTATAAGGATGTTCCTGAGCAAAACTTGGACGGAGCAGTTGAATTTGATGATGTATCATTCACTTATCCAGGTGATGATCAGGCAACGCTAAAAGACATTAGCTTTTCAGTTAATTCAGGTGAAATGATTGGAATTGTTGGGGCAACTGGGTCAGGTAAGTCAACGATGGCGCAACTAATCCCAAGATTATTTGATCCAACTAGTGGAACCGTTAAAGTAGGCGGAGTTAACTTAAAGGATGTTAATCAACGTTCGTTAAGGTCAACGGTTGCCTTTGTCTTGCAACGAGCAACGCTCTTTTCTGGTAAAATCGCGGATAATTTGCGCCATGGAAAAGCAGATGCAGATTTGGCTGATATGCAGCGGGCTGCTAATATCGCGCAAGCAGCAGAGTTCGTTGAAGCCTATGATGATCAATATGAACATGTAGTTGAAGAGCGTTCAGCAAACTTCTCAGGTGGTCAGAAGCAACGGCTATCAATTGCCCGTGGTGTTATTGGTGAACCTAAGATTTTGATTTTGGATGATTCAACATCTGCGCTAGATGCTCGCTCCGAAAAGTTGGTCAAAGAAGCGTTAGATCGCGAGTTAAAGGGAACAACAACTTTTGTCATTGCTGAAAAAATCTCATCAGTAGTCAATGCTGACCGAATTTTTGTAATGGATGAAGGTAAGTTAGTTGCGCAAGGAACTCATGCACAACTAATCACTCAATCTGATGTTTACCGGGAAATTTACCAAACACAAAAGGCCCAGGAGGCATAAGACGATGAAAGATTTAAGTAAGTCTGTGCGCTTCTTCGCACACTATTTTAAACGTTATAAAATGTCGTTGCTCTTTATTTTGATTTTTACAATTGCATCGACTTGGCTACAAGTTAAAGCGCCAGTCTATATGGGAAAGTCAATTACTGAGCTTTCTAAGTACTTAATGGTTAAGCTCAATCCAATGACAAGTAGTCAGGCAAGTTTGAGTCACTTCCATTCAGCGCTATGGTTGTTCTTCTTATTTGTATTGATGACAACAGTTGCGACCTTTGCAATGTCACTATTGCAGTCAATTGTTGCACCTAAAGCGGTCAACGATATGCGTAGAGGATTGTTTGCTAAGATGCAAAGAATGACAATCAAGTATTTTGATAACCATCAAGATGGTGAAATTTTAGCTCGATTTACTTCTGATTTGGATAATATTTTCAATGCAATGAATCAAGCAATTTTCCAACTATTTACCCAAGCAATTTTGATGATTGGAATTGTTTGGCAAATGTTCAATCAAGATTATAAAATGGCGTGGGTTACGGTGGCTTCGACCCCAATTGCGGTTATTTTGGCAGCTGTCTTTATTGTTCAAGCACGTAAGTATGTTGACTTGCAACAAGCTGAAGTTGGTCATTTAAATGGTTACATTAATGAGCAAATTAATGGTCAGAAAGTAATTATCACTAATGGTTTGCAAGAGCAATCAATTAATAAGTTTTTAGATCATAATCAGAAGGTTCGACAAGCAACCACGCGTGGTCAAATTTGGTCAGGAATTTTGTTCCCCGTTATGCAAGGAATGTCATTGTTAAATGTTGCCATTGTAATTTACTATGGAGCAACGCAAGCATTAGACGGTTCACTAGCTCAACGTGCTACGGCCTTGGGATTGATTGTTATGTTTGTGTCATTTTCACAACAGTACTACCAACCAATTACCCAAATTACTTCAACCTACAATATGCTACAACAAGCAATTACAGGTGCTAAGAGATTAAATGAAGTTCATGAACAGGCAGATGAAATTAGTCCGGCTGACGGTGTTGAGTTTACGGGACTGAAAGATAAGATTTTGCTAGATGACGTTCACTTCGGCTACAATGATAGTCGTGAAATTTTACACGGTGTATCAATTGAGGTTGATAAGGGCAAGATGGTTGCTTTGGTTGGGCCAACTGGTTCAGGTAAAACAACTGTGATGAATTTGTTGAATCGTTTCTATGATGTAAATTCTGGCGCAGTGACTTTTGATGGAATTGATGTTCGAGATATGAAGTTGACCAGTCTACGCGACCATGTTGGAATCGTTTTGCAAGACTCAACGCTCTTTACTGGAACGATTCGAGATAATGTAGTTTATGGAAAGCCGGATGCAACGGATGAAGAAGTAACTGCGGCAACGAAGCAAGCCAATATTCATGACTTTATTATGAGTCTAGAAGATGGTTATGATACTAAGGTGTCTGATGAAAATTCAGTCTTCTCAACTGGGCAGAAACAATTGATTTCAATTGCACGGACAATTCTAACAAATCCAGATTTGTTAATTTTGGATGAAGCAACTTCAAACGTGGATACAGTCACTGAGGCAAAAATTCAAAAGGCTATGGATAATGTGATTGCAGGTCGGACAAGCTTTGTGATTGCGCATCGACTTAAGACAATTTTGAATGCTGACATGATTGTTGTGTTACGGGACGGAAAGGTTATCGAACAAGGTAGCCATCATGAATTGTTAGCAGAAAATGGTTTCTATGCAGAACTATACAATAACCAAATGGTTTTTGAATAAGCTAACTAAATAAAACCTTGTTAATAATATAGAAGACTGGAAGTGTTAGATTAGACTAATACTTTCAGTTTTTTTATAGATTTGGATAAAAATATTCATAAAAGTGCGGTAGAGTAAAAATAGACAATTAAGTAACAAATTTGTAAAGGCTGGTTCTAATACAGGTTTATTTTATTTACTATGGTAAAATCATAAATAGGATGTTTCAGATAAAGGCGGTATAAACATGGCTGAATATGATATTATGGGGACACCTATTTGGGTCTACTATAAGGATTCAGATACAAAGGCAACCATTCAACCTCCAAAAATAGTTGAAGGCGGATTAGGATCGATTTTTTCAATTAAGGCGGATCAGATTGAAAACTATCAATTGACACGAACTGAGGGCGAAGTTAATGGTATTTTCGATGAAACGATGCACACAATTACCTTCTATTATCGTAAGGCTAATTGGGCTGAAACTGAGGTCTTGACTAATAAATATATTATTGTGATGAAGGATACGCCCATCTACGCAACAATCACTGGTGAAGAACCGGTCGATGTAATGCGGGAAAACTCAACTTGGAAGGTAACTACTAGAGTTGCAACCAAAAATGGTAAATTTTGGTATCAGCTAGCAGACTCACGTTGGATTATGTATGCACGAAATAATATTAAATTAGTCGATAGTCCAAATGAGGCATTGTTGAGTACTCAAGGAGATGTAGCTCTTAACAAATGGCCAACTAAACCGTTGAAGGCAATGGCAAATATCGATTACGTAGCAAATAGTGCAGTTTCAGTTTACTATCAACCTTATGGGCGTGAGATGGCAATGTTGCCTAATGGTCGTTTAGTTGAAGTGTCTGAGGTAATGGAGGATCCGTCAGGCGTTAATTGGTATCACTTAAAGCCGGCTGGTTGGATTAATGGAATTTATTTAAAATTCCAAGAAGAATAGTTTTAAATTGGTTTAGCTTAAAATTAAATATGTAAAGAATAGGTAGGCATTGATTGATGATTTAATGCCTACCTATTTTGGTATAGTCAATAACTTTTGTAAGTTTTACAAATTTTGTTAAAATTAAAGCAAACGCTTACTTGGAGGGTAGAAATGAGTGAACCATTGATATTAGAGCCAGTTTTTCATCAAAAAATATGGGGTGGTACGACTTTACATGACCGGTATAATTTTAGTTTACCTAGTGAAAAAACCGGTGAGGCTTGGATGGTATCTGGACATCAGAATGGGGTTGAAAAAATTAAGAATGGGCGATTTGCTGGCATGAGTTTAGCCCAACTATGGCGACAAGAACCAGCATTGTTTGAAAATGCGGATGTTGATCGTCCATTTCCGCTGTTAGTTAAGTTGCTAGACGCACATCAAGATTTGTCAGTACAGGTTCATCCTGATGATGAATATGCAGCTGAGCACCAGAATGAATTGGGAAAAACAGAGTCTTGGTATGTGGTAGATGCTGCGCCGGGAGCTGAAATTTATTATGGACATAAGGCACAGACTAAAGCTGAATTTGATCAGCTCGTCGATACCAGTAATTGGGAGCAGTTATTACAAAAGGTACCAGTTAAAGCCGGTGATTTTTTCTACGTTCCAGCCGGTACATTGCACGCCTTGGGGGCGGGAACTTTTGTCTTAGAAACGCAGCAGTCATCAGATGTAACCTACCGAGTTTACGACTTTGACCGACGTGATGTGAAAACTGGTCAGTTAAGAGAATTGCACTTAACTGATGCCAAAGCTGTGACAACGGTTCCGTTTCAAGCAGAAAAGCCAAAACAAACAATTAAAGAAATTACCGGAATAACGATTACAACTTTAGTTACTGCACCATATTTTAATGTTTTTAAATGGGAATTGTCTGGCCAGGCAATCCTACAAAAGGAAGCACCATATACTTTAGTTACGGTAATAGATGGCAGTGCAGAGTTGGTGATTGATGGTAAGCAATATCAATTAACTGGTGGAACTGCTTTTGTATTACCTGCAGATGTGACTGACTGGCAACTAAATGGTCAGGCAACTTTAATTGCTGCCACCCCTGGTTTTGCAGCAAAGTAATTAATTTAAATAACCGTCCCAGTGGTTTGAGACGGTTATTTTGGTTGATTGAGTATCTTGACCAATGAAAAAGTTAGGCATAGACTTTAGTTAATGATTACAAATGTAGACGAGTAGGGGAGATTATGGTTAAGAATGATATGCAACATGGTGAGATGAACCATATGGGAATGAATGATATGCAACATGGTGAGATGAACCATATGGGAATGAATGATATGCAACATGGTGAGATGAACCATATGCAGATGATGAACCATGGTGGCCATATGATGAATATGGGTGATATGAAGAAAAAATTATGGGTTAGTATTGTCTTGATGATACCATTATTGTTGATTTCACCAGTTGGTGGCTATACACTACTACATTTTACAGGTAGTAGTTGGCTGGCTTTAGCCCTTGGAACAGTAATATTTTTTTATGGAGGCAGTCCATTTTTCAGTGGTGCTCGTGGTGAATTTAAGAGTCGTAAGCCTGCGATGATGATGTTGATTACATTGGGAATTACAGTTGCTTATGTATATTCAGTTTACGCAACTTTTATTGTCTATTTTGGTGGTCAGGCAATGAGTTTTTGGTTTGAGCTGGCAACATTGATTGTAATCATGTTAATTGGTCATATCATTGAAATGAATGCAATTATGCGGGCTGGGGATGCAGTTAGTGATTTGGCAACCTTGGTACCTAAAATGGCACACTTGGAGAATGGCCAAGATGTACCAATTGCCATGTTAAAGATTGATGATGTCGTTGTGGTTAAAGAGAATGAACGAATACCAGCTGATGGAAGTGTTTTAAGTGCTACACTAGTCGATGAATCAATGATTACTGGTGAATCACGAGCAGTGAAAAAAGCAATTGGCGACCAGGTATTTGGTGGCTCATTAAATCAAAATACACCATTTACAATGAAAGTAAAAAATGTAGGTGCAGATTCATTTTTGGCGCAGGTAGCAGCCTTGGTTGCTAAAGCGCAAAATCAAAAGTCAGCCGCAGAAAATTTAGCTGATCGAGTTGCCGGTTACTTGTTTTATGCAGCTTTGATTGTTGGAATTTTAGCTTTCATTTTTTGGTCAGTTACGACGAACTTTAGTTTCGCATTATTGTTAGCAGTGTCTGTCTTTGTGATTGCTTGTCCGCATGCTTTGGGATTGGCCGTACCATTAATTGTGGCCCGTCTAACAAATATTTCGGCAAAAAATGGCTTATTAATTCAAAATCGAACTAGTCTTGAAAAAATCGATGCAATTAAGTATGCACTAATGGATAAAACAGGTACCTTAACAGACGGAAAGTTCGTAGTTAGAGATGTCGTAAAGTTATCAGCAACTGATGTTGATGTATTACAAATGATGGCTGCGTTAGAAACACAATCAACCCATCCGATTGCACAAGCCATTTTAAAGGCTGCTGATGGTAAAATTTTACCTGCAACTGAAGTGCAAAATATACCAGGTATTGGTTTAACTGGGCAGATTGCTGGACAGAAATATTCAATTGTCAATGCAAAGTATTTATATGACCATCAATTAGCTTTTGATCAAACTAAAGTAGCAGCTGCTCTTAAGCAGGGCTTAACAGTAAGTTTTTTGCTACTTGATAATCAAGTTTTAGGTTATGTTATTTTGGGTGATTCACTTAGATCAGATGCAGTTGCCTTTGTGAAAGGTTTGATTGCACAAGGAATTACGCCTGTTATGCTGACAGGTGACAATCAAGCAACTGCAGCAAAAATTTCAGCTAGTTTGGGGATTGAAGCCTTTCAAGCAGAATTAAAGCCAGCCGATAAAGCGACAATTGTAAAAAAGTATCAAGAGCAAGGTGCGGTTCTATTTATCGGAGATGGAGTTAATGATTCGCCTGCATTAGCGACTGCTGACTTAGGGATTGCAATTGGGGCAGGTACCTCGGTGGCAATAAATTCAGCTGATGTTGTTTTGGTTAATTCAAATCCTAGTGATGTACTTGATCTCTTATTGATTGCACATAAGAGTAATCGTAAGATGAAAGAGAACCTCTGGTTTGGAGCCGGATATAATATTATTGCAATTCCCTTGGCTGCAGGAGTTCTTTATCCTACATTCCATATATATATTGCTCCACTCGTTGCAGCAATTTTGATGAGTATATCAACAGTGATTGTTGCAATTAATGCAATGACCTTACGATATGATAAATAAGTTAAGCTAATAAAAGAGGTGAAATTCTAAATGAGTTTCACCTCTTTTATTAGCAATTAAACATTTTATTTTTTCATGTATCTTTTTCAATTAGGGTAAGTGACTCAGCATTGACCTTATTTAATTAGAGCAGTAATTGGTGTGTGCATTAAAAAAAGGAACCTTTTTTCAAACAGAGAAACCGGCTCTGGTTCGGTGGCAGTTAGCCAAGTTGCAATAACACTATTAATTTGCTTTTCAATTAACACGGCTAAAAACCGACTAGACAAACCATGGGATTGACTCTGGTTAGTTAAGTGAGCTTGAATTAATGGGGTATAGCGGTTACTTAGATAGTTAATCCAATCATTGTTGCTAGGACTTGTATATAAAATTTTTAAGTAGTAACGTTGTGCCCAAATTAAAGGTAAAACAGTCTGGGCAAAGTAATCAACTAAACTACCATCTTTTCTCGGCTGGTAGTCTTGTAATTGGCGATTAATATAAAAATCGACCATTTCGTAGCTTGCACGTGTGATGGCCGCAAGATTTGGAAAGTGTTTTTTATAGATGTTTTGTCGACGGATACCAACTTTATCGGCAATCATTTGCATAGTAATAGTTTTGCTTACGCCGCATTCTTGGATACAGACAAAATAAGCATCAATTATTAATAGCTGACGTTCACTAAATAGCAGCATAAGCTTACCTACCTTTAAATTTATTGACTTCTCCAATATTTAAACACTTTTTTTTGAAAAGCTAGATATAAAAACATGACAACTTGTCACTTATTTTCGCTATTTTTAAAGATTATTATCCTTGATTGCTGATTCCTCTAAGCTAAGTTAGCTTCTATATGGGTTTAAAGCATTACAGAGTGAATATTATCAGGCTTCCCTTGATTAATGATTATCAAATATGATAGACCTCGTGGTCATTTGCTAGATATCATATTTATGATATTTCTATAATAAGTTATGGGGTTATCGAATATGTTCCAAAAATTTATAAAGCGGCTTCCCTTTAAATCAAGCTTACAAAAGTTACTAACTATTATTTTTGTAGTGAGCTTAGCTATTTTCATCAGTACTAGACCGGGTTATGCTCAAGAAGAGTTCGCACAAGTCACTGATGAAGGTATCAAAATAGGGACGACATTAGTCGAAACTAATAAGGTAGATAATGATACTGAACTAAATAGGGAAGGTAATACTCAGGTGCAAACGCCTGAAAAGACAAATGAAGCAGAGTTAGTAGGTAGTTCTTTGGTACCATTTGATTCGCAAATTAGTATCAGGGAGCCGGAATTTCAAAAATCTAATAATGCATATTCTTTGGTATCTGAAACAAAGCCAGACGAATTGGTTGAAGCTCCAGCTGAAGCTAATGAACAAATAATTGGGACTTGGGGGACTGTGCCATGGCATTTTCAGGCGGGTTGTTTAACTTTTGGTGATGGTATTGCTCCATCTGTACAAAGAACGGCCAAATTATCAGCCCCTTTTTTAGCAGATTCAAAATTACAAGAATATATACCACAAATCAAACAAATTGATATTATTGGTAGGGTAATATTACCGAGTAATAGCAGTGCGCTTTTTTCAAAAATACCGGCACTGAAAAAAATTACCGGATTATCTAATTTGGAACTGGCAGCAGTTACCGATATGCGGGAAATGTTTGCAGATAATCCAACTTTAGTCGAGCTTCCTTTAGCTGGATTCAAGACAATTCAAGTCAGCGATGTAAGACGGATGTTTGCAAATATTCCCAAGCTAGAGAAGCTAGATTTATCCAATTTAGATTTTTCAAAAGTAAAACGGCATCGGACAGCTGAATTGTTTGTGGGTAGTAACAATTTACGGGAAATTACCTTTATGAATCGAACATTTGGACAATCAGCCAAAACAGCAAACGGACATATGATTAATTATTTAGAACCACATGAGTCATCGTTAATGCACGTGCCAGTTGATGCACGTTATGGTGGCAAGTGGATACAAAATAATTTCAATACAGAAAATCAAATGGTAAACCGCGGGCCTGGACTTTTAGGAAAACAAGTGTTGCAAAATTTAGGTAGAAAAAAGGGTTCTACGGGTACTTGGGTTTGGGCCCCGGCTCTGCTTGGTAAAGCCAAAGAGCCTAAGACTTTATATGTCAGTCCCAATATGCCTGTGCAGAAAATTAATGCTTTGATAAAATTTAATCAAGCAGAATTAGTTAAACTAACAACGATAAACGCTTCAGCGGTAACAAACTGGCGGGTTGAGCCAACTTTGTTGATAAATAACGCGCCAGTAGATTTGGGTATACATCAAGTGATTTGGCAGATTTACACAAATGATATGGCACAACCAATTGATACATTTATAGGTACCGTCAATTTAGTTAGAGACAAATCAGCTTTAGTGGTTGAAGATGATTGGCAATTTATTGATGATTTTGAAAATTATAATCCTATGAGCTTAGTATCTAGGGTTGTAGGACCCAACGGGGAGGAACTTGCCAAGACAGGTGTGGATATACAGTTAATGGCTAACTATCCTAAATTTGGTCAAACACAACAATTGCTTTATCAAATTAAGCATCACTATTGGCAGAGTCAAAAATATAGCCGAAAACAATCAACATTAATCCAGTGGACTGGTGAACCAATTATAAAAAGTGCTCAGTTGAACCTAGTTGCAGTAAAAGATCAACATATAACGCAGGGAGCCAAATTTGATTGGACTAAATCAGTTGTCTGGCATAAACCGCTACCTAGTAACCGAGTTGTAGTAAGGTTACCTGAGAAATTTAATCAAACTAGTGTGGATAAGCCTGGTGAATACATAGTAACAATTCTTTTAATAGCGGCTAATGGTAAACAAAGTAGCCGGGATATAAAGTTAATCGTATTACCCTTAATGGCAGAGACATCCCAATTAATTGGGCGAGTTGAGTTGGCAGCTGAGTTGTTTCAGCCAGAGTGTGCAAAAACTAGGCATGTAGAAAATACCCCTATTGCTCTAAATCGACAGATAAGTGGGAATGGTTTTGGCGAAGGTTATTTCATAAAATCACATAACCAACAACAAAGTAGTTTACCAGCCTTAGCGGTAAGCAAAAATAATATTTGGACTTACGTGGGAGGAAGCGTAATTATATTTGTTTTGGGTTATAAGCCATTGGCTAAGTATACAAAAAAGGCTAGTTCCAATAGAACTAGCAGATAGGTAGTAGACTAGACGAACTAAATTTGGTCGAGTAAGGTTACTATTTGGCACATTCAATACAATCGCAAGCCAAAGTGTTAGGGGCAGTTTGAGCTTTTTGAGTTAAGATAGCTTGTAACTTTTTTATATCAGCTTGGCTGAGCGATAAATCTGGTAGGACATTAGCTAAAGAGTTACCAACTTTCATGGTGCATAGTTGACCGAATAGATTGTTGAGCGCTTTATCCATTGAATCTTGTTCAGTAATGGTACTTTCATATACAAAGGCATGCTGTTTTTTTTCAACTTGAAGCGCCCCTTTTTTAACTAAACGACCCAAAAAGGTTTTAACAGTAGTTACCTGCCAACCCTTTTGTGTCATTAATATTGAGGCAATCTCTTTGCTGGTGGCGGTACCCAAGGTCCAAATGACTCGCATAACAGCCCATTCAGCATCGGTAATTTCAATTTCATTCATAAAATAAATGCTCCTGACTTGGTGTAGGACTAGATTAATGACAGAATACAAAGTAGCGTATAACATCAGAACAAAGTTTACAACTGTAATTTAAAAGTTTCAAATCTAGAAATAGACTAGGCTAATTTAATGAATGAATGCTAAAATAAAGCTTAGTATTTTGAAAAGGAGTTCGACATGAGTCTGAAAAGTTCATTAGCAATGCTAGTTGGTAAGACAAGTTATTTTGTTTTGCATGATGTTTTGCATCGAGGGGGGACTTCTTTGCCTGGTAAATTGGCTGTTAAGATTGACCCTGATGTAATGGTTGATTTAGCTGAAAAGTATGATGTGATTGTAATTACTGGAACTAATGGAAAAACGTTGACAACGACTCTAATTGCCCGTGTTTTGCGTGAGCAATTTGGAACAATTATTACTAATCCTTCAGGTTCAAATATGATTCAAGGAATCACCGGTACGATGTTGACTGCTAAAGCAGCTAAACATGGTGAGAGGCCAATTGCAGTATTAGAAGTTGACGAGGCTAATGTTGAAGAAATTGCTCGTCAATTAAAGCCAAAAGCATTTGTTTTAACTAATATTTTTCGTGATCAAATGGATCGCTTTGGTGAAATTTACACTACTTATGATAAGATTTTGAAAGGCATTCGACTTGTTCCAGATGCAACATTGATTATAAATGCGGATTCACCTATTTTCATGCGGGGTAATTTACCTAATCCGAAAATCTACTATGGATTTAATCATTTACCTGCTGATAAGGATCAACGCGCACCAATTAACACTGATGGTATCTTATCACCGACTGATGATGCAATTTTGCACTATCATTTTATGACCTATGCCAATCAAGGCGATTATTTTTCAGTAACGGATGGGTTTAAACGTCCACAGCTTGATTATGCGGTGACTAAGCTAAATCAAATGACACCCAAGTTTTCAAATTTCGATATTGATGGTCACACTTTCCAAATTGAAATTGCCGGTATGTATAACATTTATAATGCACTAGCAGCATATGCTGTAGGCCGTTTTATGGGTGTAGAGATTGCTAAGATTAAAAAGGCTTTTGAATCAAATGCCCAGGTTTTTGGTCGCCAAGAAATTGTTAAAGTTGCAGATAAAGAAGTTACAATTGTCTTAATTAAAAACCCAGTGGGTACTAATCAAGTGATTGACATGATGAAAACTGACTCAGAACCTTTTTCTCTCTTAGTCTTACTTAATGCTAACTATGCAGATGGAATTGATACTTCATGGATTTGGGATGCTGACTTTGAATCATTACATGGTACTGGTGTGCAAAAAGTTGCAGTTGGTGGCGAACGTTATCGTGACATCAATGTTCGCTTAAAGATGGCTGACTTTACTGATATTCCAGTCTATGAGGATTTAAAGAAGATTTCCTCTGCAATTAAAGCCATGCCTACAAAGCGCGTTTATATAGCAGCAACCTATACGGCAATGTTACAATTACGGGCACAATTAATACAAGAAGGTTATATCAAGAATCAAATGGGGGAATGACCATGACTGATTATAATTTTAAAATTGCTCATTTATATGGCGATTTAATGAATACGTATGGTGATTATGGAAATATTCTTGCCTTACGTTATTATGCTAAACAAGTTGGTGTAACGGTTGATGTTGATTTGGTTTCTTTAGATACAGATTTTAAAGACAATCAGTATGATTTTGCTCTTTTTGGTGGCGGACAGGACTATGAGGAACAGATAGTATCATATGATTTACCTAAGAAAGCCGATGCGATTAAACGCTATATTGAAAATGGTGGTCCCTTTTTGGGTGTGTGTGGCGGCTTCCAATTACTAGGACATTACTTCTTATTAGCGGATGGAACCAGGGTAGAGGGCATTGGTGCTTTAGATCACTACACTTTAAACCAACCAACTAGTCGTTTTACTGGTAATATTCGTATTCAAGATGAAGTGAGTGGTGAAATTTATCGTGGCTTTGAGAATCATCAAGGACGAACATTCCTAGGAGCTGGCGAACGACCACTAGGTAAGACCTTAGAGGGCCACGGCAACAATGGTGAAGATGGTGGTGAAGGTTTGGTTTATAAGAATGTTTATGGAACTTACTTCCATGGCCCAATCTTTACCCGGAATGGTAACTTAGCTTTAAAGGTACTTACAATTATTCTTAACCGTAAATACCCTACGGTTGACTGGCAAGCTAAATTAGCAAGCGTACCAGCCGAGAGCTTTTAAAAAGCGAGCCCAATTTTAAATGAGTTAATGGAAAGCTAGTCTGATGACCTTAAGTTCGATGGAACGCTTAGGTTGCTAGACTAGTTTTTACTCTGTTATGCACCTATGTTTTATTGTAAAATAAGAACTGACAGTCGCAAAAGATGGGGTTTAAGGAGGCAAGTAATGGCACAATTATTTTTTCGTTATGGTGCAATGGCCAGCGGTAAAAGTATTGAAATAATTAAAGTAGCGCATAATTATGAAACGCAAGGCCGTAAAGTATTGTTATTGACGAGTGCTTTGGATAATCGTTCTGGTGTGGGCGTCGTTGCATCTAGAATTGGTATGCAGCGACCTGCGCAGGCTGTTGCAGCGGATGATAACATTTTCGAACTTGTGAAGAACTCACCAGCAATTGCCGCAGTTTTAATTGACGAAGCTCAGTTTTTAACTAAAGCCCAAGTCTTGCAATTAACGCAAGTCGTTGATGAATTACAAATACCAACCCTTGCGTTTGGCTTGAAAAACGATGCTTTTAATCAATTGTTTCCTGGTTCAGAGGCTTTGTTGATTTATGCCGATAAAATTGAAGAGATGAAAACCCTGTGCTCATTTTGTGACCGTAAAGCAATCATGAATTTACGTGTAGTTGATGGAGTGCCAGTTTATGAAGGTGAGCAGATTCAAATTGGTGGCGATGAATCTTATATGCCAGTTTGCCGGATTCATTATAACCAGCCAGATTTAGCGGCCCTAGCACGACGCACCAATAAATAATTTACCTAGAAAATGAGGAAAAGTCCCGATGGATGAAATATTTGAAAAAGTACAAGCGGTAGTTGACCGTTATGATGAAATCTCTGAAATGATCTCTGATCCAGATATTATTTCAGATACTCAGCGTTTCATGGCTCTATCTAAAGAAGAAGGTGCTTTACGCGAAACGGTTGAAGTTTTTAGACACTACCGTGATGTAGTGAATGGCATTGCGGATAATGAAGAAATGCTAAATGAAGGTTTAGGTGACGATGAGTTAGAGGACCTAGCCAAGGAAGAATTAAAAGAATTAAAGCTTGAAAAAGAGACTTTGGAAGAACAATTGAAAATTTTGTTGCTACCAAAGGACCCAAACGATGATAAGAATATTATCATGGAAATTCACGGTGCTGCTGGTGGTGATGAAGGGGCGCTCTTTGCGGCTGACCTATATGATATGTATCAACGTTATGCAGAAAAGCAGGGTTGGCATGTTGAAATCATTGACGAAAACCGGACTGAAATTGGTGGGTATAAAGAAATTGTACTTATGATTACTGGTGAGTCAGTTTATTCAAAGCTAAAGTTTGAAAATGGTGCTCATCGTGTACAACGAGTACCTGAGACTGAGTCGGCTGGCCGGGTTCACACTTCAACCGCAACGGTTGGGGTTATGCCTGAGTATGAAGATGTTGATATTGTGCTTGAAGATAAAGACTTGCGTGTTGATGTGTACCGTTCATCTGGTGCCGGTGGTCAGCATATTAATAAGACTTCATCAGCGGTTCGTATGACCCACTTACCAACTGGAATTGTTGTTGCGATGCAAGATGAACGTTCACAACAACAAAATCGGGCGAAGGCTTTAGAAATTCTGAAGACTCGTGTGTATGATTACTATGCTTCACAAAATGAAGCTGAGTATGCTGAGCAACGTAAGACGGCAGTTGGAACTGGGGATCGTTCCGAACGTATCCGGACTTATAACTATCCACAAAATCGGGTGACTGATCACCGAATTGGCCTCTCATTAAACAAATTGGATCGAATCATGAATGGTGAACTAGGTGATGTGATTGATGCCCTTGTTATCGCTGATCAAACCGCAAAACTCGAAGCACTAAAACAAGGTTAGTATAATGATGGATGAACAATGGACAATTGAAGCAGTCCGTGATTGGGGCGATTGGCAATTGGAGCCCTATATTCATGATAAGACTGAGCGGTTGGCACAAATTGATTACCTGCTGACGGGGATGATGGCTTGGAATTATAGTCAGTTAGCAAATAATTTGTACACGATTTTAGAAGATGAGAAGCGGTTACGCTTCATGGTTGCGATTCGTGCAATTAAGGGTGGACAACCAGTCCAGTATGCGCTTGGTCATGCAGCCTTTTATGGACGTGAGTTTGCGGTTGATCGGCGTGTGCTGATTCCACGTCAGGAAACTGAAGAATTAGTTGAATGGATTTTAACCGATTACGCTAAGCATGAATCAGTAAGTATCCTTGATATTGGTACGGGTTCTGGAGCAATCGCTTTAACATTAGCGGCTGAAAAACCAACCTGGCAAGTAACTGCTAGTGATATATCAGCGGATGCCTTAGAATTAGCACAAATTAATGCCACGCAGTATGCGTTGGATGTTGATTTTATCGAATCAGATTTATTTGCAAAACTTGATGGGACCTTTGACGTAATTGTGTCTAACCCGCCTTATATAAGTGAAGCTGAACGGAATGAGATGGATGATTCAGTTCTTCTGTTTGAACCAGATTTGGCTTTATTTGCTGATGATGAGGGATTAGCACTATATAAAAGAATTGCTACTGACTTGCTAAACCATTTGAGTTTAGCAGGTAGTGCCTACTTTGAAATTGGCTATCAACAAGGACCAGCACTCCAAAAGCTTTTTGCTGACTTGCCAGATGTATCCGTTGAATTACGACAAGATATGAGCGGGCATGATCGGATGATTAAAGTATCACGGAGGTAAAAATGGTACAGACAAAGATATGGGATAAAAGTGAACTAGCTGCGGCAGTAAAGGCCATTAAACGAGGGGCTTTAGTCGCTTTTCCGAGTGAGACAGTGTACGGTTTAGGTGCGGATGCCTTTAATGATACTGCTGTTAGTAAGGTATACGCAGCTAAGGGACGTCCGTCAGATAATCCTTTAATTGTGCATGTTGCTGATATCGAACAAGTTGGTCGGGTTGCCCTAGTGAATACTTGGGCTGAAAAATTAATGGCTGCCTTTTGGCCAGGCCCTTTGACAATGATTTTACCGGTGAAGCCAGATACAGTTTCTGCGACTGTGACCGGTGGTTTGGATACTGTGGCAGTAAGAATGCCAGATAATGATTTGACACGTGAGTTAATTCGCCTAACGGATACACCACTAGTAGGCCCTTCGGCTAACACATCAGGTAAGCCTAGTCCAACGACTGCCCAACACGTTTTTCATGATTTACATGGTAAAATAGCAGGTGTCCTTGATGATGGAGCAACTAAGATTGGGGTTGAGTCAACGGTAATTGATTTGTCGACCGAGCAACCAGCTGTTTTGCGTCCCGGTAAAATTACACCAGCACAACTTGAAGCGGTTTTGGGCGTTACAATTGATTCAGAACTAAAACACGTTAGTGCTGATGAAGCGCCAAAAGCACCTGGAATGAAATACCGACACTATGCACCAGATAAGGCAGTCTATATGGTGGCTGATGATGATTGGACTGCTGCGATTGTTTGGGCACAAGGACGGTTGGAACCAGTTGGCTTAATGTTGACTAACAATCAGATTGCAAAACATCAATTAAGTGGTATGGATTTTGTTTGGTCTTTAGGTGCAAATGAAGATACGGCCGCCGCAAACTTGTTTGCCGGCTTAAGACGCTTTGATGACTGGGCCGAAGTTACTACGATTTTGGTAACGGCGCTACCAGATATTGCACAAAACGCAGCCTACAATAACCGACTTGGTAAGGCTTCAGGGGGACATTGGGTAAACGAACTTTTTGACTAGTTGATTGCGGAGGATGAGGAATGGTAAATTATCGGGAATATGATCCAGAACTTTGGGCAGCGATTGATCGTGAAGCGAACCGGCAAGAAGAAAATATTGAACTGATTGCCTCAGAAAACATTGTTTCTAAGGGCGTTAGAATGGCGCAAGGTAGTATCTTAACTAACAAGTATGCCGAAGGGTATCCTGGCAAACGATATTATGGTGGGACACAATTTGTTGATCAAGTTGAGATGTTAGCAATTGAGCGGGCTAAAGAACTATTTGGTGCCGATTATGCTAATGTGCAACCACATTCTGGCTCACAAGCCAATGCAGCGGTTTATGCAGCACTATTAGAGGTGGGAGATCATGTCTTAGGTATGGATTTAAATGCTGGTGGACACCTAACACACGGCTCACCAGTTAATTTTTCTGGTAAGATGTACAATTTTCATGCATATGGACTCAACGATGCTGAATTGATTGATTATGATGAAATTGCGCGGTTAGCAAAAGAGTACCAACCTAAGCTGATTGTGGCAGGAGCTTCGGCTTATTCACGCTTTATTGATTTTCCACGGTTACGCGCAATTGCTGATTCAGCTGGGGCCTATTTGATGATTGATATGGCACATATTGCTGGTTTGGTGGCAGCAGGAGTGCACCCTTCGCCAGTTCCTTATGCTGACGTTGTAACGACAACAACGCATAAGACTTTACGTGGCCCTCGTGGTGGAATGATTCTGGCCAAAGCTAGCCTAGCAAAAAAGTTGAACTCAGCTATTTTCCCAGGTACCCAAGGTGGGCCACTAGAACATGTAATTGCGGGTAAAGCAGTGGCTTTATACGAAGCCTTGCAACCATCTTTCAAAGCTTATGGAAAACAAGTGATTGCCAATGCAGCCGCAATGGCAGCGGTTTTTGAAAATTCCGACTTGGTGCGGGTAGTTTCGGGTGGAACTGATAATCATCTTTTCAATTTGGACCTAACCAAAACTGGTTTAACTGGTAAAGAAGCCCAAATTTTGTTGGATTCAGTGATGATTACAACTAATAAAGAGGCAATTCCAAATGAGCCAAGAAGTCCATTTATTACTTCTGGAATTCGCATTGGAACACCAGCGATTACAACACGTGGCTTTAAAGAAGCGCAGGCTCAACAAGTTGCACAACTAATTTTGCGGACTTTAGCTAATCATGATAATGAAGACGAATTAACTAAAATTCGCGAAGAAGTGCTAGCTTTGACGCGGGCATTTCCACTCGCAAAGATTGAACACGCCGAATAAATAGAAGATAAAGGTTGCAAAACATTCTTACCTCAAGGGTTAAGCTAAGTCTTGCGCCTTTTTTATTGATTAAAATTTATTAAGTTAAGCGTCTTAATATAAAAGCCAGCAGAAATTGCTATTTTGTTTTATAATTGTATGAAGTGTTATTGAAGGTCTGCCGGCGAGCAGCTAATAAGGAGATAAATATGAGCAAGTTAACAGTTTTCGACCACCCATTGATTCAACATAAGTTGACAATTATCCGACAAAAAGACACCGGTACCAAGGTCTTTCGCGAGATTGTTGACGAGATTGCATCACTAATGGCGTATGAGGTTACTCGGACTTTACCTGTGGAAGATGTTGAAATCGAGACACCAGTCGCTAAGACGGTTCAAAAGCAATTAGCTGGTAAGAAGTTGGCAATTGTGCCAATTTTACGAGCTGGCTTAGGAATGGTTGATGGCATGATGAAGTTGATTCCAGCCGCCCGGATTGGTCATATCGGAATGTACCGTGACGAGGAGACTCTCGAGCCAGTGGAATACTTTGTTAAGTTGCCTGAAGATATTGAGCAGCGTGATGTTTTTGTGGTTGATCCAATGTTAGCAACTGGTGGTTCTGCAATTATGGCGATTGATGCACTAAAAAAGCGTGGCGCAACTAAGATAAAGTTAATTACGCTAGTGGCTGCACCCGAAGGGGTTGAAGCTGTACAAGCCGCACATGCGGATGTAGATATTTTTACTGCTGGCTTGGATCAAGGCTTGAATGAGCATGGTTATATTATTCCTGGTCTTGGGGATGCTGGCGATCGATTGTTTGGGACGCATTAAGCACCCAGTTGGTTTTGTGATAGACGCTTTAAGCAATTGATTGTTGATGTGGTATAAGATTTATTCAATTGATGGGGAGGCCTTGTGATGAATATTTTAGTGATGGGTGCAAGTGGTCGTGTTGGCCGGAAGGTTGTTGCTGTTATTAACAGCAGCTGGGCATACAGTTTTTGCTGGTACACATAAAGAGCATGCTGATTTAACGGTACCAACTTTGGCAGTTAGTTTGACTGATGATCTACCTACTATGCAAGCTGCTTTAGCAGGGCATGACTTGGATGCGGTTTTCCAAGTGGCTGGTTCACGGGGACAAAATTTGTTACAAGTTGATGCGTATGGAGCAGTTAAATTAGCTCAAGCAGCAGAAGCATTGGGGATTGAGCGTTATATTATGCTATCAAGTTTTAATGCGACTGAACCTAGTCTTTGGCCAGATACATTGGGTGATTATTATATTGCGAAGTTCTTTGCGGATGAATGGTTGATTAACCAAACAAAGCTGAACTACACGATTGTGCAACCAGGATCCTTAACTGAAGAGCCAGGGACAGGTAAGATTACTCTTAACCCAGCGAAGGCTGCCAATAATTCAATTGATAATGTAGCAGCTGTATTGGTGGCTACTTTGAATGAACCTAAGACTTATCGTCAGGTCTTTACAATGACTGATGGTGAGCAACCAATCAAGCAGGCGCTGCAATCACTTTAGTTGGTGAAATGCTTGCTAATTAACTGATAAGCGTGCATAATACATTAGAGTTTTAAAGAGGCCCTGTGAGACCTCAAAGCATCAGATACTAGGTTTAAACTTTAATTTGATTAAGACTAGGAAAAAATGACTTTGAGCAGATGGGCTGATTTTATATCAGGCCATTTTTTTGTTTTACTAGGGTAAGGATTAAAGGAGTATTGGTAATATGGAGCAGTTACGGCGGGATATTGTTTTAGATGTAGACGAACGACCAAGTTTTGGTCAATGGGTTGGCTTATCATTGCAGCACATGTTTTCAATGTTTGGGTCAACCGTTTTGGTACCATTGTTGGTTGGCTTGAACCCAGGGATTGCATTGTTTTCATCGGGTGTGGGAACTTTGCTCCACATCTTAATTACTAAGAAGAAAATACCTGCTTATATGGGTTCGTCTTTTGCCTTCATTGTCCCAATGATGGCCTTAATGAAAACAACTGGCTATCCGGGCGTCGCAACTGGTGTGCTCTCAGTTGGTGTAATTTATATGATTGTGGCGGCAATTGTTGGGGTGATTGGAACCGATTGGATTGAAAAATTGTTGCCACCAATTGTTGTTGGACCAGTTATTATGGTGATTGGTCTATCATTAGCTGGTTCGGCAGCCCAAGATGCTACTTTACTAAATGGTAAATATGACATCCGGGTCTTTACGGTAGCCTTGATTACCTTGGCATTTACGATTCTATTTAATATGACTTTGCGTGGCTTCATTGGCTTAATTCCAATTTTATTGGGGATTGTGGCTGGTTATATTACCGCAGTTTTGTTTGGTTTGGTCGATTTTACACCAGTTATGCAGGCTCACTGGTTTGCGTTGCCAGCTTTTGATATTCCTTTTGTTAATTATTCAGTACATTTTGATTGGGGTGCGGTGCTGGTAATGGCACCATTGGCATTGGTTACAATTTCAGAACACCTTGGTCATTTGATGGTTTTGGATGAATTAACTGGTCGTGATTTTATCAAAGATCCTGGTCTGCACCGGACCTTGGCCGGTGATGGAGCAGCTTCGCTCTTTGCTGGTTTAGTTGGTGGCCCAGCCGTAACATCATATGGTGAAAATATTGGTGTAATGGCCATCACGAAGGTACACTCGGTGTATGTGTTGATTGGTGCTGCTATTTTTGCCATTATTTTCTCTTTTGTTGGTAAATTATCGGCGTTAATCCAATCAATTCCCGGTGCCGTCATCGGTGGGGTATCATTCTTGCTTTTTGGTGTGATTGCTTCATCTGGGATGCGGATTATGATTGAACGCCATGTTGATTTTAACGTGAAGCGTAATATGATGATTGCCTCGCCAGTATTAGTAATTGGAATCGGTAATACCTTCTTACAAGTTGGTTCGGGTGCACATATTGTTCAATTCTCAGGGGCAGCGATTGCGACAATTTTGGCGATTGTCTTAAACTTAGTATTGCCAGAAAAAGCGGCTTCAGAACGGTAAATTAAATTGTTTTTAGCACTAGCAATAAAAAATAATTTTATGATCTTGAATCAATAAAATAAAATTTAAAACGATTAAGTCAACTCTGACTTAATCGTTTTTTTGGCCTGCAAATTTTTAATTGGAATTCCTATAAAATTAAATCTTAGTAAAATCAATTAATAAAAAACTACGATTAGTAGATTAACATATGCGGATATAGATAATCACTGACCTTATATCCGATAACAATAAACAGAATTGCCGATTTTAATCGTTGAAATTATATGCAAAAGGTGTAATATATGAGGGTGATAATTAAAAGTCGGTCTGGTGTTCTTCGGCGCACTGCCGCAATTCTATAGAAAGGAAAGAGGTGAGCCTTGTGGGAGAAAAGACCGCAACATTTAGCTTTGCGGGTCTGACGTTCGATTGGTCAATGATTATCTCAACCCTAGTCGCGATGACAATTGTTTTCGTGTTAGCAGTTTGGATGTCACGGCGACTACAACTTAAACCAAAGGGCAAGCAGAATGTACTTGAGTGGATTGTCGATTTCACAAATGGGATCGTCGATCAGCAGTTGCCAAATGCAACTGGACGCGGCTTGAAATTCTATGCTTTCTCATTGTTTATGTTTATTTTCGTTGCCAATCAGCTAGGGTTAGCATTTTCAGTTTCCGTTGGTGGGATAACCTATCTACGATCAGCTACTGCTAATCCAGTGGTGACAATGACTTTGGCGTTAATTTCGATTGGATTGGCGCATTTCTTGGGGGTTCAAAAGCTCGGCTTTAAAAATTACTTTAAATCAGTTTATTTAAAGCCATTCGCAGTTTTACTTCCATTAAATCTTATCGAGCAATTCACGAGCTTTTTGACACTCGGATTGCGTCTATTCGGTAATATTTTTGCCGGTGAAATGGTGCTTACGTTGCTATGGCAACTAGCTACTTCGCATGGGATTGTCACAATGGTTCCAGCATTCGTATTAACGCTTGCTTGGCAAGCATTTTCATTGTTTATCGGAGCTATTCAGGCCTTCGTTTTCACTACATTGACTATGGTTTATGTGGCTGAAAAGACTGAAGTCGAAGAATAATATTTGTTTATAAAATTTTGGAGGAATTTTCCTATGTCTATTGATGTAGCAACTATCGGTGTCGGTATGGCTGCTGCCGGTGCCGCAATTGGTGCGGGTATTGGTAATGGTTTAGTTATTTCAAGCATGATTTCTGGTATGGCTCGCCAACCTGAATTAGAAGGTAAGTTACGTTCTAACATGTTCATTGGTGTTGGTTTGGTCGAAGCCGTTCCTATTATTGCTATTGCCATCGCCTTCATGTTGTTGGGACGTTAAGCTAGTTTTTAACTACTTTAACGCACAACAAATAATGTGGAGGGTTTACGATGCATATTGATGTAGCAACTATCGGTGTAGGTCTTGCCGCTGCCGGTGCCGCAATTGGTGCGGGTATCGGAAACGGTTTAGTTATTAACGCCATGATTGAAGGTACAGCGCAAAACCCTGAATTAGAGGGGAAGTTGCGTAGCAATATGTTTATTGGTGTTGGTCTAGTCGAGGCCGTACCGATTATTGCAATTGCAGTTGCCTTCATGTTGTTGAATAGGTAATAAGAGGAGCCAACTTATGTTTAATAATTTATTTCTAGCTGGTGCTAGCGAACAGTTGGCTTTGGGTAATATGTTGTTCTTATTGGTTGCGATGGTAGTTTTGTTGCTTCTATTGAAGCACTACGCCTGGAAGCCAGTTAGCAAGATGATGCAAGATCGTGCCGATAAAATCGCGCACGACTTGGATAGCGCTGAAGACGCCCGTCAAAAAGCGCAAGATCTTGCTAGTCAACGGCAAGAGCAATTACAAGCTGCACGGTCAGATGCTAACGGCATTATCGCTGATGCAAAGACTGCAGCTGGTTTGCAACGTGATCAAATCGTTTCAGATGCAAATACTTCAGCTAAAGCAATCAAGGCAACTGCTACTGCTCAAATCGAGCAAGAGCGTGTTGAGGCGATGTCTAGCGTGAAAAATGAAGTAGCAGAGTTATCTGTAACAATTGCGCAAAAGATTATCCAAAAAGAACTAAAGTTAGAGGATCAAAAGGCATTAATTGATGCCTATGTTGAAGGATTAGGAGACAAGTAATGGCAGTAAACCAAGCAACAATTGCTGGTCGCTACGCTAAAGCTTTGTTCGAACTAACCCATGATTCAGATCTTGATCAAGCAACCTTGGCTGAATTGACAGCACTACAGGCTGTTTTTCAAGATAATCCAGAGTTGACTAAGGCAATTGATTCAGAGCGGATTTCTGAACAAGGTAAAATTGATTTGTTGAATGTTATGAAGCAATCAGCAAGCCAACTTGTTCAAAACTTGCTCCAAATGACTTTTGACTATCGTCGTTTTGATCTATTGCCAGATATCATTACAGATTATGAGAAGCTTGTTAATAAAGCTGCAGGAAAGTTGAAAGTTAGTGTGACAACTGCCATTGCGATGAGCGATGAGCAAGTTGATAAGTTTAAAACACAACTAATGCAACGTTTTGCAGCTAAAGAGATTGAGCTGAGTCAAACTGTTGATGAATCAATTATTGGTGGCGTAATTACTTATGCTGACAATCAAATTTTGGATGGATCATTAGCAACCAAGTTGGCTGCTATTCGTCAAAGTATCATCCGCTAGTAATCAACAAATCAGAAAAAATGTGCGAAATCAATGCACAGTCTAAGAAAGAGGAACTGCTGAAATGAGCATCAAAGCTGAAGAAATCAGTTCTCTTATCAAAAACCAATTAGCCAATTATCAAGACGAATTGACTGTACAAGAGACCGGATCTGTTACCTATATTGGTGATGGTGTGGCTCGTGTGACTGGCTTGGACAATGCCCTAGCCGGTGAGTTGATTGAGTTTTCAAATGGCGTATATGGTATGGCACAAAACCTTGAATCTAATGATGTCGGTATCGTCATCATGGGTGAGTACGATGATATTCACGAAGGTGACATCGTTAAGCGTACTGGCCGAATCATGGAAGTGCCTGTTGGTGAGGGATTGATTGGACGTGTTGTTAATGCCTTGGGTCAACCTATTGATGGCCTTGGCCCAATTGAGACTACAAATACTCGTCCTGTTGAAGTTAAAGCACCTGGAGTTATGCAACGTAAGTCAGTCTTTGAACCACTACAAACTGGTTTGAAGGCCGTTGATGCGTTGGTTCCAATCGGTCGTGGTCAACGTGAGTTGATTATCGGTGATCGTAAGACTGGAAAGACTTCAGTTGCGATTGATACAATCTTGAACCAAAAGGATCAAGATATGATTGTAATTTATGTTGCAATCGGACAAAAAGCATCAACTGTACGTACACAGGTTGAAACTTTGCGCCAAATGGGTGCTTTGGATTATACCATCGTCGTTTCAGCTAGTGCTGCTGAACCAGCTCCATTGTTGTATCTAGCACCTTATGCTGGAGCAGCTATGGGTGAAGAGTTTATGTTCAATGGTAAGCATGTTTTGATTGTCTATGATGATTTGTCAAAGCAAGCAACTGCTTACCGTGAGCTGTCTTTGATTCTTCGTCGTCCGCCTGGACGTGAAGCATATCCTGGTGACGTCTTCTACTTGCACTCTCGTTTGCTCGAGCGTGCAGCCAAGCTATCTGATGAGCTTGGTGGTGGATCAATGACTGCTTTGCCAATCATTGAGACGCAAGCCGGTGATGTTTCAGCCTACATTCCAACCAATGTTATTTCAATTACCGATGGTCAGATCTTCTTGGATGCTGATTCATTCTATGCTGGTATTCGTCCCGCAATCGACGCCGGAACTTCCGTTTCTCGTGTTGGTGGTGATGCACAAATCAAGGCAATGAAGAAGGTTGCTGGAACTTTGCGTTTGGATTTGGCTTCATATCGCGAATTGGAATCATTTGCGCAATTCGGTTCTGACTTGGATGCAGCAACGCAAGCTAAGTTGGCCCGTGGTCGTCGTACAGTTGAAGTTTTGAAGCAACCATTGCACAAGCCATTGCCTGTTGAAGAGCAAGTCTTGTCATTGTATGCTTTGACACGTGGCTTTATGGATGATGTTGCGGTTGAAGATATTTTGCGTTTTGAGTCAGAAATGATCCAAGCTGTACGCGCATCACATAATGATTTGTTAGAGACAATTGTAAGCACGAAGAACCTACCTGAAGCAGATGCTATGAATCCAGCTATTTCAGAGTTTAAGGCGACCTTTGCTGCAAGTGCCGAATAATAAGAGGAGGGGCTGATGGCTGCTTCATTGCAAGACATTCAACGCCGTATTACCTCGACAAAAAAGACGCGTCAAATCACTTCGGCCATGCAAATGGTTTCAACTGCAAAGTTGGGACAAATTGGCCGTTCCGGTGGTTCCTTTGATTCTTATGCAAAGCATCTTCATGATGTTGTTGCCCATTTGGCAAATGCAGGAATCTCAGGAGCAGGCTCAATGCTTGAGCAACGTCCGGTAAAGAAAGTTGGTTACTTAGTAATCACTTCTGATCGTGGTTTGGTGGGTGGTTATAACTCACAAGTTTTGAAAGCCGTTATGCAAGAAATTACTGACCGACAATTAACAGCAGAAAATGTTGTTATTTTGGCCGTTGGTGGTAACGGTGCTGACTTCTTTAAGAAGCGCGGTTTTGAAGTCGCTTATGAGTATCGTGGTGTTGCTGATATTCCAACCTTTGATGAGGCTAAGGATATCGTTAAGACCGTTACGAGCATGTATGATAATGAAGTCTTTGATGAGTTATCAGTTATGTATAACCACTTTGTTTCACGGATTGCAAATGAATTCCGTGCTGAGAAGATGTTGCCCGTACAAACTGAAGGTCTAACCGTGGATGAAACCAAGGTTATGCCTGAATATGAAATCGAGCCATCACCAGAAGCAATTTTAGCTGTGGTTTTGCCACAATATGCTGAATCATTGATTTTTGGGGCAATCTTAGATGCTAAGACTGCCGAGCACGCGGCATCTGCTAACGCAATGCGGTCAGCGACCGACAATGCCAAAGAACTGATTGATTCATTGAATTTAAAGTTCAACCGTGCGCGTCAAAGTGCGATTACGACGGAAATTACAGAAATTACAGGTGGTATGGCAGCGCTTGATTAAGCCTAGCTAACCACATTTATAGTTGGAAATGAAGGAAGGAAACGACAATGAGTACCGGACAAGTTGTTCAAGTCATTGGGCCAGTTGTCGACGTTGCCTTCCCATTAGATGGTCAAATTCCTGCCATCAATAGTGCTTTGATCATCGATAAGGGTGATCAAGGTCAGTTGACGGTTGAGGTTTCATTGACCTTGGGTGATGGGATTGTTCGTACAATCGCCATGGACTCAACTGATGGATTGCAACGCGGCATGGCCGTTGAAGACACTGGCGCCCCAATCTCTGTCCCTGTTGGAGAGGCGACTTTGGGTCGTGTGTTCAATGTTTTGGGAAACCCCGTTGATGGTGGTGAAGAATTAGTAGATGTAGAACGTGATCCAATTCACCGTGATGCACCTGCCTATGATCAATTAGCTACCAAGACAGAGATTCTAGAAACTGGAATTAAAGTTATTGACTTGCTAGCCCCATACGTCCGTGGTGGAAAGATCGGATTGTTTGGTGGTGCCGGAGTTGGTAAGACGGTGTTGATTCAAGAATTGATTCACAACATCGCACAAGGACATGATGGTATTTCTGTCTTCACAGGTGTCGGAGAACGTACCCGTGAAGGTAACGATATGTATCATGAAATGAAGGATTCAGGCGTGCTAAAGCAGACGGCCATGGTTTATGGTCAAATGAATGAGCCTCCTGGAGCACGTATGCGAGTAGCCTTGACTGGTTTAACAATCGCTGAGCACTTCCGTGATGTCAATGGTCAAGATGTTCTGTTGTTCATCGACAACATCTTCCGTTTCACACAAGCTGGTTCAGAGGTTTCAGCCTTGCTAGGCCGTATTCCTTCAGCCGTTGGTTATCAACCAACCTTGGCAACTGAAATGGGTCAACTACAAGAGCGTATTACGTCAACGCAAAAGGGTTCAGTTACATCAATCCAAGCGGTCTATGTGCCAGCCGATGATTATACTGATCCTGCTCCTGCAACGACTTTCGCGCACTTGGATGCAACAACTAATCTTGAGCGTGCCTTGACGCAACAAGGTATCTACCCAGCCGTGGATCCTTTGGCATCAACGTCAACAGCATTAACACCTGAAGTTATTGGTCAAGAGCATTACGAAGTTGCAACTGAAGTACAACGTACTTTGCAACGTTACCGTGAGCTACAAGACATTATCTCAATTTTGGGTATGGATGAATTGTCTGATGAAGAGAAGACGGTTGTTAACCGTGCTCGTCGTATTCAATTCTTCTTGTCACAACCATTCTCAGTTGCTGAAACTTTCACTGGCTTAAAGGGTGAGTATGTACCGGTCGCTGATACGGTACGTTCATTCAAGGGGATTTTGGACGGTAAATATGATGATTTGCCAGAAGATGCTTTCCGAAATGTTGGTGTTATTGAACAAGCAGTTGAGAAGGCCAAGACAATGGCTCAATAGTGAGGTCGCGTCATGGATGAACACAGCCTAAAAGTAACAGTTGATACGCCAAATGGTGAGGTTTTTTCTTACGAGACAGCAACTCTAGTTATGTTACACACAACTGGTGGCGTTGTCGGAGTGATGGCAAATCATTCGCCAATCGTAGCAGCTTTGCAAGTGAGTGAGGTTCATATTGTTGACGACAACAATAACTTTGATGAAGTTGTTGCGGTTAGTGGTGGCTTTGCAGAATTTTCAAATAATACTTTAACAGTTTTGGTTGAAAGCGCCGAATGTGTTGAAGATATTGACTTGAATCGTGCTGAGGCCGCTCGTGAGCGAGCTGAACGTCACTTAAAGAACGAACAAGAGAGTCGCGATAAGATCCGTGCTGAAGCAGCATTAATGCGGGCTGTAAACCGTATCAATGCCGTGAATAGCGAGAGCGGAAAATAAAGTTGGGATTAATTTTCCAATCACTTAATATTTTGTGACTTATAAGGCCGAGATGATTATCTCGGCCTTTTTTGCGCGCTAAACCTGGTCATTGGAACTTTTTGCGAGGCTGGTAATTTGTAAACAAATAGGTTGCAATTAAAAGTATTTGGGTTTCTAATATATAATTAGTATTATATTAATCTTGATATTAACGAATGTTGAATGATTGTGGAGAAGAGAGTATTGAAAAGAAGAATTTTAGCACTAGTGTTATTATTGATTGGTTTAATTTTAATTTCTAACACCCAAATCCTTAGTTGGGTCACTAATTATGAGAGCGCTAAGTATGGTGTTAAAAATGAGAGTGCTAAACTTTATAAGTTAAATAATCAAAAAGCGGGTAATTTTGATTACAACAGTGTCAAAGTACCGAGCACAACGCAAATGGCTAAGCATGTTTTTGATAAGACCCGTTATCCTGTGATTGGTGGAATTGCGGTTCCAGCTTTGAAGATTAGTTTGCCGATTTTTAAAGGCGTCGTTTTGATGAAATGATGTACGGTGCTGGAACCTTACAAGCAAATCAAGTAATGGGACAGGGCAATTATGCACTTGCAAGTCATAATGTTTTTAATGAAATGGGCCAATCAGATGGTAAAACTCTTTTTAGTCCTTTGATTCATGCTCGTTTAGGTCAGCGGATTTATTTAACTGATCGCCAAGCGGTATATGTGTATCAAGTTGATCAAATTAACAATGTAAGTCAGTATGATTTGACAGTTTTGAATCAACATGAAAATAAACGTCAAGTGACTTTGTTGACCTGCTTAGATGCTGGTGCAACCAAGCGGATTGTGGTGGTTGGTGATTTAATTAAGGTTGAAAGTTTTAATCAAAAAACAGCGGCTTATTTCGGAAATTAAAACTAGGTAAGACGTCATTTAGTGAGTTAATAAAATTTAGTCCAGCGGTTTGCTCTAATTTGACAGTGTAAGTTAGGGCAATTTTTGCTAGAATAAAGAATATGAAATTGAAAAAAGGCGGGAAATGAAATGATTGTTTTGTCGGGGACAATTGGCGCGGGGAAAACCAGCCTCACAGATTTATTAGCAGCACATTTTGGTAGTAACGCATATTACGAGTCCGTGGATGATAATCCAATCTTGCCACTTTTTTATGAGAATCAAAAAAAGTACGGATTTTTGCTACAAAATTACTTTTTAAACAAGCGTATGGATAATATTCGTGACGCCCAGGGGAGTCAATTGAATATCATTGATCGTTCAATTTATGAAGATTTGCTATTGTTCCAGACTGTTGCCGCTCAGGGTCAAGCAACTGAGGTTGAAGTTGATATTTATCGTGATCTTTTGGATAACATGATGGAGCAAGTTGATTTCTCAGATGAAGCGGTCTTGAAGACACCAGATTTGTTAGTCTATATCCATGTTAGTTTTGATACGATGTTAAATCGAATCAAAAAGCGGGGTCGCGAATTTGAACAAGTTGATCATGACAGCGGCCTATACGATTATTATAAGTTATTAAACAATCGTTATAGTCAGTGGTTTGAGGCTTACAATCAATCACCTAAGTTGATGATTGATGGCGATGCCTATGATTTTGTCGAAGATACTGAGGCGGCTGAAAAGGTTTTGACTCTGATTGATCAAAAAGTAAAAGAATTAGGTTTGAAGTAGGAGGTTTTTAGATGATTGATATGAAATTAATCCGGACAGAGACAGCTTCTGTCAAGGATCGTTTGGCTGGCCGTGGGGTTGCAGCTGAGACAATTGATGAGCTATTGGCTCTAGATGTCAAGCGCCGCCAATTGTTGGTACAGGTCGAAGAACTTAAGGCACGCCGAAATCAAGTATCTGAAGAAATTGGGTTAAAGAAGCGGGCTAAAGAAGATGCTTCTGATGTGATTGCACAAATGCAGACAGCTGCGGCTGAAATCAAGCGCCTTGATGAAGAGCTTGAGGTGATTGATGCAGATTTGTTGGATCGCCAATTACACCTACCAAACTTACCAAATCCATCAATTCCAGTTGGACCTGATGAAGCATCTAATCACGAAGAGCGTAAGTGGGGTGAAATTCCTAGCTTTACTTTCCAACCCAAGGCCCACTATGAATTAGGTGAGGACCTGGGAATCTTAGACTGGGAACGTGGGGCTAAGGTTGCTGGTGCCCGTTTTGTTTATTATGTTGGTCAAGGTGCCCGCTTAGAACGTGCGGTTTACAATTTCATGCTTGATGAGCATTATAAAGAAGGCTATAAGGAGATGATTACTCCTTACATGGTTAAAGATGCCGCTATGTTTGGTACCGGTCAATATCCAAAGTTTATGGACGATGCCTACCGTGTTGGAACTAACGATGCAATGACGTTAATTCCAACAGCAGAAGTACCTTTGACAAATTATTTCCGTGAAGAAATAATTGATGCAGAAAAGCTACCATACTCAGTTACTGCTGTATCACCATCATTTAGACAAGAGGCTGGTTCAGCTGGACGTGACACACGTGGACTTATCCGGATGCACCAATTTAATAAGGTGGAGATGGTTAAGTTTACTAAGCCAGAGCAATCATATGCAGCTTTGGAAGAAATGACTAAGAATGCCGAGAACATTTTGCAAAAATTAGATTTACCATACCATGTAATTACCCTATCAACTGGGGATATGGGCTTCTCAGCAGCCAAGACTTATGATCTAGAAGTTTGGATGCCGGAACAAGATATTTATCGTGAAATTTCATCCGTTTCAAATACGGAAAGTTTCCAAGCACGTCGAGCACGAATCCAATATCGAGATGATGAAGGAAACTTACAGTTTGTTCATACTCTGAATGGTTCTGGCTTAGCAGTTGGTCGTACTGTTGCTGCTATTTTGGAAAACTATCAAAATGCTGATGGAACTGTAACGATTCCAACCGCTTTGCGACCATACTTTGGTGCCGATAAAATTGTGCCTGAGGATAGCTTGTAAGCTAACAAGACACACTATTCAAAACCATGCTGCGATAGTTATTAAGGGTAACCATTACTTGGTAGGCCTTAGTTAGGAGACTATAGTTAGCGTGGTTTTTTATTAGCAGGGTTGGGTAAAATTAAAGAGTGAGAAGATTTATGGGGAGTTGCTAAATGACAGTAGAACTATTTTGGTGGTTTATTTTCGTCGTATTTTTAGTAAATACAGTTGGGGCAGTAGTTACCGTTTTTCGTGATGCTACGCGCGATATTGCTACTGTTTGGGCTTGGCTGCTAGTTTTGATTATGTTTCCAATCTTGGGGTTTACAATTTATTTCTTTTTCGGGCGTAAATTAACAAATCGGCGAATCTTTGATTTAAAAACGCAAGAAGCACTGGGAATTGAACAAATTGTTAGTAATCAAGACCGGTTGGCGAAAGCCTATCAAGATGATGGTGTCAATGATGAAATTACGCCTTTCATAAAATTATTTTTGACTAACGATGAAGCGATTGTTACTCGACATAATCAGGTCGAAATTTTTACTGATGGGGAAGCTAAATTTAAGAAGCTCTTTGCAGATTTACGCCAAGCTCAGAATCACATTAACATTGAGTACTATACAATTTATGATGATAATTTGGGTCAGCAATTAGTGGACATTCTAGTCGAGCGCGCTAAGGCTGGAGTTCAGGTGCGTGTTATATATGATTTGAGTGGTTCAGGTGGCCGCCATGACCATTTGTATGCGCCACTGCGCGCCGCAGGCGGTCACGTAGAGGCTTTCTTAAAACCACGCTGGCAACCGATTTCTTTGAATATCAATAACCACGACCATCGAAAATTAGTAATCATTGATGGGAATACAGGCTATGTTGGTGGCTTTAATGTCGGCGACCAGTATGTAGGTAAAAGTAAGAAATTTGGTTATTGGCGCGATACTCACTTAAGAGTTGAGGGTGATGCCGTCTTAGCGATGCAGAGTCGCTTCTTTATGGATTGGAATGCTACCTCGCGTCATGAAAAGCTTGATTTTAGTCCGGCTTTCTTTCCAAGTGTCTTGAAGAAGGGGATGAGTGCCATGCAAATCGTTTCCTCAGGGCCGGATACGGATGACAATCAGATTTTTGAGGGTTATTTACGGATGATTACCATGGCTCGAAAACGAATTCTTATTCAGACACCATACTTTATTCCCAACCAATCAATTATTGATGCTCTGAGAGTCGCGATTCGTGCAGGAATTGAAGTCCAGTTGATGATACCAGCGATGCCTGATCATGCCTTTGTTTATCGAGCTACGCAACACTTTGCTCGTGAAATGGTCGTGGCCGGCGCAAAAGTGTACACTTACAATCACGGCTTTATTCACGCTAAGACCTTGGTTATTGATGGTAAGATTGCTTCAGTTGGTACGGCTAATATGGATATTCGTTCATTTACCCTCAATTTTGAGGTAAATGCTTTTATGTATGACCATAATTTGGCGGCTGAACTGGAGGCGATTTTCGAAAATGATTTATTACAATCAACTGAGTTGTCGAAGGAATATTTTGAAAATCAGTCCTATTGGCTAAAATTTAAGCAAAATTTCTCACGTCTTTTGGCGCCAATCATGTAAAATGACCGATTTTTAGCCGAATACACAATCATTTAACTATATATGAAACTTTTTGGGTAAAAGTGTTGACAGAGTTGTGCCTACTTGATATTATATAAAAGTTGTTTCAAACGAAAACGTTTAAGACAGATGCAGATGTGGCGGAACTGGCAGACGCGCTGGATTTAGGTTCCAGTGCCTTCGGGCGTGCAGGTTCGATTCCTGTCATCTGCATAATGCCGTTTTAGCTCAGTTGGCAGAGCACTTCACTAGTAATGAAGGGGTCGCTGGTTCGAATCCAGTAAACGGCATTGACTGGATAACAGTCAAGATTAAATTGATATGCACCTATAGCGCAATTGGATAGAGTGTCTGACTACGAATCAGAAGGTTGCAGGTTCGACTCCTGCTAGGTGCATCACATATGAAATGCTATTAAGTTTTATGACTTAATGGCATTTTTTGTCTTTGCTGGCACCTGCGTTTGAGGATGGATTGAGTTTAGAATCTTGGCATTTGTGACCATTATCTATATAATTAAGTCAACATTGGTCAAAGGAGGTGCTGGATTATGTCGGAGAAGAATATGTCTGATGACATTGAGGCATATTTAAAGCAAATTCTAACTCAGGCGCAGCAGGTTGAAATACGGCGAACTGAAATCGCTGAACGTTTTAATGTGGTGCCTTCACAGATTAATTATGTGATAAAGACTCGTTTTACAATTCAAAAAGGTTATTTAGTTGAGTCTAAGCGTGGCGGCGGTGGCTATATTCGAATTGGTCGCTTTACCCTCCGTGAGGATACATTAATCTTAGAAGAGCTTTTGAATTGCTTTGATTTTACTTTAACTGAGCGTGCAGCTAATGACATTTTAGAGACTTTGGGCCGTGAAAACTTACTTTCGCCACGCGAAGTTGTCTTGATGGCACTGATGATTTCTCAAGCCACCCTGGCTTTGGGTGATGTTACTTCTGAGAATCAGATGCGTAGTCGAATGATTCGACAAGTGCTGCATCGACTCCGCCTAGAAAATGAGGGAGCGTAATATGGATAATCAATATACCCCAAGTGGTAAAAATGTTCTGTTGTTAGCTCAAGAGCAAGCTAAATATTTTCAACACCAAGCAGTTGGTACTGAACATATTTTGAGTGCTTTGATTTTAGAAACTGATGGGATTGCCAGCAAAACTTTGCTTGAGTTTGGTTTGACGGCTGAAGCAATTCGTGATGAAATCGTCCGGTTTACTGGTTTTGGTTCACTGACTCGCAGCGAGCGTTCAGCTTACTTGCCTTATTCACCTAAAGCGGCAGAAGTTTTGAACAATGCCGCTGAAGAGGCAAGACGAATGCAGGTAGCATCAATTGGAACTGAACATATCTTATTGGCGCTATTAGCTGATGAAAATATTCTTGCTGGTCGCATTTTAAATGCCCTTGATGTGCATCCACGCGAAGTGCGTGTGCGGATTTTACGTAAGCTAGGTATTAGTGAACAACAACGACGTAAGGATGAACGTCGTAATGGCCGCAAGCAAGATAATACCGTAGGAACGCCAACTCTTGATAGCTTGGCACGTGATTTGACGCAACAAGCCAGAGAACATCGGATGGACCCAGTGATTGGACGATCAGCGGAAGTTAAGCGGGTTATTCAAATTCTTTCACGACGGACGAAAAATAATCCGGTCTTGATTGGTGAGCCAGGTGTTGGTAAGACGGCGATTGCTGAAGGTTTGGCACAAAAGATTGTTGCAGGTGAAGTGCCAGTTGATTTGAGCCAGAAGCGCCTGATGATGCTGGACATGGGAACCTTGGTTGCCGGGACTAAGTATCGTGGCGAATTTGAAGATCGTCTTAAGAAGGTGATTGAGGAAATTTATAACGATGGGAATGTAATTCTTTTCATTGATGAATTGCACACATTAATTGGCGCCGGTGGTGCTGAAGGTGCAATTGATGCATCAAATATATTGAAGCCGGCTTTGGCACGAGGTGAGTTGCAAACAATTGGTGCAACTACCTTGGATGAGTACCAAAAGTATATCGAAACTGATGCAGCTTTAGAACGACGCTTTGCGCAAGTGCAAATTAATGAACCAAATGAAGCAGATGCAATCGAAATTCTAAAGGGGCTAAAGGGTCGTTATGAAGAACATCATCATGTAGCAATTACTGATGATGCAATTGTGGAGGCAGTTAAGTTATCTGTACGCTATATTACGGATCGGTTCTTACCAGATAAAGCAATTGATATTATGGATGAAACGGCTGCCCGAATTCGGATTGATAAGTCTGGTAAGCCAACAACTGTTGGACGACTTGAAGAGAAGCTAGCGAGTTTGCGAGCTGAGAAGGATGCAGCCATTGAACAACTTGACTTTGAACTTGCAGCTCAGTTGCGTAAAAAAGAACTGACACAAAAAAAGAAGCTTGATAAGTATTTAGCTGAGAAAAATGCTGAACAAACTGGTGAGCGCAGTTATGACCTTGCGGTGACGCCACGAGATATTGATGAAGTAGTTGCTGAGCAAACTGGTATTCCGCTTGCACAGTTGGAAAAGAACGAGCAAGAACGCTTGCTGAGGTTAGAAGCAACGTTGCATAAGCGGGTTGTTGGTCAAGAAGAAGCAATCTCAGCAATTGCCCGTTCGATTCGTCGTGCACGTTCAGGCCTTAAAGACCCTAAGCGACCAATTGGAACCTTTATGTTCTTAGGACCAACCGGTGTTGGTAAAACAGAGCTAGCTAAGGCGTTGGCTGAGGCAGTCTTTGGTTCTGAAGATAATATGATTCGGGTTGATATGTCTGAGTTTATGGAATCATACTCAACGAGTCGCTTAATTGGTTCAGCACCTGGTTATGTCGGCTATGATGAAGGTGGTCAATTGACTGAAAAAGTTCGTCGTAATCCATATTCAGTTATCCTACTTGATGAAGCGGAAAAGGCACATCCCGACATTTTTAATTTGCTTTTGCAAGTCTTTGATGATGGTTATCTAACAGATGCTAAAGGCCGTAAGATTGATTTTCGTAATACGATTATCATTATGACCTCAAATCTTGGGGCAACTAGGCTACGTGATGAGAAGTCGGTTGGTTTTGGTGCTAAAAACAACGTGGATGACTATGATGCAATGAATTCAATTGTACGTAAGAGTTTGCGGGATACTTTCCGACCAGAGTTTATTAACCGGATTGACGAAATTGTGGTCTTCAGGTCATTAACCAAGCCTGAACTACATCAAATTGTTAAGTTGATGGCTAAGTCGGTCTTGGGTCGCATTGGTGAACAAGACTTTACAGTTAAAATTACGGCGGCAGCCATTGATGTAGTTGCTGAAGCTGGATTTGATCCAGAGTATGGTGCGCGACCAATTCGCCGTGCCTTGCAAAGGAAGATTGAAGATCGTTTGAGTGAAGAATTACTAGAAGGTAAGATTACAACTAACGATGTGGTAACCATCGGCGCTAAGGCTGGTGAAATCACAGTTGCGGTAAAAGCCAAGGCAACTGAGGTTCCTGAGCCTGTTGAATAAAATAGTTTAATTTAGCAAAAAGGGTTGATTATTTATAATTTATAAGTTAAACTATTAATTAGTTTAATTGTGTATAAGACAACGGCAGACAGGAAATATTGTCCCTGAATGCCTGCATAGAAGGACGACGGGATTTTCATTGAGAGGGTGCTGTTGTCTTTTTTGCAGTTAAAAAACGGTTAATATAGGTGTTTGTAACACAATTGTTAGTAAACTGTAATATAACCGCATGCACAGTTTGCGCCAAATCAAAGTGAGGTGGAAAACTTGGTAGGTACGCTAGTTAAATACGGTAAGCACCGTACTCGTCGCAGTTATGCACGCATCAAGGAAGTCCTTGATCTGCCTAACTTGATTGAGATCCAAACGGACTCATACAACGGCTTTTTGGATGAAGGATTACGTGAGGTGTTCATGGACATCTTGCCAATCGAAGACTTCCAAGGAAAGTTATCATTAGAATTTGTTGATTACAAATTGCAAGAACCAAAATACAGTGTTGAAGAAGCGCGTAACCATGATGCTAACTATTCAGCACCATTACACGTTACTTTGCGTTTGACGAACCAAGAGACTGGTGAAATCAAGTCACAAGATGTATTCTTTGGGGATTTCCCTTTGATGACACCATCAGGTACATTTATCATCAACGGTGCGGAACGAGTAATTGTTTCACAACTTGTTCGTTCACCTGGGGTTTATTACAGCGAAGAATTAGATAAGAATGGTCGCCCTTCATATGGCACAACTTTCATTCCAAACCGGGGAGCTTGGTTGGAATTTGAAACAGATGCTAAGGGCTTGAGTTATGTGCGAATCGACCGGACTCGTAAGTTGCCAGCAACTGAACTTGTGCGTGCATTAGGTTATGAATCAGATTCTGAAGTCCTACAAATGTTGGGTGAGAACTATGACTCATTGAATCTTACAATGGAAAAAGATGTGCATAAGGATCCAACTGACTCACGTACAGAAGAAGCCTTGAAAGATATTTACGAGCGTCTACGACCTGGTGAACCTAAGACAGCTGATTCATCACGTGCCTTATTGACGGCCCGTTTCTTTGACCCAAAGCGTTATGATTTGGCTCCAGTTGGTCGCTACAAGCTCAACAAGAAGCTATCATTGAAGACTCGTTTGTTGGGTCAAACTTTGGGTGAGACTTTAGCTGATCCTGAGACTGGTGAAGTAATTGCTACCAAGGGTACACTAATTGATAAGAAGGTTATGGGTGATTTGGCACCTTATTTGGATCGTGAAGACTTTAAGACGGTCACTTATACGCCAAACGACCAAGCTGTCGTAACAGAACCAATGGTTTTGCAAACGATTTTGGTTGAAAGTCCAGAAGACCCAGAAAAGACTTTGCCTATCATTGGTAATGGTCACATTTCTGATAAGAACCGGACAATCCACCCTTCAGATATTATCGCTGGTCTGAATTATTTCTTGAACTTACAACTAGGAATTGGTTCAACTGATGATATTGATCACTTGGGTAATCGTCGAATTCGTCGTGTTGGTGAGCTTTTGCAAAACACTTTCCGTATTGGTTTGAGCCGTATGGAACGAGTTGTGCGTGAGCGGATGTCAATTCAAGATGCTGAGACAGTTACACCACAACAATTGATTAACATTCGACCAATTGTTGCTGCGGTTAAGGAATTCTTCGGTTCATCACAACTATCACAGTTCATGGATCAAACTAATCCTTTGGGTGAGTTGACTAATAAGCGTCGTCTATCAGCCCTTGGACCTGGTGGTTTGACTCGTGACCGTGCCGGATATGAAGTCCGAGACGTGCACTATACCCACTATGGTCGGATGGACCCAATTGAAACACCTGAAGGACCTAATATCGGTTTGATTAACTCATTGGCAACTTATGGTCGCGTCAACAAGTATGGTTTCATTGAGACACCATACCGTCGTGTTGACTGGGATACACATAAGGTTACTGGTAAGATTGATTACCTAACTGCTGATGAAGAAGATAATTACATCGTGGCTCAAGGAAACTCAGTTTTGAATGAAGATGGTTCATTCGCAACTGAAACGGTCTTGGCTCGACATGGTGATGACAACATCGAAGTTGCAATTGACCAAGTTGATTACATGGATGTTTCACCTAAGCAAATGGTTGCGGTTGCCACTGCAGCAATTCCTTTCTTGGAAAACGATGATTCTAATCGTGCCTTGATGGGAGCCAACATGCAACGTCAAGCGGTACCATTGATTGATCCACATGCACCATTGATTGGAACTGGAATTGAGTATAAGGCAGCCCACGATGCTGGTGTTGCAATTATTGCGCAATATCCTGGTACCGTTGAGTATGTTGACGGTCGTCAAATTCGCGTACGCCGTGAAGATGGTTCACTTGATAAGTACAACCTAATGAAGTTCCGTCGTTCAAATGCTGGAAAGAACTATAACCAACGTCCAATCGTCAAGGTTGGTGACCTAGTTGATGCTGATGAAGTATTGGCTGATGGACCATCAATGGAGCAAGGTGAGTTGGCCCTAGGGCAAAACCCATTGATTGCCTTCATGACTTGGCAAGGATATAACTTCGAAGATGCCATCATTATTAATGAGCGTTTGATTCGTGAAGATGTTTATACGTCAATTCATATTGAAGAGTATGAAACTGAGGCACGTGATACAAAGCTTGGCCCTGAAGAGTTTACCCGTGAGATTCCAAATACTGGTGAAGACCAATTGAAGAATCTTGATGAACGTGGTGTTATCCGGATTGGTGCCGAAGTTGAAGATGGCGATATTCTAGTTGGTAAGGTTACACCAAAGGGTGTGACAGAACTTTCTGCCGAAGAGCGTCTATTGCACGCAATCTTTGGTGAAAAGGCCCGCGAAGTTCGTGATACTTCACTCCGTGTTCCACACGGTGGTGGCGGTGTCGTTCAAGATGTTCGTATCTTTACACGTGAAAATGGGGATGAATTGTCACCAGGCGTTAACATGATGGTTCGGGTTTATATCGCACAACGTCGTAAGATTCAAGTTGGTGATAAGATGGCCGGACGTCATGGTAACAAGGGTACGGTATCAGTAATCGTGCCTTCTGAGGACATGCCATTCATGCCTGATGGAACCCCAATCGACATTATGTTGTCACCAATGGGTGTGCCTTCACGTATGAATATCGGACAAGTACTTGAATTACATTTGGGAATGGCTGCCCGTGAGCTTGGTATTCATATCGCATCACCAGTCTTTGATGGTGCGCGTGATACTGATATCTGGAATGCCATTAACGAAGCCGGTTTGCCAGCTGATGGTAAGTCTGTTTTGTACGATGGCCGGACTGGTGAAGCCTTCGATAAGCGTGTGGCAGTTGGAATCATGCACTACATGAAGCTAGCCCACATGGCCGAAGATAAGATTCACGCCCGTTCAATCGGACCTTACTCACTTGTTACGCAACAACCTTTGGGTGGTAAAGCGCAATTCGGTGGTCAGCGTTTCGGTGAAATGGAAGTTTGGGCCCTTGAAGCTTATGGTGCTGCACATACCTTGCAAGAAATCTTGACTTATAAGTCTGATGACGTTGTAGGACGTGTGAGAACTTATGAAGCAATTGTTAAGGGTGAACAAATTCCTAAGCCTGGTGTGCCAGAATCATTCCGTGTTTTGGTTAAGGAATTACAAGCCCTTGGTTTGGACATGAAGGTCTTGGACGTTGAAGAGCGTGAAATTGAACTACGTGATATGGATGACGACGATTCAGTTGATAATCCAGAAGTAGCAATTACTAAGGCTGAAGCTTTCAACAAGGATGAAGCAGAGAAGCCAGCTGCTGAGCCTGTAATTAAGCTAGAAGATTAAGATTAAAAATAAACAGTAAATACTACACTCGCCTAGGCGGGTGTTGATTGGTTAAGATTTTTATCATGACTAATCAACACTCGTTTAGGTTGATGTAGTCGAAGATAGAGGAAGCACGAAAGGGGTCAAGCCGTTGATTGATGTCAATAAGTTTGAAAGCATGCAAATCGGTCTAGCAAGTCCAGACAAGATTCGCTCTTGGTCTTATGGTGAAGTTAAAAAGCCTGAGACTATCAATTACCGTACCTTAAAGCCTGAAAAGGACGGATTGTTTGATGAACGAATCTTTGGTCCTACAAAGGACTACGAATGTGCTTGTGGAAAGTATAAGCGGATTCGGTATAAGGGTATTGTTTGTGATCGTTGTGGAGTTGAGGTAACTTCAGCTAAAGTACGACGTGAGCGCATGGGTCACATTGAATTGGCCGCACCAGTTTCACATATCTGGTATTTCAAGGGAATTCCATCACGGATGGGATTGGTTTTGGACATGTCACCACGTTCACTTGAAGAGATTATCTATTTTGCATCATACGTAGTAACTTATGTTGACCCAGAAGCAATGATGCCAGTCGTTGAGAAACAATTACTTTCAGAACGCGAATATCGTGAGTTGAAAGCTGAATATGGTTCAAAATTTGAAGCTGGTATGGGTGCCGAGGCTGTTAAGGCTTTGCTAGATAATGTTGACTTGGAGAGCCAAGTTGATGAACTAAAGGCTGAGTTGCGAGAAGCAACTGGTCAAAAGCGGGTACGCGCAATTCGCCGTTTGGATATTATTGAGGCTTTCGTTAAGTCTGGTAATAAGCCAGCTTGGATGGTCATGGATGTTATTCCGGTTATTCCACCAGATTTGCGACCAATGGTTCAATTGGAAGGTGGTCGTTTTGCTACCTCTGATTTGAATGATTTGTACCGTCGAGTAATTAACCGTAATAATCGTTTGAAGCGTTTGCTTGAGTTAAATGCCCCAGGTATTATCGTGCAAAACGAAAAGCGGATGCTGCAAGAAGCGGTTGATGCCTTAGTTGATAATGGCCGTCGTGGTCGTCCAGTTACTGGTCCTGGTAACCGTCCACTAAAGTCTTTGTCACACATGCTAAAGGGTAAGCAAGGACGTTTCCGTCAAAACTTGCTAGGAAAGCGTGTTGATTATTCTGGTCGTTCAGTTATTGATGTTGGTCCTTTCTTGAAGATGAACCAAATGGGCTTGCCACGTCAAATGGCGATGGAATTGTTCCGGCCATTCATCATGAAGGAGTTAGTTGCCCGTGATTTAGCTGGTAACATTCGAGCTGCTAAGCGTAAGATTGATCGCCGTGATGATGACGTAATGGATGTCTTGGAAGATGTTGTTAAGGAACACCCAGTTCTATTGAACCGTGCCCCTACGCTTCACCGTCTTGGTATTCAAGCCTTTGAGCCAGTTTTGGTTTCAGGTAAGGCCATGCGTCTACACCCATTGGTTACTGAAGCATATAATGCCGATTTCGATGGTGACCAAATGGCCATTCACTTGCCATTGTCTGATGAAGCCCAAGCAGAAGCACGTCTTTTGATGTTAGCTGCCGGTCACATCTTGGCACCTAAGGATGGAAAGCCAATTGTTGCGCCTTCACAAGACATGGTTATCGGTAATTACTACCTAACGACTGAAGAAGCTGGTCGTGAAGGTGAAGGAATGATCTTTAAGGACCTTAATGAGGTTCGGACGGCTTTCCAAAACAAGTATGTACATTTGCACACTCGTATTGGAATCCAAACTGCATCATTCCCAGCTGAGAAGCCTTTCACAGCTGAGCAACGTTCACGGATTATGACGACAACCGTTGGTAAGTTGATCTTTAATGATATTTTGCCAGCTGATTTCCCATATCTAAACGAGCCAACTGATGATAATTTGCGTCAAATTGATGACCGCTTCTTCTTGGAGCCTGGTACTGATATTAAGGAACACTTTGCTAATACACCAATCGTATTACCTTTCAAGAAGGGTTACTTGTCAGATATTATCGCTGCAGTTTATAAGATTTATAAGGTTACCGAGACTTCATTGTTGTTGGATCGGATGAAGGACCTTGGTTACGAAGAGTCAACTAAGTCTGGTTTGACAGTCGGAGTTGCCGATGTAACTGACCTTAAGGAAAAGCCTGAAATTGTTGAAGCTGCCCACAAGCAGGTTGCAACGATTACTAAGCAATTCCGTCGCGGTTTGATTACTGATGCTGAGCGTTATGAGCGTGTTATCGATATTTGGAACAAAGCCAAGGACGATATTACTGCACAACTAATCAGCCACTTTGAACCTGATAACAACATCTTTATGATGTCTGATTCAGGAGCTCGTGGAAATATTTCAAACTTTACGCAACTTGCTGGTATGCGTGGCTTGATGGCTGCGCCTAATGGTAAGATCATGGAATTGCCAATCATTGCCAACTTCCGTGAGGGTCTATCTGTGTTGGAGATGTTCTTCTCAACCCATGGAGCTCGTAAAGGAATGACTGATACGGCCTTGAAAACGGCCGATTCAGGTTACTTAACCCGTCGTTTGGTTGACGTTGCTCAAGACGTTATCATTCGTGAGATTGATTGTGGTACCGATCGTGGTTTGGACGTATCAGCAATTATGAACGGTAATGAAGTTGTCGAGAAGCTATATGATCGTATCCTTGGTCGTTATGCTCAAAAGGCTGTTATTAACCCAGCAAATGGTGAAGTAATTGTCGCTCACAACGAAATGATTGATGAAGACAAGGCTAAGGCAATCGTCGAGGCTGGTGTTGAAACAGTTAATATTCGTTCTGTCTTCACTTGTAATACTGAACACGGTGTCTGTGTTATGGACTACGGTCGTAACTTGGCTACTGGTGATGAGGTTGAAGTTGGTGAAGCTGTTGGTACAGTTGCTGCTCAATCAATCGGTGAGCCCGGAACTCAATTGACAATGCGTAACTTCCACACGGGTGGTGTTGCCGGTGGTAGCGATATCACAATGGGACTTCCTCGTGTGCAAGAAATTTTTGAAGCACGTAATCCTAAGGGACGTGCTGATATTACTGAGGTTACTGGTGAGATTACTTCAATCGAAGAAAATCCAGCTGAGCGGACCAAAGAAGTTACCATTCAAGGTGAGACTGATACACGGACATATACTTTGCCACTAACTGCTCGTATGACAGTTGGTGAAGGTGAGCGTATTCACCGTGGTGAAGCTTTGAACGATGGTTCAATCGATCCTAAGGAATTGATTCAAGTGCGTGATACTTTGGCAACTGAAAACTATATTGTGCGTTCAATCCAACAAGTTTATCGTTTGCAAGGTATCGAGATTTCAGATAAGCATATTGAGGTTATGGCCCGTCAAATGCTCCGTAAGGTTCGCGTAATGGATCCAGGTGAAACTGAATTGTTGCCTGGTGCCTTGATGGATATTGCAGAATTCCGTGATGCAAATGAGCAATCATTGCTAAATGGTAAGTTGCCAGCGACTGCCCGCCCAGTTTTGCTTGGAATTACGAAGGCTTCATTGGAGACTTCTTCATTCCTATCTGCCGCATCGTTCCAGGAGACAACACGTGTCTTGACCGATGCTGCCATTCGCGGAAAGCACGATCCATTGGTCGGACTTAAAGAGAATGTTATTATTGGTAAGTTGATTCCTGCCGGAACTGGTATGAAGGAATATCAACAAATCATGGATAAAGTTGTTGCGGATCCAGTTGTTACCTCATCTGATGAGGGCACAAAGATTCCATCAATTGCCGATATTGAAAGTTCAATGAATCTATAATATTGGTTTATTTAAAAGCCAGCTTGATTAAATTTTAATCAAGCTGGCTTTTTTTGAAATCTTAGCAGCTTTTTTACAATATGGACATACCTTAAACGAAGGAGTATTTTAGTATAAAAAAGAGATTGATAACATGGGGTCGCTGGAGGCATTGGGCATGGCAAAAAAAATACTATTAGGAGTCGCACTAATTGGGTCAACCAGTGTTGATTTGCAAATTGTTAATCGCAAAACTGGTAAAGTAATTGAAAAGGTCCATCGCTCACTGATTGCTGATAATGATTTATATACAGATGGTGTGGTTGATGATGAACAAATCAATCAGTTAATTGAAATGATTTTAAGATTTCAACAGTTATTAGCGGATTATGATGTCGAAACGTTCAAAGTTTGGGGTGCATACTCACTTGCTAGTGCTCAAAACGCAGTCTATATTTCAGCGCGCATTCAACATGCAACCGGGTTAGTTGTTAAGTGGTTAAGTGCAAGCCAAGAGGCTTATTATGGTCAAGTCGCAATGCGTTACGGTGATCAAAACTTTCCCAAAGAACAAGCCCGGGTCTGCTTGATGTCACTTAGTTCCGGTCGTTTGTCCTTAGGTTATTATGTTGATGGGCGCCTACAATTTACCCGCAATATTAACTTAGGACCGATTCGTTTGGCCAGCCAATTAGCAGATTTAGATGATGAAATTGTTGATTTGGAAGGGCTCGTGCGCGAGTTTGTTAATAGTAAGCTGGCGGATTATAACTATTTACTACCAAAAATTGAAGCGGCGGATCTGCTATTAGTAGCCGGCTCAACGGTTTTGGAGCATACCTTAGGTGCACCCCTAGTTAAAGCAGCGGACTTTTTGATGCACAATCAGGCGCTTTTGAATGACCCAACGCAAAAATGGTTAGATAAATATGGGTTTAATATAAATCAAACTGACATTATTATGCCAGAACTAATTTTGCTGGAAAACTTTATGCAAGTTACTGGGGCGGCGCAGATTGGGATTAGTAGACAACATATTTTGCCTGGAATTATCATGGAAGAAACTGAACAATTGTCTGGTGATGAGATTTTAGTGCACGCTTATGAATTGAGCCAACGTTTTCAAGTTGAACCAAAACATCAAGAAGCGGTTCTCCACTTTGCTGAACAACTCTTTGACCGAATGCGGACATTGCATGGCTTGAGTAAACGTAGTCGGCTCTTATTACAGGTGGCGGCTTTAGTTCACGACGTTGGTTCTTATTTAAATGCCTATCATCACTATGAAAATTCAGAAACGATTATCTTGGCAGATGAGATTGATGGCTTAACACCAACGGAAATTCAAATGGTTGCTCTGATTGCACATTATCATTCTTATGAATTACCCAAAGATGGCATTGATTTTGCAACTAATTTAAGTGCTGTCGAGCAAATTGAAGTGATAAAATTGGCTGCGCTATTACGCTTAGCTGATGCCCTAGATGATAGCCGGCTACAAAAAATCAGCAAAATTACCATTTCGATGAAAAAGCCAACCATTGAATTAGTTGGCTATAGTTCTGAAAAGTTGTATTTAGAGCAGTGGACTTTTGAAGAAAAGGCTAATCTTTTTGAGCAAATTTTTGGTCGACAAATTATACTAAAGCGGAAGGGACTTGAATAATGAGCGAAGTTGAGCAGAGTAATTATACGAATCGTGAGGTGAGTTGGTTAGCCTTTAACGATCGAGTCCTTGAAGAAGCGCGGGACGAGAATAATCCGTTATATGAACGTGCACGTTTTTTGGCAATCACCCAATCAAATTTGGATGAATGGTTTCAAGTGCGGGTGGCGTCACTTTATCAGTTGCGCCATGTTAAAGATAAGGTTGACGTAACAGGTCTGACGCCAGAAGAACAATTAAAAGTGATTTTGAGCTTGGCAGAAAAACAAATTGCCGCCCAGTACAAATTGCTTAAAAAGGCGATTTTACCAGCCTTGGCAGATGAGAAATTGACCCTGCTCACGGCTAATGAATTAAGTGAAGCGCAAAAGAGTGAGTTAGCGGCTTATTTCCATACCTCAGTCTTTCCAATTTTGACTCCAATGGCTGATGATCAAACTCGCCCCTTTCCTTTCTTAGCATCGGAAAGTATTAATTTGGCAGTGCGCTTAGAAAAGACTGGTCAAGGTCGTTTAGCGATTGTTCAGGTACCAGATATTTTACCGCGGGTAATCGCAATTCCAGAATCAAGTGGGCAGTATATTCTTTTAGAGGAGTTGATTAAGACCTTTATTGATGAACTCTTCTTGGGGCATACGGTGAAGGCTGTTTCGGCTTTCCATATTTTGCGGGATATGGAATTAGATGTGGCCGATGATGATGGCCCTAACATGTTGGCCGAGGTACAACAACGTTTGTTCGAACGTGAACGTGGGGTTGTAATTCGTTTGGTCCATGAAAAGGGCATGACGAAGAAAGTTGTTGAACGTTTAGCCGCTGCTTTAGGAATTTCACAGAATCGCTTGTATAGTGTTGATGGTCCAGTTGATTTGAGCTTTTTAGCTGATTTGGTTAAGTTTGGACAAAATCCAGCTGCTCGTTTTATCCCCTTTAAGGAATATATGGACGATCGCTTAAGTGTTCAAAATATTTTTGAAACGATTGCGGAAGATGATGTCTTATTACATCACCCCTATGATAGTTTTCAACCAGTGCTTAATTTAATTCAAGGAGCAGCAGCTGACGCAAATGTTTTGGCAATTAAGATGACCTTATACCGAGTTTCCGGTAATTCACCAATCATCAAAGCTTTAGGTGATGCCGCTCGCGCTGGTAAACAAGTGACTGCTTTAGTTGAAGTTAAAGCCCGTTTTGACGAAGAAAATAATGTACACTGGGCGCAGGAATTAGAAGAGCAAGGCGTTCATGTAATTTACGGCTTAAAGGGACTGAAAGTACACGCTAAAGCAACGTTAATCGTGCGTAATGAGGGCGATGATATTAAGCGTTATGTTCATCTGGGTACAGGAAATTATAATGATACTACCGCACATTTCTATACCGACTTAGGCCTATTGACCACTAATGCTGATATTGGACGAGATGTGGCCTCGGTATTTAACGTATTGACTGGCTATTCAGATCCAGATTATTTTAATGAACTCTATATGTCACCGGACGGAATTCGCGAGGCTTTGATTGAACGGTTAGAGCGCGCCCGTTTGGCGGCTAAGCGTGGTCAAAATGTAAAGGTCCGTTTTAAAGCAAATTCACTATCAGATAAGTTAATTATGGATGAGTTATTTAAAGCAAGTGCCGATGGGGTACCATTAGAGTTAATTATCCGTGGGATTACTATGCTAAAACCTGGCCTACCTAAAGTAAGTGAGTACATCGCTGTGCATTCAATTGTGGGGCGGTTCTTAGAGCATAGTCGAATCTATATCTTCGAAATTGATGGGCAACAGGAGGTCTTTTTGTCATCAGCTGATTTAATGTCACGTAACTTGTCACGTAGAATTGAGTTGATGTTCCCAATTTTAGATAACGATTTAGCTAAAAGGGTAGTGACAATCTTCGATCAATTGTGGGAAGATAACATTAAGACTCGCGTGTTGCAAAGCGATGATACTTGGGTTAAACAGAACCGGCGCAATACGGAGGCGTTAAATGCCCAAGCGGAATTTATCGAACAAAGTCTAGCTAAATCAGCATTGCAAAGTGAGCAGCAAAAACTATCATCAGTGCGCAATGCTTTTGAACCAATGAATCGACCACTCTAAGGGGGGATTATTGATGACAGTTATTGCAATTATGGATTTGGGTTCTAACTCAACTCGCATGACAATTAGTGAAATTAAAGAAGACGCTTCCTATCAAGTCTTACGACGAGAGCAATCAATGGTACGTCTATCAGAGGGCATGGGGGCTGATAAAATTTTACAGCCCGATGCAATTGACCGTACTTTAAAGGTTATGAATGAATTTAAGGCGACCGCTAAAGAATTTAACGTTGATGAAATTATCGCCACTGCTACTGCCGCTGTACGGCAGGCAAATAACCAAGCGGCTTTTATTGATAAGATGGCTAAGGTAACCGGATTAAAGTTGCGGGTATTGGCTGGAATTGAAGAAGCACACTATGATTATTTGGCAATTATCAATACACTACCAGTGCAAGATACGGTGATTATTGATACGGGTGGTGGCTCAGTTGAACTAGTTTGGGTCAAGGATCGAGTTATGCAACAAGCGGTTTCAATCCCAATAGGGGCTGTTAATCTGACAGAAGCTTATCTCGAAAAGGATGTGGTCACGGCGGCCAGCTTGTTTAAAGCAATGTTGGCAGTTGAAACGCAACTTAACAATATTCCTTGGTTACAATTTACGCGGGACTTGCCAATTGTTGCCCTAGGTGGCTCGAACCGAACCTTTGCTAAAATCTCACGGCGGGAACGTCAAATGATGGATTTGCCAATTCATGGTTATATTCTAACCAGTGCAGATCTAAATGATATTTTTTACCGAATTTTAGGTAAGAATTTAAATGAGCGTCGTAAGGTACCGGGACTTGGTAAGGAGCGGGCTGATATTATTGTGGGTGGCATGTTGCCATTGCTAATGATTCTACGATATATTGCTAGTGGTCAAGTTACCTTCTCACAAGCTGGTTTACGTGAGGGCTTGGTCTTTGAATTTATCGCAGAGCACACAAAGCATACTTTGGTACCACCGACACCTGAAAACATGACGATTGATGATGATCGGCATTAGGAGACATACTCATTAGCGTGTTATGATAAGAGTACTTTACCCGGTGTTAGCTTTGGGGCTAGCACCGGGTTTTAAAATTTAGATGAAAATGAGTTAAAGATGAAAAAAATTGAAAAAGGGCTGGCTTTTGTTAAGCAAGAGTTGGCGATGTTTCGTTGTACCGTATGTATGGAGCCCTATGTGGCAGTTGAAGGCACTAGCTTAGTTTGTGCCAATCATCATCAAATTGATATGAATAAAAAAGGGACTTTAACCTTTTTGAATCATAGCGTAAATACTGAATATGATGATGCGATGTTAGCCGCCCGCCGCCGAGTTTTAACGGCTGGCCTTTTTGATGGTATTATTGCCGGGGTGGCTGCAAATCTACCACAGGCAGCGCAAAGTATCTTAGATGTGGGTACTGGTGAGGGAACGCCTTTTAGTCGGCTCTTAGCAAAGCGCCAGTTAGCTGATGTTGGGATAGGCTTTGATATTTCTAAGGCTGGTATTAATTTGGCAAGCCAACTTGATACAAATGCTTTCTTTGCGGTTGCTGATTTAGCTAAATTACCTTTTAATGATCAAACTTTTGATGCGGTAATCGAGTTCTTTTCACCTAGTGCCTATGATGAATTTAAACGAGTCCTCAAGCCAACTGGACGCTTAATTAAGGTGGTGCCAGCGGCTGGTTATTTGCGAGAATTAAGAGAGAAACTGTATCCGGTCGGGCATCCTAATCATACATATAGCAATGCCAAGGTTGTTGAGCGCTTTATGGCGCAATATCCAGCTGCAAAGCGACAGAGTGTTCAATATGTTTGGGATATTCCAAGTGAACGTTATCAGGATTTACTCGAGATGACACCACTACACTGGGGGGCACGACCTGAAGCGCAGGAAGCTGCTAAAGCCCAACCACTAGCACAAATTACCGTTGATGTAGAATTATTGGTTGTTCCTTAGGTTATCCTGCACTTTAATCAGCATTTAGTATGGAAAAGCGCTGGGATTTCCGTTAAAATGACTTATAGGTGACTTGGTATGAAAAGTTGCAATTAAGACTGAAATGGAGTGAGTCCAATGTTCCCAGATCGCTTGCGTGAATTAAGGAAGGGTCGCAATATTACCCTAGAGACTTTGGCGATTGCGTTGAATAAGAAACGTGAACCCGGTCAAAAACCAAATACAGCTGCGCAGATCGGAAATTGGGAGCGTGGTGACCGTTCACCGTCATATATTGAGGTACGTAAATTAGCCGATTATTTTGATGTGTCATTGGATTTTTTGGTTGGTCGCGCAAATACTGAAAAAACAGACCTTTCCTTGCTCTTCTTATCCCGTAAAGAAATTGACTTTAACGGAGTTCCTTTGAGTGATCAAGAACGGTTTGATATTTTCCAATACATCAATGCTTACTTTAACGAAAAAAATATGGCAACCATGATGTCAAAAGAAGACATTAAGATTGACCATCAGGAAGAACTATTCTAATATGAAAAACCAGTTGATTAAAATTACTGGTAAGTCAATTGAGCTCAGCCAAAATGAATATTTTGCTGAGCTCTTAGCTTATCAAGCCCAATTTACCCCAATTAAGGCAGTAGCCAATTTGTTAGAACAGGTGCTTACTGCCATGCAAGCATTAGCAGCTGGCTATTTACCGGCACAATTACCTGAATTAATGCTGACAGATGATATGATTGCCGCCAGTCAAGCTTATGTCTTACAACGCTATCCACATCAACCAGCAAAAGGTAATGAACTATGGGCGCAGCTGGCTGAAGGACTGGAACAGATTGATTTCTTGTTACGGCATTTTCGTGATGCCTTGATTGAAAGTTTTTCAATGTATAGTTATGTTTCAAGCCCCTTCATTAATGCCCTGAGTGAATATACAGCTGGTGCAGCAGTCTTAGAGGTTATGGCGGGTCATGGCTATCTTACTGCGGGCTTACAGGCAGTAAATCCAGCGCAAGTAGTGATTGCAACGGATAATGAAGATTGGCGCTTACAACCAGACCCAACTAAGGCGGAGCCGGTCACAGCAGTTCAAAATATAGATGCCTTGGCAGCATTAGCAAAGTATTTGCCACAGGTTGATTATCTGATTATCTCTTGGGCGCCAGATACAAATACCCTTGATTTAGAAGTTATAAAGCAAGCTTTGCAACTTAAACCAGCGATTAAAATTATTATTATTGGCGAAAAAGATGGGGCGACTAATTCGGCTGCTTTTTGGCAGAAAAGCCAATTAGAACCGATTACACAAGTTAATCGCTACCTTAAGAGCTTTGATTTAATTGATGAACAAGCCTACCTTTTAACCGGGCTAAACTAAAAAATGGAGCTAGTAGCAATTGCTACTAGCTCCATTTTTATTTTGGTGTAGTTAGATGAATTCAGTCGAGAGGGCAAGGAATTCATCAATATCAGTTTTAACTAGGTCCGCAGCACTCTGCCAGAAGTCAGGTTGGGTTAGATCAACGCCAAGGTGTTTTTGAGCAAGGGCTTCACTGGTCATATTAGCACTATCACGTAATAAGGCGATATAAGCTGTTTCAAAGTCCGGCTGGGTTTGCGCCCAAGCGTAAATACCAGTTGAGAAGAGGTAGCCAAAAGTATAAGGGAAGTTATAGAAAGGTACATCATCAATGTAGAAGTGGAGTTTTGATGTCCAGAAATGGGGATGCCATTCGTCTAACTGTTGATTAAAGGCTGTTTGTTCAGCGGCAACCATTAACTCATTTAGCCGTTCGGCTGGTACAAAACCATTTTTACGTTCTCGATAGAAGGCATCTTCAAAGAGGAAGCGGGCACGAATGTTTAAAAACATTGCGACCGGGTTAGTCAGCTTAGCATCTAGTAAGACAACTTTTTCAGCATTTGATTTAGCCGCTTGAACGTTGGCATCAGCAATTAGCATCTCAGCAAAAGTAGAGGCGGTTTCAGCCACATTCATGGCGTATTGGTCGCGCCAGAGAGGTAAATCGGTCAGAACACTTGAGTGGAAGGCGTGCCCTAACTCGTGAGCAATGGTTGCCGTATCGTTAACCGAACCAGTAAAAGTAGTAATAATTCTTGATTCATGAATATCAGGAACACTTTCCATCCAAGCACCAGGTGTCTTGCCGGGCCGGTTTTCCGCTTCAATCCAGCCATTTTCAAAAGCCTGCTTGGCAAAGGTAGCCATCTTAGGTGAATATTTGCCAAAGTTACTAATGATAAAGTTAGCTGCTGTGGTGTAACTGATTGTTTGTGGTTGATAATCACCCAACTGGGTAATTGGCGCATTTTGATCCTGCCAGCCTAGTTTAGTTAAGCCTAAGAGAGCCTTTTTACGATCAAAGTAAGCGTCAAACATCCCCTTGTTAGCATCAACAACTTGCCACATGGTAGTTAAAGTTTGTCGACTCATCCGGTTTAGTTCCAAGGGTTCAGCCAGGTGGTCTTGATAGCCGTGTGCTGCTTGTTCTGTTAAACGCGCACCGGCCAAATGATTAATTGTATCAGCCGAAAGCTTCTCAGCATCGCCCCACATTGTTTCAAAGGCTTGCATAATTCGTTGCCGGACTATGTGGTCGGGATAATCTTCAATCTGATTTAGGGCCTGCCCGGCTGATAAGGTAACGTCCTGACCATGTTCATCAACAAAGGTGAGTTTCAGCCCGCCGGCAATTGTATCATAGTGTTTTGACCATGCTTTAAGGCCATCAAGTTGATATTGATTCAAAAGGTCTTCCGTCGTAGGGTCAAGCAAGCGCTTAGCACCTTGACGTAATTCGTTAAGATGAAAAGCAACGGGTTGAACAGCGGGAAGGGCTTGGAAAGTTGCAAAATCGCTAGCACTTAGTTGGGCTAACAATTTTGCAAAATTATTCAAAGGAGTTTGATAGTCAGCGGATAATTTTGCAATTTGGTTTTGATAAGGTTGATAACGATCATTACCATAATCAGCTGCCGCTAAAGCATTAACAAATAAACCCGCGGTGCTTAATCCGCTTTGAATGATTTGAGCATCTTTGGTTAGAGTAACTAAATCATCAAAATTCAGTTCATCCGAGCTTGTAGCCTGTTGATTAAAAGCAGTAATTTGCTTGGTTAGGGTCGTTAATTTTTCGGCGAGTGCAGGTGAGTCAATACCACCAGGATAGATCCGGTCTAAGTTCCAATTTTGTGAATAGGTCATTTTTTTACCTCCAGAGGACGTTTTTAATAGTATAGCATTTTGCTTTATCTAATATTTTTTGAACAAATCATGCAAATGTGTAAAAATAGGTTATAATAATTACTTTGAAGCTAAAGAATGAGGAGCCAAGTGTGGTGAAAGAAAAGCAAAGGTGGACGAAGAAAAAGCGTATCTGGATGGTTATTGGTTCAGTAGTGACCTTGGTAGTTGTGGTAACGATTGCGGCTGGGGGTTATTTCTTTAAAGTTGCCGAAGTTCGTGAAAATAAAAGTTTTATCAAAGGAACTGAATTAAGTAAGGATGCAGTTCTATATCAAGAACAAGAGGCTTTCTTACAACAGCCTAAATTAACTGAGTGGCAAATGAAGGCAAAAGATGGAACAAAATTAGTTGGTTATTATTTACCAGCGCAAACGGTAACAAATAAAACTGTGGTAGTGATTCACGGTTTTGGAGTTGACCACCGGGCCATGGCGCCTTATGGTACACTTTTCCATAAACTTGGGTACAATGTGCTAATGCCTGATGATCGAGCTGCTGGTAAATCAGGTGGTAAGTACATCGGCTATGGTTATTTAGATGCTAAGGATTATCTGGGTTGGATTAACCAAGTAATTCAGCGTAATGGTCAAAATAGTCAGATTGCTGTGATGGGTGCTTCAATGGGTGGTGCCACAACTATGATGCTGTCGGGGATGAATCCACCAAAGCAAGTTAAGACTTTTATTGAGGATGCAGGTTATAGTTCAGTTGATGCCGAACTAAAGTATCAAGCTGGTTCAATGTATGGGATGCCGAAATGGTTGAGCAATGTGCTAATTCCGGTTGTATCAGCTTATTCAAAGGTCTTTGCTGGTTATTCTTATGGTCAAGCTGATGCAGTTAAGCTTTTGCATAATAACAAGCGACCAATGCTGTTTATTCATGGTGGTGCAGATGACTTTGTACCAACACGTTTTATAAATCAAGTGTATGCGGCTAGTCGTGGTCCTAAGGAAAAATGGATTGTGCCAGGAGCCAAGCACGTCCAATCTTATGCGACCGACCCAGTTGGTTATGAACATAAGATCGAAGCCTTTATGGATAAATATTTTAAATAAAAAATAAGCGCTAAGTTAAGCAAACTTAGCGCTTTTTAGTGGTTATTAAGAAGTGGATACCCAACTTTATTGCAGGACAAACTGATTTTTAAAGTGTATACTTATGTATATACAAACGAAGGAGGTAGTTATTATGGTAGTTAAAAGTCGAAAGGTTGCAAATGCCATTGTTGTGACCATCCCAAGTTCACTTAACGTTCCAGAAAATGTTGAATTTGAGCCGTACTTAGACGCACAAGGAAACATTGTTTTAAAACGAGTTGATAACCTAGAACATGCTGAAATTGACGATATTCACGCATTTATGGACCAATTTACGCCCCTAATGAAAAAATTGAAGGATAAGTGATAAACAGTGATTAGGTATTTATCGAGGCCAGAGATATTAGAAATTAATCGCTATGTTGTAACTATGGTAGCTGGTGTAAATTATGGTGTTCAATCCGAATCAGCACTAGAAGTTGTTTTGAATCAACCACAGCAAGTTGTCTTTGGACATGAATTATATGAAACAATTTGGTTGAAAGCGGCCTTTATTTTACAAAAAATTACTAAGAAACACGTTTTTGTCGATGGAAATAAACGAACTGCAATTCAAGCGGCATTATATTTCTTGAGACTAAATGGTTATCTAGTCGAGGATGTTAATTTTATAAATAATGCTGACGAATTTGTTTTAGCAATTACAAATTCACCGGATAATGAAGACACAATGCTGGAGATTGCTAAGTGGCTTGAAGCGGTGCATAAATAAGTAGATTAAAGCCAATTTAATGTTAATTTTAAATAAAAAATAAGCGCTAAGTTGAGCCGACTTAGCGCTTTTTAATTTAGGCATGTTTAGTTTTAGCTAGTTCTTTTGTTAAGTGGGCAAAAGCAGTTTCCGGGTCGGAAATTAAAGCATACTGGTTAATATCAATAAAATCTTCGAAGCCTTCAATGGCCGAATGTTCTAGCCATTGTGCAAGACTGTCGTAAAAATGGTCAGTATTTAGTAGGACGATCGGTTTGTCATACATACCAAGCTTGGTCCAAGAAAGGACTTGGCCAAGCTCTTCTAAAGTACCGAGTCCACCAGCCAAAAATAAGAAGGCATCAGCACGGTCAAACATTAAACGCTTGCGCGTATCCATATCAGGTACGGGAATATATTCGTCAGCCAAATCAGGACCGGCTTGTTCAGGGATTAAATTATCTGGGTGAATCCCAATTACGTAAGCACCATGTTCTTTGGCGGTTTTAGCAACTGTACCCATTAAACCAGTGGCTGATCCGCCATAGACTAGATTATAACCATTAGTAGCAATTAGCCGGCCAACCGCTTGGGCGGCAACTTTAAAATCAGGGTTTGCACCATCATGGGCACCCATGAATACACCAATTGTTTGTTCTTTCATCTTTCTCTTCCTAACTTTTCTTTCTTACTTGCCTAGTTTACAATAAATAAAGATAAATAACTTAGGTTTAAAGAAGATAATTAAGAATGAGGTGAATGATGGCCGAACACTACTATACTAGCGCGCCAACTACCGCGCATGATGAACATACTTGGGATTTTCCTTTGTTTGATAATAACTTGAAATTTACGACCGATGCGGGGGTTTTTTCCAAAACGACCGTTGATTACGGTACGCGGGTGATGCTAACGGCCTTTGATTATAAAAAGGTCCCAGCTGGTGAGATTTTAGATCTTGGTGCTGGTTATGGACCAGTGGCCATTTCTTTGGCAAAGCTATTGCCGGACCGGCATTTTGTTGCTGCAGAGATTAACCAACGGGCAGCCGAATTGAGTGAGCGGAATGCATTACAAAATGGGGTTGCTGACCAGATTAAGGTAATTCAGTCAGATCGGTATCAGGCGTTGGGGAATGCTAAGTATGCTGCTATTTTAACTAACCCACCAGTCAGAGCAGGTAAACAGATTGTATCTGATATGCTCGCACAAGCGGCTGACCACTTAGTGCCAAATGGGACGTTGACAGTTGTTTTGCAAAAAAAGCAGGGGGCACCATCGGCCAAAGTGTTAATGGCAGATACCTTTGGCAATGTTGAAGTGATTGCTAAAGATAAAGGCTACTATATCTTGGAGAGTACCTATCTTGGGCAATGAACTAACAGCAGAGCAAATTGATTATTTCATGAGCGAAGCCATGCTTGAAGCGCGTAAGGCCGGTGCTTTGGGGGAGGTACCCATTGGTGCGGTGGTAGTTTATGAAGGTGAAATTGTTGGCCGAGGCTTTAACATGCGTGAGCGCTTGGAAGATGCCTCGCAACATGCGGAATTTATTGCAATTACTGAAGCTAATCGCCAACTAGGTTCTTGGCGACTACCGGGGGCACAGTTATTTGTAACCTTAGAACCTTGCATTATGTGTGCTGGTATAATTCAACAGACGCGGATTGCAGATGTATACTATGGAGCCGCTGACCCCAAGGCGGGAGCGGTGCGTTCTTTGTATACATTATTGGAGGATGAAAGATTAAACCACCAAGTACATGTACATCCGGGTGTGCAAGCAGAAGCTGCCCAGACATTGCTAAAAGACTTTTTCCGAGCTGTACGGCAAGCTAAGAAAGCTGCCAAAGCAGCGCAAAATAAAGCTGAGTAGGTCTATTTTGGAAATGCTTGGCAGTTAGTAAAGATTTCTGGTATACTATTCATCGAGGCAAGTATGCACCCCGAACCGTGTCAGGGTCGGAAGGCAGCAGCACTAAGGAGACCGTATATTGTGCCTCACCTTTATGTAGATAAATACCGTTGACTAGTGCAGACTGGTTGGCGGTTTTTTATTGTAAAAAAAGTAATTAAATCTGTTAAAATTGAAAGTAAACAATTTTTAATTAAGATAATGAAAAAACGAGGAGGTGGAAATAGATGGCATATCAAGCGTTATATCGGACTTGGCGACCACAGAAGTTCAGCGATATGATTGGCCAAGAGGTAATCACAAAAACCTTGAAAAATGCAATTATGACAGGACAAACCTCTCATGCTTATCTATTTAATGGCCCTCGTGGAACTGGTAAGACCTCAGCAGCAAAAATTTTTGCTAAGGCAGTCAACTGTCTAAACCCAATTGACGGTGAACCTGATAATACATGTGAAATTTGTCAAGCGATTGATAATGGCACGATTGGCGATGTGATGGAGTTAGATGCAGCATCAAATAATAGTGTCGAGCAAATCCGTGATATTCGTGAAGATGTCAATTACGCGCCAACGATGGCAAAGTATAAAGTCTATATCATTGATGAGGTTCATATGCTGTCGACTGGTGCCTTTAACGCTTTGCTAAAGACGTTGGAAGAGCCACCAGCAAATGTTATTTTCATTTTGGCAACAACTGAACCACAAAAAATCCCAGCGACGATAATTTCACGAACGCAACGCTTTGACTTCAAAAGGATTAGTGCCGAAGATGCTTATGCTCGCATGAGCTATATTTTGACGCAACGTGGCGACACCTTTGATGAAGCAGCGTTACGTGTAATTGCCAATGCCGCTGATGGTGGAATGCGGGATGCTTTGAGTATTCTTGATCAGACACTTTCCTTTGGTGATGGGCATGTAACCCTAGAAAATGCACTTTTGGTTACCGGTTCAGTCACACAGACGTTGTTGGGACAGTATATATCGGCGACTGTTAAACAAGATGTACCACAGGCATTAGCGAAGCTGGCTGAGGTCCTTCGCGCTGGTAAAGATGCAAATCGGTTTGTTGAAGACTTGATTTCTTACGCTCGTGATTTGTTGTTATACACTGAGGCGCCCGAGCTTGTATCCTTAGTTCCGGATGAAGAGTTCAAAGTTCTGGCGCAGGGGAATGAGCCAACCACTTGGTATCGCATGATTGATACTTTAAATGAAACGCAACAGCAATTACGCTATACGAATCGGCCAAGTATCTATTTAGAAGTGCTGACTGTAAAGCTTAGTCAGCCAAGCCAATTAACGCAGGTCAGCCAAGTAGTTAGTCAACATGCGGTGCAAGTAGCTAAACGCTCAGTGAGTGAGCCAACAGCACCAGTAAAGTTAAATAGCAGTAATACAGCTAATGTACAAGGTCAGCCAGCTGAGAGTGAATCGGCCAAGCCAGTTAGCCAGCCGAGCCTAGTACAGACTGAAACTGTACCAGCTTCAACGGCACCACAAGCAAGCCCAGTACGACAGACGGTCCCAAAGGCTAGTGCGGATCAAGTTGCAGTATTTAATCTTTTAGCTCAGGCAACCAAGGGCGACTTACAGCGTGTCCGAGCAGTTTGGTCAGATTTATTGGCTAGTTTGGATGTACCACAACAAGCGATGTTAAATGTCGCGCAGCCATTAGCCGCTAGTCCTGACGGCGTCTTATTGGCCTTTGATTATGATGTCATTCGGGCGAATGCTTTAAAAAACATTGAGATGCAAAACATTCTAGTTACGAAGTTACAGACGATGACGCAGTCAAAGGCTGAACGACAATTAGTAATGATTAATCAAGAAGATTGGCCACAATTACGTGCAAAATTTGTGGCGGAGCGCAAGAAAAATTCAGTTGAACCAGCAGCCAATCAGGCTGTTGAACACGATTTTGCCACGGTTACTGATGAAAAAGACGAGGCTAAACCAGCACCGCCAATCGTTACTAAGGCGCTGGATATTTTTGGTAGTGATTTAGTTGAAATAACAGAGGAATAAGGGAGTAATAAAATGTTTGGTAATCAAAATATGCAACAAATGATGAAGCAAGTTAAGAAGATGCAGGAAAATGTTGAAACAGAGCAAGCACAAATCGCCCAGAGTGAATACGTAGGCCATGCACCTGAAGATACAGTGATTGCAACCTTCACTGGTGATCGTGTTTTGAAGGATTTGCGGTTTGCAGCTGGAGTTGTTGATGCTGATGATCCTGATACTTTAGCCGACATGACAATTGCCGCAGTGAATGATGCCTTGCAAAAAATTGATGCTGATTCATCAAAGCGGCTAGGTCAATATATGCCTAACATGCCATTTTAAAAGAGAAAAGAGGTAGCTATGCAGTATCCGGAACCTATTGCCCGTTTGATTGATAGCTATACAAAGTTACCAGGAATTGGGATTAAATCAGCAACACGCTTAGCCATTCACACGATGGAGATGGCCGAGCAAGACGTAACTGGTTTTGCGCAAGCACTAATCTCAGTAAAACGTGATTTACATTTTTGCTCAATTTGTGGCAATTTTACGGAAACTGACCCCTGTGCAATCTGTGCTGACCCCGATCGAGATCAGTCGACGATTATTGTTGTGGAAGAAGTAAAGGATTTAATGGCAATTGAGAACGCTGGTGAATACCGTGGCTTATACCATGTTTTACACGGCGTTTTATCACCATTAAATGGTAAAGGGCCTGATGATATAAACATTGATACCCTGGTGAAACGTCTACAAAGTCATGACGAAATTGAAGAAATTATTGTTGCGACTAATGCAAATGCTGAAGGTGAAGCAACTGCGATGTACTTATCACGTTTGTTAAAGCCAGCTGGTATCAGAGTATCTCGATTAGCAACCGGGTTATCTGTTGGATCAGATATTGACTATGCAGACCAGATTACCTTGATTAAGGCTGTCGAGGGAAGGACGTTATTATAATGGGATTATTTTCACTCAATAAACCTAAGGGACATAGCGAATTAAAGACGATTCCTGATGACTTAGTAAATTTGATTGAGTTAAAAAAAGAAGATTTGGCTAAAGCTCGCATTTCAGAAAAAGCGATGCTAGAAGGCGATGTAGATCCAAGAATGATTAAGGCACAGACCAATATCATTAAACAAAAGTATTTCTTTTTACTAAGAGCGGCGCGTGAGCAGGGCGTATCAGGTAACTTGCAACGTGCTTTTGAGAGTAGTAATCGGTATTAACAGGGGGCAACATGCAAAAAAAAGGAATATTCATTTCATTTGAAGGCCCTGAAGGTGCTGGTAAGACCTCGGTTCTAAAGGCGATTCTGCCACGTTTGCAACCATATTTGCAGGAACAATTAGTTCTTACCCGTGAACCTGGTGGTAAGGAGAATGCCATTGCGGAACGAATTCGTGATGTTGTTTTAGATCCAGCATATATTGGAATGATGGACCCTTGGACTGAGGCGCTCTTATATGCGGCCTCACGTCGTCAGCACGTTGAAAGCACGATTAAGCCTGCTTTAGCGGCCGGTAAAGTTGTTATTTCTGACCGCTATGTTGACAGCTCAATTGCATATCAAGGTGGTGGTCGGGGATTAGGTATTGATAACATAGCAAAAATTAATGACTATGCAATTCAAGGCTTATATCCTGATCGGACAATTTATTTGGATTTAGATCCACAAGTTGGCTTAGACCGAATTATGACCCATCGAAAAAATGAAATTAATCGTTTAGATTTGGATGGCATTGATTTTCATCGACGTGTTTCGGCAGCCTATCATGAGTTAGCCGCACAGCAACCAAATAGGTTTGTGATGATTGATGCCAGCCAGCCCTTAGAACAAGTGATTAATGATGTATGGTTGACCTTAGTTGACGTATTAGATTTACCCGAAAGTGAGGAAAACTTATGAAAATGGTTACAGCGATTGTGCAGGATAAAGATGTTAATCAGTTGAGTGATAAGTTTGTACAAGCTAATATTCAAGCAACACGTTTGCGTTCATCAGGTGGCTTTTTACGTTCAGGTAATACAACCTTCATGATTGGGGTTGAAGATGACCAAGTAGCAGCAGTTTTGGATATTATAAAAACAACTGCGCAGACTAGAAAACAAATTATGACTCCAACGGTTAATTTGGATATGACTTTTGATGCTAGTATGCCAGTTGAAGTTCAAATTGGTGGGGCGACCGTCTTTGTGCAAGATGTAGCTGCCTTTTATCATTTTTAAAAGTGGCTGCCGTGGATATGAAAGCAAAAGAAATCATTGAACAAGCAACAAATAAGCAACCACGATTATTAGCACAACTTAGTCAGGCGGCAAGTCATAATCGTTTGGCACATGCCTATCTGTTTAGTGGCCCCAATGGTCGTGGACAAAGCGAATTAGTTGATTGGCTGGCAATGCGCTTACTGTGCCCAAATATCAGCCAGACGGGTCAGCCTGATGGCGATTGCGATCAGTGTCGACGAATTGCAAATCATGAACATCCAGATGTAATTAATATTCATGCAGAAGGTAAGACTATTAAAGTTGAACAAGTTCGTTTTCTACGCGATGAATTTTCTAAAACGCCAATTGAAGGTCATCATAAGGTCTTTATCATCCATGATGCAGACCGTTTAACGACCAGTGCAGCAAATGGCTTGCTTAAATTTATTGAAGAGCCAAGTGCCGAGCAAACAGCAATTTTGTTGACGGAGAATAAGGCTCAAATCTTACCAACGATTATTTCGAGAACGCAGGTCATTGAGATTCCAAGCTTAGCCCCCGCTCAGATGAAAGCCGCTTTATTAGAATTGAGCTATTCACCAGAATTAGCTGGCTTAGCGCAACAATTAACTGATAATCTAGATTTAGCAGCAACTTGGTTAGTGGATGATTGGTTTATGCAAAGCGTTGCAGCAATCAAAAAGTTAGTTGCAGCGATTATCCAAGGACAAAGTGATGCGTTTGTAATGGTTCAAGTTGAATTGTTACCTTTAGCTAAGGGAAACGTAGAGCAGGATACTTTGTTAGCCATTTTAGGTCAGGCTTGGCGAGATATTTTACTGATGAAAGTCGACGGCCCAGCGGAAGGCAGTTTCATGGATAATCCGCAATGGCAAACAATCATAACTTCCTTACCCTTGGCTAAGGTCGTTAAGATTTTGGACGCTACCCTGCATGCGCCACAAAGATTACAAAGAAATATTTCTTTTCAAACAACCCTAGAAGCATTGATTTTGGAGAGTCAGTTAGAATTAGCAGGAGCTTAGATTAGATGAATCAACAGAAGAGTTTTGCCCAACATACGAGTGGTACTTTGTACTTAGTACCAACCCCGATTGGTAATTTGGGTGATATGACTGTACGAGCAATTGATACCCTTAAAGCAGTACAAGTTATTGCGGCTGAGGATACCAGACATACTCAACAGTTACTAAATCAATTTACAATCACGACCAAACAAATTTCCTTTCATGAACATAATAAGGAGAGCCGTATACCAGAATTGGTGGCTTTATTGCTTAAAGGTGAAGATGTAGCGCAAGTTTCAGATGCGGGGATGCCATCAATCTCGGACCCTGGGCATGAATTGGTCTTAGCTGTTTTGGCAGTTAATATTCCAGTTGTGCCACTACCAGGTGCATCAGCCGGAATTACGGCGCTGATTGCATCAGGACTAGCACCACAACCATTCATGTTTTACGGTTTTTTAGCACGTAAACCAAAGGAGCAGTTAGCTGAGTTAACCGAGTTAAACCAACAAAAGCAAACAATTTTGTTCTATGAAGCACCACACCGTTTGGCTAAAACTTTAGCTAACATGGCGACAGTTTTTGGGGCAAGTCGGCAAGTTGTGTTAGCGCGGGAATTGACCAAGCGCTATGAAGAATTTATCCGGGGTGATTTTACCGAAGTTTTACAATGGGTAAATGAAAATGAAGTGCGTGGGGAATTTGTCATTATGGTTGCGGGCAACGATGAAGTTGTTGATGTAAAACAAAGTGATCCATTGGCTGATCTACCAGCGCTTGAAGCTGTGCAACAGTTAGTTGATAGTGGCTTAAAGACGACAGCGGCCGTTAAACAAATTGCTAAGCTAAGACAACTTGACCGGCAGAAACTATATTTGGATTACCAAGAGGGACAAGCATAATGGCAGAAATGTATAGTATGAACCACGAGGTGGTTTACTACGAGGCAGATGTGACTGGAAAGTTAAGTCTGCCCATGATTTTTAATTTAGTTGTTTTATCATCAACTAAGCAGTCAATTGACCTGGGGGTTGGACCAGAGTTCACACATGCTGAGGGCTTGGGCTGGATTATTTTACAAGAAGATATGAAAATTAACCGTCGCCCTAAAGACGGGGAGCAAGTCATTTTGCAAACAATGGCTAAGGAGTTTAATCCTTTCTTCGCTAAGCGCCTTTATCGTATCTTAGACCAAGCAGGTAACATTTTAGTTGATGTTGACGCTTTTTATACTATGGTCGACATGGAGAAGCGTAAAGTTGCACGGATTCCACAATCAATGGTTGATGCCTACCAGGCTGAGCAGGTCAAACGAATTCCACGACTGGCTGACCCAGCTAAAATTACCCCAGACATGGAAATTGATCGGGTACAAGAGTATGCGGTCCGTTTTTCAGATATTGATTCTAATCGCCATGTTAATAATTCAAAGTATCCAGACTGGATGCAGGATGTTTTAGGAGCAGATTTTATTAGTCAGCATGAGCCGGTTGCCATTAAAATCAAATACGAGCAGGAAATTCGGTTAGGCGAATTTGTGCGCTCGGAGGTGAAAATTATCGGTAATACGACTTTGCATCGCATTTGGGCAAACGATGCAATTTCGGCTGAGACAGAGATTACCTGGCAACCAGCCACTAACTAGTTGTAAGCGATTTCTAGACTTAGTTTGAAAGTCGACGAAAATGTTGATATAGTTAACTTTAGTAGATTAAGAATTGAGGGATTAGCATGGCTACATTAGTTTTGGGTGGTGCCGGATATATCGGTTCACATATGGTTGATTTGCTTTTGCAAGAAAAGCGTGATGTTGTAGTAGTGGACAACCTTTTAACTGGTCATCGTAAAGCGGTACCAGCTGGCGTACCTTTTTACGAAGTTGATATTCGTGATAAGGCCGCAATGCGGGAAGTTTTTGCAACTGAGCACATTGACCAAGTTGTACATTTTGCAGCTTCATCAATTGTGCCGGAATCAATGGCTGATCCGCTAAAATATTTTGACAATAATACAGCTGGAATGATTGCTTTGCTTGAGGTAATGTTGGAATTCAACGTTAAGCAAATTGTCTTTTCATCAACAGCGGCAACTTATGGTATTCCTGAAGAAAGCCCAATTAAGGAAACAACGCCACAAAAGCCAATTAACCCATATGGTGAGTCTAAGCTTCAAATGGAGCATATTATGAAGTGGGCTGATGAAGCATATGGCTTAAAGTGGGTAGCTTTGCGTTACTTCAACGTTGCTGGCGCAAAGGCCGATGGTTCGATTGGAGAGGATCATCCGGTAGAAACTCATCTAGTGCCTATTATTTTACAAACAGCTTTGGGTGAGCGTGAGAAGATTATGATGTTTGGGGACGATTACAATACTCCGGATGGCTTCAATGTTCGTGACTATGTTCATGTTATGGATTTGGCCAATGCTCATATTTTGGCATTAGATTACTTAGCAGCTGGTAATGATTCTGACCAATTTAACCTTGGGTCGGCTAATGGCTACTCAGTTAAACAAATGGTTGAAGCAGCACGTAAGGTAACTGAGCAACCAATCCCAGCTGAAGTTGGTCCACGACGCGCTGGTGATCCTGATTCATTGGTTGCTGCATCTGACAAGGCTCGTGAAGTTTTGGACTGGAAGCCTCAATACGAAAGTGTTGAAGAAATCATCAAAACGGCTTGGACTTGGCACCAAAAGCATCCAAATGGCTATGAAGATCGTTAAGATTGCATTGAATTAATAAAGAAATAAGGTTGAGGTAGCTGATATTATTGCCTTAACCTTTTTATTTGGGTTTGAGAAGGGCTGGATTTAAAGCCGTAACTTATGACTTTAACCTGTAGGTAAAGCAGTGTAAAATCAAACTTAGCAAAAAAGGAGCATGCTATGAAAATTATTGCGTTTGATACGTCAAATCAACCACTCTCCGTTGCAATTTTCGAAGATGGTAAATTAGTTGACCAAAGAAATACAAACCAAGCTAAAAATCATTCTACACAACTATTACCTTTCATGGATGAACTATTAAAAAGTACCGGTTGGCAACCACAAGACCTAAATCAAGTCATTGTAAGCCAGGGCCCAGGTTCATATACTGGACTACGAATTGCAGTGACAACTGCTAAGACTTTGGCCTTTACACTGGGTCTGAGCTTAGTTGGTGTATCGAGTTTGGCTTTATTGGCAGCTAATGTGATCAATACTGAGGCTGTAATTGTACCGATTATGGATGCACGTAACGATAATATGTATGTGGGAACTTATCAGCGGCTAGATGGACAGCTTGAAGCAGTTGGAAATGACCACCATAGTAATTTGCAACACTTGATTGATGAATTAAAGGTGCTTGAGCGACCAGTTACTTTCGTTGGGGAGTATCAACGTTTTGCACCTGAGCTGCAAGCTGCACTACCAAATGTGGGCTTTAGTGAGAAGAATTTGCCAGATGCAAGTCAGCTGTTAGCTTTGGCAGGGCAAGTTAAGCCTTTAACTGAGCTAAGTGACATACATCAATTTGTACCAAAGTATTTGCGCCTATCACAGGCAGAAGTGGATTGGGCTAAAGCTCATCCTGGGGTAAGTAATCATGGATTTGTGGAAAAAGTTTAGGAATTGGTTTACTTGGGTTAGCCGACCATTGCCAGAGATTGTCCGTGATTTTTACCAAGAAATTACAGTGCGGGGACGTAAATTTGTGCTACGACCAGCAACCCGTGACGATATTGCAGAAATGATTTTGGTTGAACGCTTAGCTTATGCTGGCGATGAGCCTTGGGCAGAAGAAATCTTTTATGATTTATTGAGTCAACCACATAACTCACTGTTTATACTTTTACGTGAACCAGAAACAAATTCTTTGGCAGGGTATGTTATTGCCAGCTTTCGACCTGGAATTAAAGATGTTCATATCAGTAACATCACGGTTGCTCCTGATTGGCAGAAGCGGGGGCTAGGTACTTTTTTACTGAGCTATGTAATGACGGTCGCTCATCAAATTAAGTTTCGACGCGTTTCCTTAGAAGTTCGCGTTTCAAATCAAGGTGCAGTTAGCCTATATAAGCGTTTGGGCTTTGAAATTGTTCGGACACGGACGCAATATTATGAGGATAATGGTGAGGATGCCTACGATATGGCACAGATGTTAGGAGACAGTAACGAAGATGTTAACAGTGAGTTATCGTTCAAAAACGACCGCAGCTGAACTCTATGAATTAGCTAAACTAGCCTACCAAGGCTCACCTTGGACTAAGGCAATTTTTGAGCACGATCTAAAAAATAATTTAACGCATTATTTGATTATAGAGACTGACGGCCAAGCGATTGGCTTTGTGGGCGGAACGTTGGTGATTGATGAATTGTCGATTAGCAATGTAGCGATTATTCCAACCTACCAAGGTCAACATCTGGCTGAACAGCTTCTAATGGAGTGGTTTAGTCGTTTTCCTAAAGGAACTCGTGCAATGCTTGAGGTTCGCTATGGTAATAAGCGGGCACACCGATTGTATGAGCGCTTAGGTTTTGACATCTATAATATTCGTGAAGACTATTATAGTCAGCCAAAGGAAGATGCTTATCTTATGGATTTATATTTACCGGTAGAAACAAGAGAGGTGTGATGTAATGACCGAAAATCGAATAATAATGGCGTTTGAATCAAGTGCAGACGAAACTAGCGTAGCAATCGTTAAAAATGGTCATGAAATTCTCAGCTTAGAAACAGCAACTCAAATCAAAAGTCACCAACGCTTTGGTGGAATTGTGCCAGAAGTCGCGAGTCGGCATCATATCGAGCAGGTAACCATTTTAGCGGATGCAGCCCTTGAAGACGCACAACTTACCTATGCAGATTTAACGGCAATTGCAGTTACCCAGGGGCCAGGTTTAGTTGGAGCCTTACTGATTGGTGTAACGGCAGCTAAAACGATTGCTTGGGCTCACAATTTACCTTTGGTACCAGTGATTCACTTGGCCGGTCACATTTCTGCCGCTAATTTTGTAAAACCAATTGTTTATCCCGCGTTAGCCTTAATGGTGTCTGGTGGGCACACTGAGTTAGTCTTGATGAAGGCCGAGTATGATTACTTAGTTATTGGTGATACACAGGATGATGCGGCTGGTGAGAGTTATGATAAAGTTGGTCGAACAATGGGCTTAAAGTATCCATCAGGTAAAACAATTGATACGATGGCTCATCAAGGTCAAGATGTCTATCATTTACCACGGCCAATGCTATCAGAAGATAATTTCAATTTTTCTTTCTCTGGTCTAAAAAGTGCCGTCATCAATTTGTTGCATAATGCTGACCAACGGGGCGAAGTAATTGACCACACTAACTTGGCCACTTCGTTTCAAGCAGCGGTCCTTGAAGTGTTATTGACAAAGACCAGACATGCGCTGAATGCTTATCCAGTGAAAAGTTTTATCGTTGCTGGTGGGGTGGCCGCAAACCATGGCTTACGTGATGGCTTAACAACTTTGTTGGCAGATTTTAAAACAGTTACCTATCTACCAGTACCGATTGAGCTAGCTGGTGATAATGCAGCGATGATTGGTGCAGCTGGGGATATTGCTTATCGGCATGGTACTCGTGGCACTTGGGATTTAAATGCAGATCCGACATTAGAGTTTGCCTATCTTGATGATTAAACCAAGGAGTCAGTCAAACCACAAAATCTGTTACATGCTTATAAATACAAGTAAGCAGTCAAATGTTTGCCTATCTAGTAGCGATAAAAGTAATTTGTTACTAAATTGGCATTTTTTGACTGCTTTTTTGCGTTTATCAATATTTTTAACTACAGTTTTCAGTTATAATACAGATAGGTTATTACGATTTTAAATCATGGAGAAAGTAATTGGGGTGAAAACGATGGGAAATAATCAAGCAATTCGGCAAAAAGCCCGTGGATTATTGAAAAAGGGTAACTATAAGACAATGCTTAAGTTTACTTTGGCTTATTTCGTTGCCGGGGTAGTATTTTCAATGATTACGGAGATAATTGCGGCTGTATTGGAAGAAGCATTACATATCAATGGTGAGACTGGTTTTCTTTCAGGCCTTACGGGAATTTTCTTAGCATTACTTATGGCCGCTTGGGTCTGGGCGACAGTTAATTGGATTAGAACAGGTGAGCAACCAGCCAAGGTTCTGCCTAATTTATTTGCCTTTTATCGTTCTGGTCGTTTCATAAAAATGTTTAGCTTGATGTTTATGCAAATTATCTACACTGCACTTTGGACATTGCTATTAATTGTCCCAGGTATCATTAAAGGTTATGGCTACTCGCAAGCAATGTATCTACGTGCAGATGCACTAGAGCGTGGGCAGGTAGGCGATCAAGATCGAGTTGGTGCCTACTTAAAGCAATCGAGTAAGTTGATGAAGGGGCATAAGTGGCAGTTCTTCGTGTTGCAGTTGAGCATTGCTTGGTGGTTATGGATTCCAATGGCTATTGCAGCAGTTACCTTAATTACTAGCGCTATAGGTATTGTTTACTTAATCTTCAGCAATATGACAGGAGCTGTCGATGCAATGATGGTAAGAATTATCGTTGCTATGATTGTGATTGTTGTATGCGCAGTTATTAATTTCTTCTGGGTGCAACCATATCTAGTCGCAGCCCAAGGCGCTTTTTATGTTGAATTGACAAAAGACTTACCTATTAAGCAAGTTGTAAAGGTTGAAGTCCTATATCCAAATAAGACACAACAATAAACAATATGACTAAAAATAATAAGCTGAAAGTTTTGGGTATTGAGATACCAAGACTTTCAGCTTATTATTTTTGTTTTAATGGTTTTAAAACGTTATTTTCTGTGGCTTTCTACTATTAATATAGAGCGGATAAACCACAGTGAAATTAATTGCTAAAACCCGGCGTTTAATTTTGATAAATTAATGAAAGCGGTTATACAATAATTTCTGAAGATTTTGTGTAAATTACTTGAACAAAAGGGTTGCAATTACCACAGCCACGCGGTAATATATTCAAGTACGTGTGAGCCGGAAGGGCAAACAACCAGTTCACACGGCACACTATTCAACGAGCGTTGATGTGGGAGGTTGCGACACACCCGGCGGCATTGCCACGAGAACCAGTGCCATGGATTCTTGGGGTGCGTCGGTAGTTTCCACGGAGTTAGTTTCATATTCCAATATGGACGAAGGGAGATTTATCATGGCAAATAAGAAGATTCGTATCCGTTTGAAGGCTTACGAGCACCAAATCTTGGATGCATCTGCAGAAAAGATTGTTGAGACAGCAAAGCGTACGGGCGCTGAAATTTCAGGTCCAATTCCTTTGCCTACTGAACGCACACTTTATACGGTTTTGCGTTCACCTCACAAGCACAAGGATTCACGTGAGCAATTCGAAATGCGCACTCACAAGCGTTTGATCGATATCGTGAACCCAACTGCTAAGACTGTTGACGCCTTGTCAAAGCTTGAATTACCAAGTGGTGTCGACATCGAAATCAAGTTGTAATTTTTACAACGCAACAACAGCAAGAAAACTTGCCCGGTTAAGCATTTAACTGACCAAAAGTAAAATTTACCATTATAAAGGAGATAGTCATGACTACTAAGGGTATCTTAGGCCGCAAAGTCGGCATGACTCAGGTATTCACTGAGAACGGTGAGCTTATCCCGGTTACGGTGATTGAAGCAACTGCCAACGTTGTTCTACAAGTTAAAACAGTAGAAAACGATGGTTACAGTGCACTTCAATTGGGTTACCAAGACAAGCGTGCCGTTTTGAGCAACAAGCCTGAGCAAGGTCACGCCTCAAAGGCAAACACGACCCCTAAGCGCTACATTCGTGAGATTCGCGACGCTGAAGGAGAATATAACGTTGGGGATGAAGTAAAGGTTGATTTGTTCGCTGAGGGCGAAGCAGTTGACGTTACTGGAATCACTAAGGGTCATGGTTACCAAGGTAACATCAAGAAGGATGGACAATCACGTGGTCCTATGGCGCACGGTTCTCGTTACCACCGTCGTCCTGGTTCATTGGGTGCCATCATCAACCGCGTCTTCAAGGGTAAGAAGTTGCCTGGACGCATGGGTAACCACAAACGTACTGTTCAAAACTTACAAGTTGTACGTGTAGACGTTGAAAACAACGTAATTTTGGTTAAGGGAAATGTTCCTGGTGCCAACAAGTCACTTGTTACCGTTAAGAGCTCTATCAAGGCTAAGTAATAAGGACGAAGGGAGGAAATAACATGACTAAGGTTGCTTTGTTTAAGCAAGACGGTTCAAACGCCGGCGAAGTTGAGTTGAACGACGCTATCTTCGGTATTGAGCCAAACAACAATGTCATCACTGACGCAGTATTGATGCAACGTGCATCTCTACGTCAGGGAACACATGCCGTTAAGAACCGCTCAGCAGTTCGCGGTGGTGGAAAGAAGCCATGGCGTCAAAAGGGTACTGGTCGTGCCCGCCAAGGTTCAATCCGTTCACCACAATGGCGTGGCGGTGGTATCGTCTTCGGACCTACACCACGTTCATACGCATACAAGTTGCCAAAGAAGGTTTACCGTTTGGCATTGAAGTCAGTATTGTCACAAAAGGTTTTGGACAATGCTTTGGTATTGGTTGACGCTTTGTCATTCGATGCACCAAAGACTAAGGACTTCAAGGCTGTTTTGAACAACTTGAATGTAAACGAAAAGACGTTGATCGTTTTGGATGATAACAATGCTAATGCAGCATTGGCAGCACGTAACTTAACTAATGTTACTGTAATGACTGCTAAGGGTGTTAACGTTCTTGACGTAATCAACAACGATAAGTTGGTTGTTGTACAATCAGCTTTGGCACAAGTTGAGGAGGTTTTGGCATAATGGACGCACGCGATATCATTTTGCGCCCGATCATCACTGAGCAAACAATGAACGTTTTGGATGAAAAGCGTTACACGTTTGAAGTTGATGTTCGTGCCACAAAGCCACAAATTAAGCGCGCTATTGAAGAGATTTTCGAAGTTAAAATCGAAAAGATCAACACAGCAAACGTACGTGGTAAGTTGAAGCGCCAAGGTCGCTTCTCTGGTTACACTAAGAAGCGTAAGAAGGCAATTGTTCAATTGACTGCCGCTTCAAAGGACATTCAGTTGTTCAACGAAAACTAATAGGAGGACATTAGCGTGGCTATCAAGAAGTATAAGCCAACCTCTAACGGTCGTCGTAACATGACTGGCTCAGATTTTGCTGAGATCACAAAGACGACGCCCGAAAAGAGCTTGTTGGAATCAAAGTCAAACACTGGTGCCCGTAACTCTTACGGACACATGACTGTTCGCCATCGTGGTGGTGGACACAAGCGCCAATACCGTATCATCGATTTCAAGCGGACTAAGGATGAAGTTACAGCCAAAGTCGTTTCAATCGAATACGATCCAAACCGTTCAGCAAATATTGCTTTGTTGCAATATACTGATGGTGTTAAGGCATATATCTTGGCGCCTAAGGGACTTGAGGTCGGAATGACTGTTCAATCTGGTCCTGAAGCCGACATCAAGGTCGGAAACGCTTTGCCATTGGCAAACATTCCTGATGGAACTCAAATCCACAATATCGAATTGAAGCCTGGTAAGGGTGGACAATTAGTCCGTTCTGCTGGAACTTCAGCTCAATTGTTGGGTAAGGAAGGAAAGTACGTTCTTGTTCGCTTGGCATCAGGCGAAGTTCGTATGATCCTTGCTGTCAACCGCGCCACAGTTGGAGTTGTTGGAAATGAACAACACTCATTGATCAACTGGGGTAAGGCTGGTCGTAAGCGTTGGAAGGGTCAACGTCCACACGTTCGTGGATCTGTAATGAACCCTAACGATCACCCACACGGTGGTGGTGAAGGAAAGGCCCCAGTTGGTCGTCCATCTCCAATGTCACCATGGGGTAAGAAGACTGCTGGTAAGAAGACTCGTAACGTTAAGGCTCGTTCAACGAAGTTTATCGTTCGTGGTCGTAAGAGCAAGTAGTCTGGTCTAAACAAGTAATTTAGTGTATAACACACAAGCAAACGAGAGGAGGACTCAATTATGGGTCGCAGCCTGAAGAAGGGACCATTTGCTGACGCTCACTTGTTGAAGAAGGTTGAAGAAGCCAACGCTTCAAGTAAGCAAGAAGTAATTAAAACATGGTCACGTCGTTCAACGATTTTCCCTACCTTTATTGGATTGACTTTTGCAGTTTACGATGGTCGTAAGCACGTACCAGTTCTAGTTCAAGAAGACATGGTTGGTCACAAGCTTGGTGAGTTCGTCCCTACGCGTACATTCCATGGTCACGCAGCGGATGACAAAAAGACTAAGCGTAAGTAATTTAGGAGGCACTAAGAATGGCTGAACAAATCACGTCAGCACGCGCCACAGCGAAAATCGTTCGTGTCGCTCCACGTAAGGTCCGCCTTGTGCTTGACCAAGTTCGTGGTAAGAGTGTGTCAGAGGCATATGCAATTTTGCAATTTTTGCCAAACCACTCTTCATTAGATGTATTTAAAGTGTTGAACTCAGCAGTTGCTAATGCTGAGAACAACTTCTCACTAGATCGTGAAGATTTGGTAGTTGCCGAAGCCTTTGCAAACGAAGGACCAACGCTAAAGCGTTTCCGTCCACGTGCCAAGGGTTCTGCTTCACCAATTAACAAGCGTACTAGCCACATTACGATTGTGGTAAAAGAAAAGTAAGGAGGATTGAGTCATGGGTCAAAAGATTAACCCAACTGGTATGCGTGTCGGCATTATCCGCGACTGGGATGCTAAGTGGTACGCAAACAAGAAGGACTATGTAACTTCATTACATGAAGATTTGAAGTTGCGTAAGTACATCGAGACTAAGTTGGCTGATGCTTCTGTATCTCGTATCGAGATCGAGCGTACAGCTAACCGTGTAAACATCTCAATCCACACTGCTAAGCCAGGTATGGTTATTGGTAAGGGTGGTTCAGAAGTTGACGCATTGCGTAGCCAATTGTCAGGTCTAGTGGCAAAGGGTGAGCGCGTGCACATCAACATCATTGAGATTAAGAAGCCAGATTTGGATGCTCACTTGGTAGGATCACAAATCGCTTCTGACTTGGAACGCCGTGTTGCTTTCCGTCGCGCTATGCGTGGTGCAATGCAACGTGCAATGCGTGCTGGTGCCAAGGGTATCAAGACACAAGTTTCAGGTCGTATTAACGGAGCTGATATTGCTCGTGTTGAGCAATACACAGAGGGTACGGTACCTTTGCACACTTTGCGTGCAGATATCGATTACTCATGGGATGAGGCAACTACTACTTTCGGTCAACTAGGTGTTAAGACTTGGATTTACCGGGGTGATATTTTGCCAGAGAAGAAGCAAGGAGGCAAGTAATCATGCTAGTACCAAAGCGTGTTAAGTACCGCCGTCCTCACCGTGGTAAGATGCGTGGTGAAGCTAAGGGTGGTAAGACGGTTGCCTTCGGTGAGTTTGGATTACAAGCCACTGAGTCTCACTGGATTACAAACCGTCAAATTGAGGCTGCCCGTGTTGCCATGACACGTCACATGAAGCGTGGTGGACAAGTTTGGATTAAGATTTTCCCACATTTGTCATACACTTCTAAGGGTGTCGGTGTTCGTATGGGTAATGGTAAGGGTACGCCTGAAGGTTGGGTAGCACCTGTTAAGCGCGGTAAGGTAATGTTCGAAGTTGCCGGCGTGCCAGAAGAGGTTGCTCGCGAAGCCTTGCGTCTTGCATCTAACAAGTTGCCAGTTAAGACTAAAATCTTGACTCGTCAAGTGGAGGGTGAATAATGAAGATCAAGGATCTACAAAACGAAATCAAGGGTCTCAGCCAAGAAGAGTTGGTTGCCAAGGAGAAGAGCTACAAAGAAGAGCTATTTAACTTGCGTTTCCAACTTGCTACTGGTCAACTTGAGAATACGGCCCGTCTTTCAGAAGTACGTAAGCAAATCGCACGTATCAAGACGGTTATCCGTCAACAAGAATTGAACAAGTAAGCTAGAGAGGAGACCGATATGACTGAAGCTCGTAACGCACGTAAGGTTTACCAAGGCCGCGTGGTTTCAGACAAGATGGACAAAACAATTACGGTTGCCATCGAGACTTACAAAAACCACCCCGTATATGGTAAGCGTGTTAAGTACACGAAGAAGTTCAAGGCTCACGATGAAAACAACGAAGCTAAGGAAGGTGATATTGTACGCATCATGGAGACGCGTCCAACATCAGCTACAAAGCGCTTCCGTTTGGTAGAAATCGTCGAGAAGGCCGTTATTATCTAATCGTTTAATCTCGAATTTTACCAATAGCGGAAAGGAGACAGAATCGTGATTCAACAAGAGAGTCGTTTGAAAGTTGCTGACAACTCAGGAGCACGTGAAATCTTGACTATTAAGGTTTTGGGTGGTTCAGGTCGTAAGTTCGCCGGAATCGGTGATATGATCGTCGCAACCGTTAAGCAAGCCATTCCTGGTGGTACTGTAAAGAAAGGTGACGTTGTTAAAGCCGTTATCGTTCGTACTGTATCTGGAATGCACCGTGCAGATGGTTCATACATCAAGTTTGATGAGAACGCTGCTGTTATCGTAAAGGATGATAAGAGCCCAGTTGGGACTCGTATCTTCGGACCTGTTGCGCGTGAGTTGCGTGACAATGATTACATGCGGATCGTGTCATTGGCACCTGAAGTATTGTAATTCGCCATCATTAAATCAAGGAGGAAGCCTCGCATGTTTGTGAAGACTGGTGACAAGGTTAAGGTTATCGCCGGCAAGGACAAGGGCAAAGAAGGAACTATTGTTAAGACAATCGCTGCTTCAGACCGTGTTGTTGTCGAAGGTGTGAATATGATCAAAAAGCACCAAAAGCCAAATAACCAATACCCAAAAGGTGGAATTATCGAGCTTGAAGCTCCAATCCACGTCTCAAATGTACAATTGCTTGACCCTTCTACTAACGAGCCAACTCGTGTTGGTTACAAGGTTGAAGATGGCAAGAAGGTACGTTTTGCTAAGAAGTCTGGAACGACTTTGGCATAATTAATCAAAGGAAAGGAAGGAGGAAATCTTTATCATGAATCGCTTAAAGGAAAAGTTTGTTAAGGAAGTTCAACCTTCAATGATCGAAAAGTTTAACTACACTTCATCAATGCAAACCCCAAAGATCGAAAAGATCGTTTTGAACATGGGTGTTGGTGATGCTGTATCAAACTCAAAGAACTTGGATGAAGCTGTTGCTGAATTGGAATTGATTGCTGGTCAAAAGCCTGTTATCACACGTGCTAAGAAGTCAATCGCTGGCTTCCGTTTGCGTGAGGGTATGGCAATCGGAACTAAGGTTACGTTGCGCGGTGAGCGTATGTATGATTTCTTGGATAAGTTAATCAGCGTATCATTGCCACGTGTTCGTGACTTCCGTGGTGTTTCTGCAAAGGCCTTTGATGGTCGTGGAAACTATACTTTGGGAATCAAGGAACAATTGATTTTCCCAGAAATCGATTACGATCAAGTTAACCGTGTTCGTGGATTAGACATCGTTATTGTAACGACTGCCAACACTGACGAAGAAGCTCGTGAAATGCTTACCCAAATGGGTATGCCATTCGCTAAGTAATCAATTAACTGTTAAACAGTAAATTTTGCAAGGAGGCAAATATCAATGTCTATGACTGACCCAATTGCAGACTTTTTGACACGTATTCGTAACGCCAACATGGTTCGTCACGATTCAGTCGAAGTACCTGCATCAAAGATCAAGAAGGACATCGCCGAAATTTTGAAGAATGAAGGCTTTGTCCGCGACGTTGAATACATTGAAGATGACAAGCAAGGTGTCATCCGTGTCTTCCTAAAGTACAGTGCTGATAAGCAACGCGTTATCACTGGTTTGAAGCGTATTTCAAAGCCAGGTTTGCGTTCTTATGTTAAGGCAGATGCTGTACCAAAGGTTTTCAACGGTTTGGGTATCGCTATCATCTCAACTTCTGAAGGTGTTATCACCGATAAAGAAGCTCGCGCCAAGAAAATTGGTGGCGAGGTATTGGCTTACGTCTGGTAATAAATAAAATCTAATAAGGAGGTGTCTACCGATGAGTCGTATTGGTAATAAGGTTGTGACTTTGCCCGCTGGTGTTGAAGTATCACGTCAAGGCGATGTTGTAACTGTAAAGGGACCTAAGGGTGAATTGTCACGCACGGTCGCTTCAGAAATTACTTTCTCAGTTGATGGAGCAGAAGTTTCTTTCTCTCGTTCATCTGACGACGGTCGCACTAAGGCACTTCACGGAACTACTCGTGCCAATGTTGCAAACATGGTCGAGGGTGTCTCAAATGGTTTCAAAAAGACTTTGAAGCTAGTCGGTGTTGGTTACCGTGCAGCAAAGCAAGGCGATAAGCTTGTTTTGACTGTTGGTTACTCACACCCTGTTGAGTTCGAGGCCCGTGAAGGATTAACTGTTGAAGTCCCTGATTCAGTAACTATTACTGTTGAAGGAATCAGCAAGCAATTGGTCGGTGACTTGGCCGCTGAAATTCGCGCCGTACGTGCCCCAGAACCTTATAAGGGTAAGGGAATCCGTTACGAAGGCGAAGTTGTTGCACGTAAGGAAGGTAAGACTGGTAAGTAATCTTAGATTTATTCTAAGTAAGGACTGCAACATTCCTGACTACTTGCTGAGTATATCTCCAAATATACGAAAAAGAGGTTACGAACAATGATTACGAAGTCAGACAAGAACAAAGTGCGTCAACATCGACACACTCGGGTTCGTGGAAAGATTTCTGGTACTGCTGAGCGCCCACGCTTGAACGTTTACCGTTCTAACAAGAACATCTACGCGCAATTAATTGATGACGTAGCGGGTGTGACGCTTGCTAGTGCCTCAACTTTGGATGCAGCTGTTGAAGTTGCACCAAAGACTGAACAAGCCGCTAAGGTTGGTGCTTTAGTTGCTGAACGTGCTGCTTCAAAGGGTATCGTTGATGTTGTCTTCGATCGTGGTGGATACTTGTATCACGGACGTGTACAAGCATTGGCCGAAGCAGCTCGTGAAGCTGGTTTGAAGTTCTAATAGGAAGGAGGAAAAAATCATGGCTTATATCGATCCAAAGAAGCTCGGCGAACTAGAAGAAAACGTTGTTGCCATCAACCGTGTTACAAAGGTTGTTAAAGGTGGACGTCGTTTGCGTTTCGCTGCTTTGGTTGTAGTTGGAGACCGTAATGGTCACGTTGGTTTTGGTACTGGAAAGGCTCAAGAAGTTCCTGAGGCTATCCGTAAGGCTGTTGAAGCTGCCAAGCGTAACATTATTGCTGTCCCAACTGTTGGCACGACCCTTCCTCACACTTCATTGGGTATCTTCGGTGGCGGACGCATTTTGTTGAAGCCAGCCGTTGAAGGTTCTGGAGTTGCAGCCGGTGGTGCTGCACGTGCCGTTTTGGAATTGGCTGGTGTTGCCGACGTGACTGCAAAGTCATTAGGTTCATCAACTCCCATTAACGTTGTGCGCGCAACTTTCGAAGCTATCTCTGAATTGAAGAACGCTGAAGAAGTTGCTGAGTTGCGTCAAGTCTCTCTTGAGCACTTGGCTGATTAAGGAGGCAGGATATGTCAGAACAAGTAAAAGTAACGCTTGTGAAGAGTGCTGCTCACCGCAAGCCGAACCAACGTGCGATTGTTAAGTCTCTTGGACTAAACAAGGTAAACTCATCTGTAGTTTTGCCTAACAATCCTCAAACACGTGGTGCTGTGTTTAAGATTGCTCACTTGGTTGCTGTTGAATTAGTAGCCGAGTAAGCTGAGATTAATAGGAGGTAAACCTAATGAAGCTTAATGAGCTCCAAGTTGCCGCTGGTTCACGTAAGGTCCGCAATCGTGTGGGTCGTGGTGAGTCTTCAGGTAACGGTAAGACTGCTGGACGTGGTCAAAAGGGTCAAAAGGCTCGTAGTAAGGTACGTCTTGGTTTCGAAGGTGGACAAATGCCTTTGTTCCGTCGCATTCCAAAGCGTGGATTTACTAACATCAACCGTAAAGAGTTTGCAGTTGTAAACTTGGACGTGTTGAACCAATTCGATAATGGTACTGAAATCACACCAGCTTTGTTGGTTGAGACTGGTATTGTTAAAAAAGAATTAAGCGGTATTAAGATCTTGGCAAATGGTCAACTTGAGAAATCATTGACTGTTAAAGCTAACAAGTTCTCAGCTGCTGCCGTAACTGCTATTGAAGCTGCTGGTGGTAAGACTGAGGTGATCTAATGCTGACAACCGTGCTCAAATCGCTCAAGGAAAAAGATATTCGTAAGAAGTTAACATTTACCTTGATGATACTGATTGTTTATCGTATGGGTGCATACATTACAGTGCCGGGTATTAACACGGCCGCACTTCAAGAGGTAGCAAATTCTGGGCTCGGCAGTATTTTGAATATGTTTAGCGGTGGTGGATTAACTAATTACTCATTGTTCGCAATGGGAGTTTCACCATACGTTACTGCACAAATCGTGGTACAACTTCTACAAATGGATATTGTGCCACGATTTGTTGAATGGTCAAAACAGGGTGAGGTTGGTCGGCGTAAGCTAAACCAAGTCACCCGGTATTTGACGATCATCCTAGCTTTTGTTCAGTCAATCGGTATTACAGCTGGATTTAATCAATTGAGTTCAATCCATTTGGTGAAAACACCAAATTGGCAGACTTATGTTTTAATTGGTTTCATTCTTACTGCTGGTACAATGTTTGCCGTATGGTTGGGGGAAATGATTACTGATCGTGGACTTGGCCAAGGGGTTTCTATGTTGATTTTTGCTGGTATTATTGCGCGTGTGCCAGCAGGTTTGTACCAAATGTATAAAGAAAACGTCCTCCAGAATGCGGATCCAGCGCGTGGAGCTGCATTTATGGTTGGAATGATTGTGCTCTTTATTTTAGCTATTAGTTTTGTTACTTGGGTCAACCAAGCAATTCGACGGATTCCAATGCAATATACGCGACGCTCATCAGGGGCAAGTGCAACTTCGTTCTTGCCACTCCGAGTTAATGTGGCTGGAGTTATTCCAGTTATCTTCGCGTCATCATTGTTGGTTACGCCGCAAACGATTTTACAAGCATTTTCAAATCGTTTTGCTGATAGCTCTTGGTATGGTACGGCAATGACTTACCTTTCAACTCAAACGTTGCAAGGTGGAATTGTCTATACAGTACTGATTGTCTTGTTTACGTTCTTTTATGCCTTTGTGCAGGTTAATCCTGAAAAAATGGCTGAGAATTTACAAAAGCAAGGTAGCTATATTGTGGGTGTATGGCCCGGTGAATCTACTCAACGGTGGATTTCTGGCTTACTAATGCGCCTGTCAGTAGTTGGTTCTTTGTTCCTAGGATTGGTTGCTTTGGTGCCAATGCTAGCAGTTCACTTCTTCGGGTTGGATAGCCGGCTAGCAATGGCTGGTACATCTTTGCTGATTGTTATTGGTGTTACTATCGATTTGATTAAGCAACTTGAAGGATTGATGATGAAGCGTCAATATGTTGGATTTATTCAAGAAGGAGTCAAAGCAAAATGAGTATGAATCTCATGTTATTGGGCTTGCCAGGCGTTGGTAAGGGAACCCAAGCTGCAAAGATTGTTGAACAGTATAACTTACCTCATATTTCAACTGGAGATATGTTTCGGGCTGCAATGGCTAACGAAACTGAACTTGGGTTGAAAGCTAAGGCGTTCATGGATGCAGGAAACCTAGTTCCAGATGAAGTTACCAATGGGATTGTCGCTGAGCGTTTAGCTCAAGCAGATACCAAAGAAGGCTTCATTTTGGATGGTTTCCCTCGCAACCTAGACCAAGCCAAAGCATTGGATGAGATGCTAGCTAAAGATGGTCGTAAGTTAGATGCCGTCATCTACTTTACAGCTGATCAACAAGTTTTGATTGATCGCATGATGGCCCGTGGTCGTGCAGACGACACCCCAGAAGTGATCAAAAATCGCTTGGATGTTAACGGTGCTTTGACTGAGCCAATCGCTGAGTTTTATGATGCCAAGGGTATCTTAAGCAAAATCGATGGAGCTCGTGAGTTAGATACTGTTTTTGCAGATGTTAAAGTATTGCTCGACAATTTAGCGAAGGCATAATTTTTATAGCATGGTCGGTTGTTAAACCGGGTGTGTCTATGTTATAATTGTGCGTTACGTTCTCAATTGTCACAACAAAGGAGGCAGCAACGTGGCCAACGATGTTATTGAAATTCAAGGTGTGGTAAAGGATACTTTGCCTAATGCCATGTTTACCGTTGAATTGGAAAACGGCGCCGCCATTCTTGCACACGTCTCAGGAAAGATTCGGAAGAATTTCATCCGTATTTTACCTGGTGACCGTGTGACGGTAGAGATGTCGCCATACGATTTGACTAAGGGACGGATTACATACCGTTTCCGTTAAACAAATCATTTTAATTCTTATTTAGGAGGTAAATATCATGAAGGTTCGTCCATCAGTAAAGCCTATGTGTGATAACTGCAAGGTTATCAAGCGTAATGGTCGTGTAATGGTGATTTGCTCAGCAAACCCTAAGCACAAGCAACGTCAAGGTGCCTAAGGCATTTTGATAAAAATATATTTATATAGGAGGTAATCGTAATGGCTCGTATTGCAGGAATCGATTTGCCACGTGATAAGCGTGTTGTAATCGCATTGACTTATGTATACGGAATCGGTAACACAACGGCTAAGAAAATCTTGGTAGAAGCTAACGTTTCAGAAGATGTTCGCGTTCGTGACTTGACTCCCGATCAAGAAGACGCTATCCGTGCCGTCGTTGACGGTATTAAGGTAGAAGGTGACTTGCGTCGTGAGGTTTCATTGAACATTAAGTCGTTGCAAGAAATTTCATCATACCGCGGTATCCGTCACCGTAAGGGCTTGCCTGTTCGTGGACAAAACACGAAGAACAATGCTCGTACGCGTAAGGGCCCAGCTGTTGCTATTGCAGGTAAGAAGAAGTAATTAATTTTTAAGAAAGGAGATTACTTGATTATGGCAGGTCGTACTAATCGTAAGCGTCGTGTTAAGAAGAACGTTGAAGCCGGTGTAGCTCACATCCACGCAACATTCAACAACACGATCGTGATGATCACTGATGTTCAAGGAAATGCTGTTGCTTGGTCATCAGCTGGTGCTCTTGGTTTCAAGGGTAGCCGTAAGTCAACACCATTTGCTGCGCAAATGGCTGCTGAGGCTGCTGCTAAGAGTGCAATGGATAACGGAATGAAGACTGTAGAGGTTACTGTTAAGGGACCTGGTTCTGGTCGTGAAGCCGCAATCCGTGCGTTGGCCGCTGCAGGTTTGGAAGTTGCATCTATTAAGGATGTTACTCCAGTACCTCACAACGGTTCACGTCCACCAAAGCGTCGTCGTGTCTAATTGCCGGTTGCAACTAGTTCACACAATGCTTTGAAAGGGGTAACTAACAGTATGCTTGAATTCGAAAACCCAAAGATTAATCTGGTGGAAGAAGATAGTAATTACGGTAAGTTTGTTGTTGAGCCATTAGAGCGCGGTTTTGGTACTACGCTTGGTAATTCACTACGCCGTGTATTGTTGTCTTCATTGCCTGGAGCGGCAATCAATTCTGTACAGATTGATGGCGTTTTGCATGAGTTTTCAACGGTCGAAGGGGTCGTTGAAGATGTAACGCAAATTATTTTGAACCTTAAAAAGGTTTCAATGCGCATCGACACTGATGAAGAGAAGACACTAGAGATTAACGTTACCGGCCCTGCAACCGTTACGGCCGGTGATATTACTGGTGATAGTGATGTAGAAATCCTTAATAGTGATGTCTACATTGCAACTGTTGCGGCTGGGGCTACGTTACACATGACAATGTCTGCATCTCGCGGACGTGGTTATGTATCAGCGGACCAAAACAAGGAATTGCATGATGAAATGCCTATTGGCGTTCTAGCAATTGATTCAATCTTTACCCCAATCGAACGCGTAAATTATCAAGTTGAAAGCACACGTGTTGGTCAACGTGATGATTTTGACAAGTTGACTTTGGATGTTTGGACTGATGGTTCTTTGACGCCAACTGAAGCTGTTTCATTGGCTGCCCGAATCATGGCCGATCACTTGAACTCATTTGTTGAGATGTCAGAGCGCGCTGTGACGACACAAGTGATGGTAGACAAGGAAGAAGTACCAACCAGTAAGCACGCCGACACTCCAATTGAAGAGTTGGACTTGTCTGTTCGGTCTTATAATTGTCTCAAACGGGCCGGGATTAACTCAGTACAAGAGTTGACAGAGCGTTCAGAAACACAAATGATGTCTGTTCGCAACCTCGGTCGGAAATCACTTGATGAAATCCAAGAAAAGCTAGCTTTGCTAGGCTTGGGATTCCGCAAGGAAGATTAGATTAAACGATAGAATACCAAGTAAAGGAGGAATTACTCATGGGATACCGTAAGTTGGGACGTACTAGCTCACAACGTAAGGCTATGTTGCGCGATTTGACTACTGCATTGCTAATCAATGGCCGTATCGAGACTACTGAGGCTCGCGCCAAGGAAGTTCGCCGCACAGCTGAAAAGATGATTACACTAGGTAAGCACGGAGATTTGGCTTCACGCCGTAAAGCCGCTGCTTTCGTACGTAACGTCGTTGCTGATGTTAATACAACTGATGACAACAAGGTAAAGGCCGAAACTGCATTGCAACACTTGTTCAACGATGTTGCTCCTCGTTTCGAGGGCCGTGCAGGTGGATACACTCGTATCTTGAAGACTGTGCAACGTCGTGGCGATGCTGCACAAATGGTCATCTTGGAATTGGTTGACTAATATTTATATTAGTAAACACTAACATTGGAATCTCTCATATCTTAAGGTATAAACCGCTACGATGATGGCCAAGCGCCGAGTCTAGGTTGAATGGCGTAAGCCGCACCTTTTGATGTGTGAGGTTTTTTTGTATAAACAGATAAAATAAAGTCCTGCTAAATTCAGACATTTAGCAGGACTTTTTGTTGTGTACCGCAGGCTTTAATATGCAAGAGCACGCGATACATGAGCAGTAATTATTATGGTAAAGAAACTGCGTTAGAAGGATGACTGATTTGACGGAGAAGCATAAGGTTACTGTTAACGGTTTATATATTAGTTATAGATAAGTGTGTGAAGTATGGAATAGTCACTTTTACTAGTACCAGCGGTATAGGCAAGATTGTGTTAAGTAAGATAAAGTTAGTAGGCAGTAAAAAAGGCCCCTATGTTGCACTAGGGGCCCTTGATAAACTATTTATGTGAATAACGCTTAGCAAGTAAGTCGCCGACTAATTGAATGATGATAATAAAGATTAACAAGATAATCGTGGCAACCCACATAACATCGAATTGGAAACGATCATAACCTGTTGCAATAGCGGTCGTACCAAGACCACCACCACCAATTGCTCCGGCCATGGCAGTCAAACCAACCATTGAAATCAAGGTAACGGTTGAAATACGGATTAATTCAGAGCGACCTTCACGGATATATACATCAAAAATAATGTCACGATCAGTTGCACCAAAAGCTTGTGCAGCCTCAATTTTTCCAGGGTCAACTGAAAGTAAAGCAACTTGTACCTGACGGGCAAAGAATGGGAAAACGCCAAGGGTCAAAGGAACTAGGGCAGCGGTAGGACCGATAATTGTGCCAGTTAATAGCTGGGTAATTGGTGCGACAATCGCCAACATGATGATGAAGGGAATTGCTCGACCAATTGAAACGACCTTATCAAAAATCTGATAAACTGACCGATTTGGTTTGATACCGTCTTCAGCTGATAATACTAGGCCGAAACCAAAAATCAAGCCTAGAATACCGCCAATAATTCCGGCGCCAAATGTCATATAAATTGTTTCCCAAATTGCTTGACCCCAAGACATATCGCCAGTCCAACCTAGTGCGTAAACATTTGGTAAATAGGTTTCAATAAAATGTCCCATGATTTATTTGCCCTCCTCTAAGACAGTTAACTGAACATTGTGATCCACAATGCTGGATTTAGCAGCCCGAATTTGTTCAGGTGTACCATTCAAAATGGCAATAATGGTGCCAACCGGGGTCTGACGAAGAATTTCCATATTTGAATAGAGAATGTTGGTCATGACTTTGAAATCCGCATAAATCGTTGATAACAATGGTTGAGCTGTTTCACTACCAACATAATGGAGTTCAACTAGCTCTTCATCAGCATTTAAAGGCTTAGTTTCAAGTAATTCAAGGACTTTTTGCAAGGCTTCATCCCGGTTAGTAGCAGTATTAATGAAGTCTTTAGTTAAACGGGCTTTTGGTTGAGTAAAGATTTCTAGGAGTGAACCACGCTCAATGATTGCACCTGCTTCCATGACGGCAACTTTATTTGCAATCTTCTTGATAGCCTGCATTTCATGGGTAATCAAGACAATCGTTAGATTAAGCTTTTCATTTAGCTCCTTTAATAAATCAAGAATTTGATTGGTTGTCCTTGGGTCGAGAGCCGAAGTTGCTTCATCAGAAATTAAAATTTCTGGGTCATTAGCAAGTGCCCGCGCAATAGCAACTCGTTGCTTTTGACCACCGGAAAGTTGGGCCGGATAGTTATCAGCACGGTCAGCTAGACCAACAAGTTCAAGCAAGCTTTTGATTTTTTGATTTTTAGCTTCTTTGGTTAGATTTGAGTGCTTTAGTGGCAGGGCAATGTTACCAAAAACGGTTAGCTCATCCATTAAGTTAAAGTGTTGGAAAATCATACCAATATTTTTACGTTGCTCACGTAGTTCAACTGAACTTAAATTTGCAATATTAGTACCGTTAATTAAGACGGTACCACTACTTGGCTTTTGTAGAAAGTTGATTGTCCGGACAAGGGTTGATTTACCGGCACCAGAGTAACCGACAATCCCATAGATGTCACCACGTTCAACTGTTAAGGATTCTTCCTTGACGGCGACGATGGTTTGATTTTTTTGTTGAAAAGTAACATTAACCTTTGATAGTTCAATAACAGGCATTTAAAAATCTCCTTCATAATAAAAATATATGTATCCTCTCATTAGAGAGGAGGGGGTGTTACTTATTTTAGCTTAATGTCCCAAGCGGCAACTTCTGACTTACCATATGTCTTTTTGATGTAATTCTTAGTAGCTTGTGTTTGGTAAGCTTTAACGACTTCGCGGTAAACCTTGTTATTCTTTTGTGACTTCTTAGCGGCAATTAAGTTAATCCACTGACTTGAAGCCTTGTTAACAGGTTCAGTGTAGATTGATTCCTTATTGCTAATCTTTGCATCCTCTGAATAAGTGTTATTAATAACTGCACCATCACTAGATTTCAAAGCTGATGGAGTTTGACTTGCATCAACAGCAGTAATCTTCAAGTTAAGCTTGTTGCTAGTAATATCCTTTGGTGTTGGTAGCTTGGCCTTTGGATTTAGCTTGATTAAGCCGGCTGTTTGTAGAAGGGTAAGTGCCCGACCTTCATTGGTTGCGTCATTTGGAATGACAATTTTATCACCCTTTTTGAAATCTTTAACTGATTTACGGGTTGTTGAGTAAAGACGGATTGGTGCAATTATTGTTTTACCAATTGAAACAACTGAGTTTTTATTTGAAGCATTCCAGTTATCCAAGAAATAGACGTGTTGGAATGCATTTAGATCAATTGAGCCAGATGCAACTGCTTGGTTAGGTTGTGTGTAGTCGGTAAAGACTTTGGTCTTAATGGTGATACCATACTTTTTCTTAGCAGTTTTAGCAACAACCTTCCAAAGATCATTATCACTAGTACCAACGACACCAACCGTAACGGTCTTACTATCGGCATGAGCAACGTTAGTTAATACAGGTAATGAACCAAAAGTAAGCCCAGCAGCAACTGAAACAACACCAGCTTTAAATAATTTCGACATAATACTCTCTCCTAGATATGTAAATAAACAATAACGAGTTGAACAAAAAAACTCGTTTCTATAACCAATAATCAATTAGTTATAGAAACGAGCGTCCGTGTTACCATTCTACTTTATCTTAAAAATTACTCTTTAAGACCTCAACAACGAGCGGGCAGGGAACGATATGATGATATGCCGATTCGTGTGTCTTGTAACGTAGACCAATCCGTTGTTCGCTTACAGACTTGCTGCTCACCAACACCAATTTGCAGGCCATTTTCGTTTACATCATCCTTAACAACTCACACCGAACGTTGTCTCTCTTGGAAGTTGAATGTACACTACTTTCCTGCTCAACTTGTTTTGTTTTATATTATGGTTGTTATATTACTGGTCACAATGAATAAAGTCAACTACTAATTTTTAATTTAAGTATTGAACGTGATTAAGGAGGAGCTAAAAAAGGTAGAAGCTCTCATTATTAAGATAGTGAATAATTTAGTTTGCATCATAAGTTTACTAGTGATTGGCATTTGTAATAACTGCTTTAAGTGTAAAATTAATAAGTAATTAATCTTAAATAAAAAGTTGATTGATTCAGCTGTGGAAGCATTTTGGTGCCTTTATTTTCTAGTATATTTTCATATCGACATTTTCTTAAATTACCTTCTGTAAGAAAACATTAATAAAATATCAAAAGTATTCATGTTAAAATATTATTTAACATACAAGGGAAAAACGGAGTGATGGGTACTATGACTCTTGAATATCAAGATGATAGTTTAACTTTACATACGGATGCTTATCAACTTTCGATGATGCAAACGTACTTTATGAAAAATATCCATGAGCGGAAGGCAGTCTACGAATTATTCTTTCGAAAGCTACCCTTTAAAAATGGTTATGCAGTTTTTGCGGGGTTAGAGCGGGCAGTTAATTATTTAAAAGATTTAACTTTTTCCAAGACTGATATTAGTTATTTACGTGATACAGGTCAATTTGATGAGGCCTTTTTAGATTATTTAACAACATGGCGGTTTAAAGGAACGATTCGTGCCCCTAGAGAAGGGGAAGTTATCTTCAATAATGAGCCAATTGTGCAAGTTGAAGGAACGGTTTTTGACGCGCAATTAATTGAAACGGCTCTATTAAATATCGTTAATTACCAAACTTTGATTGCAACCAAAGCTGCACGGATGCGTTATGTTGTTGGCAACCAAACTTTGTTAGAATTTGGAACACGGCGAGCACAAGAGCTTGATGCAGCAATTTGGGGAACACGCGCTGCTTATATTGGTGGTTTTGACGCAACATCAAATGTGCGGGCAGGTAAAATTTTTAATATACCGATTTCAGGGACACATGCCCATGCTTTAGTACAAATTTATCGCAATGATTATGAAGCCTTTAAAGCATATGCACAAACACATCATAATGTCGTTTTTTTAGTTGATACCTATGATACACTTCGTTCTGGAGTGCCAGCTGCAATCCGGGTTGCCAAGGAAATGGGCGACCAAATTAACTTTATTGGTGTACGGATTGATTCAGGTGATTTAGCCTATATTTCAAAAGGCGTACGCAAAATGCTAGATGCAGCTGGGTTCCCGGATGCTAAAATTGTGGCATCAAATGATTTGGATGAGACTACAATTACTAGTTTAAAAATGCAGGATGCCAAAATTGATACTTGGGGGATTGGGACTAAATTAATTACGGCCTATGATCAACCAGCGCTTGGTGGAGTGTATAAGGTCGTTTCAGTTGAAAATGAAACCGGTGAAATGGTTGATACAATTAAGATTTCAGGTTCAGCTGAAAAGATTTCAAATCCTGGTAAAAAACAAGTTTGGCGGATTACACGCAATAAAGATGGTAAATCCGAGGGTGATTATGTTGCACTTTGGGATGAAGATCCGCGGGCAGTAAAAGGTGGCTTGGTTATGTTCCATCCGGTTAATACGTATGTTAGTAAGCGGGTAACTGATTATAAGGCCCGACCACTCTTACAAGATATTTTCTTAGACGGAAAATTGGTCTATGATTTACCAGCACTTGAGGAAATTAAAGCCTATGCAGCGGAGCAAATTGATGCACTTTGGTTAGAGTACCGACGGAATCTAAATCCACAAGAATATCCAGTTGATTTATCAAGTAAGGCTTGGAATCATAAGATGAATTTGATTCGTAATGTCCGCAATTATGTTAATGAAGTTGGAATTGAAATCGATGAACATCAGGGAGACTATCATGCGTGATTTGCAAGAAAAAATCATTAAGGCCTTAGGTGTTAAGGCCAAAATTGATTCAGCGAGTGAGATTAAACGCTCGATTAATTTGTTGAAAGAATATTTACGAAAAACCGGACTTAAAACATTGGTCTTAGGAATTTCCGGTGGGCAAGATTCAACTTTAGCAGGCAAGCTGTCACAATTGGCTATAAGTGAATTGCGTCAAGAAACTGGTGATACAACTTATCAATTCATTGCAGTACGCTTACCTTATGGCGAACAGGCTGATGAACAAGATGCTTTGGATGCAATTGCTTGGCAGGAAGCTGATCAAATGATGCGAATTAATATTCAACCTGCTGTTGAAGGAATAATGGCCCAGTTAACCACAACTGGTCTTACAATTACGGACTTTAATAAGGGTAATATTAAAGCACGGGAACGAATGATTGCACAGTATGGGATTGCTGCAGCTAGTCAAGGTGTGGTGGTTGGAACTGACCATGCTGCAGAGGCCCTGGCTGGTTTTTATACTAAGTTTGGTGACGGTGCGGCAGATATTACACCACTTTATCGCTTGAATAAGCGACAAGGACGGCAACTCCTAACTTATTTGGGTGCTCCAGAGCACTTATATGAAAAAGTTCCAACTGCAGATTTGGAAGAAGCTCGGCCAGCCTTACCTGATGAGCAAGCCTTAGGCGTTTCTTATAATGCAATTGATGACTACCTTGAAGGCAAAGATGTAGCACCGGCTGATGCAGTGCAGATTGAAAAACTTTATCAGCGGTCAGAACATAAGCGGCGAGGGCCAATTACAGTTTTTGACGAATGGTGGCAATAAATATTTAAAGGATGAACGAGATAAGTAAATTATCTCGTTTTTTTTAACCGGATTGATATATTAACTGAAATTTTTAAAGTGATTTTGCCTAAAATGAACTGCATTTTGTGGAAAGTCGTTTGCGTGGTAAAATGAAGCTACAAAAATTGGGAGGACCACGAGCATATGAAAGTATTTAATACTATGACCTTGGACAAGGAAGAGTTCAAACCCCTACATGATAAGATAATTAACATGTATGTCTGTGGCCCAACAGTTTATAACTATATCCACATTGGTAATGCTCGTTCAGCCATTGCCTTTGATACAATTCGCCGTTATTTTGAATATCGGGGGTATCAGGTTAATTACGTATCTAATTTTACGGATGTAGACGATAAGATGATTAAGCAAGCCGCAGCTGATGGTATTACAGTACCAGAGCTTGCGGATAAGTTTATTGCTGCATTTCATGAAGACACAGCAGCGTTGAATATTAAGCCAGCAACAGTTCGGCCTAGAGCAACAGAGCATATCCCAGAAATTATTGATTTTGTTTTAGATCTAATTAAAAAGGGCTATGCTTATGAAGCTGAAGGAGATGTTTATTTCCGCGCTAAAAAGTTCAAAGGCTATGGGATTTTAGCACATCAAGACCTTGCAGAGATGGAATCTAATGCCGCTGGTCGGTTAGATGATGGTGAGTTAGCGCGTAAAGAAGATCCTATGGATTTTGCTGTATGGAAAGGAGCAAATGGTGATGGTGCCATTGCTTGGGAGTCACCTTGGGGACCCGGTCGTCCTGGCTGGCATATTGAATGCTCCGTTATGGCTACTAAGTATCTGGGCAATCATTTGGATATTCATGGTGGCGGAATTGATTTAGCTTTTCCACACCATACAAACGAAATTGCGCAAAGTGAAGTTCACACGGGCGAAAAATTTGTTGAGAAGTGGCTGCATAATGGCTTTGTGACGGTTGGCGATGAGAATGAAAAAATGTCTAAGTCATTGGGAAACTTTACAACCTTGCATGCAATGTTAGCTAATAGTAATGACCCAATGGTTTTACGTTTCTTTTTGGCAACAACCCAATATCGGCGACCAATTGCATTTTCACAGAAAAATTTGGATCAAGCTGCGCGTAATTTGGAACGTATTCGAACAAGTTATCGAAACCTACAGTTCCGTTTAACAGATGCAATTGATAGCGAAGATGACTTAGTAATGGCTGATGTTGATAGTTTTGTCGCTGCCTACAATGCAGCAATGGATGATGACTTTAATGTTCAAAATGCCTTAACTGAGCTATATAATTTAACTGAATTGGCTAATATGTATAGTCAAGCAGCGGTAGTTTCACATAAGGTCGCTGAATATATTTTGCAAACGATTGCTGATTTGATGATGATTTTTGGTGTAGATGGATTAGCACAAGAAGAGTTGTTGGATGCAGAAATTGATGCTCTAATTCAGGAACGGGATGCAGCCCGGGTCGTTAAAAACTTCGCTCGTTCTGATGAAATCCGTGGAGAATTGGCAGCACAAGGAATCATATTAGAAGATACAGCACAAGGCACACGCTGGCACCGGTAATCAAGGTATCAGTAGTTAAGTAAATAGGTGATTGGTCAGAAAGCATTAATTTTAAACAATGCTTTCTGACTTTTTTTGTGTAATAATGAGAGCAATATGAGAGTATGATGTTTTAAACGTAGTGTGATTATTATTAGAGGGGCTCAACATTTGATTTAAAGAAAGCGTAGGGTCATAAGATGCAAAAAGTTGAATTTCAAGAGAAACTTGCACTGTATAGTGAGCAAAGTCAGTGGTCTGCTTGGCTAATGCAAGGAAATTTTGGTTTAGAATTAGAAGTCAACCGTGCAAAGAATACCGGCCATTTGAGCCATGCACCTTATCCTAAGAGTTTTGGAAATCGTCAGATACATCCTTTTTTAAAATCAGATTATAGCGAGGGGATGATTGAACTAACGACTCAACCACAACCGTCAATGCAGGCGGCACATAACGAGCTAACTTATTTAGTTAATTTGACACGCAATGAATTAGCTGATGATGAAATATTGTGGCCTTTTTCTTTACCACCAAAAGTAAATGAAGCTGATATATTTTGGTTGGATACGACTTTTAAGCGCTTTTGGGTAAAAGATTATCGTGATTATTTAAAGCAGAGATATGGTTCAGTTCATGCAATAATCAGTGGGCCGCACGTTAATTTTTCCTTATCCGCAAATCTTTTAGCAGCAATGTTTGAGGTTAGTAAGCAAGAGAACCAAATAACTTTCAACAATCAAATCTATTTTAAATTAGCTAAAGGGATTGAAAACTATCGCTGGTTATTTATTTATTTGTTTGGTAGTAGTCCGCTTAATCTAAATCAGGCTGACCAGATAATACCGCAAAATTTATCGGCAGTTCGATCTTTACGTAATAGTGTATATGGTTATGTGAACAAGGCTGAAAATGTGATTAATATTGATGGCGATTTTGCACAATACGTTAGTCAGATCGAAGCTGCGATTGAAGCTGGTAAGTTATTCTCTAATCATGAATACTATGGCACGGTGCGTTTCAAGGGGGCGGAGAATTACCAAACTTTGTTAGAACATGGGATTAAATATTTGGAGTTACGGGTAGTCGATACAAATCCGTTTGATGAATATGGATTATCTGTTGATGATTTAGCGGCAATCCAGCTGATAATCCTTTGGATTTTTATCAAAGATCAGGAATATTCAGTAAATGATATTAAACGTTCCCGGCAGAAAGCTGATGAAATTGCATTGCTTAATCCGAGTGAAGAAGTCGTGAGCAAGGAATTGGTAAACCAAATGATTGATGAGTTAACTGCAGTCAATCATTTAGTCGGTGGACAATTAAGTAAGGGACTAAAACTAATTGCAACGCGTCTATCAGATGTAAACGCTACCCCAGCCGCACAGTTGATGAAGCTAGCACCTGAAGCAAATGACTTGCAAGAATTAATTCGAAAATTTGGGGTCGCTAGACAAAAAGCGTATCGACAATTGTTATTGCCTGAGGTGATTCGGGTAGAAATGCAGAAGCGGTTGCGTGGCGAGGTGAGATAGAAAAATGATTTGGGCAGAAAAAACAAAAGCATATGAAAAGGATTTGATCGCCGACTTGGGACGAATTATGCGGATTCCATCGGTGTTAGATCCTAAAACAAGTAATCCACAAACTCCGTTTGGTGTTGATTTAGTCCGAGCTTTAGCTGAGATGGAAGCCTTAGCAATTCACGACGGCTTTCGTTTTGGTCGAGTTGACAATATGGTGACTTGGATTGAATATGGCCCAGCAGATGCAGATGAAACCATTGGTATTTTAGGCCATATTGATGTGGTGCCAGCCGGTGATGGCTGGCAAACACCACCATATCAGTTAAAGATTAAAGACGGTCAATTATATGGTCGGGGTGCAGCTGATATGAAGGCTGATTTAATGGCAGCATATTATGCGTTGAAATTTATGAAAGAACATGGTCTTGGTGGTCAAAGAAAGATTCGGTTGATTATTGGAACAGATGAGGAAAATGGTTGGCGAGACTTACCTCGTTATTTTGCACAAGAAGGTGAACCAACCTTAGGATTTTCACCAGATGGCGCTTTTCCGGTTATCAATGGTGAAAAAGCATTTCAAACGGTTCAATTGAGATTTACCAGTCGTTCAAGTGGTGAATATATACTTCAGCGTTTTATGGCGGGCGATAGAATTAATGTTGTACCGGGGCTTGCAAGGGCACGAATATTAGCACCAAATTTTGAAGAAATTGCCCGTGATTTTACGCAATTTTTGGTTAAATTTCCATTTTTAAAGGGAAATTGTACCTTAAGAGGTTCAACAATCCGCCTCGAATTAGTTGGTCAACAGGCACATGGAGCATATCCGTATGAAGGGAAAAATGCGGGGACCTATCTGGCGGCCTTTTTGAACCGCTATAATTTTAATGATGATGCCCAAAAATTTTTAAATCTATTAACCGAATACCATAATGATATTGCCGGTGAACATCTGGACTTGAACTATTTTGATGAGGAGATGGGCGACTTAACTGTAAACGTAGCAATAATGCGATTTAACCAGAATGGTCAAGGAAATATTTCCTTAAATTTCCGTTATCCAAAGGGAATCATACTACCGACTGTTTTGAAACAGGTTAAAGCGCATTTGAACGGGCTAGAAGCAACAATTACAGTCAAGGAAGGGAGTATGGAGCCACACTTAGTACCTTTAGAGGATCCACTTGTTAGTGTTCTTTCTTTGGCTTACGCAAGTGAACGGGGAATGTATGCTGCTCCTAGGACTTCAAACGGCGGTTCCTATGCTCGCTTATTAAAACGTGGTGTTGCCTTTGGTGGGCAGTTTCCAGATGTACCAGTCACTAGTCACCAAGTAAATGAACATATACCAGTTGCAAATATGACGCGAACCATGGCGATTTTTGTTGCAGCTTTAATTGGTCTTGAACAACTTTAAAGTGTTGGTTTAAAAAGGACTGTGCTTAGTGTGGTGTGGTACAATGATTTTTATGAATGAAAAGATGAATTATGAGCAATTAAATGGTTTAGACCTTGCCTATTATGGCGATGCAGTTTATGAAGTATATATAAGACAGCACTTGTTAGCTAAGGGAATTACAAAGCCGTATCTTTTACAAAAGACAGCCAAAAATTATGTATCAGCTAAGGCGCATGCCGCTTTATATGAATTAATGTTGGCAGATGATGTCTTGACAGAGCAAGAGCAGCTTTATTTTAAGCGTGGTCGGAATGCAAACTCACATACGAAGGCAAAAAATACTGATGTGGTGACCTATCGAATTTCAACGGGTTTTGAAGCTTTGGTTGGGTATTTGGCAGCAAGTAATCAGACAGAACGCTTAGAAGTAATCATTGAGTGGGTATATCAACAGGTAGAAAGTGGACGGACAAGGACGAATGGCAATGAAAAAAAGTAAAGGGGCGCAAGGGAAGACCACTAATCGTAGTGAAAATCAGCAGGCACAAGCAAAAGTAAGTGATGAACCAGCTGAGTTTATCTTTGGCCACCATGCTAGTGTGGAAGCACTAAAAGGTAAGACTGAAATCAATAAGGTATGGTTGCAAACTGGTTTAAACGATAAATTAAGAAACGAAGTTGTAGCTTTGGCTAAAAAGCGTAGCTTAATTATACAAGAGACACCAAAGAGCAAATTAGATGAATTAACCGATGGACAAAACCATCAGGGAATTGTTTTGTCAGTTGCCGCTTATACCTATGCTTCGATTGATGAGCTTTTTGCTAAAGCTGAAGCAGCGGGTGAAGCACCTTTCTTTCTAATTTTAGATTCCATTGAGGATCCACATAATCTGGGATCAATTCTACGGACGGCGGATGCAGCAGGAGTACACGGGATTATTATTCCTAAACGTCGGGCGGTCCAACTAACGAATGTAGTTGCTAAAACTTCAACTGGGGCAATTGAGCATGTACCAGTGGCAAGAGTAACTAACTTAGTACAAACAGTTGAAATGCTTAAAGAAAAGGGCCTATGGGTCTTTGGTACTGATATGAACGGTAAGGATTACCGGCAATGGGATGCAGCAGGACCAACTGCGTTGATTATTGGTAATGAGGGAAAGGGAATTGCTCCACTCTTAAAGAAGACCGTTGATGAGATGTTGACAATTCCAATGATTGGGCACGTGCAAAGCTTAAATGCGTCAGTTGCCGCCTCATTGTTGATTTATCAAGGATTTAATAGCCGACATAAATTATAAAATGGAGAACACCGGATTAACGGTGTTTTTTATTTGTAAGCGTTTACGAAGTTGGGAATTTAGCTTATTATAGAAGGGTAATTGAGCTGATAACAAGGAGAAACGCAATGGATAATAAAATTGCTCGACCAGAGGCAACCTATCATACAGTTGCAGTTAATGAGGATGGTTTATTTGGTCAATCGTATATTGATGGACGCAATGGGTTAAAAGTGGCGGTAGCAAGTCCGCAAGCCGATGAAACTGGCTCTAATCCAGAACAATTAATTGGTTTAGCTTTGGTAACTTGTTTTAATGCAACTTTAGAGGCAATTGAAAAACGTAATGGTTATGAACATCGTAGTAAGGCTCGGGCTGATGTGTATCAAGCACCAGATACACGGGGGTTACAGTTTTTTATTGATGTAACTGCCTATATTCCGACTGATATAATTGGAGCAGAAAAAGCACAAGCAATGTTTGAATTGGCCGAAAGTCGTTGTCCAGTTGCAAAACTATTAGGTTCAAGTGAAAATGTAACGTTTACTTTAGTTGATGAGTGGTGAAAATTAAAGTTACTATAGATGAGACTTAAGTAGACCTATTAACTAGGCAGTTAAGTAAACGGCTAAGATGACTTTTACCCGTTTTTTTGCATGGTTCCCCCATATATATCATTAAACGGCATACTAAGTTCGTGGAGGTATGTGGGATGAAGACTTATACAGCAGAAGATATTGCCTTGGCTCAAGCCGGGGATGAGCCAGCATTTGAACGACTACTCTTAGCTCATTACGGTATCATCTGGCAGTGCTATCGTAAGTTAAGCTACCGATTGAATAATGATGAGTGGTTGCAAGAATGTCGGATTATTATGTTATTTTGTATTCGACACTTGGCAGGTAGAGAGATTCGTTATTTTTCTGGATATTTTAAAAAGGCTTGTGTCAATAAAGTGATGGCTTATTTTGGCCGAGAATTTCCAAAACGTAATCAGCAAGAGCATGAGTTATTTGAAGATTTTACTGAAGTGATTGATTATCAAGGGCCAAGGGTAAATGTAACTAAACGGCTTGAAGCCAAGACATATTTAATGGACTTAATCAATAAGATGGCAAAACGTGAGCAGGAGATTATGCGTTTAAAATTACAAGGGTATTCAAATAAAGAGATTGCCAGCCAGCTTGGCTTATGCCGGGCGACCATTCAAAATACTTGGCGTGATTTAAAAGAAAACCTGCAAAATAATCAAAAGTTACTTTAAATGATTTTAGGCATTTAAAGTTGTACTTTGCTAAATAGCCATGCTACACTTAAGAAAATTAGATTTTTAAGAAAAAGAAAGAGCGGTATGTCTAATGGCAGTTAAAAAGGTTGCGTTAGCATGCAGCGTTTGCGGTTCAAGAAATTACATGGTTGCTAAAAAGCCTACTCGTGTTGAACGATTAGAAGTAAAAAAGTTTTGTAAGTTCTGTGGTCAGCACACGTTACATAAAGAAACGATGTAGGCATGCTCAGTAGGGGAGAATAGTGATGCGATTTATTGCAAGTGTATTTGAAGAAATGAGAAAGGTGACCTGGCCAACATTTAGCGAAAATGTTCGTTATACTTGGATTGTTTTGTTGACCTCAGCTTTTTTCGCCATTACATTTGGCTTGGCTGACTGGGTTTTCCAGCAGGGAATTACTTTCTTGTCGACACACTAAAAATAGCTTATAATATCGTTATAAAGACGATTTTGAAAAGCCCCCTCTTTTTGAGGTGGTTTTTTAGTTTGAACAATTTAGGATTTATTTTCTGGAGGAAAACATGGTTGAGTCAATTGACAAACAGTGGTATGTATTACATACATACGCTGGTTATGAAAATAAGGTTAAGGCAAATCTTGAGTCACGTATTGAGACAATGGGAATGAAAGATTTCATTTACCGCGTAATCGTACCAGAGCAAGAAGTAACTGTTGAGCAGAATGGTGAGATGAAGGTTGTTAAAGAAAACGATTATCCAGGATACGCATTAGTCGAGATGACAATGACCGATGAAGCTTGGTATGTTGTACGTAATACGCCTGGCGTAACTGGTTTCGTGGGTTCACACGGAGGAGGCTCAAAGCCAACGCCACTTTTGCCTGAAGAGGCTGAAGCTTTGTTGCACCGAATGGGTATGGTAGAGCGTAAGGTTGTTGAACTTGATGCAGAGATTGGTGAGACCGTTAAGGTAATCGCCGGTTCATTTGATGGTTTCCAAGGCCAGATCACAGCCATTGATAACGATAAGCAAGAAGTTACAGTTTTGGTTGACTTCATGGGTCGTGAGACACCAACTGAAATTTCCTTTAATGACGTTGAGCCAATTGTTTAATTAGCTTGATTTCATATAGTAGATTAAAAAGAGTCACCGCTTTTTTGACTTGGTTAGGTAATAGATGAAGTAAGTACGTTAAATCAAGCTGGTTTAGCGTACTTATTTTTTTAATCCCCCCAAAACACTTGCAATAAGGCTAGTGATTTAGTATTATATTCAGGTATGTGTGGCGACACACGTATGTGGGAGGCGGAAATCGAAACTCGCCATTAAGTACCACAAGCACGAAGGAGGAAACAATCGTGGCTAAGAAGGTTTCAAGTATTGTTAAGTTGCAGATTCCAGCCGGTAAGGCTACTCCTGCACCTCCAGTTGGTCCTGCCTTGGGACAAGCTGGTGTTAACATCATGGGATTCGCAAAGGAATTTAACGCACGGACTGCTGATCAAGGTGGTTTGTTGATTCCAGTTGTAATCACTGTTTATGAAGATCGTTCATTCGACTTCGTTACAAAGACACCACCTGCAGCTGTTCTTTTGAAGAAGGCTGCTGGTGTGGAGAAGGGTTCTGGAGAACCTAACACCAAGAAGGTAGCAACGGTTTCTGCTGCGCAAGTTCGCGAAATCGCTGAGACTAAGATGCAAGATCTAAACGCAGCTGATGTAGATGCAGCTGTTCGCATGATCGAAGGTACTGCACGTTCAATGGGATTTGTTGTTGAAGGTTAATTAAAAGCTTGGGCCAGATTGGCTTAACTTTTTAACAAAAGACACGCCTAGAACTGTGTAAGCACGGATCGCGTAGGAAACTAAGCATGATCAAGCGGGAGGTCGGAGACCGTTTGACCGCATTTGCAAGGAGGAATAGCTACCATGGCTAAGAAGTATGGTAAAAAGTATTTGGCAGCTGCTGAAAAGGTTGACAGTGACAAGTTGTACACTGTTGCCGAAGCTGCACAATTAGTAAAAGACATCGACTTTGCTAAGTTTGATGCAACTGTTGAAATCGCATTTAACTTGAATGTTGACACACGTCAAGCTGATCAACAATTACGTGGGGCCGTTGTTTTGCCTAACGGAACTGGTAAGGATCAAACTGTTGTGGTCTTCGCTCAAGGTGATAAGGCTAAGGAAGCTGAAGAAGCTGGTGCTGACGTTGTTGGTGCTGCTGATTTGGTTTCACGGATTGCTGACGGATGGCTTGATTTTGATGTTGCCATTGCTACACCAGATATGATGGCACAAGTTGGTCGTATCGGTCGTACATTGGGACCTAAGGGATTGATGCCAAACCCTAAGACTGGAACTGTTACTATGGACGTTGCTAAGGCTGTTAATGACGCTAAGTCAGGTAAGGTTACTTACCGTACAGACCGTGACGGAAATGTTGCTGTACCAGTTGGTAAGGTTTCATTTGATGCTGACAAGTTGGCTGGAAACATCAAGGCTTTGTCTGACATCGTTTTGAAGGCTCGCCCAGCAGCCGTTAAGGGAACTTATGTACAGCACGTTTCAATTGCTTCAACATTTGGTCCTGCTTTGAACATCGACGTTACTTCATTGTAATCTCGAAATCAGAGACTTATATTTTAAATGAACTTGACACTTTCTCTTTTAGTTGGTAGAGTTGTTGAGTAATATCTCGATTCTACCTAAGACGCAGGTGGCTTTGCCTTAATACCCCGCCGAGGAAGTTCAAACACTGAAAAGTGGCTTTTGATCCCCGGTGCAGTTATGTACTGGGGGTCTTTAGGTTTGAATCAAAAATCTAAACAGGAGGAACATTACCATGAGTGAAGCATCTATTGCTGTGAAGGCACAAAAAGTTGAAGAAGTTGCTGCTAAGTTTAAGGACTCAGCATCATCAATCGTCGTTGACTTGCGTGGTTTGACTGTTGAGGAAGCTACAAGTTTGCGTGCTGATTTGCGTGCCGAAGGCGTTGAGCTAAAGGTTATCAAGAACAAAATCTTGACACGCGCTGCGGAAGCTGCTGATGTTGCCGATTTGAACGATTTGTTCGTTGGACCTTCAGCCGTTGCATTCTCATTAGAGGATCCAATTGCCCCTTCACGTATCTTGAAGAAGCACGCTGACGCCGTTGAAGCCTTGGAAATCAAGGGTGGCGTTGTCGATGGTGAAATTGCTACGATTGATGAAATCAACCGTTATGCAACTTTGCCAGACAAGGATGGTTTGTTGTCAATGTTGCTATCAACATTGCAAGCACCTGTCCGCAACTTTGCCTATGCAGTTAAGGCTGTATCAGATGCAAAGGAAGCCTAAGCGAGTAGCTTAAGCGATATCCGGGAATGTTCCCATACTACTAAAAAACGCCTGCGGGCAAATATCATAGAGGAGATTAATTATCATGGCTTTTGATAAGGATTCAATCATCGCTTCATTGAAGGAAGCAACGATCATGGACTTGGCTGACTTGGTTTCAGCTATCGAAGAAGAATTTGGTGTTTCAGCTGCTGCTCCTGTAGCCGCTGCTGGTGCTGCTGGTGCCGAAGCTGCTAAGACTGAATTTGACGTTGAGTTGACTTCAGCTGGTTCAGCTAAGGTTCAAGCTATCAAGGCAGTTCGCGAAGCAACTGGTTTGGGCTTGAAGGAAGCTAAGGACCTAGTTGACAACGCACCATCAATCGTTAAGGAAGGTCTTTCAGAAGACGAAGCTAACGAATTGAAGGAAAAGTTGGAAGCTGCTGGTGCTTCTGTAACTGTAAAGTAATTCAGTTATTTAATAAAAAAATGTTGCTTACGAGTGATATTTTTAAAAAGAGGGTTCACATCTGTGAGCCCTCTTTTTATACATATTATTTTTGTATTTAATTTTGTTTAAAATAAGGAAGTTAAGCTTCCCTAAATATACGAGTGTCATCTTATAATATATTGTTTTATCAAATTAAAACTGGATTGGTGGGCGAGTAGATGGAATCAAGGCTGCGGAATAATAAAAAGAAGAGGAAGCAGCGTCGTCGTTGGCGCACCTCAATTGTTTTTGGCTTGGTCATGTTGGCAATTATATTTGCGGTGGTCACTCTCCATTCAGTAAATCAGGTTGTGAAAAATGATACCTTGAGTAAATTGGATGTGATTGGTGCTAACGTTGAAACAAGTAATTTAGACAAGGTCTGGCAACAAACTTTAAAGAAGCAAGATGCAGCGCCGGATGTTTCAATTGCGGTCTATGATCATCGTACAAATGGCTTGTTTACCTATCATGTTGGCAAGGAAGATAATTATTATATGGCTTCTACCGTCAAGGTATCCGTCTTAGCTAATCTGCTATACCAAGAAAATAATAACAATGAACAGTTAACTGATGACCAAGATGCACTAGCAACTAATATGATTGAGAACAGTGACAATGATTCAACTAGTGATTTGGTTGATGAAGAAGGTTTAAGTTCCTTAGACGATTTTTGGTCAACAATGGGCATGAATGATACACATACACATGATGATGCCTGGGGTTTGACACAGACTACAGCAGCTGATCAAGTTAAACTATTGAATGAAATTTTTTATAATGGTGATGTTTTACCAAGTACATCGCGAAATTATATTAAAAAATTAATGGGCAATGTGAATGATAGTCAAAATTGGGGGATTTCAAGCGGCTTGTCAGGAAATGCCAGTTATGAGTTAAAAAATGGGTGGCTACAATATGGCGATGATGGTCAATGGATTGTTAATTCAATTGGGCATGTGAAAGATGGTGAGACGGACTATACCATTGCGGTCTACACCTACGGCAGTGACAGTGAAGATGCGGGGATTTCAGAAATTGATCACCTCGGGGCGGCAACTTATAAATACTTAACAGAACATCATGATTAGACTAGAGCTAGGTGAATTTATATACAAGTTAGCTTAGATAGGCTAGAATTACAGATGACAGGTTACGGTGTGAAGAAGCCATCGGACGGGAGAAATCAAGCATGACAAAGAACATTGTAGTGGTAGGCGCTGGTTACGCTGGGGTTATTACCGCTAAAAAATTAGCAAATCGTTTTCGGCGGACGGATTATCAAATTGTTTTAATTGATAATCACTCTTTTTTCACTTATATGGCGCAGCTACATGAGGTTGCAACCAGCCGAGTACCGGCGAGCCATGTGCAGGTCGATTTAGGAATGTTATTCCATGATACGGATAACGTTAAAATTGTGACAGCCTCAGTTGAAACATTGGACAAAGCGGCTAAGCAGGTAATTACCTCAATCGGGGCAATTGAATACGAAAAGCTAGTTATCGCAATCGGCAGTAGTATTGATGACCATGGCGTTAAAGGTGTGAGTGAGTATGCTAAGTCACTGCGCTCTTTTGAAGATGCGGTTGATTTGAGACAGCATATTAAGCGTGTCGTACAAGAGGGTGCGATGGCTTTAGATGATGATGAACGTGAACGTAAGCTTCGCTTGGTGGTGATTGGTGGTGGCTTTACTGGGGTTCAGCTGGTAGGTGATATGCTTGAGCAAAGACGAGTCTTGGCTCAAACCAATAATATCAAGGAAAGCGAAATCAGCATCCATCTCTATGAGCAAAATCCAGCGATTCTATCAATGTTAGCTGATGAAAATTTAGTTGAGCGTGGCGAGAGTTATTTACGCCGCCATGGAGTCTTTTTATTTAAAGAAGCGAAAATTGCTGAAGTTAAGGAGCAGGGCATTGTCTTAGAGAGTGGCTACGAAGTTAAGACTGCGACCGTTATTTGGGCGGGTGGAACGCATGTTAATCAAAGAGGCGAACATTGGGGTCTAAAGACTGGTCCACAAGGGCGTTTTTTGGTCAATGAACGCATGCAAGCAGAGGGGGAGGATGCGATTTACGTCGTTGGTGATGCGGTCGCTTATCGTGACCCCAAAACAATTGTGGCAGATGATGCTGCTTCTGGTTGGATTCCACAGAATATTGAAATGGGCGTAGCAGCCGCTGATACAGCTGTGCCAAACATTGTTTATGATTTACTTGAACGAGGACAGGTTAAAAATTTTACAGGAACCTATCCAGGATATGTGATTTCACTTGGTTCGCATTATGCGTTAGGAAAAGTGCAACGCTTCTTGGGGATTCCCTTTAAAAAAGGCCTAGCAGTCTCAGGTTTTACCGGTAATATGATTAAGCACGCTAACAATCTCTATTTTTATGCGCGTTTAACCTCTGGCTACAAGATGTACCACTATCTATTAGACGAAATTTTCCGGACAGCTGATGGTAGAACGCCATTCTTTGGTTGGACATCACGTCGAGGAAATGTTCTCTGGTCGCTGCCTTTAAGAATGCTAATGGGGATTATCTGGATTCTAACTGCGTCGCTTTGGGGCGGTAGTATCTTTGGCTTGTTAGCGGCCTTAACTGGTTGGTTGTTATTCTTGGGCCTCTTTACGACCTTAGCTGGCTTCTTTGGCTTTGTCTTAGGCATGATAATGGTCTTAGTGGGCCATGGAATGGCCGCATCTTCACTGCTAATGCCATTGGCTTCCTTGGCTTTAATGAATGGGGCTGGTCGCTCAGTTGGCCTAGATTTCTGGGTGATTCCTTACTTAGAAAAGCGTTGGGGCAAGCGCCGTTATGGCGAGCACCGATCTAAATATAATGATTTAGATATGTAGCCATGACTGAGCTACTTTTAAGCTCTTGCTGATTTAATTAAATAAAGGTGACACCGCTATGGATTAAATTAATTTTGTCTATCAGAGGTGTTTTTTTATTAAATTGAGAGTTTAAGTATAAGGTGCAATGCAAGGACAGTCGAATGTGTTGAATAAAGTTCCAGAAATTACAGTAACATTTTGGCTAGCTAAGTTGATTACAACTGGCTTAGGTGAATCTTGGTCGGACTTTTTTGATCATACTTGGGGGCCGTTGGTAGACTTGATAATTGGTTTGAGCTTATTTGATTTGTTTCTTTTTTTGCAATTAAGACAAAAACGCTATCGCCCCATCAATTATTGGTTAACCCTAGTTGGTTTAGCCGTTTTTGGTACTTTTGTAGCTGATGCAAGTCATGGGCTGGGACTATCATATCGGTTAGAATTAGTGCTTTATGGTGGCTTAATGGTGCTGGCCTTTTATTTATGGTTTAAAAAAGAGCATAGTTTATCAATTCATGAAATTACGAGTCGTTCAAAAGAGCTTTTTTACTGGATAACTGTATTTTGTTCCTTTGTATTAGGTACAGCCGTAGGCGACTTTATGGCGCATATTCTAAAACTAGGTACTTTATGGTCAGGTGTATTATTAAGTGGTCTGTTCGTAATTATTCTTGGCCTACGCCTACGTTTGCCTCAGGCAGAAGTTTTAACTTTCTGGTTAGCTTATATTCTCACACGACCAATTGGCGCCAGTTTTGCAAACTATTTTGCTTATACTTGGCATGCTGGTCAACTAGGCGTCGGCTAGATGAGTTTAATCTGGCTAGTTCTATTGGCGCCACTACTTAGCTTATTTATCAAAAGGCAACCACAATAAAGCAACCCAATTTTAGGAGAGACAGTTATTAGGCAGGCACTAGTAACTGTTTTTTTGTTGCATTACTTATGAGCGGGTATAATTATAAAGATGATGTTTAAAGGATAGACTATCTTATTGAAGTGAAACTTTGGTAAAATAACATTTGACTTTAAAAGGAGGGTGCTTTCATGGTTGAATTGATTACTTTGCAAGATGTGTCATATACATATCCAAATAATCCTAAACCGGCATTAAATAATATAAATCTTTCGATTAACCAAGGTGAGTGGGTTGCCTTGATTGGTCATAATGGTTCCGGTAAATCAACTTTTGCTAAGTTACTCAACTACTTATTGGCTGCCGATAGTGGTGAGATTACAATTGCGGGAGTTCCGGTGTTACCAGAAAACATGTGGACGATTCGTGACCTCGTGGGAATGGTTTTCCAAAATCCCGATAATCAGTTTGTAGGGGCAACCGTTGCTGACGATGTTGCCTTTGGTATGGAAAATCGGGGTATTGAGCGGGCAACGATGCTCAAACGGGTTGCTGAGGTCTTGGACCTTGTGAAAATGAGTGAGTTTGCAGACCGTGAACCGGCCCATCTATCAGGTGGCCAGAAGCAGCGGGTTGCGATTGCTTCAGTCTTGGCAATTCGCCCAAAGGTGTTAATTCTTGATGAGGCAACTGCGATGCTTGACCCACAAGGCCGGCGTGAGATGGTAGCAATTGTCCGCAAGCTTAAAGCCCACATGGGGGATGATTTAACGGTCATCTCAATTACCCATGATATTGAGGAAGCGGCGAGTGCGGACCGGATTATTGTGATTAACGATGGTGAACTAATTGCAAGCGGGGAACCGGCGCAAATCTTTGGTGATGCAGCTAGCTTGAAGCGATTTGGTTTAGCAGTGCCCTTTGCTGAAGAATTAAAAGCTCAACTGGCAGTGCGTGGAGTTGCAGTTCCGGCTGAATATTTGACCATGGAAGGAATGGTAGCTTGGCTATGGCAATCAATTTCAAAGAAGTAGGCTTTACCTACCAATTAGGGACACCTTTTGCGACACCAGGCTTGCATGCGGTTAATTTTACGATTCCAGAGAAGGCCTTTACGGCTGTCATTGGGCACACAGGTTCGGGTAAGTCGACAATGGTTCAGCACCTTGACGGTTTGCTAATTCCAACCGCAGGGAAAATTGAGCTTGGCACTGTTACAATTGAGCCTGCAACTAAGTTACGTGAGTTAAATGCCGTGCGGGCGCATGTTGGCTTGGTTTTTCAATTTCCGGAAGCGCAGCTCTTTGAGCAAAGTGTTATTCGGGATGTAATGTTTGGCCCTAAAAATTTTGGCAAGTCAGAAGATGAGGCCCACCAAGCGGCGGTCCAAGCCTTACGTTTGGTAGGGATGGCGGCAAGCTATGACGAGCGCAGCCCCTTTGACTTATCAGGAGGGCAGATGCGCCGGGTAGCAATTGCGGGTGTCTTAGCAATGGAACCGGACTTATTGATTCTAGATGAGCCAACTGCGGGCTTAGATCCAGCTGGGCAAACGGAATTGATGGAGCTTTTTGCTAAATTACAACGTGAACGGGCAATGGCGGTGGTGTTAATTACCCATCAAATGGAAGATGTGGCTAAATATGCTGACCATGTGATTGTTTTTGAAAAGGGCACCGTGATTCAAGAGGGTAGTCCTAGCGAAATTTTTGCAGATGAAGCTTGGCTAAAGGCTCGGCAATTGGATGTGCCTCTAGCCCGGCAATTTGCTGACCAATTAGCAGCCAAAGGCATTGAGTTGACGAATGTTTTAGATATGGAGCAACTTGCTGACCAATTGGCTGAGCGCTTAGGAGGTCATGCAAATGTTCACTAATATGTTGATTGGACGTTATATGCCGGGGGACTCTTGGGTTCACCGATTAGATGCACGGGCTAAGCTAATCTTGAGTGTGCTCTTTGTATTTGCTGTTTTTATGGCCCATTCATTATTGGGCTACGTGATTGCAACTGCTTTTGCACTACTGGTCGTGCGCTTGACGGGGATTAGTATTCGCGTTTTTGCTAGAGGCTTACAGCCGCTTTTATGGTTAATGCTATTTACGATTGCCTTGCAGATTCTATTTATTAGAACCGGGCATGTTTGGTTACATTGGGGTGTACTAGCAGTTACTTCTGATGGTGTGGTGAATGGACTAGCAATTTTTGTGCGCTTTACTTTAATTATATTTTTCTCCACGGTGTTAACATTAACGACACCACCGCTAGAGGTCGCTGATGCTTTAGAAGCGGTAATGCAACCTTTGAAGAAACTCAAAGTACCCGTCGACGACATTGCTTTAATGGTGTCGATTGCTTTACGTTTTGTGCCGACTTTGATGGATGAAGCCCAAACGATTATGAATGCCCAGCGTGCACGTGGGGTTGAATTTAACGAAGGTAATATCGTTAAACGGGTCAAGGCCTATGTACCGCTATTAATTCCACTTTTTGTTAACGCAATCAAGCGGGCGATTGAGCTGGGGGATGCCATGGAAGCCCGTGGGTATCGTGGTAATATTAGTCGAACAAAGTATCGAGTTCTAACTTGGCAAGGCCGTGATAACCTGGCGGTAATTGGTTTTTTGGCCTTCGTTATCCTTTTGCTCTTGGTTCGATTCCTAGGTTGGTAAGGCATATTCAATAAGAAAGTGAAGGACGGTTATGCCCCGTTATAAGATTTTAATTAAGTATGATGGTTCAGAATTTTTTGGTTGGCAAATTCAGCCAGAAAAGCGGACGGTCCAGGGTGAAATAGAGCGGGTCGTTAATATGATGGCACGTAGCCCCAAAAACTGGATTCGCGTGCAGGGGTCAGGCCGAACTGATACCGGTGTACATGCCTTAGCGCAGGTCGCACATTTTGATTTTCCTTTCGATGTCCCAGCCGAGGGCTTGCGGAAGGGTTTATGCTCTAAATTGCCCTTTGATATAACGGTGACCGCTGCGGAGCAAGTTGCTGATGATTTTCATGCACAGTATAGTGCGCATGATAAAACCTATTGGTATCGTTTCTCAACGGCCGAGTTTAAAGACCCCTTTAAATACAAGTACACTGGTCACTGGCATCGTAAGTTGGATTTTGCCAAAATGGAGGCCGCAATTGGCGACTATGTTGGTGAACATGACTGGATAAGCTTTGCGGCATCCGGTTTCCAAGCTAAAACAACAATTCGGACGGTTTATAGTGCTAAAATCGAAGCACACCCAGAGGATGAGGAAATTTGGTTTGAATTTTCTGGTAGTGGCTTCTTATACAATCAAGTCCGGATTATGGTGGGCGTTTTGCTAGAAATTGGTAACGGGGTTCGACCAGTTGATGATATTCAACGTTTGTTCACTGTTCGTGACCGCCAAGAAGCTCGGTTTACAGCACCAGCCAGTGGGCTGTATTTGAAATCAGTTGATTATTGATTAATATGTAGGTTTAATAAAGTCAATTGATTAGACCAAAGCCAGAAAAATAGTTAATGAACTAGGGATTACACATTGACGATTGGGACTCAAGCTAGTAATATAGAGAACGGTATTGTTTACCAACCGCAATGGGAATGTCCTGGTACGACTTTTTAATTATTGGTAAAGTAAACAAACAGAATTATTGGAGGAATACGCCATGCGTACAACTTATATGGCAAAGCCAGGCGAGATCGATCGCAAGTGGTATGTCATTGATGCTACTGATGTAGCATTAGGACGTCTATCAACTGTCGTAGCATCAATCTTACGTGGAAAGAACAAGCCTACTTTCACACCTAACGTAGATACTGGTGATAACGTAATCGTTATCAACGCCGAGAAGGTCGCTTTGACTGGAAAAAAGGCAACTGACAAGATCTACTACCACCACTCAAATCACCCAGGTGGTTTGAAGGAGCGTCAAGCTGGTGATTTGCGTGAGAAGAACCCACAACGTTTGATTGAGCTATCAGTTCATGGAATGTTGCCAAAGGGTACTCTTGGTCACCAACAAGGCTTGAAGTTGCATGTTTATGCTGGTTCAGAGCATAACCACGCTGCACAAATGCCTGAGATGTTGGATATCAACAAGCTCATCTAAACTAGCGAAAGGAGAAAGTAATAATGGCTACAGTACAATACTATGGAACTGGTCGTCGTAAGAACTCTGTTGCTCGTGTACGTTTGGTACCTGGTAACGGAACGATCACAATCAACGGTCGTGACCAAGAACAATACGTTCCTTTCGCAAATTTGCGTGAGGTAATGATCCAACCATTCAACGTAACTGAAACTCTAGGAAACTATGATGTATTGGTTAACGTAAATGGTGGTGGTTTCTCAGGACAAGCCGGTGCAATCCGTCATGGAATTTCACGTGCCTTGTTGGCAGTGGATCCTGACTTCCGTGCAGCCTTGAAGGCTGCTGGATTGTTGACCCGTGACGCTCGTATGAAAGAGCGTAAGAAGCCAGGTCTTAAGAAAGCCCGTAAAGCTTCACAATTCTCAAAGCGTTAATATTTTATCGTTTTGGCAATGGCTTAAACCCTCGTCTTTTGACGGGGGTTTTTGTTTTGGAGTGGAAGTTAATCATGAATCGTCCATATTAAAATTTTTTTAGATAAAAATCTATAGTTAAAAGCTAACAAATTGCTACTTTGTTAGCTTTTTATTTTCACTTTGACTTACGCTGATGAAGGGTGATGAGATGGTCGAGTTTGGCAAAGAAATTTCCAATTTTCTGTTGTTCCTGAATACTTGGATACGAAAGCCTTATTAGTGCGAGTGAATCTTGGTTGATATTTGTATTAGCACTGCTAGTTGCACGTGCCATGATTTGATTACGTATATCTTTTGATGTTAGAGCAAATCGCTTAAAATCATTATCAAAACTAACATTAAATCGCATTCGTATTATAAAACCTGAATAAGTGGTATTGATTAAATTCATTGGTACTAGGGCTGTTTCACCAACACCTGATGGTTTAACAGACGAACGAATGAAAAGAATATCACCTGCTAATAGATTATAATCCAGCCTTTGTTTTTCTGTACTTTCAGCTAACCCAAAATCATCGCTACAGTCTAGGACGGTCTTACCGAAAATATCTTGAAGGTTTACGAACGGAAATCCTTTATCCATTGCTTCTTTTCCGAAGTTCATTCCATTTTTAAAGTCACCAAGTTCGTTGAGCTTCCGCTGTTCCCAAGCGTTAGCTTTAATACAACTAGACTGGATTAATAGTGTACTACATTAATAAATGACAGTAGTATAATAGAGAATTTATTATTAAAATTAAAAACTACTATTTATTAGGTAAATCATATATTCTAACAGTGAATCTCATAAAATTAACACGATAGTTAGTAGAAATCTTGATATAATGTGATATAGTAAATAAAGTTTTTATCAGAACAACGAGATTAAAAAGGTGATTAAAAGTGGCAGAAACAACATCAATTACATATAAAAAACTTTGGAAATTACTTATTGATAAAGATATGAATAAAACTCAGTTGAAAGAGGCTGCAAAAGTAAGCAGTAACGTTATTGCAAAAATGGGGCGAGATGAACCAATTGCGATAGAAAGTTTAGTGAAGATTTGTGTAGAGCTAGGTGTTGATATTGGAGATGTAATCTCAATAAATAAAGAAAAGATGGGAGATTAAAACATGATAACTTCTGAAGAGATTAAAGCGCGATTGTGGGATGGAGCAACAGAGCTTCGTGGATCAATGGATGCTAGTCGATATAAGGATTATATGTTGGGGTTGATGTTCTATAAGTTTTTGAGTGATAAAACACTTGAAACTTTTGCATCAACAGCTGGACTATCAAAAGATGATAATTTGCTAGAGGAATATACGAAAGCACATGAAGAGTATGGTGTTGAACTAGATAAGATGATTCAAGGCGTCCTTGGGTACTTTGTCCTACCGGAATATCTTTATCAAACGTGGATTAAAGATATTAATGCAGGTGATTTTGAAGTGCAGAAAGTTATTGATAGTTTGAATGATTTTGAACGTACTATAGCATCAAATGATGATCAAAATAATAATCCAAATAATAATTTAAATGATGATTTTAAAGGAATTTTTTCAAATTCGACTATGGATTTAACAGATACAGCTCTTGGAAGTGGGTTAAATGAGCGTAGTAAGAATATTAAAGCATTGATTCAGTTATTTGAAGATTTAGATATGGTTGCTTTGCAAAAGGGAGATGTATTAGGTGATGCATATGAGTATCTGATTGGCCAGTTTGCAATGGAATCTGGTAAAAAGGCAGGAGAATTCTATACACCACGACAAGTTAGCGAAGTTATGGCGCAAATTGTTGCCAGAACGCAAAGTATCAAGACGATTTATGATCCAACAGTAGGTTCGGGTTCATTATTACTTACTGTAAAAAAATATTTAAATCTTTCTGCGCAGAGAGATTTAAATTATTATGGGCAAGAAAAAAATACAGCAACCTATAATCTAACTCGAATGAACTTACTCCTGCATGGGGTGCGTCCCGAAAAAATGACCATTAATAATGGGGATACATTATCGCAGGACTGGCCCGAAGATCCAAAACGTTCAAGTGAAGGTATCCAATTTGATGCAGTGGTTATGAACCCACCGTACTCTCTAAAAAACTGGAACAAATCTGGGTTAAAAGTGACTGATCCACGATTTGAAATTGCGGGGATACTACCTCCAGATGCGAAGGGAGATTTTGCATTTTTGCTTCATGGCTTATTTCATCTAGGTCAACAAGGAACAATGGCGATTGTCTTACCGCATGGTGTTCTTTTCCGTGGTGGATCGGAAGGCGAGATTCGTAAGCGATTGATAGAGAAGAATCAGATTGATGCTGTTATCGGTTTGCCAAGTAATTTATTTACAAATACCGGAATTCCTGTATGCGTTATGATTTTGAAGAAAAATCGTGCTTTGACTGATCCAATACAGATTATTGATGCTTCTCGCAATTTCGTTAAAATTGGAAAACAAAATGTGTTACAGGAAAAGGATATTGCAAAAATTGTTGATACATATGTTGAAAAACAAGAAATTGATGGATACAGCCATTTATCAACGCAAGAAGAAATTATTGCTAATGAATACAATTTAAACATACCTCGATATGTGGTAGCGATTGATGATGAAATTTCTCAAGATGTGGATGCTCATCTCTTAGGAGGGATTCCAAGGAAAAATATTGCAGATTTAAAAAATTTAAATACAATTGTTGGAGATGTTTTTTCATCATACTTTACAGAAATTAGAACTAATTATGTTGAGCTTAACGAGTCGGTTTCAGATATTAGAAATGTTGTTTTAAACGATAGTCGAGTTCAATCAAAATCAGAAACACTTAAGGCTGAAACAGCAGCATATGTTCAAAAATACTGGAGAATATTGCATTCAATCGATAAAAATACAAATCTTACAGATCTAAAAGATAAAATGTTAATTGATATTAAACAGTTGCTTTCGACGTTTGACAATATTGACATATATGCAGGTTATCAGGTTATCGCAGAAGTTTGGCAAGATACACTTACTCATGATTCTGAATTGATTGCGATGACAGGTTTTTATGAGACTGGTAGATCTCGTGAGAAAAATATGGTAAAAAAGGGAAAAGGCAAGGATAAAGAAGAAGTTCAGGACGGTTGGATTGGTACAATTGTACCAAATGAATTACTTGCTAAACGTTTATATTCGGATGAGCTTGAAGCTATTGAAAACAAAAAAAGTCGTATAGCTGAGATAAATAATGAGTTAGCAGAATTGATTGAAGCTACGAAAGTAGAAGATAGTGATGAATATAATGCCCTTTACGAAACTTTGAAAAAAAACGATGAAGGCGAAGCTCAGAGCTCATTTGAAAAAAAGAAAGTAAATACGGAGCTGAAATTAGTGATTAAAGACAGTCCAGAATATAATTTGTTGAAGAATGTTGATAAACTCATTGTAGAAAAGACTGCAAAGAATAAAGCTATTAAAAATGAAACAAAGGCCTTGAATGAGATAGTATACGAACGTATTTTAAACTTGACTAATGAAGAAATTGATAATTTAATTTTTGAAAAGTGGTTTGGTAATACAGTAACTAAAATAGTAGCGCTAGCTGAAGTTCCATTAAAAGTGGAATTAGACACTCTAGAAATGCTAAATGAACGTTATTCAACGACTTTAGCAGAGATTGATGCAGAAACGAGTCGGGTTGAAAAAGAATTTGAAAAAGTGCTTAGTGAATTGGAAGTGATGTAAATGACTATTCATAATTCAAAAATACCTAAAAGGCGATTTAAAGAATTTGAAAATGCGGACGCTTGGGAACAGCGGAAGTTAGGAGATGTAGCAGATATTACAATGGGACAGTCTCCAAACTCTGAAAATTATACTAATAATCCTGATGATTACATTCTTGTGCAAGGTAATGCAGATATGAAAAATGGACAAGTTTTTCCAAGAATTTGGACTACCCAAGTAACGAAAATAGCTAAAAAGTATGACTTGATTTTAAGTGTGCGTGCTCCAGTTGGTGATATTGGTAAAACTGATTATGATGTTGTTTTAGGACGAGGTGTTGCAGCAATTAAAGGTAACGAATTTTTATTTCAATTACTTGGAAAGATGAAAAAAACGGGTTATTGGACGAAGCTTAGCACAGGTTCAACGTTTGAAAGTATCAATTCAAACGAAATTAAAGAGGCTTCTATTTTGATTCCGAGTGATGAAGAGCAAAAAAAGATAGGTTTATTTTTCAATAACCTCGACCATCTCATCACCCTTCATCAGCGTAAGTTAGACAAGATAAAAGCACTTAAACAAGCATACTTTTCTGAAATGTTTCCTGCTGAAGGCGAACGTGTACCTAAACGTCGATTTACTGGATTTACAGATACCTGGGAACAGTATAAACTCGGGGATTTGACTCAAATTAAAACTGGGTCAAGTGATTTGCAAGATGCCGTTGAAGATGGCGAATATCCATTCTTTGTCCGATCAGAAAATATTGAAAGAAGTAGCCGTTATATTTTTGATGGCGAAGCAATTTTGATTCCAGGTGAAGGAAGGCTTGGAGAAATTTATCATTACATCAATGGGAAGTTTGATTTTCACCAAAGAGTATATAAAATCAGCAATTTTGCTGATTCGGATACAGATGGGAAATATGTTTTGTATTATATGCAAAAGAATTTCAAACAGCATGCTATGAAATTTACAGTCAAGGCAACGGTAAATTCTTTGAGATTACCAATGCTAACTGATTTCAGTTTAGTAGCTCCAAAGGTTGAAGAGCAGAGAAAGATTAGTGCGTTTTTTAGTAACCTAGATACCCTCATCACTCTTCATCAACAAAAATTAGAAAAGCTTCAAAATTTGAAACAAGCCTACTTAAATGAAATATTTATCTAAATTTAATATAAGTGAAAGGAGATAAAACAAATGAGCAATGCTCCAAAGAATGCTTCTGAGCGTATTTTTCAACAGAAATTTGTTAATGAACTGAGCAAATACAAATGGGAATTACCGACTGAATTAGACGGAACTAAACAAAAAGTTACAGTTGAAGATCTTATTAAGCACTGGCGAAAAGAGCTTAATCGACTAAATACGGATCAACTGGAAGGTATTGAATTAACTGATGCTGAGTTTCAACAAGTTTTATCAAAAGTTAACCGTATAAATAATAGTTATGAAGCAGCTAAAATACTTTCAATTGAAGATTCAAAAGGGAAAATTGATGGTATCTACCGTGACCCAAATCCAAAAGTAACAAAACAACAAATAGCCTTGACTATTTTTAAGAGAGCACAGGTGAGCGGCGGAGATTCTTCCTACAAGATAGCAAGAGAAGTTGTTACTGCAAATAACAATCGGTTTGATATTGTACTTTTAATTAATGGACTACCCTTAATTAATATTGAGCAAAAGCGGACCGATAAGTCATTGGATGAAGCTTTTGGTCAATTTAAACGTTATTACAAAGATGGTGAATACACAAATGGTTTTATGGCCTTTTCTCAAATGATGGTTATAACAACTGAGATTGAGACCCGCTATTTTGCAACGCCTAAATCAGTCAATGATTTTAATCCTGCATTTGTCTTTCATTGGTCTGATAAGGTCAATAAACCAATTAATAATTGGGCAAAGGTTGTTGAAACTTTCTTGATGATTCCAATGGCTCACCAAATGGTCGGTGATTATCTTGTAATTGATGAAGATAAAGAAGTTGAGGCAAATCGTCGGCATATGCTGATGCGTCCTTATCAAGTTTATGCGTTGCAAGCTGTTGAAGCTGCTGCCATTGGCTGGGACAACGGTGGTGTTCCACATGGTGGCTTTGTTTGGCATACGACGGGCTCAGGTAAAACTGTTACTAGTTTTAAAACAGCATTGTTTCTTTCGATTCGTGCGGGATTTGATAAAGTTGTTTTTTTGTTGGATCGACGTGAAATAGATAATAAAACAACAGAAAAGTTTGAAGCTTATGCAGCGTATGAGAGTGTCGATGTTAGTGGTACAAAATCTACTAATATGCTTAGACGCAGTTTAAGAGAATCAAAACATGGTATTGTTGTCACTACGACTTTTAAGCTTAATGCTCTAATAAAGTCTTTAGTTGAAGGACATGATTATAGTCTGACTGATAAAAAAATTATCTTTATTATTGATGAGGCTCATAGAACGACTATGGGACAAATGATGGGAGATATAAAAAATTATTTCAAAAAGAACGGACTTTTTTATGGCTTTACTGGAACACCGCTATTTGATGAAAATAAGGTGAAAGGTAAGTTTAATGAGAAGAGTGAGGTCATTAATACTACAGAGAAGCTATTTGGACCAGAACTTCATCAATATACTATTGATGAAGCAATTAGAGATAAGAATGTTCTCGGTTTTCACATTGATTATTTAAATACTGGCGAATTTCGTAGTTATGAAGATCTTAGAGAAAAGCTTACAGACAAAATAGGGTTAGAGCGGCCCGATTTACCAGAGCGGGAAATTGAGAGAATTACTCAAAGTTGGTCAGAAGTTGAAGTTGAAAAAAATGCGGCCAAAGAGGGGCTTCTTATCTATCAAGATGAGACGCATATTCCACGCGTGGTAGCTGAGATTCTTGAAAATTGGCAAAATCAATCACAACAAGGTGAATTTAATGCGATACTGACGGTTGCTTATAAAAGCAGAGTGCTTGCGTATTACAATGAATTCAAAAAGCAAATCGCAGAAAAGTTCAAAGAAGATGATGAGAAACCAAATATCGCTATGACATTTAGTTTCGGTAATGAAAATTCAACAGAGCAAGTTGCAAGTGAAGTCATCAAAGATATGTTTAAAGATTATGCTAAATTTACCGGTATAGAATATGTTGTAGGGGATGCAAAGCATGGCGAAGATGCCTACTTTGAGGATATTATTAATCGACTACCTTATGGTGGTAGCGGGTTAAGTAAAAAGAATATTGATTTTGTGATTGTAGCTGACCAGTTACTCACAGGATATGATTCAAAATTATTAAATACCTTGTATGTTGACAGAGGACTAGAATTACAAGGCCTTATCCAGGCATATTCACGTACCAATCGTGTTTTTGGTCCAAATAAGGAGTTTGGTACAATTATTAATTTCCAATACCCTAGAATTACTGAAGAAACGGTAAATAAGGCTTTAGAACTTTACGGAAGTGGCGGAAGTAGTAGCCCAGCGATTGTTGATTTTTATGAAACCGCAGTGAAAAAATTGAAAATTAAGATGGATGCACTAGTAGTAACGTTAGAAGATCCGACTGAATGGGCAAGTTTACGCGATGATGAAGAAGGTAAGACGGTATTTAAATTAGCCTTTTTTGCTGCATTAGATAAACTTAATTTTGTTCAACAATATTATGAATATGAATGGAATGATATTACCTTTGGTTTAGATGAACATAAATGGTTACAATACATGGGAGCATATAAGAATCTTTTTCCGTCTACTGGAGGAGAAGAAGTAGTTGAACCAATTAAAACGCTAGCTGGTAAAACTAAACTTCAAGGTACACAGGTAATTAATGCGGCTCATATTCTTAGTTTAATAGGTAAAAAAGTTGATTTGAATGGTGCAGTGCAAAGTGTGGATAGTGAAACTTTACGCATCATTCATGAACAAATTCAAGAATTGAGTAGTATGGGAGAGGCTGAGCAGGCTAGCTTACTTAAAGAATTTGTTGATACAGAGCTTGTATTGGGGCATATCTCGACAAACATTAATTTTGATGAAGCATTTGAGAACTGGCGCAAAGATAAAGAAGATGCGCTTGTCACATTATTTGCAGAAGAATGGGGAATTGATGACAATTTACTGAGTCACTCTTTGTCGGCCTACGTTATTTCAAATCGTGATGTTATACCATATATTGATGAAATAATTCGGAGCGTTGATTTTTCAAAAGCTAAAAATCAGAGTGCTGGCAACAAGCTTAGACATAACATGAGATTGACTCAGGCACTACCTAAGTGGTTGCTAGAAACAAAACAACAGTTTAATTGAACGTAAAGTAGAAATTTTAGGATATAACACTTATGCTTGATACTTTAATCTGAAATTGAGCTAGTTTAAAAGATAACTAAATATCTAACCATATATTATTTTTAAATAAAGATGAGTAAATTAAATACCTTTCCAGTAATCACAGCAAGTTCATCACCCTTCATCAGTATGAGCTAGGTTATTGTGTCTAGCTTAAACCAGAAAGTGACCGCATAATTAGATCAACGTCCTGGTTTTCGAGCTCTTGGATGATATGCAAATAGGTTTTTTGAGTAGTTGTCATACTGGCATGTCCAAGTCTGCGGGCAACGCTTGCAATTGAAACACCAACAAATAATAAAAGTGAAGCATGAGTGTGACGGAGCCCATGGATAGTGATGATAGGAACATTCGCTTTTTTACAAGTACGTTCAAGGATGCCATTTACGGTTGAGTTATAAACCTTTTTCTTATCCTGAACAAAAATAGGTGCGCTTTCTGGCATGTCTTTAACTAATTCTGAGAATTGGATAACGGTTTGCCAATCAAGTTGAACCTTACGTACCGAAGAACGATTCTTCGTAGGTGAGAAGCCACCTTCTAATTTATAATCCCAAGTTTTATTGATGGATAACAGTTGATGTGGAAAATCAAAGTCTTTAGGGGTTATTGCTAAAGCTTCCGAAAAGCGTATTCCTGTTTTTGCGATGAGTAGAATAAACCAATCCCAGTTAATTTCTTGTGAGAGATTTAAATGAGTAAGCATGGTGTGTAGCTCAAATTGATTGAGATATTTGGGCTTTTTTTCCCGCGGTGTTTTGCCTTTGATAATGGCTTTACGGGTTGGGTCACGTTGAATGAGCCCTTCATCAACGGCATCAAGGACAGCACCTTTAAGCTGATGATGGAAATCCATGGTGGTTTGGCGTTCATGTTCTTTGGCATACTCGTTTAAAAGCTGCTGGTAAGCACTACGCGTTAATTCGCTAACTTTCAAATTTGGGACGAGCTTAACTAACCATTGATAAGTCATTAGATATTTATTCATTGTAACTTTTCGAATAGCTCCATCTTTGTAAACGGAAATCCAGTGTTTGTAATAAATATGGAAAAGTTCGTGTGGATTACTTTCATCAAACATATTGTTCTCCTCTGTTGTGTTCATTAATAGCTCATGCTGATGAAGAATGACGAGGGAGTGTACGTTACGGGAGAGTAATTTAATTTTAGCCTATTTATTTAGTTTAGTTGACATATCAGGGCTAAAGACGCATTAAAACTAAAATAGTTTTTAGTTTTATGTGTATTATTACGAGAAAGTAATTCTTAATTTGTTGAATAAGTCTGTAAGAGTTTTTATATAACGAGCTGTTTAATCATATTTTGATTAAACAGCTTTTTGCTTTGTAGAAAACATAATCTATTGGCGAAACAAACCTAATTAATATGTTACGATAATAACAATATAAAATATTTAGAACTAGGAAAAGTACCATGAAAAATCAAGTAAACGAATATATAGATACCTATAAAAATGCTTTAATTAATTCGAAAAATGTTATTTTTCATGGTGCACCGGGAACGGGGAAAACTTACCTAGCTAAGCAAGTCGCTACTAGTATTATCAGTAATGGTGAATTTGACGATTATACACGCCTTGATAAAGAAACTCAGCAACAGATTGAATTTGTGCAGTTCCACCCCAGCTATGATTACACTGATTTTGTTGAAGGTTTACGACCAAAACAGGATGCAGATGGCTCAATGGGTTTTGAGTTGCGGATGGGGAATTTTACTAACTTTGTCGCAAAGGCGCAAAAAAACTTTGATGATGCGCAAAAATCTAAGCTGGAGCTTGAAAAAGAAGTTTCCGTAGAAGATATGATAATGCAATTCTTTGCAACTTTGGAATCTGATGAAATTAAGCTAACTATTATGACTGGTCGTGAGTTTTATATTACAAAACGTGATGAGCAACGAATTTATGTTTCAATCCCAGGAAACACCATTACTGATAAGCTTATCCTTAGCCTTAATGACCTTAGAGCGATGTTGCAGGCTAAGCAAACTTTTGAGCGAGTAAAAGATGTTACAGAATTTTTTGGTAAGCTTAATGCAACCCAAGGTTACTCATACATTTTAGCGATTTATAAAGCAATTAAAGAACAAACAATCCAACCTGATACTAGTGGTATCAAGCGGGTGGCATTAAAGCCCTATGTTTTTATTATTGATGAAATCAATCGCGGTGAAGTCGCCAAGATATTTGGTGAACTATTCTTTGCGATTGATCCAGGGTACCGTGGCCGAGCTGGTGCAGTGGCAACTCAGTATGCGAATTTGCATGAAGACCCTGAAAAGAAGTTTTCGATTCCAGCGAACCTTTATATTATTGGAACTATGAATGATATTGACCGTTCGGTTGGCGTTTTTGATTTTGCTATGCACCGCCGCTTTCGTTTTATTGAGATTGCGTCAGATACACGATTGGCGATGTTAGCTGATTTGGATGAAGGAAAGCGGGAACAAGCTATTAAAAAGCTAACGGCTTTAAATCAAGTGATTAATGGTGTTGCCGAACTAGGTCGTAATTATCAGATTGGTCCGGCCTACTTTCTCAATCTAAAGCAATTAACTTTTGACCAACTCTGGACAGGTTATTTACAACCAGTCTTGGCTGAATATGTGCGGGGAATGTACAACGAACAGGCTATTATGGAACAATTTGCCAATGCTTATGGTTACCCTGAACTAGAACAGAGTGATGCTGATGAAAATTCTGAGGGTTAAAGATAATAGTAAGGTAATGCCTAGTGAAATTGCTACGGTACCTCAGCTAGGGCAGTTATTGGTTAATAAAAATTTAGCTTATTTGAAGCAGCGTGGTATTTTTGCTTTACCAGATGAGGGTAGAATAGCAGATGACCTTTCAGAAGGCCAGTTCGTTTTACAAAAAATTAATGATGACTATCGCTCTTCAAATGTAATGGGTTTTCTTGGTAAGGCCGACGAACGGCTAGTAATTCAGTCACGCTTCGCAAATAAAGAACATGATTATTTTTCGCAATACTTAATTGAGCGGGTATTAGACATCCCCAATGCACTGAATTTGCCCATTGATGCAAGTACGACGGATAACTCGTTAAACCTACTAAGCTTCATATTTCCACATTATTTAAAACAAGCGCTACGTAAAGGCCTTTTTAAAACCTACGTGCAACATCACTATAACGATTCAAATCTTAAAGGGACGCTTGATGTTGCGGAGCACATTCGCAAAAATATGCCTTTCACCGGTAAATTTGCCTATAAAAGTGATGATTTTATTCAAGATAATTATTTGACGGAGTTAATCCGGCATACGCTTGAAGCGATAAAGCAATTATCCTATGGTGACCGGTTACTCGAACAAGTACGTGATGAAGTTCAGCAAATCGTCCAGGCGACGCCTAGCTATGATAGACGTGCACGGCTTGATATTTTAAATGAAAATGAACGGCAAAGGCTTCGCCATGGTTACTATCGCGAATATCAGATTTTACAACGTTTATGTATTTCGCTATTACGTCATCAGCGGCAACAAGTTAATATAGGCGAACAAAAGATTGCAGGCTTTTTATTTGATGGGGCTTGGCTCTGGGAAGAGTATGTTAATGGATTGCTAGGCGATGATTTTTATCATCCCCAGAATAAAAAGCACCTTGGCCGTCAATACTTATTCTCGCATGCTGGAAAAAAGTCAGGCGAAATATACCCAGACTTTATTAGTAAAAATAATGCTAACCGGGTAATTATTGATGCAAAATATAAATGGGCTAAGAATATTAGTAGTAAAGATTACCAACAAATTCTAGCTTATATGTATCGGTTTAATGCACAAAAGGGTTTTTATATTTATCCTGAAACAGCGGTCGTTGATAGTATCATTTTGAATGTTAACGCTGGGACCAGTTATGAGGACAATGTAGTAGAAAGAACGGACGCAACAGTTACCAAATTAGGCTTACACATCCCGCAAAATAGGATGACTTACAGTGACTTTAAAGCTGCAATGCAAATCAGCGAAGCCAAACTATTAGCAGCGTTGAATGATTTATAACTGTTACATTGAAAAAGCCATGACCAATGGTGAGTTAACTCACTACTGGTCATGGCTTTTTGCATTAAAAATAAATTATTTATCGCTTAGTCGTTGAAGTTAAAGCGTAGGGTCATGTGCTCTGAACCTGAGCGGACCATCTTACCTAACAACTCAGTCTGCTTCTTAACGGCCATTTTAGCTAGGCGGTCATTAGCATCAGCTAGTAAGACGGGTACATCAACACTACCAGTTACACGGGCATCAACTTCATGTTGAATTGCATGGTATTCAGCCATGGCTTCAAGTACATAACCATCGCGCATATCCATATAGAACTCATAGTTTGTGTCACCCAAGAGGGCTGTTGTAGCACTTAACCAATACATGTTGGTAGGGTCAAAGGTATCAGAAGCATCGCGATAGCTAGCTGGCGTATCTTCAACGTTGGTATAGAATGGCACAATCGTGTTGAAAGTATTTGCGCCAAAGGCAATCCATTGAATACCAGCAATATCAGCAGGTACATTATTACGAATCTGGAGAACGTGCACATTGTGGTTACGGTTGATACCAATTGGACGGAAACGCTTGCGGTCACTGACTGAGCCGTGACCATAAGGGTCGTATTGAGTATTCTCAAAGTGACTACTCAATACATACTTAACATCCTCAACGGAAATTTTACGATTGGCGTGCATAATGAAGGCCAAATCTTGTTCCGTTGGCTCGTATTCTGTACCAATTTCTGGGGTAAAGAACTTCTGACCAAACCAAGTACGTGGGTTGTTATAGACAGTATCTTTGATTGAAGATGAACCGAAAATGTGCCGTAGGTTATAACCAGTAAAATCAGGGTTAAGTTGGTTATCGTCGATAAAGCTTTGTAAGTCATCTGAAGCTAGGGTGTCTGCACTAGTAAAATCAAACTTATCAATGTTCATCCGATTTGGCGCAACTACATAGGCATCATCTGGAATACGGACAGCCGCCCAATGATGACCACCGATAGTTTCTAGCCACCAAACTTCGTTGTTATCAGAGAAGGCGATACCATTTGGTTCGTAGGTACCGTGTTGGCTGAGCAATTCACCGAGGCGCAAAACACCTTCACGAGCTGAATTGATGTATGGCAACACTAGCGTTACAAGGTCTTCTTCACCAAGTCCAGCTGCAACGTAAGGGTCTAGTCCCAAAACACGCGGATTGGTAGTAATTGTTTCGGTCGCAGACATGGCGACATTTTTACTATTGATACCAGCTGCCGGCCAAATTCCATTGCTCAAATTGGCATTTGGAATTGAAGTATAACGGAGTGGGTTATCAGGTAAGTCTAACTTTAAACCTGATAGGACGGCTTCGTAGTGCCGTGGTTGTTGCTCAGGTGTAACGACCACAAAACGTTGTGGGTCAAGGGCTTCATGACCATCATCATTACGGGCAATTAAAGTTGAACCATCAAGTGATGCAGCTTTTCCGACTAGAATGGTAGTACATGAGCCTTTAATTCGGTCTTCTAATTTAATCATTTTAAATCCCCTTTTTCTTTTTAATTTTACGCTTTTTATTAAAAAGTGAGCGAAAAAAGTTTAATGTCCGGATTCGCTTTATAATTAAGGTAATAACAAGTAAGAAATATATTAATTAAACGAACCCAGCTAGAAGCTTTGAGGAGAACTTTAGATGATGGTAAAAGATGTAGAAATTGCGAAGCTGGCAGCAAAACCACTAATTAATAATGCGCATACATTAGTAATTGGCCAAACCGGTAGTGGTAAAACTACCACCGTGCTAGCCGCGATTGATGAACTTCAAGCAACTAATCAAACTAATATTATTCTTGATCCAACTGGTGAATATAGCACGGTCCCGAATGCGATTGTATACAAGCTGGCGGAGAATAGCTATTTTGAAGCGAGCCGTTTATCGGCTAATGATTTTAATCAAATTTTTGGTTTATCTGAAAATCAACGGTTTATAAGCAAGTTAGCGCAGGCAATCGCTGCTTTGCGTATTCAAAAAAATATTACGCAGCAAGGTACTATTTATCCCAAAATTAATGTCGCAATCAAAAAATATAGTCGTCAGCTGGCACGGCTAGGGCATTGGGCCTACGATTATGATTTGAAATTACTTGCACAACAAATTATCGAAGAATACGTAGTTCCGTTTGCTGATGAGCGAGCAGACTATCAAGTGTTGGGACAAGTATATGATTATGCGGCAATCCGTGAAGATTGGTCAGATATTATCAAACTCCAGGAGCTAGTTAATGACCCGATTATTGGTGCGGTATTCAAGTTTACGGCGACAAATAAGCCGGGACAAAGGAAGGTAAAGACTGCAATTGATTTTGTTGTACAATTATTCGCAAAAAATCAAAGTCATCATCGTAGTCTAGTAATTGATTTGTCAGCCCTTAAAGCTTTACCGGTCTTACAAGGACAGTTAGTTTCCTTGTTGATGCAAGGATTATTGGCGAGCCGAACAAAGAATCAAGAGCGTTTCCCTATGATGGTTTTTCTAGATGAAGCGCATCGTTATTTACCGGTGGTAACGGATAAGATTGCAGAAAATGGGCTTTTTCAAATATTACGTGAGGGGCGTAAATATGGCATAAACTTAACCTTAACAACACAATCACCATTAGATTTACCTGTTAAAATGGTGACACAATTTGCTAATTTATTAGTTCATCAAATCGTTAGTCGGGATGAGCTAAGCTACCTGACGACAATCCAACCTGAGCAGGCACAGACAATAACTGAGTTGCCAGTGGGGCAGGCAGCAGTTTATCAAAATAATCGCTTTTTGGAATTTATTAAAATCAAAGCAGTTAAATAACGACGTCAAGTTAGAATAGATGTGTTTATAAGTTAATTGAATTTTGCACGCACTAAGCTGTGGAATTTGATTAGCTTATTTTTTATTGCATTTTATTTAGTTATTTAAGCAAAACTTGATGCTCGACAAGTTTTATAAAGTGCCAATCACCTAAACTAGGTATGTTAAATAAAAGGAGGGTAGGTGTTTGGAGCATGCTACAGAAATTTATGCTAAAACATAACGGTCAAGTAGTAACTGCCTTAGCGATAATGTTGGGCCTTGCTTGGGGTACACATTTAATGGCCTGGTTTGAAATTAGTACAACCTTATTAGTTATTGCAGCCATATTTGGGTTCGTTCCGGTTGCTATAAAGGCATATCAAGCCTTGCGATTTGGCGTGATTGCAATTGAACTGCTAGTTACAATTGCAGTGATTGGCGCCATGGTAATTGGCGAGTATGAAGAAGCCGCAATGGTAACTTTTCTCTTTTTATTTGGTAGTTTTTTGGAGAAGAAGACCCTAGAAAGAACCCGCCAATCTATCAAACAATTAACTAATTTGGCGCCAAAAACTGCTGTACGAGAGTTAGCTAATGGTAGCGCTGAAATTGTTGATATTGACCAAGTTGCAGTTAATGATTTGTTGATTGTTAAGACTGGTTCACAAATTCCAGTAGACGGTATTGTTAGTAAAGGCGGTGCTTATGTTAACGAAGCAAGCATAACCGGCGAAGCAATGCCGGTACACAAACAAATCGGTGATACGGTTTTTATGGGAAGTATCGTTGAAAATGGTACGTTGCGGATTACTGCAAAGCAGGTGGGTGAAGATACTACCTTTGGGAAAATCATTGAAATGGTCGAAACGGCTCAGGATAGCAAGAGCTCAGTTGAAAATTTTATTGACTCCTTTGCTAAATACTACACGCCAGCTATTTTAGTAATAGCGCTTGTGGTGGGCTTAGTTAGTCGGAATTTAGGCTTAGCAATTACAATGCTCGTTTTGGCTTGCCCTGGAGCGCTGGTAATTGGAGCACCCGTTTCGATGGTGGCTGCAATTGGTAACGGCGCGAAACATGGAATATTAATTAAAGGAGCCGAAACGATAAATACGTTAGCTCAGGTTGATACCATGCTTTTTAATAAAACTGGTACTTTGACGCAAGGACAACCTAGTGTCGTGAATGTAAAAAGTTATGATTTTAATTTAGCAACACAGGAAAAATTGGTCGCAATTGAGAAAGAGAGCAATCATCCACTAGCGAAAGCCATTGTTAATTATTTAAAAATAGCTAGCCAAGTTGTAATTGAAACAACAGAGGTTCGTATGGGTCAAGGAATCGTTAGCCGAATCGCTGGGGAAACTTGGCTGGTTGGTAACCAGCAACTTTTGGCAGCCCATGAGGTGCAATTAACCGAAGCAATGCAGGCTGACTTATTAACCTTCCAAAAAGCTGGAATGTCGACGGTATTGTTTGCTGACGACCATGTACGTGCAATTTTTGCGATTACCGATAAATTACGACCAAATGTTACTGCAAGTTTAGATAGTTTGAAAAGGCAGGGCATTAAGCAATTGGTTATGTTGACTGGTGATAGTCAAAAGACAGGCCAAATGCTAGCTAGCCAGCTGCCGCTAGATCGTTTTGAAGCTGATTTGTTGCCAACAGCTAAAGCTGAAATTGTGAAAAGGCTACAAAAGAGCGGTCGAAAAGTGGCTTTTATTGGGGATGGTATAAATGATAGCCCAGCACTTACACTGGCTGATATTGGCATTGCGATGGGGAGTGGCACGGATGTAGCAATTGAAACGTCCGACGTCGTGTTAATAAATGCTGATTTTGCTAGCCTAAAGCATGCTTATGGACTGGCAAAAAAGGCACAAAAAAATGTAGTTGAGAACATTATTATCGCGGTGTTAACGGTTATATTTTTATTTATTATGCTGTTCTTTGGTTATATTCACATGGCGAGCGGTATGTTTGTTCACGAAGCAAGTATTTTAATCGTTATTGTGAATGCAATGCGTTTAACTTACTTTAAAGTTGGCTAGCATCAAGTTAATTCAATTATTTAATGCTGAAAAAAGTTAAGAAACTGAGGTAAATTCGATGAAAAAAATAAGTATGCAACTAGATACGCTAACCTGCCCATCATGTATGGTGAAAATCGAAAAGAGTCTAGTAAAACAAGCTGGAGTTAGCAATGTAAAAGTATTGTTTAATGCTAGTAAAGTTAAGGTGACTTTTGACTCTGGTCTGCTTGCAAGTGCTGCTTTAGTTGGAATAGTTGAAAAGTTAGGTTATCCAGTGATTAGTACAAAGGTTAGTGAGGTATAGTCCTATGACAACAGCGGCCGAATTATATGCAAACGAGTTAGAGCAAGTAAAACTAGATCATCAGCAACCAACTGCTGGTGCAATGGTCAGTCATGTCTTAGCAAATTTAATTATTACCTGGAATAAATTACGGCAAGGACACTTATATTTAGCTAAAATTGCCGATCAACAACTTTTTACAGAGTTAGCACAGTCTGAACTAAACTATTTTGAAGAGCTTAGTGAGCATTTAGTTGATTTGGGTGAACTTGTACCAACGACACTAGCGGAATATGTTGAGTATGCGATGATTCAAGAGAGTGGACAGGACAAATATGAAAGCCGTTCGTTTATTTTGGAACGGACGGTAAAGGATTTTGATGTACAGAATATGTTTATTACTCGGGCAATCAAACTTAGTCAGCAAGCTGAGCAGGAAAGGTTGACACAAATATTGGTTGCACTTTTGGCGTTTAATCAACATCAGTGCCGATTATTACAGGGCGAACTTGGTAAATCTTTGTTTGAAGGCCGGACTGAGGATGATGATTAATATTGATGGTTATTTGAAAAAGTTCAATAAAGTTGGCATAATGAACTTAACAATTAAATATTCTTACTAGGGGGGGCAAGTATGCCTGAGACGAGTAATCGGACCCTTTGAACCTGATTAAGTTAAGACTTGCGTAGGGAAGTGAATTTATCGTTTTGATTAATAGTTAAAGCAGTGAATTTAGCCAAATCGGGTGTATCTCGGTTTGGCTTTTTATTTGTCCTAGTAAGTGCTGTGCTAGTATCGGAGGGAAATAGATGGGCATTATTAATCAAGTACGTGAAAAGCAACCGCTAGTTTTGAATTTGGCAAATACAGTCACCCAGCAGAGAGTTGCTGATGTGATTAGTTATGTAGGTGGATCACCGTTAATGACAACGGCTTCAAATGAGCTTGCAGAATTAATGCAAATAGCATCGGCATTGGTGATTAATATTGGTACGCTTAATGACGAATTATTGCCGCTTTATATCGAGGCCGGGAAATTAGCGAATCAACTTAACAAACCAGTGATTTTGGACCCGGTGGCAGTAACATTACCTTATCGTGGTGAAATTGTAACTGCCTTACTCAAAGAAATTAAGGTCAATATAATTCGCGGAAATGCAGCAGAAATTGCTTGGTTTGCTAATCAAACGGTAGCCGGTAAAGGCATTGATGCCTTAGACAATCAAATTAATGAAGCGATTGTCTTGGACGCTGCACAGAAAACGGGTGCGATTATTGTACAGTCAGGGCCAACTGACCTTATTGCGGATGGTCAACAGGTTATAAAGATTACAGCACATAGTGATTTATTTAAGATTAATGTTGGTACTGGGGATATGCTTTCAGCACTAATTGGCACGTTTAGTGCCGTTAGTGCAGATTATTTTGCTGCGGCAGTTGAAGCAACCGAACTTTTTGCTAATAGTGGCGTCAAAGCCGCACAGATAGTTGAACAAAAACCGGCCAACTTTATCAATGCACTGCTAGATTGTTTATATGAAGCAAATTAAGGGGGAAATGATGAAAAATTTAGCGCAGGTCGTAACAATAGCGGGAATTGATTCAAGTGGCGGTGCCGGAGCAAACGCAGATTTAAAAACTTTTCAAAATCAGATGGTTTATGCAGCTAGTATTATTACTGGCCTAACTGCTCAAAATACTTATGGTGTGCAAGCTATTTTACCAACATCAGCTCATTTTATTGCAGAACAGTTTAACTCCGTTTTTGATGATTTAGATATTAAGGCAGCAAAGACTGGTGCGCTTTTTGATTTAGCTACAGCACAGGCAGTTATAACAGGTTTAGAAAAAAATTCAGTGAAGAATTTAGTTGTAGACCCAGTTATGGTTGCCAAGGGTGGTGCGAAGTTACTAGCAGATGAAGCAATTAATTTGATTAAGGATAATCTATTTCCTTTGGCTGAATTAATCACGCCCAATCTGACTGAAGCCGCTGTATTATTGGGGCAAGAGATTGAGACAGATGCAGATATGGTTGAAGCATTGCATTTATTGCAAGCGATGGGTGCAACAAATGTTTTGATTAAGGGGGGACATGGGAAAGGAAATATTATTTCTGATGCTTTGTTAACCAAGGATGGCCAAGTTATTTACTATAAGGCTCCTAGAATCGATACCAAACGAACCCATGGTACGGGTGATACTTTATCTGCTTATATTGCAGCAGGCTTGGCGAAAGGAAAGTCTTTGGAAGTAATCATGCCTACTGCAAAAGAATTTATGAATCGAGCAATTGGTGATGGCATTAAGATTGGCCATGGGCATGGACCATTAAATCATTGGGTTAATGGGTAAATATGATGGATAAACAAATTTTGAAACGTTATTTTATAGCTGGGCCACAAGATTTTGCAGGCTTGACCTTGCCACAGAGTGAACAGCGAATTAAAAATATTATCACTAGTGGAATAACTACTTATCAATTTCGAGATAAAGGTGCTATCTATGCTGATGATAATGAACGCTTAAGATTTGCCCAGACTTTACGAGAATTTGCTGCGCAAGCTGGTGTAAATTTTATCGTGAATGATGATGTGAAATTGACTAAAGAAGTAGATGCCGATGGAGTCCACCTTGGTCAAGCTGATGTTCAATTAGAATTAGCTCGGGAATTTTTACCACAAAATGTTTTTATTGGTCTTTCAGTTCGCAACGCAGTTGAAATGCAAAAGGCTCAAAGCAGCCAAGCAGATTATTTAGGGGTAGGCCCAATCTTTAAGACACAGTCTAAAGCAGATGCCGCACCAGAATTAGGCTTGGCCCAATTAACGGAAATTTTGGCTCAGAATAGTTTACCAACGGTTGGTATTGGAGGAATTAACCTTGAAAATCAAGCCACTTTAAAAAGAACTGGTCTAGATGGCATAGCAATGATTTCATTACTAACACAAACGACAGATTTAGCTGCGACAATGGAAATAATTAAGCAATCATGGTAGTGGAACATAGATAAGATATAGTTGGGCAGGCCGGACTGGACCTGCCCTTTTAGTTTATTAAATTAGAAAAACACTTTTATGTATCTACTTAAAAGAATGCAAGCTAATTCATTTGAGACTAATTTAAAAAACAAATTATTTAGTGTTAGGTAAACTTTGTGAAAACTCGAAGACAAAAGTTGTTGACTTTGATTAACAATGTCTGTATTATAAATCAAGTCGTCAGTTCGACAAAAAGATATATACTTACTTGAGCAAATATGTTGTTGACATCGTTGATTAAGTAGCGTAGTATATATCAAGTCGTCAAACGACAAGTAGATCATTGAAAACTGAATAACGTTTCGATAAAACAAATGTGTAGGGTCATCAAGTTTACTTGATGCAAAAACATTTGCGAA